>MPNH01000093.1 GCA_002238925.1 Spirochaetaceae bacterium bin103 | reverse complement strand
TATGGCGCTGACGATCATGCGGGCGATGGCCCTGGGGCGCATCCGGGCCGGCCAACCCGAGACCCTGCGGAGTCTGGTCAGACCCGCCTGATCGGGCGACCGTCGCCGGTCACCACCAGAAACCAATCCTATAGGCTCCTCAGCGAGACCGGTCTGTCCTGAGCTGTGACTAGAGCGGTGGATGCGGCCTGATTTCGCCTCGCGGACCTGATTCAGCACGCTCATTATGGCCAGCTTGGTCACCGGGCCGGCGCTCAGCGAGGCCGGCAACGTCCTGCTCGCGTCCTGTCGGACATGCCCGACCGCTAAACGGCCCCGAAATCCGCTACAGCGCAATTGCCTCGGCCTGCCCTAGTGTTGACAACGATGTCGCCTATAGGGTAAGAAATGGAAGGATGCCGTCCGGCCCGTATTCCCGGTCCCGCCACCCACATCTTACGATTTCGGTCTTATTATTGGCGGGGGTAAGGGGGGGTAAGGGATATGGGTATTGACCATATTCTAAGGATGGCGTAAATCTACACACTCTTGGAGGTTGCATCATGGGAATAAGCAGAGGCGGCGTCAGTCCGGGCCCGTCGCTCCAGCAGCTACGTGACGAGCTGGAGGTGCTGGAGAAGCGACTTGATGAGCGCATGACCAGTCTAGTGCAAAATGGCAACCAGACTATTCTTGACGCAGTGCGGAAGCTCGCAGAGACGACGGCAGACGAAAGGTATGGGTCGGAGTTTGGGCGAGCCGATCCCTTGCCAACATGGTAGAGGTGTGGCGGAATGATGGATCGACAAGAGAAGGCTATGCTGCTGCTGGAGATAGACGAGGAGCGACAGAAGGGGATACGCCTCGAAAAGAAGCTCGGTCAGTATGCGCGGTCGTGTGAGCACGTACAGGACGCCCTTAAGCTGTTCCTGAACAAGAGTGACCATTATTCTAAATATCAGGAGTTAGACCGCGGAATAATGGTGCTCCCCCTGGTCGTGGGAAACACGATCAAGTGGGATCAGGCGCAGAAACTGCAGCCAGATCGGGAGCTGTCTGGAATCGTCAAGACCGCAGTAGAACTACGCGACACCATGAGAAAGATAGGTGAGCTTCGTCGTCGTTTCGAGGCGAACCGATGAAGCGACGACGCGACCGTTCTGGAATCCGCCGGCACCGTTCCGGCAGACGAAGGGTGCGCGCGCCCGTCGAAGGTGATCCTCCAGAAATACGAGATGTCGGATACGACAAGTCGCACGCCCATGATGAAACCGCATGGTGCCCAGAGAACCACTTGCTACGCCAGCTTGATTTCGATGCGGTAACCATGCACGGCAACTCACCAATAGTCGGTCGTGTTCTGTACTGCGCGCTACCGTAGAAACCAGAGGTGACCATGGACTCCGAACTCCGCGATAGAATCTTTCGTCTCTCCAAGGCACGCGAAGGATTGAATCGTGCATACCTCGAGCTACTGCAAGTCTATGGTGGCAATCTCCGGGAATGCTTGGTGGAGGCCGGGCTCGAGGCTGGCGTCTCCCAGCAAGTAGCGGAGGCGGCCGTCGAAAAGTACGAGGCAGCTATCAGCGAGATTACCTCCGCGGCGAATCTAGTCGTCAGATACGCGGCTCAGCCGCCGAGGCGCTGATACCCCCGCGGTGCGGCTTGAATTTCGACATCCCGCTGTTCCATCTCCTGCAGCCGACGCTCTACCGAGCAGCGAGCCGCGCCTCGATCTCCGCGAGGGACAGCGTGAACTGGACTTCCAGCCTACCTCCAACGCGCCGAGCTGGTTCTTGAACGCCACGGCTAGCGGCCCCGTAGTCGCCTCGAGTGCCCTTCTGGTTCAACATCTGAACCTCCGTGGTGGAACGCGCTCCATACGCGGCGGCTGGCGGGGGACCACAGCGAGTTGCCGACAGATCCACGCCGACGGCGTCATGTCGGCTTGCGCCGAGCGTAGCCCGAGACGGGACGGTCCCTCCACGCCGTGGTGGTTTGGACCCCAAGCCGCCGGCAGTGCTGACCGTGATAGCGAAGAGCGCCACGGACGGGAAGGGGTAAGTCCGTCCTCGGTGACGTTCACTACGAGGAGGAAAGGCAGCGAATAGAGAGCCGTGTTGGTTCAAACCCCAAGCATGGAAGAACTATCCGCGATGGTATTGTCAGTGATAGACACGCTCGATGGTATCCTCTATTCCTCATACCGTACTGATTTAGCTGCCAATGGGGATTGAGGTGGCCATCAGCCCGGCGGAGTCACAGGCCAGTCGCTGCACCTCTGGCGGCACCAGTTCCATTCTGCGTCAGACCGTCCCTGAACATCCCAAGTAATCCGCCCACGCTTGCATCAATCTGCGCCGCCGCTCGAACAAGTCGGAGCGCATGTAGGCGCCTTCGACACCCGCGACGACATGCGCAAGCGCAGCCTCGGCCAATTCTCTCGATTCGTCGTTCTCCGCGCACCAGGACCGGAATGACGTACGGAACCCGTGCATCGTGGCGTCGATACCCAACCCATCCAAAAGCGATCTTGTCGTCACGCTGCTCAGCCCCTTGCCGGTCGGCGACGGAAACAGAAGGCCAGAGCCATCCGACAACTTCTGTGCTTCAGTGAGCAACTCCAGCGCCCGCGTTGATAGCGGCACCCGATGCTCACGACCGGATTTCATTCTCTCGTCCGGTACCGTCCAGACCCCGGCCTGGAGATCCACCTCGCTCCAAGTCGCAAGCCGGGCCTCTCCGGATCGCGTCGCGGTCAAAACCGTATACTCCAACAGCAGCTTGGTTGCTGGCCATGCGTTGGACGCCCGAATCTTGGCAAGCGCGCCAGCTACCTCTCGATGATGCAGCGCTCGCCGGTGCGGCCTCACCGCTGGGCCGTTTTTCGGAAGTGCTTCCGATATCGCCTCACCGGCCGGATTGTCGGTCCGATGGCCGGCGCCGATCGACCACCGCATCACCGCGCCGATCCGATGCCGCAGCCGGCGCGCGGTCTCGTGCCTACCATCAAACCAGATCGGCGTAAGTACAGAGAGCACATCAGCACTGGTAACGTCGCTGATCGGTTTCCCACCGATCACGGGCGAGACCAACCGCCGGAACGACGAACGCCAGATATCGGCCGTCAGCGGATTGCGCCAGGTGCCGGCGCGCATCTCGATCACGATCTCGGCCGCCTCGTCGAAGGTCGGGGTGGTGGATCGCACCCGTGGGTCGCGGCCCTGGTAGACGGCGCGGGCGTTCT
>MPNH01000092.1 GCA_002238925.1 Spirochaetaceae bacterium bin103 | reverse complement strand
ACAGATCCGAGGTCTTCCAACAGCGCCCTTCGAGGCCCCTTGACCGACCCGGTTTTCAGGTCCAACGTTCTCTCAAGAAGAATCAGACCTCAGCAGTTACCTGTCCACCAAAACGGGACAACTCCAGACAACCGGGTAGCGGCGCAGGTGCGACACGATCCAGCGTCCCGGGGAACGGGTATCGAAAGCGGCGGCGCGCGGCGCCGAGCCGGCTGCCGCGGTGAATTCCGAAGCCATCGTGCTAGCTCCCGACTGCCGTGACGATGTCGGTCGAGTGCGGTGCGGTGAGGGCGCTCAGACTGTGACGCTGGCGCCCTTCACCGGTGAAGTTGGCCGCGTCCAGCCAAGTCCGGAAGGCGGCGTCCAGGCGCGGCCACTCGCTGTCGACGATCGAGTGCCAGGCGCTGTCGCGGCTGCGGCCGTTGTAGACCACGGCGTTGCGGAACAGCCCCTCGAACCGGAACCCGAGCCGCCGTGCGGCGGCGCGCGACGGCCGGTTCAGCGCGTCGCACTTCCATTCGTAGCGGCGGTAGCCGAGATCGAACGCCTGCTTCATGAGCAGGTACATCGCCTCGGTGGCGGCGCGGGTCCGCTTGAGCTGCTCCGAATAGTGGATGTGCCCCACTTCGATGGAGCCGTTGGCGGTGTCGATGTTCAGGTACGACGCAACCCCCGCCGCCGTGCCGGTGGCCGTATCGGCGATGGCGAAGAACAGCGGACCGGCTGCCGCGCACGCCCAATCCAGCCAGCGGCGGAAGTCCGCGTACGCCGTAAACGGGCCATAGGGCATGTAGGTCCAGTTGGTGCCGCGCGCATCGGCGGCGAAGGAGCCGAACAGCGATTGGCCGTGCGCTTCCTCGCGCAGCGGCTCCAGTTGGCAGAATCGGCCGTGCAGGATGGAACGGCGGGGTGCCGGCGGCGGCTTCCAACCCGCCAACTCGGGCCCGATCGGCTGGCCAAACTCGTTGCTCCGCCCGGCTCCGCCAGCAACCGGTGAACGGGTCTCAGCCGGCTTGCGGTTGCGCGGGACGCCGCTGACCTCAGTGTACCGTACCGGCTCCATGCCGAGATATACGCGGCACAGTCCGAACAGTCAACTCAGCGTGCCGCTGCTGCCGCTGCTTCCGCGCCCCAATCAGCGGAACTGCTTGAGCGGCTTGGCGTGCAGTCGGCGTAGCGTTCGGGTGATCGGATCGACGGTGACTCCCATGTTTGCGAGTGCCACCACGCCGAGGATCGGCTCGGCATCGTCGGGGCCGAAGATGATCTGCACCACGGTCTCCTGACCCATCAGCGCCACGCGAGCAAACCCATACTCGTATTCCACCGGCTCGCCGTTGGCCAGTTCGTACACGGCCTTGGCTTCCGGCCCTATCCCGGCGGCAAGGAGGCGCTCAGTGGGGCCGAGACAATCCACCGCTTCCGTGTCGACCAGGAATTCCGCCTCGTACGGCGTCCCATTGCCAGCGAGGTTGCTCACGCGCGTAACGTGGGTCAGGCCCATGCTCACAGTCTAGAAAGCTACCAGAGCGCGGTCAACGGCAGGCGCGGCATCGGCAGGCGGGAAGACCACGTAGCGGCGGGCTACAGGCGGCGGGACCAGCCACCGTCGATGGGGAGGTTGACTCCGGTGAGGTACGAGCCGGCGGGGCTGCACAGAAAGGAGACTACGCGTGCGACCTCGTCGTGGGTGGCGGCGCGGGACATCGGTATCTCCTCCGAGCGCCACTCGCTGGCGGCGTCGAGCACCACCCACGGCAGCACCGAGTTGACGCGGATGCGGTCGGCGGCCAGACGGCGCGCGAGCAGCTTGGTGAGGGCGCTCAGGGCGGCGCGCATCGATCCGCCGATCGGGAACATCAGGTGGGGTTCCAACCCGTCCGCGGCGGAGATGTTGACGATGGCGCCGCCGTCGGCCGCGCGCAACAGCGGCACCGCCGCGCGGGACAGCCGCAATGCACTCATGAACAGCAATTCGAACGAGTCGCGCCACGCGGCGTCCGGTAGCGTCAGCGGATCGCCTTTCGGTGGATCGCCGGCATTGTTCACCAGCACGTCGAGCCGGCCCCAGCGCTCGCCCACGGTATCGATCAGGCGAGCAATGTCCGGCTGCTCGGTCAGGTCACCGCGCACCGCCAAGCCGCCCACCTCCTCTGCCACCGAGAGCACCTGTTCACTGCGAGCCATGAGGGCAACCTCGTACCCTTCGGCGGCGAGTTGTCGGGCACAGGCAGCACCGATTCCGCGGCTTGCGGCGGTTACCAGGGCAACCCGCGCGGAAGTGGGCTCCACATGGTTCATTCCTTGGGCATCTCGACAAGCTGGACCAGGTTGCCGCAGGTGTCGTTCAGGACCGCTGTCTTGACCTCGCCCTCCGCGGCGGGGGCTTGCATGAATTCTACCCCAAGCTCGCGCAGGCGCCTGAACTCGGCGTCGAGATTGTCCACCTGAAAGGAGGCGCCGGGGATGCCGTCGGCCATCAGCGCGGTCTTGAAGGGCGGTACGGCGGCGTGGTCGCTCGGCTCCAGCAGCAATTCCGTGCCCTCGGGATCGTCGCTTGCCGTCAGCGTGAGCCAACGGTACTTGCCGAGCGGAATGTCATGCTTGACCTGGAAGCCGAGCTTGCCGGTGTAGAACGCGCACGCCTTGGCTTGGTCGTCCACAAAGATACTGGTGATGTAGATCCTCATTGTCGCTGACCGACACGGTACCGGTCAGGCCGCCCGGAGTCGACCTCCTCCACCCTGGTCGACCCTGGTCGAGCGCCTCTCCCTGGCCATACCACTCGTGCGTCCCGATTCAGGCGACAGACGTTCGCTTCCGTGCCGAGATTGGTGCGAAAATAGTTGCTGATATCGTGGATTTGGGGTTGACATGGTTCTTGCGGTCCAAGTGAGCCGCGTGCCGACTCCAGCCAGGATTTCGCGCACGGTGCGCGTGGCCGGCTTCTCCCTGGCGCGTCCGCACGTATTGACCCCGAGAGCCAAAATCCGTCCTCCGACGGCTCCTCGGGCCGTGAAGGGGCGGGTGAAATCCGGGTGTACGATGCATCATGGAACACAACACGATCACCCTTGCACGCCACGCGACGGCGCCCGAGCGGCCTGAGTCGACGGTGATAGTCCGGCCGCCGGATCAGGCCCAGGAGTCCGAGCTGAAACGCCTCGGGAACCAGATCGCCGAGCTGTCGGCGCGCATCGACGCGGCAAACTACGAGCTGCTGTGCCAACTGCGCGAGTTCGACCGCCGCTACGGCTGGGAGGGGTGGCGCTCGTG
>MPNH01000045.1 GCA_002238925.1 Spirochaetaceae bacterium bin103 | reverse complement strand
GGCGTATCGGCACGTGAGGGTGTGTCACGCGGGGGCAGGAAGCGGAATGCGATGGCGGCGGCTACCAGCGGCAGCCAGCCGAGCGCACTCAGCATGACGGTGACGCCGGCCAGATCGGCAATCCAGCCGAGCAGCGGCAGGGTGAGACTGGCCAGCCCCCAGCTCATCCCCAGCGGCAAACTGGAGGCCAGCGCGCGCTGTCCGGGCGCCGCCTGCTGGGCGAGCGCCACCATTACCGACGTACTGGAGCCGAGCAGGCCGCCGCCGGCCGCCAACAGCAGCAGCGACACCGGCCCCGGCACCAGCGCGTAGGCGAACAGAAACGGTGCGGCCGCCGCCAGCGACCCCCACACCAGCGGCTTCGCATCGGTGCGATCGGCGATCCGTGCCACCCCCAGGCTGGCCAGCACCCCGGCCAGGCTGTACACCGACAGGGCGATGCCGCCCGCCATCAGGCCCATGCCGCGATCGCGGTTCAGGATGGCAATGAACAGGTTGAAGCCGAGGAAGGTGACGTTGCGCAGTACCACGACCGCGAGAATCGTGGCCAGCGGACGCAGGCTGGCGGTGAGCTGGGCGCCCACCGCGCGCCAGCCCTGATCCTGCGCCGGATCCGCGCGCAGCGGAACCCAGCGCCAGATCGCCAGCGCCGCCGCCACGCCCGGCAGCGCGGCCAGCGGCAGTACCTTGGTCCCGAATGCATCGACCGTGAACGTGAGCCAGGTTGGCGTGGTGGCCAGCCCGACCGTACCGGCAAACACGAACAGCGCGATTCCGAACGCCCGCCGCGCCCCGCTCAGGTCGCCGGCGATAACGAATGACTGCGGATGAAACGCGGCAACGCCGAGGCCGCCCGCCGCGATCACAACAAGGGTAAGGGCGAAACTCGCTGTCACCCCCATCAGCGGCATGCATACCGCCGCCAGCAGCACTCCCGCCGGCACCAGGTTGCGCCGCCGCAGGCGGTCGCCGAGCAGGCCGAACAGCGGCTGCGACAGGTTGCTGAACGCCATCACCGCGCCGATGGTGGCGGTGGCGGCCAAGCTGAGTCCAAGCCGTTCCTGCAGCAGGGGCACCATCGGCGCAAGCATGCCGGCGTAGGAGTCGACACAGAAATGGCCGACCGACAGCGGCAGCAGCGGACGGCGCTGCACGGCACTCGGTGCCGCCGTCGCAGCAGTCTCACGCCCCGGCACGGCAGCCGGCCGCGTGGCAGCCGCATCGGCGGTCATCGCTCGCCCTGCAGTTGCGGCGGTAGGCGCCCGGATGCCAGCACCGCCTCTATCTGGCGCTCGGCGCGCCAGCGCGACGACGCCGCCACCAGTGCCAGCAAGCGGCGCAATTCGTCGCGATCCTCCAGCCGCGCCAGCGCCGGCACCGATTGCTTCAGGATGCGGAATCCGCGCCGCGCGTTCAGACGCAGGCTCGGCGTCCGGCTGCTGCCGTAGATACCGCTCTCCAGGGAGCGCAGGTACTGGTAGGCAGCGTCGAGTTCGGGACAGATGCCGCGCCCGGCGGTGCGGCGGGCGATCTCGGCCGTGATCAGTTCCTGCATGCGGTCCAGATTGGTGCCGCCGCGAAAGGTGACCCGCAATGGTACGCTCACCAGCGCTTCGCCATCCGCCGTAAAACCGCTGAACCACTCGGTATAGAACCCCTTCTCAAGCACGATCGGCGTGGAGCGGGGAATGAAGCGCGTGCGGCGCAGCTCATCGAGCTGATGCTCGATGCGGGCAATCTCCTGCTGCAGCCGCGGGTCGCCCGGGTTGGCCGCCAACTGTTGCTGCAGCGGCGGCAGAATCTCGTTTTCGAACAGCAGGATCGCCTGCGAAAGGGGCAGCCGGATGCGCTCTGCCGCCAGCAGCTCCTGGTCCTCCTCGCGCTCAATGCCGTACGGTGGATCGGGCTCATTCTCGGGCGCGACGTTGGCGAACATCGAACGCAGGAAGCGGCGCAACGGCAGCGGAAGGCGCTCGGAGTGGAATAGCGGCGCGTAGGTATCGTCGCGGGCGGCATACTTGCGCAGCGCCGCCGTGACGATGCGCGCGAGCTCGCGCGATGTCGCGGCGGCGGCCTGCTCCGGTTCCAGCAGTGCACCGCCGCCGCGCACCACCAGTTCCTGGAACAACTCACGGGCGTGTCGGTAACCGGGGTCGCCGGCGATCAGTTCGCGCTGGTCGGATGAGATGCCGGTCGCCTGCAGTTCCTCCAGCAGTGCCAGTCCGCTGACCGCGCATTGCCGCGCCCGGCGGTACAGCCGCGGCGCCGGTTCGCCGCTTGCGCGCACCCCTTCGAGTATGTGCAGCGCCAGGGAAAAGCGGGTCGCGCACAGACCGAACACATGGTCCAGGTTCTTCAGGCCGGCGAATCGCCATTCGTCGTCGGCGACGCAGGCCGCCAGTCTGGCCTCTTCCCGCTCCAGCCGGCGCACCGTCGCCTTCCACGAGGTTTCAGGGCTGCGCGGCGCGGACTCGTTCACTCCGCTACCGTGACGCCCACCGCCGCAGCCGTCAACCGGGGCGGCCCGGGTTGCCGTGCACCCCGGCGGTGTCCCAGCGCTGCTGATCGGTGAAGAAGACGATGACGTTGGGGCGATCGCTGGCCGTCATGATATAATGATGGGCATTATGGCGGTTCGCATCTACTCAACGCCTACGTGTACGTTCTGCGATCAACTCAAGAGCTACCTGCGCCAGCGGCGGGTGAAGTTCGTCGACTACGACGTGTCACGCGACGACCGCAAGGCCGGCGAGATGCTGCACAAGTCGCGCCAGACCGCGGTCCCGGTGCTCGACTTCCATGGCACCATCGTGGTCGGCTTCGACAAGCCCAAGGTAGACCGGCTGATCGACCGCTACCGCTGAGCGATCTCTGCTGCTGCTAGCCGGGTAGCCCCAGGGCGCAGCCGTCGCCGCGCGGGTCGCTGCCGCCCCACAGCACGCCCTCGCCGGTACGCCAGATCGCCTGTCCGCGCCCGAACCCGAGCCGCGCATCCCCGGCCGCCAGCTGCACGCGATGGCCACGGTCCCGCAGTTGGTCGGCTACCGCCTCCAGCCCTTCCTCGAGGCGGACCGCGGCGCCGGACAGAGCGGCCACGCTGCCGGCCGCGAGCTGAAAACGCGGGCGGTCAAGCGCGGCTTGCGGATCGACGCCGTCGTCCAGCAGCGCCGACACCACCTGCAGGTGCCCCTGCGGCTGCATGAAACCGCCCATCACCCCGAACGCCGCCTGCAGGCCGCCGTCGGAGTTGGTCATCATGCCGGGGATGATGGTGTGGTAGGGACGTTTGCCCGGTGCCAGGCTGTTGGCGTGGCCCGGCTCCAGCACGAAGCCGGCGCCGCGGTTCTGCAGCGCGTAGCCGCACCCCTCCGGCACGATGCCGGTGCCGAAGCTCATGTAGTTGCTGCCGATGAACGAGCATGCGTTGCCGGCGGCGTCGGCCGTGCACAGGTACACGGTGTCGCCGGGCGCCACCGGCTCCTCGCCGCCGGGTGGCGGCGCGCTCGCCCGGCGCGGATCGATGTGGCGCGCCACCGCGGCCGCGTAGTCGCGGCTCAGAAGCTGCCGGATCGGCAGTTCGGCGTGCTCGGGGTCGGCCACGCAGCGCGCCGCGGCGGCGAACCCACGCCGCATGCACTCGATGGCCAGGTGGTAACGGTCGGCGCCGGCGTGCGCGCCGTGCTCCGCCGCAAGGTCGAACTGCGCCAGAAGCCGCAACGCGACCAGCACCGCCAGCCCCTGGCCGTTTGGCGGGCATTCCCAGATGCGCCGGCCGCGGTAGTCGACCGACAGCGGCTGCACCCACGCGCTGCGGTGCGCCGCCAGGTCCGCCGGCGCCAGCATCCCGCCGGCTGCGCCGACCTCCGCCACCACGCGCTCCGCGATCGCGCCGGTGTAGAACGGCGCCGCGCCGCTCTCGCCCCAAGTGCGCAAGGTGGCTGCCAGGGTGGCGATCCGCATCACCTCGCCGGCGCGCGGCGCGCGGCCATTGAGCAGGAGCTCGCCGCCGTGCCGCGCGCTCATCAGCGGCGCGGCGCCGCCCTCCCACAAGGCGGCGGTGAGCGGTGCGACCGGGTAGCCCTCCTCGGCCAGCGCGGCAGCGGGCGCCACCACCCGCTCGCGCGGCAGCGTGCCGAAACGGCGTTGCACGTCCTCCCACGCCGCGGGTGCGCCGGGCACGGTGACGTTGTGCGCGTGATCGACGGGCAGCGCGCCGCCCAGCCCCTGCCGCGCCAGCAACTCAAGGCTGAGCTGCCCGGCGCTGCGCCCGGAGCCGTTCAGGGCGTGGACGGTGCCGGTGGCCGCCTCGTAGTAGAGCACGAAGCAGTCGCCGCCGAGACCGGTCTGGCACGGCATCGTGACCTGCAGCCCGGCCGCGGCCGCTACCGCGGCGTCGGCGGCGGTGCCGCCCGCGGACAGCATCTGCAGGCCGAACAGCGATGCCTGCGGCGATGACGAAGCCACCATGCCGCGGCGGGAGAGCACCGGCGAGCGGCGGCTGATGTAGTGGACACTGGACGTAACGCGCACGTTGCTGTGCACTGTACCACATGGCCACGCCTTCGCCGTTGATCGTCGACTGCCACCTGGATCTCGCCTGGAACGCGCTCGGATACAAGCGCGACCTGACCCTGCCGCTGGCGCAACTGAACCGCGGCGAACAGGGGCTGACCGACCACGGCGGACGCGGCCTGGCCACCACCACCCTGCCGGAGATGCGGACCGGCGGAGTGGGCCTGTGCCTGGCCACGCTGATCGCGCGCACTCCGGTGGGCGAGACCGCCATCCACGGCAACCTGCTCGACTATCCTACGCCGGCCGCGGCCGCCGCGGTGGCCGCCGGGCAACTCGCCTGGTACCGCACGCTGGCGGAGGCGGGAGAGGTGGCCCTGCTGGCGTCCTCCTCCGCGGTGAGCGCCCACGCCGAGCGCTGGCGCGGCGGTGGCGAGCAGCGCGTCGGAGTCGTGCTGGCCATGGAGGGCAGCGACCCGATCATTTCGCCCGAGCACGTGCAGCGCTGGTACGACGCCGGCCTGCGCGTGGCCAGCCTGGTGCACTACGGGCTGGGGCGCTATGCCGGCGGCACCGGCACCGACGGCGGCGTGACACCGGCCGGGCGGGAGCTGCTGGCCGCGTTCGAGGCGGCTGGGCTGATCCTGGACGTCACCCATCTGTCCGACCGCGCCTTCCACCAAGCGCTCGACCACTACGGCGGTGCGCTGCTGGCCAGCCATCAGAACTGCCGCGCCCTGGTGCCCGGCGGGCGCCAGTTCAGCGACGGCCAGATGCGCCTGGTGCTCGACCGCGGCGGCATCGTGGCGGTGGCGTGCGATGCCTGGATGCTCCACCCCGGCTGGGTACGCGGCGAATCCAGTACCGACCTGGTGCCGATGTCCGCGCTGGCCGACCACGTCGACCACATCTGCCAGCTTGCCGGCAACGCGCACCAGGTGGCGGTCGGCAGCGACCTCGACGGCGGCTTCGGTTCCAACCAGACCCCACGCGAACTCACCTCGATCGCCGACCTCGGACGGCTGGCGCCAATCCTGGCCGAGCGCGGCTACCCGGCCGACCAGATCGCCGCGGTGCTGGCCGACAACGCCCTCCACTTCCTCACCACCCACCTCCCGGCCGGGCACTCGTAGACGGCGGTGGCGCCGGCCTGACCTTCCGCCGGAGCGGCTGGGACCGGTTCGGCGCCGTGAGGTCAGTAGTTGCCGGCGGCCGCGGCGGCCGTGCGCATGGTGGCGTAGGCTTCGTGGTCCCAGGCGGTCAGGCGGCGCAGGCGCACCGGTACTTCGGCGGGCCGCACCTGGCGCCCGCGGCATACGACCAGTTCGGGGCGCAGGCGGCGCTCGCCGACCCGTTCCTGCCAGTGCGAGTCGCGGAACCGGAACTCGCCCTCCTCCACCGCGAATACCAGCACGTCGGCGCTGGCGCCCGGCAGCAGGGTGCCCAACTCGGGAGCGCGGCCGATGGCGCGTGCCGGCGCCAGGGTGGCCTTCTCCACCACCTCGGCGAGGCTCATGCCGAGCAGCAGGAACTTGGACATGGTGGTGGGCAGGTCGAACACCACCTGCTCGACATTGTAGCGGTGCAGATCGGTGCTGATGGTGTCCGGGTAGAAGGTATGCTCGAACGCCTTCAGCGCGGTCTCCCAGCGAAAGCTGCCGGAGCCGTGGCCGACGTCGAACACCACGCCGCGGCCACGCGCCGCCAGCGCCTCCGGACGCAGCGCCCCGCTTGCGCCATCGAGTATGCCGTCGCCGCGCCCCGTAAAGCAGTGGGTAACGATATCGCCGGGCCGCAGGCGGGCCAGCACCTCGCGGGTGGCGCCCTGCACGCTGATGTGCACCATCGCCCGCGTGCCGGCCTCATCGGCCGCCTGCAAAGCCAGCTCCACCGCCTCCACGTTGTGGCCCTCGGCCATCACCCCGGCGCGGAACTTCACCCCCAGGGCGATGTCGCGGTGCTCGAGGATCGCCGCAGCGGTCTCGCGCGGGCGTGCATGGCGCAGGTCGCGCAACTCGCCGAGCGTAGAGGTGGGGATGCCCAGGCAGCCGATGTGGATGAACGGCAGCACGCGCAGCGCGGCGCCGTCGATGGCGGTGCGCCGGAACTCGGCGAAGTTGACGCAGCCGCAGGTGCCGGCGTCGACCGCCGTGGTCACCCCGCCGCGCAGTGCCGCGCGCGGGTCGATGCCGAACAGGCTGCCCTCATAGTAGTGGCCGTGCAGGTCCACCAAGCCCGGGCACACGTAACGGCCCGTACAGTCCACGACCGTGGCAGGAGCGGCCTCCGGCGCGGCGCCGTCCGGCACGACGGCTGCGACACGATCGCCGGCAACCACCACGTCCGCGATGCCGTCCACCCGCCCCGCCGGATCAATGACATGTCCGCCCCGCAGCAGCAGGGTCGGCTCTCGGTCCGTTTGCATCGCTCCCACAAGGTGCCCGGAGCGCCTGCCGCGACGCAAGGCCGGAACCTTCGCCTGCGATAAGATGGACGGCGGATCGCCCCTCAGCGAGTTTCGCCGCCACGCAGGTATCGGCTTGCTCGGTATTCGTCGACCCACTGGCGGGTACTGCGCCAGTGGCCGTCGGACCCTCGGGTGGCGCGGAGCCGCCCACGCGCGGCCGCGGCCCGTAGCGCCGACCCCTTCAGATCGGGAGTCTCCAGTGCGGCCAGCGGTACCAGTCGCGCCGGGCCGGCTACCGCCGGTATGACGAACCGATGCAGGCTGGCGAGAATCGCGCGCGCGAGCATCTCGCCGAGCGGGCCTGGGTCGCCTTCGTCCGCACGGTGCAGAGCACGGAGATACCGCGCCCGGTCGCGCTTGTAGATGACCGCGGGCGGGTAGCCGAGCCGAACGAGGATCAGATTGAGGACCAGTCGCCCGGCTCGGCCGTTGCCGTCCAGGAAGGGATGAATCTGTTCGAATCGGCAGTGGGTCCGGGCCAGTGCCTCGGGAAACGCCGTGCGGGTCGCGTCGAGCGAGTTGACGCTGTCCAGCCACGTATTCACCTCCGCGGAAATGAGCGGCCAGGTGACGGGAACCATGCCACGCGAGAAGGGATGGATGTCATGTTCCCTGAAGCTGCCGGGGCTCTCGCGCCCGGTCGCATCCGGATGCGGCGCCACCTGCCACACCGACTGCATTGCCTGGAAGTGTACGTTGCGCACTTCGGCCAGCGTCAGTATTTCGTGGGGATGGGAGAGCCCCGTGCGACTGATTGCCTGCCGGTACACCCAGTCCGCGGCGTCGGCGTAGCCACGCACCTCCAGGTACTCTCGCAGTTCCTTGTTGCCGACAGCCCGGCCCTCGTCAAGAAGGCTCTCGACCTGTTTCAGAACCAGCGTGTTGCCTTCGATCGCGGTCGAGTGATGAACTTCCTCGTACCATATGCCACGCCAGATACCGTCTGCCTCCGCCGGGCTCGGCAGTCCTCCCATGCGTTCGCGCATTTCTCGAATCTGGGTCTCCACCCGCCGGTACACGTCCTCACGGCGCGGGCGGCCGCGTCCGCGGGGAATGTGTTCGATCATCGAAAACTAAAGTTACCGAACATATTTTGTTCCGTCTATAGGAAACTTGAGTTACCGAACACTTTCTAAGCGACGGTAGTTGCGGTTCATTTTGGCACCGGAAACAGCTAACTTTAGCCGCGACGTGAGTAACGCCAGCCCATCCCCAGCCCCGGACTCCGCACCAGAGGGGTCCGACTTCATTCGCAAGGCGATCCGCGAAGACCTGGCCGCCGGCCGCTTCGACCGCGTGCAGACGCGCTGGCCGCCGGAGCCGAACGGCTACATCGGCATCGGCCACGCCAAGGCGATCACCCTCAACTTCGATGTCGCCCGGGAATTCGACGGTTTCTGCAGCCTGCGCTTCGACGACACCAACCCCGAGCGCGAGAAGCTGGAATACGTGGAGTCGATCAAGGAGGACATCCGCTGGCTCGGCTTCGACTGGGGCGAGCACGAGTACTACGCATCCGACTACTACGAACAGCTGTACGAACTGGCCGAGCAACTGGTGAAGCAGGGCGATGCGTACGTCGACAGCCTGACGGCGGAACAGATCAGCGAATACCGCGGTGTGCCCACCCGCCCCGGACGCGAGAGCCCGGACCGCAACCGGCCGCCGGCCGACAGCCTCGACCTCCTGCGGCGCATGCGCGCGGGCGAGTTCGCCGACGGCGCCTACGTGCTGCGTGCGCGCATCGACATGGCCTCCCCCAACCTGAACCTGCGCGATCCGGTGATGTACCGCATCCGCCGCGCCCCGCGCGCGACATCCAGCGGCCCCCCCCCCACCCCGCCCGCCACTACCGCACCGGCGATGCCTGGTGCATCTACCCGATGTACGACTGGGCGCACGGCCAGAGCGACTCGGTCGAAGGCGTCACCCACTCGCTGTGTTCGCTGGAGTTCGAGAACAACCGCCCGCTGTACGACTGGTACCTGGACAAGCTGGGCATCTTCCACTCGCGGCAGATCGAGTTCAACCATCTCAACGTCGGATTCGCCGTGCTGCACAAGCGCATCCTGCGCCGCCTGGTGGGCGACGGCACCGTGCACGGCTGGGACGACCCGCGCTTGCTCACGCTGCGCGGCCTGCGCCGGCGCGGCTACACCCCCAGCGCCATCCGCGCCTTCGTGCGCAGCGTGGGGCTCACCAAGACCACCGTGCTGATCAGCTACGCGCAACTCGAGTACTACCTGCGCGAGGAACTGAACCGCACCGCCACCCGCATGATGGCGGTACTCGACCCGCTGAAGGCAGTTATTACCAACTACCCGGAGGGACAGACCGAGCAGGTCGAGGTGGAGAACAACCCCGAGGATCCGGATGCCGGCAAGCGGACGCTGCCGTTCACCCGCGAACTGTTCATTGAGCGCAGCGACTTCATGGAGCAGGCGCCGCGCAAGTTCTTCCGGCTGTCACCAGGCCGCGAGGTGCGCCTGAAGGGGGCCTACTACATTACCTGCGACGAGGCGGTGAAAGATGGCGCCGGACGGGTGACCGAGCTGCGCTGCAGCTACGACCCGGCATCGCGCGGCGGCGGCACCGCCGACGGCCGGCGGGTGCGCGGCACTCTGCACTGGGTGTCGGCCGAGCACGCCCACAGCGCCGAGGTGCGCCTGTACGATCACCTGTTCACCACCGAGAACATGAACGAGGTGGAGCACGACGACCTGGCCCGCCATCTCAACCCGAACTCGGAAGTGATCCTGACCGCCTGCAAGGTGGAGCCGGGCCTGGCCGAAGCACAGCCCGGGCAGATCTTCCAGTTTCTGCGCCACGGCTACTTCGTGGTGGACAACCACGACTCCCGGCCCGGTGCGCCGGTGTTCAACCGCTCGGTAGGCCTGCGCGACACCTGGGCCAAGGTGCAACGCGCGGGCAACAGGAAGTAGCCTCCCGCTCGCCCGCCGCCTCTACTCCGCCAGTGTGCTCCGCCAGTCGGTCAGCGCCGCGGCGGTGCTCGGGAACGCCAGTTCGTCCCACGGGAGGTGCTCCGGCTGCACCCAGCGCACCTCGAGCGCCTCCGCACCGGCATGCGGCGTGCCGGACACAAGCCGCGCGCGGTAGACGATGAGCACCACCGCCACGTCGCGCGCCGAGTAGACGCCGAGCAGTTCGCCCACCGCCACCGTCACGCCCGCCTCCTCGTGCGCCTCGCGGGCGGCCGCCTCCGGCACCGGCTCGCCGCGGTCCACGTAGCCGCCGGGAAACGTCCACAAGCCGCGCGCCGGCGAGATCGCCCGCCGCAACAGCAGGATGCGGCCGGCGTGCTCGATGATCGCCCCCGCCGCCACCTTGGGGTCGGCGTACACCACCTGGCCGCAGCGTGGGCAGACCGGCAGCACCTTGCCTTCCACGCGGCGGCGCTCCAGCGGGGCGGTACAGCCGCTGCAGAACCGCACCACGGGAGGGCCGTGGTGATGCGGCTGGACATGGACGGGAGGTTGCTCGCTCATCGGTTTCGCCATCGGTAGCGTACGCGAGGCACGCGCCAGAGGCTACCTCCGGGGAAGTCTGGAACAGTCCGGCCGGCCTTTCGAACCGCGGTGGGGAAATAATGACCCAACTGGAGGGGGCGCTCGGCGCCGTGGGTCGTTTCGATACATCACTCCACCGGAAACCGGCAAGTTGGACCCGGGAAACGCCTCAGAACGGCCACAAACCGCCCTTGGAACAGTTGGCACGGTTGCTGCTTATAGATAAGCGAAGACCAACTCATAGGAGGAACGAAATGAGAAACCTGGTTACCTATCGGCCCTATCGCCCCGCATCGGCGAATTTCGACCGCTGGTTCGACAGCGTGTTTCAAAACTGGGGCCTGCCCCACGGGTCCGGCATTGCCGGCTCCGCGCCGACCGCACCGCGGGTGAACGTGCGCGAGCAGGCGGACGCCTACCACCTGGAGGCGGAGTTGCCCGGCCTGACGGAGAAGGACTTCACCGTCAACGTCGAGCACAACCTGCTCACCATCGCTTCCGAGCAGGAGCGGAAGGAAGAGCGCGAGGAGAACGGATACGTGATCCGCGAGCGGCGCTCCGGCGCCTTCCAGCGCTCGTTCTCCCTGCCGGAGAATGTCGACGCCGACCAGATCAGCGCCACCTTCAAGGACGGTCTGCTGACCCTGACGGTGCCGAAGAGCGCCAAGGCGCAGGCCCGGCAAATCGCCGTGCAGAGCGCCGCCTAATAGCGCCCGCCTATCCGATACCCGGGCCCCGGCACCCTCCCGCCGGGGCTCGGGTTTTTTTGCGGCCGCTTCCCACGCGGCGCCGGTACGGGGCATCGTCGGGATCACGAACATGGCCACCGAGACGATCCTGAACATGGAGGGGGCGCGCATCAAGTTCGGCGCCGGCGCCACCCGCGAATTGGGCTTTGAGCTGCGCGCGCTCGGCGTACGGCGCGCATTCCTGGTTACCGACCCGGTAATGGCGGCCTCCGAGCCGGTGGCGGTGGCACGCGCGTCGCTGCGCGGCGCCGGCATCGATGCGGTGCTGTACGCCGACACGCGCGTGGAGCCGAGCGACGCCTCGTTCCTGGATGCAATCGGCGCCGCGCGCGAGGCCGGCTGCGACGGGTTCGCCGCGGTCGGCGGCGGCTCGGCCATGGACACCGCCAAGGCGGCCAACCTGTACACCACCTACCCGGCCGACCTGTTCACCTACGTCAACCAACCGATCGGGCGCGGCGAGCCGGTACCCGGCCCGCTGCGGCCGATGGTGGCAGTGCCCACCACCGCCGGCACCGGCAGCGAGACCACCGGCGTGGCGATCTTCGACTACCTGGAGATGGGCGCCAAGACCGGCATCGCACACCGCGCGCTGCGTCCCACGCTCGGCATTGTCGACCCCGACAACACGCGCACCCTGCCGCCGGTGGTGGCGGCGAGCACCGGCCTCGACGTGCTGTGCCACGCCGTCGAGTCGTTCACGGCGATGCCCTACACCGCCCGCGAGGCGCCCGCCGACCCGGCGCTGCGGCCCGCCTACCAGGGCGCCAATCCGATCAGCGACCTGTGGGCCGAGCGCGCCATCGAGCTGACGGCGGCCAACCTGGTGCGCGCCATGCGCGACCCGGACGACCATAACGCGCGCACCGCCATGCTGCTCGCCGCCACCTTCGCCGGCTACGGCTTCGGCAACGCCGGCGTGCACCTGCCGCACGGAATGTCCTACCCGGTATCGAGCATGGTAGCCGCGCGCCAGACCGCCGGCCCCGGCTACCATCCGGCCGGGTACCCCGACGACCACCCGATGTGCCCGCACGGCATGTCGGTCATTCTCAACGCCCCTGCCGTGTTCCGCTTCACCGCCTGCGCCGATCCGCAGCGCCACCTGCGCGCCGCACAGTTGATGGGCGCCGACATCGGGGGGGCCGGGGCGGACGATGCCGGGACTGTCCTCGCAGACACCATCATCGACCTGATGCGAGCCGTCGACATGCCGGCCGGCCTGGCCGCGGTAGGGTTTACCGACGAACACATTCCGGCACTGGTGGCCGGCACCCTGCCACAGCACCGGGTTACCAAGCTGGCGCCCCGCCCCGCCGCCGAAGCCGACCTCGCCGCCCTGTTCGCCAACGCCCTGCGCTACTGGTAGCGCGACCCGGCGGCTTGTTTAGCGAGAGTTGATGGCGACGACGGCAGCATCAACGAAACAGCCCGGTATAATGGACCTGGGGCAATACAACCGAGAAAGCTCGCCGCGGGGCGGTCTCCGGACTGCGCCCCAAAGTCCAGCCGCAGGTACGCGGAGAGCTTTCAGGAGGACTCATGAATATCCGCATCACGGCAGCCGCCACGATCTGCCTGCTGACACTCTCGATGACAGCCGTCGCGCAGGACGCATCCGGGTTGACGATTGCCGAGGCTCTGGCAGCCGCGCAGGACGCCAACCCCGCACTGGCGTCGCTGGCCCTGCAGCGGGAGAATGCGCGCGTGGCGTTCGACCGCGCGTCGGCATCCTCGGATGCGCGGCTCGATCAGGTCGCCGCCAGGTTGCAGTGGGAGCGCGCGCAACTTACCGTCGGTCAGGGCACGACCCGCGAACTGCTGGCGATTGCGCAGGGGTACGTGAGCCTGCAGCAGGCGAACGAGCAGGTCAGCCTGTTGGAGGAGCGCCTGCGCCTTGCCACGCTCGACCTGGAACTGACCGATGCGCGGGTGCGAGTCGGCGCCGCCGGCAAGACCGAACAGTTGCAGGCGCAGGTGGCGGCGCTCAGCGCCGAGTTGAACCTGGCGGCGGCACGCCAGCAGCGGCGCTTCAACACCCTGCCGAACCTGGTCGACATGACCGGCATCGACGCCGCGACGCTCGATGCGGCAGCGCTCACCTCGGAGCCGCCCGATCTCCCGGATCTGGGCGCGTCCGACACCTACGCCGCCGCTACCGCCCGGCGCGCCGAGCACCGGCATGCCGCGCAGCAGCTGGAGCTTGACGAGATCAACCTGAAGCTGGTGTCCGAGGAGGAGACCTCGCGTCTCGACCGGGAGGCGGCCACCAACACCGTGGCCGGTAGCAAGGCGGCGCTGGAAGATACCGCCGTCAACCTGCAGACCGCGACCGCCAGCGCCTACGCCACCGCCCAGCAAGCGTTCCAGACCGTGACCCTGCGCGAGTTGCAGCTTGCGCTGCAGCAGGAACGGACGCGCCGCGCCGCGGAACAGTACGACGCCGGCGTGATCACCGAATCCGGCCTCGCCGGCTCGCACGCCGATCAGGTTGCCGCCGTCGACGCCGTGCGCGCGGCGCGCTGGTCGGCCTGGTTCGCATGGCTGCGGCTGCAGGACGCCGCCGGCATCGACCTGCCGCCTATCCCGGGGGTGCAGTGAGGCGCACGCCCTGGTATGCGGCGCTGATCGCGCTGGCCGCGGCGCTGCCGGCGGTCGCGCAGGAGGCGCTGCACATCGGCGACGCGGTAGACGCTGCCCTCGCCGGCCATTCATCCGTGGTGGAGGCGGAAGCGGCCGCGCGTTCGGCCGCGTTGGCACTGCGGCTGGCCGAGATCGACCAGGGCGGGCTGGCCATATCGGTGAGCGCCACGCCGGCCGCGAGTGTCGATCTCGCGCCGCTCCAAACCGGCACCGTCGCCGACGTGGGCGACACGTTCGACCTGGGCGCCGCCGCCACGGTCAGTGCCGGCCTCGCGTTGCCGTGGGGCATGCAGATTGCCGGCAGCTATACCGGTGAGGTCGGCCTGGACGGATCGGGCCGCGACAGCGACGAGCTGATCGACATGCACAGCGTGTCGGTGGCGCAGGATCTGTTACCCGAGGGACGGCTGTCGGCGGAGGCGCTGGCGGTGCACGATCGCCGCGACCAACTGCGGCTCGCCCGGCTGCGCCTGCAGCGGGTACGCAACGAGGTGGCCCTGCAGACGGCGCGCGCGTTCCTGACCCTGACCGAGCGCACGGAGGCCGTTGCGCTGCTGGAGGAACGGCTGAGGTTCGCCGAGCGTGATCTGGCCCAGACGCGGTTCCGCGTGGCGCAAGGCGCGGCCGACCGGTTGGCGCTGCTGGACGCCACTATTGCCGTTGCCGATCAACGCAACACCCTCGATGCGCAGCGCGCCGTGCTCGCCCTCGACACCGACGAGTTCTTTGCCGACCTCGGCTTGGCGCCGGCGCCGCTGGCCGTGCCGGCCGCCGCCGATCCCGCCGAGCTGCGCTGGGGCGCTCGTGCCCTGCTCGCCGAGCCCACGCCAGCCGCCGCCATCGCCGGCGCCCTCGAGGTGCTGGAAGCAGAGGCCGCGCTGAGCGGCGCGGAACTGCAGGCCGAGCGTACCCAGCGCGGCGCGCTGCCGGCGGTCTCGCTCGGTCTCGACTACCGCAAGGCGCGCGGCGCATCGAGGCCCGGTTCGGTGAGCCTGTCGATCACCGGCAGCTACACGCTGTTCGACAGCGGACGTAATGCAACCGCTTCCGCGCAGGCGCGGGAAAGGGTGGCAACGACGCGGCGCGCGCTGGCTACCGCGCGCCGCGCGGCGGAGGAAGGGTTCGCGCGTGCCCGGCTCACGCTGGCGAGCGCGGTGGCGGACGAGGAGTTGGCCTCACTCCGGCTGGAACGGGCCAACCTGCGCATGGAGCAGGCGACGCGGCGCCACGCGGCCGGGGCGATCAGCAACCGGGATCTGGATGAGGCGTCGCTGCAGTTGCGCGAGGCGCAGGGCGCCGCGCACGCGGCCATGCTCGTCCTCGGCGACGCCTACCTGTCGCTGGCCATCGATCTGGGCCAGGACGTGCGGCAGGAGCTGGCGGCCATCGCCCGCTGACCCGGCCGGTTCACCGGCCGTTCGGAATCACTGTCCGTTCGGAATCACGATCGTAAAGCACACGCCACCGCCAGTCACCGCGCCGGCGCTGATCCGCCAACCGTGCGCTTCGACGATGGAACGCGCCACGGTCAACCCCAGGCCGCTGCCCGGCTCGCGCTGCCCGTTTTCGCCGCGGAAGAACGGATCGAACACGTGCTCCAGCTGGTCGGACGGGATGCCCGGACCGGAGTCCTGCACGGCAACCTCCACGTGGCCATTGTGCTGCAGCGCCGCGAACCGGATGCGGTCGCCGCCCCGGGTATAATGCAGCGCATTCTCCATCAGGTTGTCGGTGACGCGCGAGAACAGGCTCCAGTCCGCGTCCACCACGACGTGGTCGGGCAGGTCGAGTGCGGTCTGGAACCTGCGCCCGAGCAGGACCGCATCCTCCCGGTAGTCGCCGGCCAACTCGTCGAGGACCACTTTCAGGCTGCGCGGATCGCGCTGCATGCGCCACTCCCCGGTCTCCATGCGCAGCAGCTCGTTCAGATCGGCGATCCGGGTCTCCAGCAGATCCGCCCGGTCGCGGGCAATGCGCAGATAGCGCTGCTCGGCGCCGCGGTCGCGGGCGATGCCATCCTGCAGCGCCTCCAGGTAGCCCTTGATGCTGGTCAGCGGTGTACGCAGGTCGTGCGAGACCGCCATCAGGAAGCTGCGCTTGCGCTCGCGCTCGGCATGCAGCTTGCGGCGCTCCTCGATCAGCGACCGGCGCATGCGGTCGAATGAGCGCGCCACGGCCGCCACTTCGTCACGACCCTCGGTGCGCAGCCGGAAATCCAGGTCGCCGGCGGCGATGCGCCGCGAGGCGCGCTGCAGGTCGGCCAGCGAACGGCGCAGCACGTGCGCCAGCCACCACACCATGGCCACGCCGATCACGATCAGCGTCGCCAGGCCGTAGCGGCCGCTGTCCAGCAACCAGCGCCAGCGCAACCACCAGGGACTCGGTCGGCTGCGCACTTCGAACGCCGCCCCGGACAGGACGCCTTCGACGAAGACCGGGAACTCCAGGATCAGGTGCGGCGGCGGGAATCGTGCGGTCAACGTGGCGCGGTCCACGCTTGTGCCCGGCGCTATTCCTTCCACCGACGAGACCAGCACCACGCGGCGGGCGTCGACCACCACCGCGAGGTGGCCCGGCGGCGGATCGAGGCTGCGCACCTGCTCCCAGTTCGGCGCGACCTGCTCGGCGAGCCACGTGTGGACGGTACGATACGCCGCGATGCGCGCCTCCTCCCGGTCGCTCAGGGATCGCGAATCGATGTAGGCGAGCAGACCCACCACCCCGACCGGTATGGCCACCACCGAGACGACCAGCAAGGCGAGCCGGGTTCTGATGGTCACGGCTCCAGACTCACATCAGCGGCGCGAACGCGGTAGCCGACGCGCGGTACGGTCTCGATGAGCCCGGCGACGCCCGGACGGTGCAGCTTTTTGCGCAGCCGTTGTACGTGAACGGTAACCGTCGACCGGTCGCCGTAGCGGGCGCCCCAAACGCTGGCGTACAGCTCCTCCGGGGTAAAGGCACGCCCGGCGTTGTTGACCAGGTAGCTGAGCAGATCGAACTCCTTGGGCGCCAGGGTGATCTGAACGCCGTTACGGGTCACCGAGTACTCGTCCAGGCGGATGACGTATTCGCCCAATCGAATGGTGCGCAGCGACGGCGCCGGCCCGCGGTGCAGGTAGCGCAGGTTGGTGCGCACCCGCGCCAGCAGCACACGCGGCGAAAACGGCTTGGTGACGAAGTCGTCCGCCCCCACTCCCAGGCCCAGTACCTTGTCCTCGTCGGAATCGCGCGCCGAAACGATGATCACCGGCGTGGAGTGGCGGGCGCGAAACTGGTTCAGGAACTGGAATCCGTTGCGTCCCGGCAGGTTGATGTCGAGGATCAGCAGGTGGAACAGCTCCCGGCGCAGCGCGCCGTCGGCCTGCTCCGCCGACGCGGCGAGGGTGCTGTCCAGGCCCTCGCGCTGCAGGTAGAGCTGGATCAACTCCGCGATTGCGGGATCGTCCTCCACCACCAGGATGCGGGCAGCCGCCGGCTCCGGAGCACCGCCGGCCGCCGCCCCGTCGGAGCCGCGGCGTCGGTCAGTTGCCGAACCCGCCACCACCGCCGCCGCCGCCGCCGAACAGGGCACGCGGCCCGCCGATCGCCTGCAGTTGCTCCTGCAGGAACTCGAGGCGCCGCGGCTCGTCGTTCTCCAGCGACGGATCTTCCTCCAGCTTTGCCTCGTAGGCCTTCTTCACCTCTTCATTCTCCAACAGGCGCGTGATCAGCGCCTGGCGCCGCTCCTCCGGCATCTGGGCCAGGTTGAACCCGCCGCCGCCCGCTCCCGCGGTGGCCGTCGTCGTGGCCGGCGCGCTCTCGCCGGCCTGGCCGCCGCGCTGGCCACCGGCGCCCCCTTGACCTTGACCGCCGCCGCCGAACAACGCCTGCGGCCCACCGATCGCCTGGAGTTGCTCCTGGAAGAACGCCAGCCGTTTTTCCTGGTCGGTCTCCAGGTCGGGATCCTCCTTCAGCTTGGCGTCGTAGGCTTCCTTGACCTGGGGGTTGGCCAGCAGCCGCTCCACCATCGCCTGGCGCCGCTGTTCCGGAATCTGCGCAAGGCTGAAGCCGCCGCCGTCGGCGCCGCCCCCGCCGGCTGCCGCCGTCTGCGGCAGCGGTTCGCCGGCAGTGCGCACCGGAGCACCGTCGCGCAACGACTCATGTCCAACCGTTACCACCGCGTCGCCGACGCTCAGGCCGCTGGTAATCTCGACCGTGTCCTGTGCCGACAGACCCACCGCCACGGGCGTGCGTACCGCCGCACCCTCCTGGACGCGGTACACGATGCTCTGGTCCCGCTCCAGGAGCACCGCACGCTTGGGCACCACCAGGACATCGGGACGGGTCTCGGTCGGCACCTGGACGGTAACGAACGACCCCGGCAGCAGCGTGCCGGCGCCATCGAGCTCCACCGTGACCTTGACCGTGCCGGACTCCGCGTCGACCACCGGGCTGATGAGTACGATGGTCCCGGTGACCTCTACCCCGCCGGCGGCTTGCACCTCCACGCCCTGTCCCGCGCGCAGGCTCTGGCGGCCGGCGTCAGGGATGTGGATCACCGCCAGCAGCGGATCCGGGTCGAGCACGTGGAACAGGCGGGAGTTGGACGCGATGGTCGCGCCCGGCTCCACGGTGCGTTCGCCGACGATGCCGGTAATCGGCGAACGCACCTCGGTATCGGTCAGTTGCTGGCGGGAACGTTCCAGGGCGATGGTGCGCAACTCGATCTGGTAGCGCTGGTTTTCCAGCTCCTGGTCGGTGACCCCGCCATGCTTGGCGAGCTCGCTGGTGCGGGCGTATTCGCGCTGGATGTTGTCGTAGTGCGCCTGGGCTTCCGCCAACGCCAGACGCGCGTCGTTGGGATCCAACTGCGCCAGGAGCTGGCCCTCGCGCACGGTGTCGCCCTCTTCCACCAGCACGTCGATCACCTCGCCGCCGGCGCGCGCCACCACGTCCAGGGAGCGCTCGGCGGTCAGCGTGGTGGTCGCCACCAGAAAGCTGGACACCGTTTCCCGCACCACCTCCGCGGTCACCACCGGGAGGGCCGCGGTCTGGCCGCCGAAGCCGCCCGCGCCAAAACCACCTCCGCCGAAACCGCCCGCCGCCCCGGACGGTTGGTCGCCGGACCGGCCCAGGATGTTGTTCACGACGTCGCAACCGGCCAGCGCCATCGCCAGCGACACCACACCGGCAAGCGCCAGTCCGGATTTCATTGTGCGCATATTCAACGCTCCGCCTCCGGGGTCGGCTGGGCCGGGAGCCGGCGCGCCGGTCGCATTGCCCGAACCACGCGCCGCAGGTATTCCGCCAAGTCGTCCAGGAGCGCGTAGATGGTTGGCATCACCACCAGCGTCATGAACGTGGAGGTGGTCAGCCCGCCGACCACCGCAAGCCCGATCGGGCCCCAGATGCCGGCGCGTCCTTCGACCGGCCCGAACACACCCGGCGCCACCAGTGGGGCTACCAGCGGGAACAGTCCCAGAATGGTCGTGCAGGCGGTGATCAGGATCGGGCGCAGGCGGTCGCGCCCACCGGTAAGGATCGCCTCGGTACGCGCCATGCCGCCGGCACGCAAGCGATTGATGTGGTCGATCAGGATGATGCCGTTGTTCACCACCACCCCTGCCAGCACCATGATCCCGAGCCAGGAGTTGGTGTTCAAGGTGGTATCCGTGAGGGAGAACAGCACCGCGACGCCGAGCAGCGAGAACGGCAGCGAGGTCAGTATCGTGATCGGATGCACGAACGACTCGAACAGTGCCGCCATCACCAGGTAGATGAAGGCGGCGGCCAGAATGAGCGCGAACATCGACTGCTGCTCCGACTGCTGGAAGCGCCGGAAATTCTGGCCAACCTCCGCGGTGTACCCTGGTGGGAGTTGCTGCTGGGCAAGCATGCCCTGGATTTGTCCGCGCAGACGGAACATGCCGCGCATGTCGGTGTTGGCGGTAACCGAGACGATCTCGCTGCCGCCGTCGCGCTGAATGGAGCGCGGCCCCGGTTGGCGCTCGAAGGTGGCCAGCGCTCCGAGCGGAACCGCGTCGGCGGCCTGATCCACGGGGAGCTGCGCAAGACCGCTCAAGTCGACCCGCGCCGCCTCGGTCACGCGCACGCGGATCGGAAGTTCGTCGTCGCCGGCGGCAAGGGAGCCGGCATTGCTTTCGCTCAGGTTGGAGCTCAACAGTTGGCCCACGGCCGTCGGGGTCAGGTTGGCGGCGGTGGCGCGGTCGCGGTTGACCCGCACCTGGAGCTGCTCATCGCCCGACTCCAGGTTGGTGCTCACGTCGTTCACCCCCGGCAGAGCCCCCAGCCTGGCGCCGATGTCCTCGGCGAACAGAGCCAACACGTCCGTGTTCGGACCCGTGATGTCGACCGACACGCCCAGTGCGCCGCCGCCGCCGCGGCCCCAGCGCCGCCCCACGGAGAAGCTGTACCCGGGCAACTGCGGCATCATGGCGCGAATCTCGTTGGTGAGTTCGGCCGTGGAGCGCTCCGTGGAGGCGTCGTCGCGGAAGTACACGGTCACGTTGCCGCTGCGGGCCGAAAAATTCGCCGACACCGCGTCGATCTCCAGTTCCTCGGTGCGCGCGAGCAGGTCGCGTTCGAAGGCGTCGAACACCTCCCGGGTTTCGTCGAACGTCACCCCGTTCTCGGCGGTGACCGCGATCGACATGCGCCGCGCCGGCGTCGGCGGGGTGAACTCGCGCTCGATCTTGGTAAGCAGGTAGATGCCGCCGGCGAGCACCACCAGCATGCCGGCGACCGTGATCAGCCGGTGATGCAACGTCCACCGCAGGACGCTCCGGTAGACGGCCGCGATCGCATCCATGAAGCGGTGCCGGCCACCGCCGCCGGCCACCAGAAAGCGCGAACTGACCACGGGAATAAGGCTGAGGGATATCACCAGGGAGGCGATCATCGCCGCCACCAGGGTGGTCGCAAAGTCGCCCATGAAGCGGCCGAATGTACTGGTCGAATTGAACAGCACCGGCACGAACACGATGATCGAGGTGACAGTCGCCGCCACCACCGGCGTGGTTACTTCGCCGGCGCCGCGGATCGCCGCCGCCCGCGGTGCCAAGCCGCGTTCCCGGTAACGGTAGATGTTTTCCAGCACCACGACGCTGTTGTCCACCAGCATGCCCACCGCCAGCATCAGGCCGCTGAGCGAAATCACGTTGAGCGAGAAGTTGAGCCCGCCGACGCGCCGCATCAGGTATACCACCGTGAAGGTGGCGATGATGGAGATGGGAATGGCGATCGCCACCACCAGCGTGGCGCGCACCCGGAGCAGAAAGGCGAACAGCACCAGCACCGCCAGCCCCGCCCCGATCAGCCCGGAGTTGCGCAGGTTGTTCAGGCTGGTGGTGATCTCCTCGGATTGGTCGAAGAACACGAACGCGGCCAGCCTCGGTTCGGCGGCTTCGATCTCCGCCAACTGGCCGCGCGCGGCTCGCACCACGCTGACCACGTTGGCGTCGGAGCCCTTGAACACGCGCACCGTAACCGCTTCGGCAAGGTTGAGCCGCTGCACGCTGTCCTGGTCGCCGACGCCGCGGCGCACCACCCCGACGTCGCCGATCCGCACGCCAGCGCCGGCGATGGGCAGGGAGGCGATCTCCTCCAGGTCGGTAAACGAACCCACCGAGCGCACGAAGTAACGCCGCCCGCCGTCGATCAGGTAGCCGCCGGCGAGGTCGACGTTGTTGACGCGCAGGCTGCGGGTCAGTTCGTCTACCGTCACGCCGAGCGATGCCATCGCCTCGGGGTCGAGGTCGATCATTACCTGCTCTTCCTGCAGGCCGCGCACCTGCACGTCGGCGACGCCCTCCAGGCGCAGCAGCCGGGGAACGATCAGATCCTCGGTGAGGCGTTCCAACTCCGCGCGCGAACCGTCCATGCTCACGCTGAGTTGCAGGATCGGGATATCGGAGGTAGAGAAATTGGACACGCGGATGCGTCCGACACCATCCGGGAGATTGCCGCGGATACGATCGATGCGGTCGCGGATCTCCGCCGCCGCCAAGTCCATGTCGGTGCCGACCACGAACTGGGCACGGACCCGCGCCGAACTGGCCGACGAGGTGGAATTCACCGACTCGATCCCGCTCATGCCGGCGATGGCGCCCTCCAGCGGCGAAGCCACGCGGCGCTCCACTTCTTCCGGCGATGAGTTCGGGAACGGGGCGACCACGGACAGCCCCGGACTCTCGATCTCGGGCAGAAAGAGGAGGGGCAGTTGTCCGATCGCGAAGAATCCGAACAGGCAGATGGCGGCAATCACCAGGATCACGCCAAGCGGCCGCCGCACCGAGAATTCTGCAAACGAAGTCATTTAGCTTTCCTCCAGCGCCGCGTCGGCCGCGGTCGCTCGCGCGGTCTCACGGCGCGTGCCGTGACCGCCAATCAGGGAGTAGAGAATCGGAACCAGGACCAGCGTGATCAGGGTCGAGAACAGCAACCCGCCGATCACCGTTACCGCCAGCGGCTGGCGCAGTTCCCAACCGTCGCCCAGGCGCAGGGCCAGCGGCACCAGCCCCAGCACCGTGGTGGCGGTGGTCATCAGGATGGGGCGCACCCGCGTCACCGCCGCCTGGCGGATTGCCGCGTGCAACTCCATTCCGCGGCGGCGCAACTGGTTGATGTAGTCCACCAGCACGATGGCATTGTTGACCACGATTCCGGCCATCATGATTACCCCGATCAGAGCGATAGCGCTCACCGGGACGGCGAACAACGCCAGCGTCAGCACCACCCCCACCAGGCCGAACGGCACCGCCGCCAGGATGATCAGGGGATGCACCAGCGACTCGAACTGCGCCGCCATCACCAGGTAGGTCAGGATCAGTGCCAGGATGAGGGCGAGCTGCATGCTGTCGAAAGAATCGACCATGTCCTGCCATTGGCCGGCCAGCTCGGCATCCACGCCATATTCGGCCGCCACCTCGTCGAGCACCGCCTGCACTTCATCGGTGACGCTGCCCAGGTCGCGCCCGTCCAGGTTGGCCGCCACCAGCACCACCTGGCGCTGGTCGACGCGGCGGATCTCGTTGGCACCCTCGGCCAGGTTGACCGCCGCTACCGCCGACAGGGGCACCGGGACATCGCCCACGGTGGTGACGATCAATCCCTTCAGGTCTTCGATGCTGGCGCGGTCCTCCGGTCGCGTGCGCACCCGGAGGGCCACGTCCTGCCGGCCGCGTTCCAGTTCGGTCGGTACCTCGCCCTGCAGCTTGGCGGCCACGATCTCGCCCACCGCCTCGGCGTCCAGGTCCAATTCCGCCAGTTGGCCGCGGTTCAGGTCGATCACCACCTCCGGACTGGTGCCGGCGAGCCGGGCGCTGACGTCGGCCAAGCCCCTGACTTCCGCAAGGCGCTCGGCGACCGCCTGCGCGGCGCGCTCCAGCACCGCCGGGGCAGCACCGCTGATGCGCGCCTCGACAGCGGCATCGAAAGTGAGCAGCGGCGGGCGCCCGAACGTTACGGTGGCGCCGGGAACACCGGCCAGTGCATCGCGCAACTGCGCCAGGGCGCGGTCCTCGGCGCCGCGGCGGTACTCCGGATGCAGGTCAACAAGGATTTGGCCGCTGTTCTCACGCACGTCCTCATCGCCGGTGCGCGACGAGCCGGCCACCGCGTAGGTCTGCGCCACCGCCGGCAGTTCGCCGGCCAAGCGCTGCATCTCGGCCAGGGTGGCGTCGGTACGAGCCACCGGCGTACCGGGCGGCAACTCCACGTCGGCGACGATGGTGCCCTGGCGGATCTCCGGGATCAGCTCGGAGCCGAGCAGCGGCACCAGGCTCAGAGACGCGGCCAGCAGGACGACGGCCAGCACGATGACCAGGAGGCGGCGGCGGAGCGCCCAGCCGAGCACCCGCGGGTAAACGACGCTCACCCCCCCGTAGAGGTTCTCGAACAGCCATACCAACGGCGAGATGAGCAGGCGCAGCACGACACCCGCGCCACGCACGACCGCCAGGACTCCGCGCCCCGGCGCCGCGGCCACCCGCACCGACAGGAGTTCGCGGGCGACATCCTCGGCCGCATCGGACGGCGGCGCCTCCACGTCGCCCGACTCCGGCGCCGGGCCGGGCGGCGCAGGTTGGTCGGACGGCGCCCGCGACTCGGGCGCCGCGGGGGGTTCGGTCGCGGCGCCGACGGCACTTGCCATCGGGATCAGCGTCAGCGCCACCGCCAGACTGACCAGCAGCGAGAACGTGACGGTGAGCGCCGGGTCCACGAACAGCTGGCCGGCAATGCCGCTCACGAACACCACGGGAATGAACACGCACAGGGTAGTCAGGGTAGCGGCAACCACGGCGCTGCCGACCTCGGCGCCTCCGGTACGCGCCGCGGTGACGCGATCGGCCCCGGCCACCCGGTGGCGCTCGATGCTCTCCAGCACCACGATGGAGCTGTCCACCAGCATGCCGATGCCGAGCGCCAGCCCGCCAAGCGACATGATGTTGAGCGACACGCCGCCCACGAACATGAGGAAGAAGCTGGCGACCACCGATATGGGAATCGCCAGCCCCACCACCAGGGTGCTGCGCAGCCGGCGCACGAACAGGTACAGCACGGCAATCGCCAGCAGGCCGCCGAGCACGGCGGCCCGGATCACGTCGCGGATCGACTGCTCGATGAAGCGCGACTGGTCGGACACCACCCGCAACTCCACGTCGACCACGCCCGCCAACTCCTGCTCGACCTCGCCCAAGCGCTCCTTTACCGCCTGCGCAACGGCGACCGTATTGGCGGCGGCCTCCTTGTGGATCGATACCTCCACGCTCGGCTGGCGGTTGGTGCGCGTAATGGTGGATTGTTCCTGGTAGCCGCTGCGCACATCGGCCAAGTCCTGCAACCGCACCTGAACGTCGCCCACCTCGCCCACCACGATGCGTCCGATCTCGTCGAGGTCGGTGAATCGCGCCAGCACGCGCACCACGTACTCTGCCGCGCCATCGGCGATGCTGCCGCCGGTAACGTCCACGTTCTCGCGCTGCAGCCGGCTGGCGATCTGGGACAGCTCGATCCCGAGCAACGCCGCGCGGCTCTGGTCGACGTTGATCTGGATCTCCTCCTCCACGCCGCCTGCCACGATAGCCGCGGCCACGCCGTCAATGCTTTCCAGCCGTTGCTTGATCGACTGCTCGGCGAGCAGGCGCAGCCCGGCCTGATCGGCTACCGTCACGTCGCCAGGGACCGCGCTGCCGACGCTGATGCGCATGATTGGGTCGAGCGCCGGGTCGAAACGCAACAGGATCGGATCCTCGGCGGCGGCCGGCAGGCCTAGTTGGGCGAGCTGCTCGCGCACGTCGATGGCGGCAAAGTCCATGTCGGTGCCCCAGGCGAACTCCATGATCACGTCGGACAGGCCAGCGCGCGAGACGCTGGAAATGTCCACCAGCCCGGACACAATGCCGACCGAATCCTCGATGGGGGTGGTGACGAAGGTTTCGACGTCGGCGGGCGCGACGCCGGGATACTCGGTGCGGATGGTCAGGGTGGGAAACGACAGGTCGGGCAGCAGGTCGACCGGCAGCTCGCGGAACGAGATCACGCCGAAAATCACCAGGGCGACGAAAAACACCACCACCGTGACTGGACGGCGGGTCGCCACCGCAACGATCTTCACGTCCGGTGCTCCCCGAGGCCGACTCGATGACCGATGGTTGGACGATGCCGTAGTGCGCGCCGCATCAGGTTACACAATACCGCACGTCTGGGGCCGGCTGCCATGAACACTGCGTGAACGCCACCTGAACGCTGCCGCAACGATTCATTCGGCGGTTGCCGCCGCATCACCGGCAGGTTACCAGACATGCTGCCCACGCGCAGGCGGCGTTGATCGGCATGCGGCGCCGGCAGTAGCTTGCACCACCTTGCGTGCCGCTCCTCCCGCCCGCCGCTTCGTGCGCTGCCTCTCCGCTGCGCACCGACGCCGTCTCCCGAGTACCGGCGAGTGAAGTCCGCGACGCCCGCGCACAACATCCTGGCGCCAACGCCGGCGACCGTGGTGCTGGTCTCCCTGCTGGCACTGCTGTGGGGCGGCAACTCGGTGTTCATCAAGGTGGGCCTGCGCGCCATGCCGCCGTTCTCGCTGACTGCCGTCCGTCTCGCGCTGGGCCTCGCCGTGATCGGCTGCTGGGCGTTGGTGCGCCGCATTCCGTTGCGCCTGCAGCCCGGCGAGTTGCTGCCGCACGCCACGCTGGCCGGCCTGTTCCTGGTCCAGGTGCTTGCCCTGCACGGCGGCACCCACTTCACCCTGGCAGCCCACTCCACCGTGATGATGAGCACCTACCCGTTGTTCACGTCGCTGTTTGCCCACCTGCTGATCGCCGGCGACCGGCTGACGCCGCGCACCGTCGCCGGGCTTGGCCTGGGATTCGCCGGGGTCCTGGCCACGTTCGCACCGGAACTGATGGCTGGCTGGGCGTCCGGTACGGCGCCGGCCGCGGCGAGCGCGGCGGCCGGCAGTGCCCTGGTGCTGGGCAGCGCGGCTCTGCTCGGGCTGCGCACCGCGGTGTCGAAGCGCATGCTGCACGCGGTCAGCGCCGAGAAGCTGCTGTTCTGGATGCTGCTGCTGAGCCTGCCGGCGGCGGCGGCGCTGAGCCTGCTGGCCGGCGAACCGGCGCGGGCCAGGTTCGACGTTGGCGGTCTGCTCGCCATCGGCTACGTGGGCGTGGTGATCGCAGGGTTCTGCTTTCTCACCTGGACCGCCGTTCTGGCCCGCTACCGCGCCAGCCGGCTCACCGTCATGTTCTTCGCGACGCCGCTGTCCGGCGTCCTGCTGAGTTGGTGGATTATCGGCGACCCGCTCGGCCCCAGCCTGTTGCTCGGAGCGGTCCTGGTGGCCGCGGGAATCTTCGTCAACGCCAGCGACCGCTCCTGAGGCGGGCCGGCCGTCCGCCCGGCGCCGCAACCGGTCACCCGCCCACCGGCGAGTGGATGTCGTTATATTGGGGCCGCGTATCGCTTATGGACAGTTGGCTGCAACTTGAGGGAAAGAACGCCGTGGTGACCGGCGCGGCGTCGGGCATCGGGCGCGCCGTGGCGCTGGCGCTGGCCGAGGCCGGGGCGGGCGTGGTGGTGGCGGACCGCGATGCCGAAGCCGGCGCGCGCGTGGCGGCGGAGCTGGCCGGCAGCGCCGGCGCCGGCCACCGCTTCGCCGTGCTCGATGTTACCGATCCGAACAGCGTGCGCACGCTATTCGACGGGGTGCCGATTCCAATAGATATCCTGGTCAATAATGCCGGCATCAACCTGCCGGCTTCCCTGGGCGATGTCGCCCCGCGCGACATTGCGCGCACCCTGGCGGTGAACCAGACCGGCATGATCCTGTGCGCGCAGGCGGCGGCGGCCGGCATGGCGGCGGCCGGCGGCGGCGTGATAGTCAACATGGCGTCAGAGTCGGGCCTGGAGGGCTCGACGGGGCAGAGCGTGTACGCGGCGAGCAAGGCGGCGGTGTACTCGCTGACCCGCTCCTGGGCCAAGGAACTGGGACCGCGCGGGGTGCGCGTGGTGGGCGTGGCGCCGGGTCCGCTGGAGCCCACCGGCATGACCGGCGCCACATACATGGCAGCCCTGGCAAAGGCGCGCGGCACGACTGCCGATGCGATCGACCGCGGCTACGCTTCGGCGATCCCGCTTGGGCGCCCCGGTACGCTGGCCGAGGTCGCCAACGTGGTGGTGTTTCTGGCCTCGCCGCGCGCCTCCTACGTTACCGGCACCGTGGTCAACGTCAGCGGCGGGAAGTCGCGCGCATGACCGGCACGACGACGGCCGTGGAGGCGGCCCGGCAGCCGCACCACGGCGTGTTCATCACTGCGCCGGGGCAGGTGGAGCTGCGCCGTGACCGCCTGCCGGAGCGCTGGTTCGCCGGCGGCTACGTGATCACCGAGTCGCTCGGCAACTCGGTGTGTTCGTCCGACCAGAAGGCGGTGCAGCAGTTCACCAGCCACGCGCGCATCCCCGGCGACGCCACCGCGGTGGCGCTCGGCCACGAGACCGTGCACCGGGTGGTCGCGGCGCGGCCCGGCACCGCGGTGCGTCCCGGCCAGGTGGTGCTGATCACCCCCGGCCTGTCGAGCACGCCGGTCGACCCCGAGTCGTTCGCCCCCGCCCCCGACAACGGCGTACTGGCGGCGCTCGGCTATTCGTTTCGCTACGCCGCCGGTATGCGCCGCTACAGCGGCCTGCCGGAGCGGGTCGCCGAGGTGGTGGCCGAGCAGGGCATGGGCGAGCTGTTCATCCCGATCCCGCCCGCCGTCGGCGCCGACCCCGCCACCAGCCTGGCCACCCTGGCGCACGCCGAGCCGTTCGCCTGCTGCCGCGGCGCGCTGCGCCAGATGTTCACCCGCGGCGCCGGCGGCGAATTGGTGGCCGGTGTGCCGCCGGACGCGTCCGTGGCCATGCTGAGCGGCACCGGGCGAATGGCCATGATCACGCTGGCCATCCTGGCGCGCGGCCCGGGCAGGCCGAGCCGCATCGCGGTTACCGGCAGCGCGCGGCGCCTCCGGCAACTTGGCGGCACGCCGATGGTGGCGGCGCTGCGCGGCCACGGCGTGACCGTGGACCTGGTCGACCGCGGCGACCCGGAGGCCCTGAGCAGGCTCCGTTCCGGCGGCCGGTTCGACGTGGTCATTACTTTTTTCGCCAGCCAGGAGAGCTATGACCTGGCCGCGACACTGGTGCGGGACGGCGGCAATGTGAACAACTTCGCCGGCGCCAGCGACCCGGACATCGTGCTGCCGATGACCATCCCCGCCGTCGCGGCCGCATCCGCCGGCGACGTCCGCGCCGCGCTCAACGAGATGATTCATCCGGAGGCCCTGGGCGCCGAGCGGCGGGTACGCGGGCTGGCCTCGCCGGCTCGCGTCGCGCTGACCGGGTTCGGCTCCAACGACGTACGCCTGGACTCGCTGCTGCGCGCGTTGCCCCCCGGTACCGCCGTAGCCGGCAGCGGCACCGAGGCGGCCGGCGCCGGGCCAGACCTCGCGGACCGCTTCCCGGAACTGGCGTTCGGGGCGGCGCCGCCCTACACCGACCTGTTTATTGCCGACCGCGGGGAGGCCGCCGCCCGTACGTACCGCGAATACGAACCGCAGTTGGCCCGCGACGCCGCCGTCAATTTCCTCGACGGCGGTACGCAGATCGGCATCCGCTCACGTCACGTACACTACCTGTCACGCCACCAGGTCTGCGGTCCCACCGTGCCGTACTACCTCACCAACACCTCCGAGCCCGCCTCGGCCGATCTCGCCGAGCACGCACGCGACCCGATCGGCTTCGACTGGATGGTGCGCCGCATCGCCGGCCTCGCCGCCGCCCCCGAGCTGATCCGCGACGTCGGCCGCCGCACGCCGTTCGGCTCCCACTTCGTGCTCACCCAGCTGGAGGATCTCCCTTATGTCGAGGTAGGCGCCGAACCGTTCCGCGCCGCCGCCGCAACGGAGCGCCAGGCAGGCCGCACCGGCGCCGCCGCCGCCCTCATCGCCGCCGCCGACGTGCTCGCCGCCACCGGCGACCAGTGGTCGCGTGCCGTGGAAGACTCCCTCTACGGCGCCTTCGGCCTGCCGCACCCCCTCGCCGAGTAGGTGCTACGAGTCCGTCTGCATGCGGGCGAGGAATTCGGCGCCGGTTGCGCTGCTCACCAGGAGATCTCCCACCTCGGCCAGCCGTTCCGGGGCCGCGACCGGCGCCAACAGTTCGGCCAGCCGCGTAGCCGTGCCGGCGTCGAAGCGGCGAGCCGCCATCCGGCACAGAAGTGACCGCTGCTGCTCGACACCTTGCTCGATCCCCTGTTCGAGACCTTGCTCAAGGCCTTCCCGCAGCCACTGCTTGGGCCACTCGCCTACCCGTTCCACCAACGTCATCCTGGCATCCTCCAAAGTCCGCACCGGCGGCAGCTCCGTGCCTGCCGGTGCCAGCCGCTCCGCCATCTGGCGCACCCAGTCGGCGAATGCGCGCTGCAGTTCCGCCGCGCTCCGACCGCGCAACCAGTGCTGCAGCGTCTCCACCGCCCGCAGCAGGTCCGCCGACGACCGGCTCTGTTCCAGGCCCGCCCCCGCCCGCAGCAGGTTGCCGCGCGGCAGATCGTGCGCCACTGCCCGCTGCACGTCCAGAAGGTAGTAGCGCTGCGCCGGCTGAAACGGCGCCAGCCACCCACCGGGCGGCTCGATGAGCTCGCCGACATCGCGCACCGCCGTCCACGGCTCGGTACCATTGTACAGCACCACCGGCAGCACCGTCGGCAGCCGCCCGGCCGCCACCTCCGGCGCCCGATTGCGGATCAACTCCTGGTACAGCAGGCCGGTGTAGATTACCACCCGCAGCGCCATCCAGCGGTCGTTGTCCGACTGGAACTCCAGCAGCACCAGGACAAACACTCCGCTCCCGGCCAGCGGCAACCGCCACACGGCATCGCCGTGGCGCCTCAGCAGCTCGTCGCTGACGTACTCCCCGGAGAGCTTGCGCAAGCCCCGAAGATCCGCCGCGGCGAGCAGGTCGTCCGGCACGCAGGCGCGCAGCAGATCCTCCACCATGCGCCGGAACGCGAACAGCCTCTTGTAATTCTGATCGTATTGCACCCTCGTTTGCCTCTCCGCCCATGCCAACGGCCGGGTTCGGGCTGGCGCTTCAAAGGGTGAACCGAAATACGGTGGGCCGGCGCCCGTGCGGCGCCCCTTCGACGACTGCAATCACTTGAGCCGGATAAAATTAATCTGTATTGGAAGCGTACCCGGTGTGCGGCAATCCATTGCCTCTGGCGCCTTGGAAAAGATAGAGTCAGCGTCCAGCTATCGCAGTGACCATGCCACCCGCCCACCCGCGCATTCCCTACGGCGAGGCCGACTTCAGGCGCATCCGCCTGAACCGGTGGCTGTACGTCGACAAGACCCGCTTCCTGCGCCGCCTGGAGCAGGAGCGATACGCCTTCCTGATCCGCCCGCGCCGGTTCGGCAAGTCGCTGTGGATCTCCCTGCTGGAGAACTACTACGACCGTTTCTGGGCCGACGGCTTCAACGCCACCTTCGCCGGCACCGACATCGGCCAGCACCCGACCGGGGAACAGAGCCGCTACGTCACCCTGCGCTTCAACTTCTCGGCGGTCAACGACAAGCTCGAGACCCTGGAGCGAGAGTTCGAGACCTACTGTCTCATAGCGCTCAGGGGGACGCTGCGGCGCCATCCCGACCTGTTTCCTGAAGCGGCGGTGCGGGACATCCTCGCGCCGCCCTCGATCGCCAGCAAGCTTTCCGAGTTGTTCTGGTACGCGGGTGACCATGACATCCCACTGTACGTGCTGATCGACGAGTACGACAACTTCGCCAACACCGTGCTCGCGTACCACGGCGCCGAGGCGTACCACTCCTTCACTCACGGCGGCGGCTTCTACCGCAACTTCTTCGCCACCCTGAAGTCCGGCGCCGACCGTAGCGGCGGCGGTCTGGAGCGGCTGTTCATTACCGGCGTGTCGCCGGTCAACATGGACGACGTCACCAGCGGCTTCAACATCGGCAAGAACATCAGCTTGCACTCGGACTTCAACGAGATGGTCGGCTTCACCGAGCCGGAGGTGCGGCGCCTGGTCGACACGTACCGCGACCTGGGCGTGTTCAACCAGGACGTGGAGACCGCCATGGGCATCATGAGCGGGTGGTACAACGGCTACCGCTTCGCCGAGGAAGCCGCCACCGATCTGTGACCTGCTGCGCGACATTGTCGGCGAGCAGCAGGTGGAAACCCGTATCCAGCCCAGCTTCCCGCTGGAGCGCCTCACCGATCCGGAGAACTTCCTCTCCCTGCTGCACTACTTCGGGCTGCTGAGCATCCGCGACGTCGGCGTGTTCTCGGTCAACCTGTTCCGGGTCGAGCAGTTGCTGATGGCGATGGCCAACCGGGGCGAGTGGCGACCGGTGTTCGACTTCCTGGGCGAAGCGATCACCTGGCAGACCGGGATCCGCGACTACATCAGCGGCGAGAAGGTGGTGCAGGGCTTCCTGGCCGCCTACCTGAGCGTGACCGACTACTACGTGTTCCGCTCGGAAGCGGAGCTGGGCAAGGGTTTCGCGGACATCGCGCTGGAGCCGCAGTTGGCCCAGTATCCGCACCTGCGCCACGCCTATCTGATCGAACTCAAGTACCTGAAGCGCACCGAGTCGGCGATCGAGGCCGCCACCGCGGCGGCGGTCGAGATGGCGACCGCGCAACTCGAGCGGTACCTGGCCGACGAGCGATTGGCGCGGCAGTTCCCGGGCGTACGTTTCATCGGCCTGGTCGTGGTGTTCCACGGCTGGGAGATGGTGTTCTGCGACGCCGTGCGGCGCTGACGGTTTTATCCGGACAGGAGTTCGACTATCCTGGGCGGCATGCGATACCGGCCACTCGGCAACACCGGCCTGACAGTGAGCGCCGTCGGGCTCGGCGGCGTAGCGCTGTCCATACCGACGACGCGCCCCGACCAGGCAACCGCCATCAAGGTGGTTCACCACGCCATCGACCAGGGCGTGACCTTCATCGACACCGCGGACAGCTACAGTCAGGGCGAAGCGGACATGGGGCACAACGAGCGCCTGTTTCGCGCCGCCCTGGCGCAGCTTCCCGCGGACGTCCGCACGCGGGTGGTGGTGGCCACCAAGGGCGGCCACATGCGGCCCGGCGGCGGCTGGATTCCCAACGGACGCCCGGAGTACCTGCGGCGGCAGTGCGAGGCGTCCCTGCGCAACCTCGGCGTCGAGCGGCTCGACCTGCTGCAGCACCACCGGCCCGATCCCGACGTGCCGATTGCCGACAGCATCGGCGCGTACGCCCGCCTGCGCGAAGAAGGCAAGGTGCGCTTCATCGGGGTCAGCGAGTACTCGGTTGCGCAACTTGACGAGGCGCAGTCGGTGACCGCGATCGCCAGCACCCAGAACCAGTACTCGCTGGCGCACCGCCAACCGGAGCGGGACGGCACCCTGGCCGCCACCGAAGCGCGCGGACTGGCGTTCATCCCCTGGAGCCCACTCGGCGGCACCGGGCAGCACAGGGCGGGCGATCTGGCTCGGCGGCACCCCGCGGTTGCGCGCCTGGCGGCGCACCACGGCGTGAGCCCGCAGCGGCTGGTGTTGGCCTGGCTGCTGGCCAAGGGGCCGCAGGTGCTGGTGATCGTCGGCTCCAGCCGGGCCGCGACCATCGAGGACTCGGCAGGGGCCGCAGACCTTGAACTCGACGCCGGCGACATCGCCCGGATCGACGCGGCACCCGCCTGACCTGACAAACCTGGCCCACTTGACCGACTGGACGACGACCAACAGGGGTTGATAAGGACTCCATTGTGCGCAACACTTCGCGGCTATCGCACGGGGAGACGGACGCACGATGAGCGAGCAACAGCCGCAGGCGAGCGCGGCGGGACAGTGGGTTTCGTACCGCCCGGAGATCAAGGTGCTCGACTGCACCATCCGGGACGGCGGCCTGATGAACGATCACCGGTTCAGCGACGAGACCGTGCGCGGCGTGTACGACGCCTGCGTGCAGGCCGGCGTCGATTACATGGAAATCGGCTACATCAACTCGCGGGAGCAGTTCCCGCCGGGCCAGTTCGGACCATGGAAACACAGCCAGGAGCACGACATACGGCGCATCGTGGGGGACAACGACTCGCCGCTGAAGCTGTCTGCGATGGCGGACGCCGAAAAGAGCGACTACCGCGAGGACATTCTGCCTTGTTCGGAGAGCGTGCTCGACATGATCCGGGTCGCCACCTACATCCACCAGATTCCGCTCGCCCTCGACATGATCAAGGACGCCCACGACAAGGGCTACGAGACCTCGCTCAACCTCATGGCGCTGTCCACCGTGCCGGAACGGGAGCTCAACGAGGCGCTGCACCTGGTGGCGCGTTCCGAGGTGGAGGTGATCTGCATCGTGGACAGCTTCGGGGCGCTGTATGGCGAGCAGATCGACGACTACATGGACAAGTTCAGCAGCTACGCACTTGCGGCCGGCAAGGAAGTGGGCATGCACGCCCACAACAACCGGCAGTTGGCGTTCGCCAATACCATCCAGGCCACCATTCGGGGCGCCAACCGGCTGGACGCCAGCATGGCCGGGCTCGGCCGCGGCGCCGGCAACTGCCCCATGGAGTTGCTGCTCAGCTTCCTGCACAATCCCAAGTTCCGCCTGCGCCCGGTATTGCAGTGCGTGCAACACCACATCGAACCGATGCGCGAGCAGCTCAAGTGGGGTTTCGACTATCCCTACCTGATCACCGGCGTGCTCAACCAGCACCCGCGCTCCGGCATCGCGTTCAACGAGTCCAGGCACCGCGGCGACATCATCCGGTTCTACGACTCCCTGGAACACGAGGAGTGACCGGCAACGCCATGCCGCCGACCGGCGGCGCGAAAGAGCTGCCTCGACTTACCGCCGACCTGCAACGCTGCAAGGAGGACCTGGACCGGCACGGCTACTGCCTGCTGGCGGATGCGCTGTCTCCGGCCCGGCTGCGGGAGGCGCGCGAACGGCTTACCGCCCAGGCCGCCGCCGAACGTGAACGGGGCGTGGCCTACATGGACGGGGCACCCGACCAGCGCTGGGGAACGTTTACCGACACCGAAGGCAAGGTGCGGGAGGAGGGATTCTCCGTCGGCGCCGGGGGCATGAGCCAGCGCCTGTTCATGCTGCTCAACAAGGGCAGGGTTTTCGCTGACATCGTGCTCATGGAGCAGGCCCTGGAGTTGGTCGATCACGTGCTCGGCGAGCACTACCAGCTTTCGTGCACCACCGCCAACATTATCGGCAAGGGCGCCGCGCCGATGGAAATGCACACCGACGCCTGGTGGATGCCGCCGCCAGTGCCGAAGGGGCGCTTCGGGCTGCCGGTGGGTTCGATCAGCCGCGCGGAGGCGGGCGAGGTGCGCGGCGAGGCGGCCATGATTGCGCCGCCGGCGTGCGTCAACAGCATGTGGCTGCTGGTGGACTTTCACGCCGCCAACGGCGCCACCCGGGTGGTGCCCGGCAGCCACCTGAGCGGCCGCCAGCCGAAGCCGGCGCTGTACCGCGACGAGGACCTGGTAGCGATCGAAGCCCCGGCCGGCACGGCGATGTTCTTCGAGGGCCGGCTGTGGCACGGTTCCGGCACCAACCACACCGACCAGCCGCGCATGGGCCTGCTCAACACCTACTGCGGCCCCCAGTTCCGGCCGCAGGAGAACTACACCCTGGGTTTGCTACCGGAGGTGCTGGCCGCGGCCCCGCGGCGCCTGAAGGAGTTGGTCGGCCTGAAGGTGTGGAACGGCTACGGCCGCTTCGACACGCCCGCGGTCGATCTGGTCTCCGGCGACCAACTCATCGGCGAACTGAGCCCGAGCACCCCGGCGAGCACCAGTTCGTAACTCGCAGGCGACCAACTCGTTGCAATCGTTGCGGCCCTCCTTCCGGAATCCGTTTCACCTACATGCGTCGCATCGCCTGGAGACGCTGGCGGCGCGCCTGGCCGGCGAGATGCGCCGGACGCCCGGCGACCCGCTGTTGGCGGAGCGCATCGTCGTCCCGCATCCGCTGCTCGGGCAGTGGCTGCGGCTGCAACTGGCCGACCGGCTTGGCGTCGCCGCACACCTGCGCATCGAGCTGCCGGCCGAGTTCGCCTGGGCGGCGATGCGCGAAGCGGTACCGACGCTGGCCACGGTGCCGGAGTACGAGCCGGCCTACCTGCGCTGGCGCATTTTCGAACGGCTGGGCCGCTGGGACGGCGACGACGAGATAGCGCACTACCTGGCGGACGGCGACTCCCGCAAGCGGTTCGAACTGGCCGACCGGCTGGCGATTGCGTACGACCGTTGCCTGGTCTATCGGCCCGACCGCATCCGGGCATGGCAGGAAGGCAAGCCGGCGGGTTGGCACGCACGGTTGTGGGCGGAGCTGGCGGCCGACCGGCAGCCGGAGCAGCATGCGCGGAGCCGGCATTGGATCGACGCCCTCGACAGCTACCGTTCGGCGGGCGCCGGGGCGGGCGCCGGAGCGGGCGGCGAACGAACGGAGCGCCCGCGGGTGAGCTTGTTCGCCGTTGCCGCCATGTCGCCGTCATTCCTGGAGATGCTCCGCGTTGCCGTCACGGCGATGGACATCCACCTGTTCCTGCTCAGTCCACGCCACGATTTCTGGACCAACGTCCCGGCGCGCACCGCCGGCGGTTACTACGCCGAGCAGAACGAGCTGCTGGAGGCGTGGGGAAGACCGGCGCGCGACCTGCAGGCGTTGCTCGCCGGACGGCACGCACCCGTGCAGGTGGACCAGCCGCCAGCGCCGGAGGAGTTCTGCGGGGACACCTGCCTCGGCGCCGTACAGGAGGAGATCCTGGGCGCGGAGGTACCGTCGGCACCGCCGGCGCCGGCACCACGTGAACCGGACGACTCGATTCAGGTCCATGTGTGCCATTCCCCGGCCCGCGAGGTCGAGGTGCTCCACGACCGGCTGCTCGGGGTATTCGATGCCCATCCCGACATTCAGCCCGCGGACGTGCTGGTGCTGACGCCCGACCTCGACACCTATGCGCCGATCATTGCGGCGGTGTTCGGCGCCGCCGGCCGGATCCGCTTCCAGATCGGGCGCCGGCGGTTCAACGAAGGCGCGGCGGTGACCGCGTTCCTCGACCTGCTGGAACTGCCCGGCTCGCGCTACACGGCCAACGCGGTGCTGGCGCCGCTGCGCGCGGCCTCGGTACGCGCCTGCTTCGGGATTGGTGAAAACGACCTGGAGGGCATCCGCGATGCCGTGCGGCGGGCCGGCATCCGCTGGGGCCTGGACGCCGCGCACCGCACGGAACTGGACGTGCCCGCCTCACCCAACCACAACTGGCGCCACGGCCTGCGCCGGCTGCTGCTCGGCTACGCCATCGACGCCGGCACCGACGGCGACGTGCTGCTCGACGGCATCACGCCGTGCGCCCTGGACCGTTGGGGCTTTCGCACCGGCGCCGCCGATTACGAACGTCTCGGACGGTTCCTGCGCTACTGCGAGCTGGTGTTCGCGTTGGGCCGCTGGTCGCACGCCGCTCACCGCCCGAGCGAGTGGGCGGCGAAGCTGCGCACCGAGGTGCTGGACCGATTCTTTGCCGCACGCCCGGGCTCGGCACCGGAAGTGAGCCGGGAACTGAGCACCGTGGCGCGCCTCGTCGACGACTTCATCGCCGAATGCGACCACGCCGGCATCGACACCGCGGTGCCGTTCGACGTGCTCCGCGACGTGTTGCGGAAACACGCCGACGCCCCCACCCGCGGCGTGCCGCCATTGGCGGACCGAGTTAACGTGGTCGCCACCCCCCGTGGCGTGCCGAGTTTGGCGAGCGGCGTGACCGTGGCCGGCCTCACCGTGGGCCAAACGCTGCCCGCCAAGGTGGTGTGCACCGTGGGCATGAACGACGGCGCATTCCCGCGCCGGCCACGCGCGATGCCATTCGAATTCCTCACCGAACTGTTCGGCGAGGACGCGCGCCAACTCGGCGACCGCGACCTGCGTGACGACGACCGGTGTGTCTTCCTGGAAGTAGTCCTTGCGGCACGCCGCTGCCTGCTGGTGACCTATACCGGCCGCGACCTGCAGGAGGACAAGCCGATTCCTCCGTCCCTGGTGGTGAGCGAACTCCTGGAATACCTCAACCGGCGGTTCCCGGGCGATGCGGCCGACAGCGGCCCGGGGCGCTGGCAGACGCGCCACCCCCTGCAGCCGTTCAGTCCGCGCTATTTCCGGCGCGAGGAGCCCGCGCTGTTCAGCTACTCCGCGCCGATGGCTGCCGCCGCAACCGCGCTTGGCGCCGACCGCGGCATACCCGACCGTTTCGCCGGCGAACTCGACGACCGCGCCGCCGCACCGGAAACGGAGATCGAGCTCGAAGACCTGATCCGCTTCGCGGTGAGCCCTGCCAAGCACTTCGCCCGCCATCGGTTGGGGCTGCACCTGGACGTCCGCGACGACGAACTGGACGACGACGAACCGTTCCAACTCGATGCCTTGCAGGCTTGGCAACTGAAGAGCGATCTGGCGGATTGGGACAAGCCGAGCGAGGATCACGCCGCCCGGCTCGCGGCGGCGGGCGGCCTGCTTCCGCCCGGCAACATGGCGGATATCCAGCACCGCGAGTCCGCGGGAGAGGTCGCCAGGCTGCTGGAGGCATTGCTGCCCTTCAGCGGTCACACCGCCACGGCCGAGGTGGACGTGCCGGTGGGCGGCACTCGGATAGTCGGGCTTGTAGAGCAGCTCAACGGCGACGGGAACGAACTCGTGTGGTGGCGCATCGGCAGGACCCGGGCGAAGGATCGGATCGCCGCCTGGCTGCGCCTGCTGGCACTCTCGGTGGCGCACGATTGCCGGGTGACGGCCTACCTGTTCGGCAGCAAGGACGGCGCCGAACCGTGCACGATTTCGGGGCCGGCGCCCGAGGATGCCCGCGCATTGCTGGGTGACTGGGTTGCCGCCTGGCGGGAAGGCCGGCACAAGCCGTTGCCGTTGTTCGCCGATGCCTCGTGGACCTGGACGGACAAACAGTCGGCTTCGGCCGTGACGACCGGCTGGTGCAGTCAGCCATGGAGTGAGGGCTGCGACCCGGTCCATCGCATGATGTTCGGCACCGATCCCGTCAACGACTCGTTCATCGACCTCGCGGGCCGCCTGCTTGGACCGTTGCGGGAGGCCGTCTCATGAGTGGGGCGAGACCGACACCCATCTCCGCGCCGCTGGATGGCGGACTGCTGATCGAGGCCAGCGCCGGGACCGGCAAGACATACACGCTCACCACGCTCGCCGCACGACTGGTGGTCGAAGCACGCCGCGGCATCGAAGACCTGCTGATCGTCACCTTCACGGTCGCCGCCACCGGCGAACTGCGCACCCGCATCTGGCAAACCCTGTACGCGGCGCGTGACGCCGTTCGCGCCAACGCGGCCGCCGGCGGCGGTCAGGCGGGCGAGTTGGCGGCGCACTGGCGGGGCGCCGGAATCGACCACGCCGGCGCCCTGCTGACACGCGCCATCCGCGACTTCGACCGCGCCAACATCACCACCATCCACGGCTTCTGCCAGCGCGCGCTGGCAGAATTCGCGCTCCACGCCCGGCTGCCGTTCGCGTTCCAGGTAAGCGGCGACGCGGCGCTGGAGGTGGAGTCCGCCACGCGCGACTTCTGGCGGCGGCACATGGTGCAAGAGCCGGTTTCGCTGCTGGAGTATGCCAAGCAGCAGAAGTTCGTGCTGGACGAGGCAGCGGCGTGGGCCGGGCGGCATCATGCGAAGCCGGGCGTGTTCCGACCCGAGGCAGATTCCGGCGGCCCCGTACCCGGCGATCAAGAACTGCACGAGGCATGGGTGCAGGCGTTCGGTGCTACCCGCCACGCCTGGGTCGACCCTGCCCAACGCCGGACGTTCGACGACGTGATGGAGCGCTACCGGTGGAAGAAAGGCCGTCAGGACGAAGCGGTGTGCCGGGCGGTGATCGAAGCCCTTGACGCCAACGATGCCGAGCGGCTGTCGCTGAACGATGCCGGCTTCTTCGCGCGCTCCGCGCTGGCCGACAAACTGTACAAGACGAACCCGCCGCCCGACATACCCCTGTTCGACTGCTTCGAACGGCTGGGAGGAGCGGCGGCGGCACTCGGTGAGTCCTGGCTGAGCGACCGGCGCCGCGGTCTGCTCGAAGGCGCCAGGAAGACGCTGGACCACGCCTCCCGCGACACGCGGCAATTGAGCTTCGACGCACTGCTGACCCAATTGCACCGGGCTCTCGACGCCCCCGGCGGCGCGGCGCTGGCGGCGCGCATGCGGGCCCGTTACCCGGTGGCGCTGATCGACGAGTTCCAGGACACCGATCGGCTGCAGGCGCGGATCTTCGAGAAAATCTACGCTGGCGGCCGCGCGCGCGGTGGTTTGATCGTGGTCGGCGACCCCAAGCAGTCGATCTACCGTTTCCGCGGCGCCGACGTATTCGCGTACCTCGACGCCAAGACGCAGGTACCGGCCGGGCACACCCTGGATCTGACCGTAAACTACCGGTCCGACCCCGCCCTGGTGCGCGCCGTGAACGCCGCGTTCGCGAGGCAAAATCCCTTCCTGCTGCCCGATATCCGCTTCGAGGCCGCGTGCGCGGCGCCGCACGGCGTCGGCGCTTTGTACGTGCAGGACGAGGCGCACGACCCGAAGCCGTTCCAATTGCACCTGTTTCCGGAGGCCGACGACGGCAAGAAGTGGAACAAGACGGCCCTGACGGTAGCGGCGGCGGAACACGCGGCCGGCCGGATCGTCAGACTGCTTGACCTCGGCGCCACGGGCAGAACGTCGGTGCGCGCCGCGTCCGATTCGGAGACGCGCCGAGCCCTGGCGGGCGGCGACATTGCCGTGCTCGTGCGCACCGGCCGGCAGGGTCAGGAAGTGGCACACGCGCTGCGGCGGCGTGGCGTGCGCACCGTCGAACTGGGCACGGACAGCGTGTTCGACAGCGCGGAGGCGACCGCCCTGCACCAACTGTTGCACGCACTCGCCGCCGACGAGTCCGACTACCATGCAGCCGCGCGTCTGCGCGGCGCACTGGCGGGCGACCTGTTCGGCCTGCACCTGGACGCGGTCGACCGGTTGCGGGAAGACGACCAGGCGTGGGCGGCATGGAGCGAGCACGCCCATGCCTGGCGCCGGATCTGGGCCAGAACCGGCATCGCCGGCCTGATGCGCCACCTGTTGTTTGCCGACCACCCGGCGTGCGCGGCCAATCTGCTTCGCTATCCGGACGGCCCGCGCCGGCTGACCAACTTCCTGCACCTCACCGACCTGCTGCACGACGCCGAGACCCGCGAGCGGTTGTCGCGGCGCGGCCTGATGGACTGGTTCGCGCACTTCAAGGCGAAGCCCGAACGCGGCGGCGAAACCGCGCAGTTGCGCCTGGAGAGCGACGAGAACCTGGTGAAGATCGTTACGGTACACCGCGCCAAGGGACTGGAGTTTCCGGTGGTGTTCTGCCCGTTCGCCTGGTTCGGACATAGACCAGGCACCGAGACCACGGCGGAATACTACGATCCGGAAGCCGCGACACCGGTACTGGATGTGCGGCCGTCGACGGCGGCCCTCGACCGGCAGCGTGACGAACAGCACTCCGACGAGCTGCGCCTGCTGTACGTGGCACTGACCCGGGCGCAGTACCGCTGCGAGGTTACCTGGGCGCGCGTGCGGGACGGAGAACACGCGCCGCTTGCCTGGCTCCTGCACGGCGAGAGCGGCCGTGCAGCAAGCGCACGGCATGTGCAACGCCTGGGCGCGGCCGACTGGCTGGCAGAGGTGCACGAATTCGGCGCACGTGCCGCGGACGCAATCTCGGTCACGGTGCACGCGGGCGGCGGGACGGTGGAGACATCGGTGACATCGGGAACGGGCGCACGGGGTGCGCCTGCCGGCGAGGAAATTCCGCCCGAGAGAGCGGAGTCCCTGACCGCACGCACGCTCGAACGCCCGCTCTCGCGCATACGCCAGGTCACCAGCTACTCCGCGCTCACCGCCGGCTCCGAGGTCGGTGACCAGGAGTCGCCGGGGGACCACGATGCCCCGTATATCGGCGCGGAGCCGGCACCGGACGACGTGCGCAACGAGTTCACGTTCCCTGCCGGCAGCCGGCCCGGCAACTGCCTGCACGAGATCCTGGCAAATGGGCTGCAGCCGAACGGCGACCTCGACACCGCCTGCCGGGACGGCCTCGCCAAGTTCGGCATCGGGGCTGAGTGGATCGACGTGGTCCGCACGATGGTGACCAACACCCTGACCGCACCGCTCCCCGGCAGCGGCGGATCCGCCGCCAACGCCGCCACGTTCCGCCTCGCCGCGGTGGACCGGCCGGTGGCCGAGATGCAGTTCCATCTGCCGGTCAGCGGCCTGCGGCGCCCATGCCTCGCCCGGGCGCTCGAAGCGCACGGATACGCCCCCCGGCTCGGCGACGGGAGTGGCGAAATCGACGGCTTCCTGAACGGCTTCATCGACCTGGTCGCCCGCGTCGGAGACCGCTGGTACGTGATCGACTACAAGTCCAATTGGCTTGGAAGCGAGCTGGCCGACTACTCATCCGAGTCGATCTCCCGGGCGATGGCCAGGCACGGCTATCACCTCCAGTACCTGCTGTACCTCACCGCGCTGCACCGGCTGCTGCGGGTGCGGCTGCCCGACTACGACTACGACCGCCACGTCGGCGGCGCGTTCTATCTCTTTCTGCGCGGCATGCGCCCCGACGCCCCCGGCAGCGGCGTCTACCGCGACCGTCCATCCCGTGCCTGCATTGAAGCAATCGACGCCTGTTTCCAAGGGGAAGCGCCGTGACCGCCGGCGATCCGCTGCAAGTGCTGACCGAAGCACGCGTGCTGGCGGACATCGACCGCTTGTTTGCCCGGTCGATGGCCGACCTCGGAGCCGGCCCGGAGGTGGTGCTGGCGGCGGCGGCGGTGAGCGCGCTGCACCGGGCCGGTCACACCTGCCTGCCGCTGAGCGAGGCTGGCAGGTCGCTGGCGGACATCGTGGAGCGGCCAGCTTCGGATCAGGAGGAGGTGCCGGCGCACGCGCGCGCGGTGCGGTTGCCGGCCCGCGACGCCTGGCGGGCCGCGCTCGAGGCCAGCCCGGTGGTCGCGAACGGCGGTGGAACCGGTAGCCAACTACCGCGGGGCGCAGACCCCGACCGCCGACCATCTCCGTTGGTGCTGGACCATGACCGCCTCTATCTGCACCGCTTGTTCGAAGCCGAATCGGGGCTCGCCACGCGCATGCGCGCCCGGGCCGCGGACCTGACTCCTTGCGACCTCGGCGATGCACTGGCCCGCGTGTTCGGCGCCGCCGCGCATCCGGCGACCGTGGCCGCCGCCAGAGCCGCCGTCGAGCGGCGGCTGGGCATCGGCACCGGCGGACCCGGTACCCGAAAGACCAAGCCCGCGGCCGGGGCGCGCGCCGCGGCGAGCGGCGGCTGTGCATCGTCAGCGGCGGACCCGGTACCGGAAAGACCACGCTCGCGGCGGGGCTGATCGCGCTGCTCGCGGATCTCGGCACTGCCAGGCCGCACCGCATCGGGCTGGTAACGCCAACCGGCAAGGCGGCGGCGCGGCTGCAGGAAGCGGTCGCCACGCAACTCGACCAACGCGGTCTGCGCTCCCGGGTGCCGGCGCTCGCCGGCTTCATACCGGCGGCCGGCACCATCCACCGGCTGCTGACCAGGCCCGATCTGCGCCTGGATGCGCTGCTGGTGGATGAGTGCTCGATGGTGGACCTGCCGTTGATGAACCGCCTCATCGCCAGACTGCCCGCCACGTGCCGGCTCATCCTGCTCGGCGATACCGACCAGCTCTCTTCGGTGGAGCCCGGCTCCGTATTCAGCGACCTGTGCGCCGCCGGGCGCGGCTCGCCGCTGGCGTCGTGCGTCGTACGCCTGACCGAGAGCCACCGTTTCGCACCAGACCGGGGTATCGGGCTCCTGGCTGCGGCGGTCGTGCACGGCGATGCCGACGCGGCGCTGGCCACCCTCGACGACCCCGGCGAGGGGCAGACCGAACGGCAGCCGCTGTCGAGTGCAGCCGACTTCGAACAATGTGCCGCGGCCTGCGCGAACGAATGGCACCAACACATCGGCGCGCTGCGCGCGGCGGAAACGGCGTCCGCCTTCCCGGCACGGCGCGTCCTGTGCGCCCATCGGCGCGGACCGTTCGGCGTCGGCCGCTTCAACCGCCTCGTCGAACGAGCCCTGCGCGCCCGTGGCGTGCTGGACCGCGAGGAGTTCTACATCGGCAGGCCGATCATCGTGACTCGCAACGACCGTCAGACCGGCCTCTCCAACGGCGACACGGGCGTGGTGGTGGCGGGCGAAGGGGAGCACCGCCAGGTGTGGTTCCCGGACCTGGGCGGCGGCGGCGGGCGGTTTCTGGTGGCGCCGTCGCGGCTGCCGGAGCACGACAGCTTCTTCGCCCTCACCGTGCATCGCGCGCAGGGCTCCGAATACGACGAGGTGGTGTTCATCCCCGGCGACCCGAAATCGCGCGTATGCACCCGCGAGCTGTTCTACACGGCGGTGACCCGGGCGCGGCGCAAGGTGACCGTGCTCACCGACGCCAATGCCGTGCGCACTACCGTGCAGCGCTCGACGTCACGCTCCTCCGGGCTGTCGGAGCGGCTGGCGGCGGCTACTCCAGGTTCTCCTCGCGCACCCGATAGGCCTTGAGGACCGGCTTGCGGGCCGCCGGCGTTGATCTTCTCGTAGCCAGTCGATCGAGTAGTCGCCGGGGTTGTACCGGTCTACGACGTTCCTACGACCGAGTGGCAGGCCCTGCCACAACGGGGACGCCGTCCGGGCGGCGGCGGTGGGGGTTGCGGTGGTTGCCGGCGAGCAGGTCGGCGGCGGTCCAGCCCAGCTTGCCGTGGCGGATCACGCCGTAGCGCACGCGGCCTTCGTCAGCGAACGGGCGCACGTCCGGCAGGTCGAGCCACAGCCGCAGCAGCAGGCGCTTGCGCTGCTCGTCGGCAACCGGTTCGTGGGCGGCGCGGCCGTGGAACACGGTGTAGTTGTTCATCCACGCAATCTCGCCGGCATGGAGAGGAAACGAGAACGCATGCCCGGTCGCCGTGGCGCGGATGAATTCAAACATCTCCAGGTCTTCCTCGGTGAGCGGCGTGCCGGCGCGCTCGGCGCCCTTTCTGATCCAGCCGGCGTTGAAGCGGCAGGTCACCGTCCCGTCAGCGGCACTGAACACCGGCACCCGGTAGCCGGACACCGGCGACTCGTTCGGCGCCTCCTCTTCCATCCGGGTCCAGGAGTATCCCTCGTACAGGCGCGGCAGCCAGTCGGGATGCCGGCGCAGGATTTCGTTGTAGACGGTCATCGAACTGGCCGCCAGGCTGGGCGGATCGTCCGGGGCCTGGCGGATGCAGAACAGCCCGACGCAGTCCGCCAAGTCGACGTGCGGTTCCACCTTGCCGGGGTTGCCGACCCCGCGCGTGCCCTGCCGCGGACGCAGCTTGCCGTCGGTGACGTAGTGGATCAGCCCCGCCTCGCTGTTCTGGGTGACCGCGGTACCGAGGTACGTGCCCAGGCCCCAGTACAGCTTCTCCAGGTCGTCGAGCGAGTGCCCGTCCACCGGCACGCCGCGCAGCAGCGCAAAGCCCCTGCCGGCGCGCAACTGGTGCTGTACGTCACCGAGCATTTCCTGCAACGAAGGCAGCGGGAACGCCTCCCGAGTGATCTCGGCAAGCGCAAGACCATGCTCCTGCACCAACCGGAGGGCATCTTCCAGTTCACGTTGCCCGCGCGCCGAGAACTCGTAATCCCACGACCGGTCGCGCGCCAGATCGGCGGCGGTCCAGGCGCTCGGGTCGCGCACCGGCTCCAGCGACGGAGTCACTCGACCGTACCCTCCGCAAGGCCGAATCGTTCGCGCAGGCCGGCGAGCGAGAAATCGGGGCCGCGCACGAAGTCGATCATTTCCTGCTCTCGGGCCGCCACCTCGGCCGCCGCGCGCGGCAGGTCGGCGGCGATCTGCAGAGGAATGTTCACCACGCCGTTGGCGTCGCCGTGGATCAGGTCGCCCGGCGCCACCTCCACCTCGCTCACCACCACGGGCACGTTCACGTCTACCACCTGGAAGCGGCCGTGCGCCGGCGTCATGCCCGGTGCGAAGTACTGAAAGCCCAGGTCGCGCACGCCGTCCAGGTCGCGGATGCCCCCGTCGGTGACCAGGCCGATCGCGCCGAGCGCGTGGGCGGTGTTGGCCATCACGTCGCCGCAATGGCAGGCGTGCGAGTTGCGCGGCGAAATGTCCTTGAACACCAACACCGCGGGCTTGGGCGCCGCCGCCACCGCCTCCCACAGGCGCAGCATCGGCGCCCGGCTCAGCTCCCGCGACGGGGTCATCGAATCGACCGTGGCGGTGACCGCGTAGCCGAGCATCACGCCGAGGTCCGGAAACTGGCAGCGGATGTTCCAGCCCATGAATCCCTCCGAGTCGCGCCGCACCTCGAACGGCTCGATGGCGTTGCAGATGGTGGGCGTGTCGATTTCTTTCAAGGCGGCGAATTGCTGCGGAGTAAGCATGCCGGTAGCATGGCCGACAAACGCACGCTGGCCAACCCGGCCATGGGAGAACCAATCGATGTTGCCGAGGATCGAAGACTTGAGAGTGGTATTGGAGCATGTGGTCGCGGACCGCGCCGAGCGCGGCTACGAGGTGGAGGGGTTCCGCGACCGGATCGCGGCGGCGCCGGTAAGCTACGACGCGCTCGCCGCCCTGCACCGCGAGCTCGATGCCGCGCCGCTCCGCTCCGACTGGCCCTACGTGGAGCCGGAGGAGCTGGACGCGATCTGGGCCGAGTGCCCGGATCTGCCCGCCGACCCGGTGCGGGCGGTCGACCTGGACGACGCACGGCGGCGCGCCGAGGCGGGCTTTCTCGGCTCGGTGTGCGGCTGCGTGCTCGGCAAGCCGGTGGAGGTGCGCACCACCATGGCGAAGCTGCGCGCCGCCGCCGAGGCATCCGGTGAGTGGCCGATTCGCGATTACCTGACCGAGGCGATGCTGGATGCGCTCGGCGACCGCCACCGGAGCTGGCCGGAGTCGGTGCGGGAGCGCATCCGGTTCGTGGCGCGCGACGACGACATCAACTACACGGTGCTCGGCATGCTGATCCTGGAGCAGCACGGCATCGACTTCACGCGCGCCGACGTGATGCAGATGTGGATGGCCAACCTGCCGCTCGCCTACACGTTCGGCCCCGAGCGGATGCTGCTGACCCGTGCCTCGGCGGTGGGCATCGCGGCGCGACTGCACGCCGGGCGCGGGCTGGCCGGGATCGGCGACGACCCGGAGCCGGTGCTGGCCGAGCTGGTGGCGAGTTGGAACCCGGGCGACGAACTGTGCGGCGCGCAGATCCGCGCCGACGCATACGGCTACGCGTGCGCCGGACGCCCCCGCCTGGCCGCCACCCTGGCCTGGCGAGACGCTGGCTGGACCCACCGCGCCACCGGCGTGTACGCCACCATGTTCACCGCCGCCGCCATCGCCGGCGCGTTCGTGATCGACGATCCGCTGGAGCTGTGCCGAATGGCGCTGCGCTGCGTGCCGCACAACAGTCGCTTCCGTGAGCGGGTCGGCGACTGCCTGGAGCAGGTGGCGGCGGCGAGCGACTGTCAGGACGGCTACCGGCGCATCCACGACCGCTACGGCTGCTACGGCCACTGCCAGATCTACCAGGAGACCGGCACCCTCATCAACACGCTGCGCTTCGCCGCGGGCGTCGAGGATGGCATCTGCATGCAGGTGAGCCAGGGCAACGACACCGACAGCTACGGCGCCACGGCCGGCTCGCTGCTCGGCATACTGCACGGACGGCCGCCGGAGGCGCGCTGGCTGGCGCCGTTCAACGACGAGATACGCACCACCGTCGCCGGCCTGTACGAATCCTCCCTGACCAAGGTGGCCGAGCGCATGGGCCGCCTGCCCGGGCTGGCGGCAGCCCAACTTTGAGCGACCCTGACGGCACTGGCGGCGCTGGCCGGCCCCGATTGACGGCGCGAGTCGGGCAGGGGTATGATTTGATCATACCGTGGGAGGTATGCTGATGTCCGTAAAGACGACGCTGAGTTTTACCGAGCGTCACCATGGGTTCCTGTTGGCCAAGGTGCGAGACGGCATCTTCGCAACCCAGAGCGCGGTGGTCGCCGCCGCCGTCGAGCAGATGATCCAGGACGAGGCGGAGCGGGAAGTGGCCCTGTCAGCGCTTGCCGACGAGATCCGTGAGCGCGTCCACACGCCGCGGTCGGACTACGTGGACCAGGAACGGGCATTTGCTTCCGCGCGTGCAAGAATTGGTGCTTCTCGCAAGCAGTGATCTACCGAATCCGCTACCACCCGCTGGTAGAACGGGATCTCGATTCGATCGCCTACTGGATCATGGATCACGCCGGCGATGAAATCGCTCGTCGCAAGCTTACGGAGATCGAGCAGACCATCACGAATCTCGCTCACGTGCCACACAGAGGATCTGTGCGAGACGACATCGCGCCCGGATTGCGGGCCATCCCCGCGGCGAGGCGAGCCGTGATCGCATTCACGGTCGACGACGCGGCCGCGGAGGTGGTCATTCAGGCGGTCACTTACGGCGGTGCCGACTGGATGGGCCGCATTCACTCGCGAGCCCGTCCGGCTGAAGCCGGTCTACCGCGTAGGGGAGAAGCGCAATGACAGGAGCTTCACGCAACCATTCGAGCACAGCAGGCGCAGGCGCCGGGTCTGTGTGATGGCGGCAACCGCAACCCGGCGAACCCGGCTGCTTCCGGCGGTCAACGCCGACGGCCTGCCGGCGGTGCCGATGAGCGACGAGCAGAAGTACCAATTCGACCTGAAGGGTTGGATTACCCTTCCCGGTCTGCTCGACGAGCAACAGCTGCAACCGATTCGCGCCCACCAGATGCGCTTTCTGTACGAGCGCGAGACGCTGGCTCCGGAGGAACGCGACAATCACGGCGGCCCATCGCAGGTGCTGCTCGACGCCCCGGCCGTGGTGGGCGTCCTGAACGAGATCATCTCCCATCAGCCGCTGGCGACCGAGGAGTGCTACGGGTTTCGCTTCGACCACACCTACACCAGCCACCGGCAGGCGGGACACGACAACTTCCGTCCACACGGGGGCGGCGGCCTGTTCAACTTCAGCGGCAACTCGCACCTGTACCAGATGCACCCCGGGCGCATCCACGCGGGCTTGGTGCGGGTGGTGTGGGAGCTGAACGAGGTGGCTGAGGGCGATGGCGGGACGATGTTCCTCTCGGGCAGCCACAAGAGCGCGTTCAGGCGTCCCGAGTCGCTGTCCGGGCGCGACAGTACGCTTTGGGAAACCTATTCCTGTCCACCTGGGTCCGCGGTTATCTTTACCGAGGCGCTGTGCCACACCGGCACCAGGTGGACCAACGCGGAACGCGACCGCCTGAGCCTGTTCACCTGCTACAATACAGTGAACGCGAAGTGGGGCAAGGGGTGTCCGCCGCCGGAGGTGATCGCCGCCCTGCCCCCGATGCGGCGCACGCTGTTCCGCGGCGTGTGGCACGGGATGCGGGAGGTTCCCCATGTCAACCGGTACCACGACGAGGCCAACACCAGCCGTTTCGGCGAGTGACGACGCCGCGCCGCGACTGGCAGATCTGCGACACCCACGTGAACACCCGCGGCGCCCTGGCGGTGCCGCTGGAGCCGGGCGGCTGCTTGCTGTTCTCCAGCCTGATGCACCACGGCACGCCCACCAACACCGGCACCGAGGGCCGCCGCGCGCTGCAGTTCCATTATGTCCCGGCCGGCGCGGTCCGCATCAGCACCGAGCAGCGCATGGCCGTGTTCGGCTCCGAGGGCAAGTCGGTCACCTGCTGA
>MPNH01000044.1 GCA_002238925.1 Spirochaetaceae bacterium bin103 | reverse complement strand
TGTCACGGCTGGCGCCTCCGGCCGCGAGCGGCGCCCGGCGGCGGCGCCGCGATCGCTTGGAACGGCGCCATGATCGCGGCGCTTGCGTCCGCCTTGCGCTTGGCGTAGTCGGCGACGCGGGTGTGGCATACGTCGCGGTAGTCGCACAGCCGGCAGTGCACGCGGCGTTCGCCTGGCTGGTAGAAGAACGCGCCGGCGGCGATTGCCTCGGCCATGGCCGCCAGTACCTCGGTGAAGCGCGCGTCGCCCGGGGGGGGGGCGGCGGGGCGGGAGAGGGCCCGCCGCGGCGCGGGGGGCGGCGCCAAGTGCCAGCCGCCGGTAGGCGGCGCGTTCGCTGACGTAATGCAATTCGGCACTGCCGGCGTCCAGACCGCTCTGGAACAGATGGGCGGCGGCGTGCAGATAGACCGCGAGCTGCAGGGAACGGCCCTCGCGGTAGCCGTCCGCGGTCTCGCTGGCAGCCGCACCGGTCTTGTAGTCGATGATCCGCAGGGCACCCCCCGAGCGGTCGATGCGGTCGATGCGGCCCGAGAAACTCAGCCGCCATCGGCCGGCGGCAATCGGCACCCCCTCGAATACCCGTTCGGCGGCAACCGGCTGCCAGCCGCCGCCGGCATCCCCATGCGCGGCCGGCCGCGGCCCGGCCGCCCGGCGGCGCTCTTCATCCACGTACGCGGCCAGTTCCTCCGCCACCTGGGCACGGATCAGGTTCCAGGAAAGCGGCAGGCCGGTGACCCCCGCTGGCAATTCGGCAAACCGCCGCGCCATGATCTCGTGCAGCGCCGCGCCGGCGCCGTCGATGAAATGTGCCCACGATGCGTCGCCGGCCAGAAACTGTTGCACCAGTTCATCGAGGATCGCATGCACCAGGTTGCCGCGCTGCAGCGGCGCGATCTCCAGGGTTTGCTCCGGTTCGCCGCGGGAGCGCACCTGCAGCACACGCGACAGGAAGAACCGATACGGGCACACCGCGAGATTCTCCAGCGCGGTAGCGGTAAGGTCGCGCTCCAGGATGCCGCTGGCGGCGACCAGTTCCGCCGGCACGATGCCGTCGAAGGTGCCGAAGGTGCGCGTGCGGCGCGCCGCCTGGTGGGCGCGTGCCGCGTCGATGGCGGGCCAGATCGGCTCGATCGCCGGCACCGCGCCCTTGCCGCCCTGTTCCAGTACATGCCAGCGCAGGTCGGATGCGTCGAGTGCACGCAACGCGCCCTCGACGCCGGCGCCGTCGAAGCCGATCCGCGCCGCCATGCGCTGGTACCAGTGGCCGGCGTTGCGCTCCAGCGTCTCCGCGGACAGGAAGCCGCCGGCCAGGTCGCCCACCTCCTCCAGCAGGAAACTTGATGGCAAACGCACGTTGGTGGAGCTGGTGCCGCGCCGCGGGTAGGAGAGAGTAAGGCGTTCGGCGGCTGCCTGACAGGCCAGCTCGAACAGCAGGCGCTCCTCGTCGAGCCGGCGCCCCTTGAGAGGCAGGTAGCTGCCGTCCCTCGCGCGGCGGTTGATCTGTTCGCGTTCCGCGTCAAGCAGCAGCGGATCCTGGCGGATCACCGGCGGAAAGGTGCGTTCGGCGCAGCCGGTGACGTACACCCGGCGAAAGCGCACCAGGCGCGCGCTCATCACGTTGCCGACGAACACGCCGCTGCGCTGGAAGTAGCCGCCCGATACGATCGCTTGGCGTATGGCAGTCTCCGCGGCCTGCCGAAACCGCTCTGGAGTGGCCGCCACCGCCCCGCTGTGCGTTGCGGCCTGGTCCAGTACGGCCAGCGTGCGGATGCGGTGGGCGAGTGCATCCCATGCCGGCGTGTCCGCGCCCGCCGGCATGAATCGCTGCAACAGGTCCAGGAAACGGTCGGCGTGGGAGATCCACCGGTCCGCGGCGCAAACCTGTTCGGCGGTGCCGGCCAGGCAACGCACCACGGCCCGCATCTGGCGGGCCGCGGCCGCCGACTCATCGGCGCGTTCATCGGCGTCGCCGCGTGTGGCATGTTCCAGGTGGAAGGCGAGCACGGAATCGAACTCTTCCCATCCCTTGACCAGCCCCAGTTCCTTGCTCAGCGCTTCCCAACGCGCCGGGCGCGGCGTCAGCACGGCGTCCTCCGCCGCGGTGTCGATCCAGGTCAGGTCGATTCCGGGCAGCGAGAGCAGCTCCAGCAACGTGCCGCGATGCGGCTCGGCGTACAGCAACTGCAGCAGGTTGAGAGCGGCGCGGCCGACCACCGTCCGCCGTACCGGCACCCCGCCGGAGCGGTAATAGGGCACCGCCGCACGGTCGAGCACGCCGCAGATCATCTCGTCGTAGATCGGATCCATCCGGTGCAGGATGGCGATGTCGCCTGCCGGCACGCCGTCGGCGAGATCCTCCAGCACGCGGCGCACCGTCTCCTCGGTCTCCGCCTGCCGATCGGCGCAGGAAAAAACGGCGCGCGCAGCGTGCCGCTCACGCGCGGCTGTGCCGGTGTCCAGAGTCTGCAGCCGCAGGCCGCGCTCGCGCAGCCGGTCGACGGTCTCGGCCGCAAAGGCGAACGGCTCGGCGCTTGCGCTCCAGGGTAGGAACAGACGGGTCGGCAGCGCCCGCGACAGGGCGACGAGCATGCCGAGTTGCAGCGCGTTGACGTCGTAGATGCCATAAGCCAGGACTTGGCGCGTGCCGGGCGCGGCGTGCTGCAAGGCGGCTGCCACCTGCGCCGGGGGCGCCGCGGCCGCCTCCGCCACCCGCTCGGTGGCGTCCGTGAACGGCGCCAGCACCGCCCGATACGCGCTCGCCATCGCCGCCAGCGTGCGCAGCCACGGCCGTTGCGATGCGCTTGCCACCAGCCGTGGCTCGATCGCTGCCTCGCGCAGATCGCGGATGGTGGCGGCCACGGCGTGCACCATGCCGGCATCGGCGAGGCCGTACGTCCGGTCAAGGCCGCCATGCGAGCGGCGTTCCGCGATCACCTGCTCCAGCAGGGGGACGTGGGCGCCGTCGGGCAGCGGTAGGGTGGTGCCGGCGCCGTCGGGCAGCGCCAGCTCGCCCGCCAGGTCCATCAGCGTCAGGAAACGGACGTTCGCTACCGCGTTTAGCGAGCGCGCCAGCAGGCGGCGCAGATAGATGTGCTGCAAGTGCGAACCCACCACCACCAGCACTGCCGCCGCCGAATCTGCTCGCTTGGCGGAGCGCACCGCGTCCACGAACGCACACTCCAGTTTGGCAATGTCGCCGCTCACCACCACCGCCGAGCTGCCAGGTGCCGGCACGCCGACCCCAGCCCCCGCCGGCGTGTTGCCCGCGTCTTGCTCAGCCATGGCTGGCCGCTACCGTCTGGCCTACTTGGCGTACGGCGACGAATTGGCCGGTGGCGGCCGATTCGCGTGCTGCCAGGCAGGCGTAGGCAGACTGGAGGCCGGTTTCGATCGGCGTGCGGGAGGCCGCGCCGCCGCGCACGACGTCGAGGAAGTTGCGCGCCAGCTCCAGGTCGCCGCCGAAGTGAGCCAGGCCACCCGCGGCGCGCTCGGTGGCGCTGAACGGTGCGTGGTGCCGCACCCGGTGCAACTCGCCGGCGTACCAGTCGAAGCTCACCGTGCCGCGGTAGCCGCTCACGGTGGCGCCGCGGCGGGCGGCATCGCGGCGCGAGAAGAATACCTGGGTGTACACGCCGTGGCTGCCGTCGGCGAATTCCAGCAGGGCGCTGGAGCAGTCCTCGTTGCTGCGCGGGCCGCTGCCCGAGTCGACGCTGAACACGCAGGCGTGGTCACCCGGATCGCCGCCGCTGCCGTTGCGGCGCCGGTTCTGCGGGCTCTCCGGGCACGTGGCGGTCTCGTCGCAGCGCGAGCACCACAGGCCGGCCGGCTTGTCGCCGCCGAACACCCGCCCGCGGGTTGCGGTCGCGGCGACGCGCGTAATCGGCTGGCCGAGCAGGTACATCAGGTAGTCAAAGTCGTGAGTGGCCTTCTGCAGGAACAGGCCGCCGGTGATGTCGTAGTCGCGGTAGGGCTGCTCCCAGTACACGGTCCCGTACGGCACGTAGTTGACGGCGCTCACGTGTACTGCCTCGCCCACGGCGCCATCCGCGACGTAGCCGCGCGCCAGCTCGCACAGCGGCGATACCCGTAGCGGGAAGCTCACCACCACCGGAGCGGCGGCATTCTCCCAGGCGCGCTCCAGAGACACCGCCTGCTGCAAGGAAATGGCCACCGGCTTCTCCAGAAACAACGGCACGCCGGCTTGCGACAACTCCACGGCGATCGGGGTATGCAGGTTGCAGCGGGTGCCGATGGCGACGGCGTCCGGCCGCGCCTCGCGCAACAGTGCCTCAGCGTCGTCGTAGAAGCGTACCCCTTCCGCGGTCCGCCCGCCGAGGCCGCCGATGCGGGCGCGCGCGGCCTGCTCGTTCGGATCCACCACGCCCACCAGGCGCAGGTCCGGCTCAACCTCGCGAAACGCGCCCCTGACCAGACCGTGGATGCGGCGCCCGTATCCAATCACGCCAAGGCGCAGTGCGGATGCCATCGTTCAACCTCCCAGGTACCGCCGACCACCGTGCGCTGCCGCCAGCGTCGCGATGATACTCGGCGCGGCGCAGCGCCGCTACCGGGAGATGGGCCTGCGTGCCTGGACACCGGCTGCAGAACTTCCGCATCTTCTTCAACAGCGCCTCGTTTGAGTTGATCGTCTTCAACACCCTGGACGCTGTCTGGTATCATCCCATCGGAGGTGGCGCGGATGAGCGGTGGCTGGCCTGGTTTCGACGAGGATCTGATGGCTCGACAGGGGCCGCCTGCCGGGCCGGTATCCCGCTCGGCGCATCCGGCGGCGCGCTACGACTTCGGGGTCGCGTACCCGGATCCCGATTCACTGCCGTTGGAGCAGCTCGTCGAGTGTTTACGAGAGGAGTTGCAGCGAGCGGGACGCAGCTTGGCACACTACCCGCACCCGCTTGGCTATCCGCCGCTGCGCGAATGGCTGGCGGCGCGCCTGGCCGCCACGCGCGGCTTCTCGGTGGATGCCGACGACATCCTGCTCGGCTCCGGGTCGAACGAGCCCAACTTCCTGGTGGCGCAGGCGCTGATCGATCCCGGCGACGTGGTGCTGGCCGAGGAGTTCACCTATGCCGGCACGCTGGGGTTCCTGCGCCGTTTCGGCGCCGACGTCCGCGCCGTGCAGTGCGACACGGACGGCATGCTTCCCGACTCGCTGGAGTACCAGGTGCAAGCGGCGGTCGACGAGGGCAGGCGGCCCAAGGCGGTGTACACCATACCCACGTTCCAGAACCCGCTCGGCTTCGTGGCGTCGCTGCCGCGCCGCGCCGAGGTCACCGAGATCAGCGCGCGCTACGGCGTGCCGGTGTGGGAGGACGACTGCTACGTCGACCTGAACTTCGACCATCCCGACCTGCCGCCGGCGATCCGCTCGCTCGACGACAGCGGGCGCACCATCTACGTTGCCTCGTTCTCCAAGAACATCGCTCCCGGCATGCGGCTGGGCTACGTCACCGCCGCGCCGGCGCTGATGGACCGGATCTGCGCCATCAAGGGCACCGGCGGGGTCAGCCAGTTCACGGCAATGGCCGTGCATCGTTTCGCACAGACCGGCCTGGACGCCCACATCGAACAGGCGCGCAACCGGCTGCGGGCAAAGCGCGACGCGCTGCAGGCGGCGCTGGCGACGCACCTCGGCGACCGCGCGTGCTGGACCCAACCACTTGGCGGGCTATTTCTGTTCGTGCAGATGCTCGACGGCACCGACACGGTGGCCGCCGCCGAGCGCGCCGCCTCCCGCGGGGTGCGATTCGCTCCGGGCACGCACACGGCGGCGGACGGCGTCTCCGGCCGCGACCGAATGCGCCTGTGCTACGGCTGGAACCGTCCCGACGAGATGGCCGCCGCCATCGCCGAACTGGCCGCCGCACTACAGCCGGAGCTTGCCGCGGTTACGGGCTGAGTCCGCGGCGCCGCGTTCGTGATGCACCCTCTCACCCACGACGAGATTCGGTTCTTCAAGCGTGAGGGGTATCTGGTCAAGCGCGGGGTGCTCGATCCGGAGCTGATGGCGCGTGCCCGTGAGCGCAAGTGGGCAGGTGCGCCGCCGCGCATGAAGCGGGACGATCCGGCCACCTGGTTCGGTCCGTTTCGGCCCGACGAGGAACACGGCGAGGAGGCCGAGAACTGTTGCATCGGCTTCACCTGGAAGTTCCGGGAGCCGGCGCGCGAGGCGTGGATGGTCGCCATGCTGGCTACCAACCCGGTGATCTTCGGGTGGGCCGAGCAGTTGCTGGGGCGGGGCGAGGTGGAGCCCCCCGAGCGGATTCGCGGCATCTACTGCCGGCTGCCGATGGGCGACCAGCCGCCGCAGCCGACGGTGTGCCATTGCGACGTGACGCCCGACCGCCTGCACGAGACGCCTTTGGAGAAGCTGCTGGCCCCCGGCCTCGGCGTGGTCGGCCTGATCGACGACGTTCCGCCATCGGGCGGGGCGTTCACGGTGTGGCCCGGCACCCACCGGATCATCCACGACCTGCTGCTGAACACCGAGGGCCTGGCGCGCAACGAGGCCTACAAGAAGCGCATCATCGAGTTCAACGCCGATCCTCGGGTGGAAGGGCACGGCGCCGCCGGCGACATTCTGTTCTGGCATCGCCTGCTGGCGCACACCGCCGGCTGGAACCGTTCGCCCCGGATCCAGCTCCGCGAATCTGTCCTGAGCGACTACAGCAAGCGGGACGCCACGCCCGCCGAACCCGGCCAATCCCTCGACGACATGTGGCAACGATGGTCGCACGAGGTGCACTCGCTGCCGCGCGACTGAGTCGGGCCGTCAGGCAGCCGCCGGCGGGATCTCATAGCCGTATCGCTCCATCGCGGCGGCGAAGAAGTCGTAGTAGTTGGGGCCCGGGTCGGTCTTCCAACGTCCTACCGCCTCGCGCTTCACGGGAATCCGGGCCAGCTTGACGCCGAGGTAGGACTCCAGCCGGGCGAGCGTCTCGGCCTGGCGCAGGACGAAATCCTCGAACCGCACCTCGATCCAGTGCCTGGGCCGCGGCGTGGCGTTGACCAGGTCGTACTGGTACTTCCACGACATGGCTCGGCGCAGGCGGGTATCGTCAGTGGGCGGACAGCCAACGCCCCACTCGGCGAGGTTGTCGGTGATGTGCCGGCCGATGACGCAATCGCGCGGGTTGCGGATCCAGAAGATATACCTCACGTCCGGGAACATCCTGACGATCCACGGATAGGTAAGCGTGGTCTCCGGGATCTTCCATCCCCTTTGCTCCGCCGGGCTCGTCAACACGCTCTGCAGGTACGAGCGGATCAGCGCTTCGAACCCTGCAGGTATGGGCATCGTGTGGAGGCGGCTGAAGTCCCACTCCAGTCCTCCCAGCCAGCGCGCGTGTCCGGCGATGAGACGAGACGCCTCGTACATCGCCCGCGGCGGCAGCAGGTCTCCCGACTTGTTGAGCGGCTCGCCCATCCACACGCCGCTGGCCGACAGCGTGTGCGATATCGCCCGCGTACCGGAGTGACCCCGCCCAATGATGGTGGTCAGCATCGGTGGCTTGTGCCGCGCTGGCAGCCGTCTGCGTTCCGGGCTCGGTTCTTGTCCATGGCGTGATCCTTGTACACTGTTATGAACCTGGGGTTGAAGTGATTGAGTAGTTCGGTATGAGCGCTATGTTTGAAGCGCCGATTGCCGCGGCTCTGGCCGGGGAACTGCGGGTGTTTTGGGATGATATCTTCGAGTATTCCGACGAACATCCGCCCGATGTGCCGCCCGAGGCGTACCTCGGCAGCGAGACGGATCACAACCGGCTGACGGTCTACCTGGAGCGGCGGGCCGAGACGCCGGCGGGCACCTGCGCAATCACCGTGCCGAAGACGCATCCCATCCTGGGCGGGTTCGGGGAGGTGGCAACGCGGCCCGAGCTGCGCGGCAGCGGCATCGCCACAAGGCTGTGCGGGCGGGCGGTGGAGGATTTTCGCGCCGCCGGCGGCCAGGCGCTGTTCCTCGGCACCTCCGTGCCGGCGGTGCGCAGGATCTACCACCGCCTCGGCTGGCGCAAGCTGGCCGGCGCTGACGTGATGGCCAACATCAGCAGCGGCGACTCGCCGGAGGCGTTCCTGGTCGACTACTTCCGCGCGCCGGGGGAGGCCACCGTGGTGCGCGCCACCCCGGCGGTGCGGGTGCCGATGATTCCCCTGCTGCACGCACCCCACGACTGGCAGGTACTGGATGCCAACGCCGGCATGTACTCGACCAGGTACTGCGTGCAGTACTCCTGCATGGGCCTCTACCGGCGCTACTTGGCCGCACTGGGCGGGGGCAGGGGTGAATGGTTTGGCGCACGCACCACCGATGGCCGCGTCGTGGGGCTGGCGACGGCGCGCAGAGCGGGCGCCGTTTGCCAGGTCGACGGGTTTGCGCACCCGTGCTTCGCCACGGTGTGGCCCGACCTGATGGCGGCCGCCATGCGGCGAGCGGCTGCGTGGGGCAGCAGCGAGTGCTGCGCCGTGGTGTGCGTGGAGGACGAAGAGAAGCGGGCGCTGTTCGAGGGGCTCGGATTCCGCGACGCGACCGTGTCCCCCGACTTCGTGCTCGATGGCCGCGCCGCCGGCGCTGTCAGGATGGTGGCCGGCTGAGAACGGCCCGGACGAGTTCGCTCCCGTCCGGCCTCGGAACCGCAATGTCGAGGTGCGGCTGGAGCGTTGGCCGCCGAATAGTCGCCAACAGCCGGTGCAGAGTCCGTTCCCGTTCTCGGAACAAAACGGGCTGACTTGACTTGCATGTCGCAAATGCGAGACATTGGGCCTCATAGAAATGAAAGAGGTTGTGTTCGTTGGATCTTCTCTCGACGATCTCCGGCGTTTCCCGACGGATGCGAAACATGACATGGGACAACAGATTGCAATGATTCAGAGCGGTATGGATCCACGCCACTGGCGGCCGATGCCGACTGTCGGGAGCAGCGTTCGTGAGCTTCGCGTACGGATAGCTGGTAATGCGTATCGGAGCATGTACACGACGACACTCGGTGATGTGGTTTATATCCTGCATGTGTTCGTGAAGAAGTCGCAGAAGACGGCAAAGGCCGATATAGATATCGCTAGGAAGCGTTTTCGGGAGGTGATACGAGAGATCCGACAGTATCGCAATCGTTGCTCGTAATTCTCGCAAAGTACCAAATTCTAAAGGGTTTATTTTTATGCAAGACGCGCAAACCTATTCTGATGTATGGGATGCAGTTACAGAGACCTTGTCGGAGGCCGCCAACCTTAAGATCCGTTCCAGGCTCATGATTGCTCTTTCCGATTACGTAGAGCGCCAGAACATTACCCAAGCAGAAGCCGCGAGACGCTTCGGGGTCCCGCGTTCTCGGGTGAGCGAGCTCGTTAACGGAAAGATCAGCAAATTCAGCATCGATCGGCTCGTGAACATGGCAGCGAGCGTAGATCTGGAGACGCACATCGCCGTCCGCCAGCGCAGCCAGCAGTCGACCCCCGCCGGTGACGCCGTCCATGTTGCCAGCGCGGGATCCGGGACACGGTAGACCGGCACAAGCGGACTCGGCCGTCACACAATTGCGTACCGTCTCCGTTGCCAGAGACGGCCCAGAGCCGTACATCGTGATCACCGAGCGCGGCAGTGACTTCGTGCTGAGCAGGCACGCCGCCAGCGCGGTTCGGATAGTCGCTGGTTGAGAAAGGCCGGGGCGAAACGGAGGGGCTCGCTCCCGGCCAGGCCACAGGGGGAACCGGCATCTATGAGCCCGTGTCGTGCGCGGCTGGCTCCTGGATCAGTCCGGCTCGGCTGGAGTGGCTCCGTGGCGCCAATTCCAGCGGTTCGGGTTAGAAAGAAGGGGGCGCGGTTCCAGGCGGCCTGGTAGACACGCCCGTACTCCGCCGGCCCGGCCTTTTCGAGTGCGGCGAGGTATGCCTCCCAGTCGGCGTCGGAGTTGATGTCATTCTGGCCGATCACGAACTTCAGGGTGTGCTCCTTGAAGGTGTCCTGCATCAGCGTCTCCAGGTCCACCTTGGCGTCGATCTCCTCCGGCGTGAAGCCGCGGTACACGAAGCCGACCGCCGGCAGGTGGTCGAAATCTGCCTTGGCGGTCAGCATTGGCCGGTTGCGCACGTTTATTTCCAGGAACTCGGGAAAATAGCCGGCGTAGCCGCCCAGGCCGTAATCGCGCCACGGCATGTACCACGACGTACCGTCAAACAGTTGCAAGACATGCAGTCTGGAGCAACTGCTGGCCCACGGTCTCCGAGTGGATGTGCACGGTGCTTGGACCGCGGCTCTGCACCGCAGGGTGCTACGGCTCATGTTTCGCGCTTGCAACCGATTGGCGCGATCATCTGAGGGGCGGCTCGTCGCAGGGCATCCTATTTCGACCGTGTTGATCACCTGATGGATAGGAGATCCAAACGATGGTTATGCTATAATCTGCACTGAGTGCGTACTGATTGAAAGGGGGCTCGGAGAGACTGATATGGAGTTTGGCGAGCTTAAACAGGTGAAATTGCGCGAGGTGTGGGGTGATGAAGCGAACGATTTCACACCATGGTTGGCCGCGAACATGGAGCGGTTGTCACAGGCGATCGGTGTTCCGATAGAACTCGAGGGAACGGAAGTCGACGTCGAAGGGTTTTCGGCCGATATCGTCGCACACAACCCTTCCGACGACAGCCGTGTGCTCATAGAGAATCAATTGGAGGGCTCCGACCACAAGCATCTGGGGCAGATTCTCACGTACCTAGCCGGCTTGCAGGCCCGGACTGTTGTCTGGATCGCTCAGAAGTTCCACGAATCGCACCGGTCGGCGATTCGCTGGCTGAACGACCACACGGTTGAGACCTTCGCATTTTTTGCGGTGCGGGTGCGGGTGGTGCAAATCGATGACTCGCCGTTGGTCCCGTTGTTCGAGGTGTTAGAGTGTCCCAGTACTTGGGACCGAAGTGTACGAGAAATTGGTGGAAGCGAAAAAAGCACATTCCGCCGCGAGTTCTGGACTCACTATGCAACGAAGTATCCTCACGACGGCGTTTTGGCAGGACATGCGGCGTCTTCCTTCTGGGTGTGGATCGAGTCCGCAGAGTTGAATCTGGCGCCATACTTGGCGAAGGGATCCGTTGGTGTGTGGGTGCGCGGCAGAAGACGCGAGTCAGCAGAGGAGGTACGACAACGGATCCAGCCTTGGGGAAACGATCTGTACGACATGCTTGGCGTCGAGATCGGTGAGGGAACATCATGGGGTAGCTACGCCAACAGCCGATACAGCGTGGATACGGGGAATCGAGAAAACTGGTCTTGCATGGCTGACTGGCTCCACAACAAGATTTCCGAGTATCGGCGCGTTCTGGAAACGCTACCGACATCGACACGATCAAACCAATCGAGTCCCTGAGAACTCACTCCAACCACTTGTTGCGGCTATTGCCAACCAGAACGACCGAAGACGCCACCCGCGGCATCACCGGCCACCAGCGCCTCGCCGCGCACGGTCCAGCCACCGCGATGGTGTAGTCACCAACCGGCGCAGACCAGCCCCGGCGCGGAATACCTCAATCAGCCTCGGCACTCGCAATCGCCGCGATGTTGGCCAACAACCAGGCGGACGCAGCAAATAACTGCAACCAATCCCCACTGGATCTGATCCCGTAAGTCAGCATGCTGCCAATCCAGCAAACGCTGGCAGCCGTTTGTCCGAGCCATGCGATGCTCCGCACCTTGGCCAGTCGGCTGCGCCGCGCGCCAGACACGACGGCCCCGTCGTCGTTTGCCGTCAACATACGCACTCCACTCCACAGCAGGAGAGGTCATCGAGATACATGCCCCACTCGCGGTACTCTTCCAGTTCTTCCGCAGGCAGCCCCAACGAGGTCGCAATAGCCTTGGCGACAACGGCGAATCGTTGCCGATACTTGAAGATGAAGCAGAACACGTGATCGTCATGGCGAACGGTGGGGCCGCAGAGAAACAGTCCCGGTACGATGGTCGATGCATCGTGTTCGCTCAGCAGCGGAAAGCCATCGTCGCGGCGTTCAAACAAATCCGCGACCAACTGGTGGCCCCCCTCGAACCCGCCTGCCAACAGCGGCGGCACGCGGGTTTGTAACCGATGTCCGTCCCGAGCCGTGACTTCATACATGGCGTCCATGCGAGTGATCGACTCGATAGTCGTGTGCGGAAACAGTTCCACTTGCTCAACGAACTGGTCTTCACGCATCCGTTCGAGCGTAAACGGGGAAAGTGCGACACTGGGATCGGAGCTCTCGTCCTCCCAAGGGCAACCCTTGTCGAACAACCGCACTCGTTTGTCGCGATACGCTAGGTGGTAGGCTGCGTCGACACCACTCTCGAAGCCACCCACAACGATGAAGTCGTCGCCGTCAAGCTCTTCATAGCTGGCGATGGTGGCGGTGTGGCGGCACAACTGGCTACCGACAAATCCAGTCAAGCGTGGGTATTGGAACTCGCCCGCGGCCCAAATAACGTGCTTGGCGTGCCAGGTCTCGACGGGCGTATCGATGCGGAAGCCGCCGTCAACCCTTGCGATCTCTTGCACGTCGGTATTCTGGCGTACAGGCAACTCAAAGAACTGTGCCACTGCTCGCAAATAACTCGCGTACTCTGCGCCCGTCGGATGCTCCACCCCCAAACTGAACGCGGGTGAAGTGCCAATCGCGATCGAGTTCAAATCGAGCATGCCAATCGAATTGGTTGGATACGAGGGCGTAATGAAGCGCGTCTCGGCCGGCCATGAGTCGAACGAGGCGCCGACCGTGTGACGCTCGGAAACCAGGAAGTTCTCGATGCCGGCATGCTTGAGAGCCACGGCGGCACCCACGCCCGCGGCACCGGCGCCGATGACCACTACGTCATGAACGATTTCACTGCTCTCGGCGCCGGTCATGCACACGTCCCGTCGACATCCAAATCTGACATGCTTCGCACCCCTGCCGGCGCACCGTCATGCGGCGTTGCCGCACGCATCGCAGGTTCCGAGCAACACCACCTCATGTCCCGTCATCTGAAAGCCGTCTGGAACCAACGACTCAAGGCCCCTCGACGACTCCACAGTTCCCTTGCGGATAGGGGACCGTCCGCCTCGCCAAGGGCTCGGAAGACGGCCACTTGCTGCTTCGCTCTCTGCATGGCGAAATGATAATCTATTATCAATTATTGTCAAGGCTTCTCTCGGCGCGCGATTCATCCTGGGCGGCACGCCACCCGGCTGTGCGGGACGGCGATGGAGAAGCGGAGAAACCGGCCTCCAGGAGCCTGCGCCGTGCACGGCGCAGGCTCCTGGAGCAGGCCGGCGTTTCCGGTTAGAAGAAGGGAGCGCGGTTCCAGGCGGCCTGGTAGACGCGCTCGTACTCGGCCAGCCCGGCCTTTTCGAGGGCGGCGACGTATGCCTCCCAGTCGGCGTCGGAGTTGATGTCGTTCTGGCCGATCACGAACTTCAGGGTGTGCTCCTTGAAGGTGTCCTGCATCAGCGTCTCCAGGTCCACCTTGGCGTCGATCTCCTCGGGGGTGAAGCCGCCGTACACGAAACCGACTGCCGGCAAGTGGTCGAAATCCGCCTTGGCGGTCAGCATTGGCCGGTTGCGCACGTTCATTTCCAGGAACTCCGGGAAATAGCCGGCGTAGCCGCCCAGGCCGTAATCGCGCGTCGAGTACTCCGCATCGGGGTGTCCGGACGCCTTGATGGCGTCGATGTACATCGGCTTGCCGTCCATCCAGCTGAATGTTTCGCCCTCGATTCCGGCGGTGATCGCCAGGGTACCGTCGTAGGTCAGCAACCACTCGGAAAACTCGATCCAGCGCGCGAACTTCTCGCTGGAGATGTCCATCTTGGCGGTGAAGGTGGCCCCGAACGGCTGTCCCGCCGGGTTCTTGTAGGCCAGCATCTCCTTGTCGGGATAGGCCCGCACTTCGGTCTTCGGCACCACCCACTTGGCATCGGGATACTGCGAACGCTGCAACTGGTCGAAGAAGCCGGCCCAGCTCAGCCAGCCGCCGGCGATGAACGACTGGTTGTTGGCGATGCGCGCCTCCCACTGTTCCAGGGTGATGGTGCCGGCTTCCTTCTCCATCAGTCCCTCCTTGTACAGCGTGGCCAGGTACTTGAGCAGGTCGCGGTACTTGTCGGTCGCGGGCCCGAACACCACGGCGCCGGCGTCCTGATCGTATATCGGACCGCCCCAGTCGTAGGTGCGGAACGACTCGCGCAGGCCCATGGTGGCCGATCCCGGCCAGCCCCACTTGTGGGTCCACGGTACCGAGTCGGGATACTCCACCTTGAACGCCCGCAGCACTTCCAGCAGTTCGTCGGTGGTACTCGGAAACTCCAGCCCCAGCTTGTTGAACTCGGTCTCGTTGTACATGTAGCCCCGGTCGAGCGGCCACGGGTACTTGGTGGGCAGCACGTACATCTTGCCGTCGCCGGCCAGCATCAGGGAACGCATGAAGTCCCACTCCTCGGCCGTCCACTGCGCCTGGTAGTTGGGCATCCGGTCGATATAATCGTCCACCGCTACGAAAAACCCGCCCGGGATGTGGTTCAGCAGCATCACCCGCTGCGCCGACACGTTCCAGTTCCAGTTCATGTGGAGCTGCTCGGGAAAGTCGCCGCTGGCGAACATTACCGGCAGCTTGGTGTCGGTCTCGTTCCTGGGCACGTACACCCACTCGTATTCGAGGCCGAACTTGTCGCGCAGCAGATCCTTGCGGACGTCCATCACCGCCTTCGGTTCGTTGGCGTTGATGTCGTTGGTAAGCGCCGTGATGGTGAGTACCTCCGCCGGAGCGGCGACTTCCTCGGTGCCGGCGGCAAACGAAAACCCAGCGGCCAGCAACAGGGCACCGGCCAATAACGATATGCTCATTCTTTTCACGTGTGTTCCTCCTGTCGTGAAATGAGTGCGATGTGCGCCGCCCTGGCGCACCCAAAACCATTCTCCTCGCGTCAGTCCTTCAGAGATCCGATCATCACGCCTTTAACGAAGTAGCGCTGGATGAACGGGTACAGCATCAGCATCGGCAGCATGGTAATCGCGATCAGGCCGTACTTGATGCCCTGGATCGCCACCGCCTCCTGCTCCATCAGGTCATTGCGCCCGTATTGGTCCTGCAGGAACGACAGGCGCGCCATCTCGGTGCGCATCACGATGTCGCGCAGTACCAATTGCATCGGGTATTTCCTGGTGTCGTAAAGATAAATCATGGCGTCGAAGAACGCGTTCCAGTGGCTCACCGCGTAGAACAGGGCGATGGTCGCCACCCCCGCCTTGGCCAGCGGCATCACGATGCGCACCAGCACCGTGGTCTCCTTGGCGCCCTCCAGGAACGCCGACTCCTCCAGCTCTTCCGGCACCTGCTTGAAAAAGGTGCGCATCACGATCAGGTTGAAGGCACTGATCGCGATCGGCACGGTAAGCGCCAGGAAGCTGTCGTACATGCCGAGCGCGCGCACCACCATGAAGCGCGGAATCAGGCCGCCGCTGAAGAACATGGTCACCACGATCAGCACCATGAACGAGCGCCGGAACGGCAGCCGCCGCTTGGCCAGCGGGTATGCCATGGTCACCGTGAACGCCAGGTTCACCGCCGTGCCGAGCAGGGTAATGAGTACGGAGTTCAGGAACGAGCGCGGGATCATCGGATCCATGAACAGGATCGAGTAGTGCCGCAGCGAGAAACCGACCGGGAAGAACGACACGTGGCCGGCGATGATGTGGTAGGTCTCGCTGACCGAGTTGGACAGGATGTTGAGCACCGGGAAGATGGTGGTGATCAACACCACGACGATCACCGCGTGCACCGCCAGGCCGACGGCGCGGGAGGACAGCGAACGGTCGACTACCACAGGCTCTCGTCCGACACCTTGCGCGCCGTGTAGTTGGCGACCACCAGCAGCAGGAGATTGACCACCGAGTTGAACAGGCCCACCGCGGTCGCGAAGGAGTAGTCGAATTTGACGATCCCGCGCCGGTATACGTAGGTGCCGATGACGTCGGCGACCTCGTAGGTGAGCGGGTTGTACATCAGCAGGATCTTCTCCACTCCCACGTTGATGAAGGTGCCGACGCGCAGAATGAGCAGGATCATGATGGTGGGCAGGATCGATGGCAGGGTGATGCGCACGATGTTCTGCAGCCGGGTGGCGCCGTCGATCGCCGCCGACTCGTACAGCGACGTGGGAATGCCGTACATGGCGGCCAGGTAGACGATCGCCCCCCAGCCGATGCCGGCCCAGATGCCGGAGCCCACGTACAGCGGCCGGAACCAGCCCGGTTCGGCCATGAAGTAGATCGGTTCGATGCCGATGCTGCTGAGCAGCCAGTTCACGTAGCCGTCGCTCGGCGAGAACAGCATCACCATCATGGCGACCACGGACACGGTGGAGATGAAGTGGGGCAGGAAGCTGATGGTCTGCGCGAATTTGCGGTAGAACAGGTTGTGCACTTCGTACAGGCACACCGCAAACAGGATTGCGGCCGGAAACTCGAATAGCACGGAGTAGAAGCCGAGCACCACGGTGTTGCGCAGCAGCGGGAAGAACTTGGGGCCGGTGAAAAAGTCGACGAAGTGCGTGAAACCGATCCAGGGGCTGGTCAGGTAGTTGGCCACCACCCCCTGGCCATACTTGGGGGCGTAGTCGACGAACGCGAACGACAGGCCGTAGATCGGCAGGTAGTGGAAGATTACGAAGTACAGGATGCCCGGCGCGATCAGGTAGAGCAGGGCACGGTTCTTCTTGACCTCGCGCCACAGCGCGCGGCTGTCCCGCCGCCCGGTGTCGGTCGACACCGGCGCTCGCTCGATCGCTGCCGCGGGTGTAGGCGTGCCGCCGGATTGCCGCTCCGAGATGCGGCCTACGTTAGCAGCCGCCCCCACGTTGTCAAGCGCGCGGCGTGAATGGAGCGGCTGCCAGCGCCGGACCGATGGCGTGGGTAACCGAGCGGCTCTCCAGGTCAGTCGGCAATGGCCTCACCGACAGTGCGGACGAGCCAGTCGCCGCAAGGTCACCCAGCCGCTGCCGATTTGTTCGCCACCTCGACAAGTGCACGGAGGGCTTCGTTTACTGACTTCGAGTCACGAAACACCTTGGCGACGTCCGGATCGAGGATGACGATGTTCGCACCCTCGCCATATCGCTCGGTATATTTGCCGCGGACTCCACCCGAGAAGTCGTACTCCTCACGCAACTCGTCAATCTGTCCGGTATCAGGTTCCTTCTTCATATCCTCGCCGTTCTTTGGCGGTCGCCCGCCGAGCGCTGATCAGACGAATCGCGTCACCACGCACCGTGTGCGCCACGACCGCAAGCCGATCACGTTCGGTTACACCCAGAAGGATGAATCGGTCCTCATCGCGCGAGTGATCCGGGTCGGTGACGGTCACCGACAGAACGTCGCCGAACGCCGTCGCGGCTTCCTCAAACCCTACACCGTGTTTACGCTCGTTGGCGCTTGCCTTCGCCTCATCCCACTCGAACGTCAGCGCCATGACCGATCCCGCAGTCCGTAACCAGTGTAGCACCGAGGGGTGAATTGTAGCGAGCCTCGACAGGTGCCATAACGGAGACGCCGGTGCGGCAGAAGTCGGCGATGCTGCGCGCGGTCTCGCGGCTCACCTCGGGCGCGGCAATCGGAAAGATTTCCGTGGCGTGTATCGTCCCCATCACTTGACGACACTGCGCCGGGACACCCGCGGCGAGCAGCAGCCGATAGAATTCAATACCCTCGTCGCGCAGCGGATCGCACTCGTTTACGCTGATGACGGTCGCTGGCAGGCCCTTCACGTCTTCGATGGCCGCGAAACCGGGCCAGGCCAGCGGGTTGCCGGCTTCCAACTCCTCAATGCCGTAGGCCATCGCGCCGCGGTTGTTGTGCAGTTCCAGCAGGATGCCGTTGTTCTCGGTCGACGACGGGTACTCGGCGAGCGGCCACCTGCCGGCGATGTACGGGCACAGTGCGTAGAGGCCGCCGACCAACCCGATGTCGCCATCGCGCAACAGCTTGAGACCCGTGGCAAGCGTCAGATTTCCGCCGCCGCTGTCCCCGGCGACAATGATGCGGGACGCATCGATGCCGAGTTCGGCGGCGTTCGCAACGACCCACTTCAAGCCCGACACGCAGTCATTGAGACCGGTCGGGAACGGCCCGATCTCCGGCACGGAGGACGGCGTCAGCGCGTTGCGGAAGTCCACCATCGCGATTGCCACGCCGCGTGCGGCGATGATCTTGCCCCAGGCGCGGTAGTTGCCTTGCAGAAAGGACCCCGACTGCATCCCGCCGCCGTGTATGTAGTACACGCACGGAATCGGCTCGTTTCCACCGGGCCGGATGAACCGCATGTTGATGATGTTGCCGTCGGGCTCCGAGGCCAGCTTCCGAGTGGCGAAGGCCAGCCCCGTCGAGGGGGCGAGTTCCTCCGTATCGCACCGTTCCAGGAATGCATCCCACCGCTGACGCATCGCCTCGGCATCCTCGGAGTTGGCCTCCTCGACAAGCTGCTCCCGGCTCACCGCATCGCCCGGGTTCACCGGCGCTGGGAAGGCGCCGAATACCCGCCTGATACGCGGGTCGATTCTCGAGTTCTCACGGATCCTGGACATGCTCGGTCTCCTTGTTGATTGCAGTGCAATATAGCCAGGACTCCCTCTGTGTCCGCCCGGAGGCGGGTCGTGCCGGCGTCTTTGGTTGCGACGGCGCAAGGCAGCCGCTATGGATGCTCGCTGGTGAGCCGCGTCTGGAAGCGAAGTTGCACCCGTCGTGGCCCCGCGGGTGTTCTCCCGGTCTCCCGAGGGTCGCCAGCCACAGCAAATGCGCCAGGACCATGACGAGCCCAGTCCGTCTTGGGCATGCCCGGTCGCCGATCAGGAGCGGCCCGAGGCGTCCGCGCGAATGCCCTCGAGCTCGAGGGAGTCCGCGAAGTGGCAGCTGGCGAAGTGGTTGTCATCGACCTTCTGCAGGGCGGGCTCCTGCTCGGCGCAGATGTCCTGGGCGAACCTGCAGCGGTTGCGGAAGACGCAGCCCGACGGCAGGTTGGAGGGGTCCGGCGGCTCGCCGGGGGTGATGGTCCGCTGGCCGCGGACCCCCCTGGCGGTGCGCGGTACGGCGGCCAGCAGCAGTTCCGTGTAGGGGTGGCGCGGCTCGGCCAGGAGATCGGCCTTGGGCCCGAGCTCGACAACCTTGCCGGCGTACATCACCGCGATGCGGTCGCAGATGTAGCGGACCACGCTCATGTCGTGCGACACGAACAGGTAGGTGAGGTGGAATTCTTGCTGCAGGCGCTCCAGGAGGTTCAGGATCTGCGCCTGGATGGAGACGTCGAGGGCCGAGACGGGCTCGTCTGCGACGACGATCTTGGGGTTGACCACCAGCGCCCGGGCGATGCCGATGCGCTGGCGCTGCCCGCCGCTGAAGCTGTGCGGGAAGCGGCGCAGGTGCTCGACCCGCAGGCCCACCTGGACGATGACCTCCCTGACGCGCTCCTCGAGCTCGCGGCCGCGGGCCACGTTGTTCACCAGCAGCGGCTCGCCGACGGTATCGAGGATGCTGAGGCGCGGGTTGAGCGAAGAGAAGGGGTCCTGGAAGATGATCTGGGCCCGGCGCCGGAATAGCTTCATCTCGTCGCCGCGCAGGTCCATGATGTCGAGAGAACCCTCGTCGAGGTTGAGCTGGATGGCACCGTCGGTGGGCTTGTAGAGGCGCAGCAGGCAGCGGCCGAGGGTGGTCTTGCCGCAGCCGCTCTCGCCGACGATGCCCAGCGTTTCACCCGGATCGACGGTGAAGCTCACGCCGTCGACGGCCTTGACGTAGCCCACGGTGCGGCGTAGGAAGCCTTGCTGGACGGGGAAGTACTTCTTGAGGCCCCGCACCTCGAGGAGCGGCGTGCGCCCTTCGGTCTCGGGCGCGATGGGCGTCGCGGTCGTCTCGTCTCGTTCCTGGGTCACGGTCGCTCCGGCCCCCCCTCGCCGGCGAGGGACTGGTTGCGGTCGGCCGCGTTCGTGGTCGCGCCGCCGCTCTCGGCCTGGTGGTCTTCGCTGTACAGGAAGCAGCGCGCGGTGTGGTTCGGGCCGACCTCGACCTCCGGTGGCCGGCTCTCGTCGCAGACGCCGGCGATGCGCTGCGGGCAGCGGGAGTAGAAGGGGCAGCCGCGCTGGACGGCGAAGGGGCTCGGCACATTGCCGGTGATCGGTACCAGCGCTTCGAGCGGCCCGTCGATGCGGGGGATCGAGCGCCACAGCGCCTGGGTGTATGGGTGCTTGGGGTCGTCGAAGATGTCGTCGGCGCTGGCGTACTCCATCACCATGCCCATGTACATCACCATGATCTCGTCGGCGAAACCGCCGACGACGGCGAGGTCGTGGCTGATGTAGAGAATCGCCATGTGCAGCTCCTGCTGCAGCTCCTGGATGAGGTTCAGGATCTGCGCCTCGATGGTGACGTCGAGGGCGGTGGTGGGCTCATCGGCGATGAGCAGCCGGGGCTGGCACGCCAGCGCCATGGCGATCATGGCGCGCTGGCGCATGCCGCCCGAGAATTCGTGCGGGTAGGCGTCGACGTTGCGATGCGGGTTGGGGATGCCGACGTGGCCGAGCAGCGCGGCGGCGCGCTCGCGGGCGCCCTTCTTGTCGAGATCGGTGTGCAGCAGCAGCGACTCCATGATCTGGTTGCCGATGGTGTGCACCGGGCTGAACGAGGTCATCGGTTCCTGGAAGATCATGCCGATGTCCCTGCCGCGGATGCCCCGGTACTCCGTCCCGGTCTTCGGCAGCTTGGTCAGGTCGACGCTGCTCACGGTGCCGGTCTCTTGGTCCTCGATGTTCAGCAGGATCTCTCCGCCGACCAGCTTCGCGGGCGGAGAGGGCACGATGCCGAGGATCGACTGCGCCGACACGGACTTGCCCGAGCCACTCTCGCCGATCACGCCGAGCGTCCTGCCGGGGTGGATCTCGAAGTTCATCCCGTCGACGGCGCGCACCACGCCCTCGACCAGATGGAAGTGCACCTGAAGGTCTTTGACCTCCACGAGCGGCCGGGCAACACCCTTGTGGTCGTGCACTAGCTCGCCTCCGAGTAGGGGTCGGCGGCGTCGCGCAGGCCGTCGCCGATGAAGTTGAACAGCAGCACGGTGGCGATCACGAAGATGGCGGGGATCAACTGCCACGGCTGATGCGCGATGGCGACAATGTCTTGGGCGTCCTGCAGCAGCGTGCCCCAGCTCACGGCGGGCGGCTGGATGCCGAGCCCGATGAAGCTGAGGGCGGTCTCGGCGAGGATCATGCCGGGCACGGCCAGCGTGATGCTCACGATCAAGTGGCTGGTGAATCCCGGCAGCAGGTGCTTGAAGATGATCCGGCGCTTACCGGCCCCGGCCGCCTGCGCGGCGAGGGCGTAGTCCTCCTCCCGGAGAGAGAGCAGCTTGCCGCGGACCACGCGGGCGAGGCTGGTCCAGCCGACGATCGACAGAATGATGGTGATGGCGAAGTAGGTCCGCAGCACCGGCCAGTCCCGCGGCAGCGCCGCCGACAACGCCATCCACAGGGGCAGCTGCGGAATCGAGATCAAAAAGTCGACCATGCGCTGGACGATCTCGTCGACCACACCGCCGAAGTATCCGGAGATGCCACCCAGGACGACGCCAAGGAAGAAGCTCAACAGCACCCCGATGAGCCCGATCGAGAGCGAGATGCGGCCGCCGTTGAGGGTGCGGCTGAAGATGTCGCGGCCGAGCCGGTCCGCGCCGAACAGCAGCAGCGGCGGGGGGGCCTCCCCCGGGGTTCCGAAGAAGTGGATGTCGGTCGGGAAGAGCCCCAGGAATTCGTAGGGCTCGCCGCGGACGAACAGCCTCAGCGGGTAGACCTGGCTGTCGTCGTAGACGAACTCGTAGCGGAAGGTCTCGGTATCCAGCTCCCGCTCAAGGCCGAAGTAATGGGGCCCAATGAAGCGGCCGTCGTTAAAGAGCCGGACCCGCATCGGGGGCGCCTGCTGGTACTGGTCGAAGCGCTGGCCGGGCGAGTAGGGGCTGAAGAAGCCTGAGAACATCGACAGGATGTAGATCAGGGCCAGCAGGATTACAGAGACGATGGCGAGGCGGTGGCGGCGGAAGCGCCACCAGATCAACTGCCACTGGCTGGCGTAGTAGATGCTCTCGTCTACCTCTTCGCCGCCGAAGGTGACGGCGGTCTCGGCGGGCGCGTCCGGGCCGGGGAGGTTCGATTGCCGGACCGCGGGATCGCCGAGGCTCATCTGCTCGTCCCCCCGTAGCGGATGCGCGGATCGAGCCAGGCCAGCAAAATGTCCGAGACCAGCGTGCCGATCACGGTGAGGGCGCTCAGGATCAACACGATGCTGCCGGCGAGGAACATGTCCTGCGCGAGGACGGCCCGCAGCAGCAGCGGGCCGGTGGTCTGCAGACCCAGCACGAGGGAGACGAGCACCTCGCCGGAGAAGATGGCGGGCAGCACCCAGCCGATGGTGCTCAGCACCGGGTTCATCGCGAGCCTCACCGGGTACTTGAACAGCAGCCTGAGTTCGGCGACGCCCTTGGAGCGGGCCGTCACCACGTACTGGCGCTTCAGCTCGTCGAGGAGGTTGCCGCGCATGATCCGGATGGTGGCGCCGGTGCCGGCCAGGCCGATGATCAGCAGGGGCAGGATCAGGTGCTGCAGGATGCTGACGAACTTCGGCCATGACATCGGCTCACCCACGAAGGAGATGTCGTACAGGCCGCTGGAGGAGAAACCAAAAAAGCGGAACAGGATCCAGGCCATGACCAGGGCCAGGAGGAATCCGGGGATGGCGAGGCCCAGGAAGCCGAAGAAGGTGAAGACATAGTCCGGGGTCGAATACTGGTGGGTAGCGGAGTAGATGCCGATGGGGATGGCGATCAGCCACGACACCACCAGCGACAGCAGCGAGATGAGCAGGGTCAGCGGAAGGCGCTCGGCGAGCAGGTCGTTCACCGGGCGTGTCCACTGGAACGACCAGCCGAAGTTGAAGTCGAACACGATGCCCCTCATCCAGCGCAGGTAGCGCTCATGGACCGGCAGGTCGAAGCCGTACATCGCTTCGAGGCGGTCGGCCTCCTCGTCATCGAGCTCGATGCCGCTGTCGCGCAGCGTCGCGAGTCGGACGTCGATCCAGTCGCCGGGCGGAAGCTCGATGATCACGAATGACACGATCGAGATCAGCCACAGGATGGGGATCAGCGTAATGGACCGGCGAACGATGAACTCTAACACCTAGCGTCTCCCGGATGCACAGGGGCCGCCTGCCGGGCGGTAGGGCCCGGCAGGCGTTGGGTGAGCGGGTGCGTTATTGCGGCGTCCGATAGAAGAACTGCTCGCCGCTGTTGTTGCCGCCGATGGCCTGGCCGCCGTGAGGTACGTTGCCCAGATCGGCGTTGGTTACGAGCGCGTAGCGCACCTTTTCGGCGATGTTGAAGATGTAGATGTTGTCGTGGTGGATCTGGAAGATCTCCGCGTAGAGCGCCTTGTCCTCGTCGCTGCCGGGGATCGCCCTGACGCGGCCCTCCTGCAACTCGTAGATGCGTTGGACGGCTTCGGGCGGCTCCTCCCCATCAGCGCCGGAGGTGTTGTACCAAGTTACCCACCGTGGGCCCCACCTTGACGTCGGCGTGTAATCGGTCCAAGTGCCGTTGGGCCACATCGGCTGCACCGCCCACACCACGGACGCCTGCAGTTCGTTGGCGGTGGCGCGCTGCGAGACGAGCGAGCTTTCGATGACGTTCAGGGTGGCGCGGATGTCGACCTCCTTGATGTGCTCCACCAGCAGCTCGGACACTGGGATGATGTCCGGGGCGTGGTTGGCCGTCTCGATGGGGATGCTGAACGGCTGTCCGCTGGGGCTCAGCCGGAAGCCGTCGCCGTCGCGCTGGTTCATGCCGATCGAGTCGAGAATGCGGTTGGCCTCCTCGACGTCGTAGACGCCAGGCACCAGCTGTGGGACCTCCGCCAGACCGAAGTAGATACTGTCGATAATCTCCTGACGGTTGATGCTCATGTTCAGCGCCCGGCGGAACTCGAGGTTGCCGACCACCTCGCGCCACACGGGATCGTCGTAGGTGTAGTTTATCCACAGGGCGGTCGGGTCGACGTGATTGTCGAGCAGCGCGACCCGGAAGCCGCCGCTCTGCTCGTTCTCCTTGTAGAGCGGGAGCTTGATCAGGGCGGTGTCCTCGCGAAGGAGGTCGACGTCGCCGGTCAGCACGTTGAGGTTGACCATGTCGGAGTCTTCCACCAAAACCGAGACGACCTCGTCGATGTAGGGGAGCTGCTGGCCGGTGGTGTCGACCTTGAAGTAGTAGGGGTTGCGGGCGAACTGCATGACGCCAGGCTCGTTGGCCTCAACGCGCACCCACGGGTAGAGGGCCGGGAAGCCGATGCAGCTGGCCTTGGTCAGATCCCAATTGCGGCAGTTCTTGGCGGTGAACAGCTGCGCCCACTCGTTTCCGAGGTTGGCCGCGTCCAGGTCGGCCCGCATGTCGTCGAGGGAGGTGTAGTCGATGTGGAACTGCTCGAGGTGGTGCGACGGCTGCATGACGTCGGTGTAGCCTTGCCAGCCCTTGATGGTGAGCTCGCTCAGCAGCGAACCGTAGGGCGCCGTGAAGGCCATGTTGAAGGTGTAGTCGTCGACAATTTGCAGGTCCACGATGTCGCCGTCGGGCCGCCCGCCGGTGCGGAACTTGGCCGGGAAGCTCGGCGTGAGATCCTCGTTGTGATAGACGTCTTCAAACATGAAGCGCACGTCCTTGGTGGTCACGGGCATGCCGTCCGACCACTTGAGGCCCTTGCGCAGGTGGAACGTGAAGAAGGTGTTGTCCTCGTTCGCCTCGAAGGCCCTCAGCACGTTGGGGCGGATGCCGTCCACGCTGATGCCCGGGGCCATGAGCAGGTGCTCGTTGAGCATGATAAAGATGTCGGGGTTCCAGTCGGGGCCTGGGTGCGCCATGTGCAGGGTGCCGCCGTACTGGCCGGGCTCCCAGTCCAGGTTCTCCGCGTGCACGATCACGCCCGGGCCAACGATGAACGGCTCGTCGGGCAGGCGGTCGGCGACGGCGGGCAACTCGCCCGCGGCGACCCGCTCGGCCAGGATCGGCGCCTCGGAGTATTCCTGCGCCAGCGCGGCCGGACCGAGGCCGAGCAGAACCAGTAGGGCCGCCAGGGCGAGGCCCTTGGCCTGGCAGGTGGCTTGGACGATGGGGCGTAGTATTTCGACGTTCACATGCTCCTCCTTGCTATGAAACGAAGCGGAATAGTAGCAGAGCGATTGAAACGCGTCAACGATGTTATTGCGGTGCGGTGCGGGATCGGCAGAATCGGCGACCACCATGCCGGACCCGCAGAATCGCGCTACCCGGTCGGCCAAGGTTGACCGCGGCGGGTCGTGCCGGTAGCGTGCTGCCATGGATCGCGCGCCGTTTCGAACGCGTCCGGTGATCATGGGCCGGCGCGGCGTGGTGACTGCCGGCCACTACCTGGCGGCGTCCGCCGGCCTGCGCATCATGACCACGGGCGGCAACGCCGTCGACGCGGCGGCGGCGATGGGTATCTGCCTGACCCTGTTGGAGCCGCAGCTTTGCGGCATTGGCGGCGAGGTACCGACGCTGATCTACTCCGCCCGCGAGCGCAAGACCTACGCCATCTCCGGCATGGGCTGGTCGCCGGCGGCGTTCACCATCGACTGGTGCCGCGACCGCGGCATCGACCTCATTCCCGGCGACGGCTACCTGCCCGCATGCGTGCCGGCGGTGGTCGGCACCTGGGCCGCCGCGGTGGCCCGGTTCGGCACCATGAGCTTCGCCGAGATTTTGCAGCCAGCCATCGAGTTGGCCGAGCAGGGCTTCCCGGTGTACGAGGCGCTGAGCCGCCATCTGCACCAGGAGCGGGCGACCTACCGCGAGCGTTATCCGACCACCGGCGCGGTGTACCTGGCGAACGGCGGTGCGCCCGCGGTGGGCGAGGTGCTGCGCAACCCCGACTTCGGCGCCATGCTGCGCATCATGTGCCGGGCCGAGGAGGGCGCCAAGGACCGCGGGCGGGTGGCCGGCATCGAGGCCGCCTGCGATGCCTTCTACCGCGGCGAGATCGCCGAGCGGATCGTGCGCTTCATCGGCGACCACCCGGTGGAGGATGCCAGTGGAACGGCCCACACCGGGCTGCTGTCCTACAAGGACTTTGCCGACTGGCGCGCCGTCGTCGAAGAGCCGGTGACGCTGAACTACCGCGGTCTGGACGTGTTCAAGTGCTCGTCGTGGACCCAGGGCCCGGTGTTCCTGCAGCAGCTCGCCATCCTGCAGCACATGGACATCAAGGCACTCGGCCACAACTCGCCCGACTACCTGCATGCCTGGATCGAGTGCGCCAAGCTGGCGTTCGCCGACCGCGAGGCATACTACGGCGATCCCGGCTTCGACGCGGTCCCGTTCGACGCGCTGCTGTCGGCCGGCTACGGCGAACGGCGCGCCGCCCAGATCGGTTCGACCGCCTCCCTCGCACTGCGGCCCGGCGACCTGGGCGGCGGCGTGCCCGAGTACGCGGCTCGCAGCGTGCTTGACGACAATCGTCGCGCCCTGGGACTTGCGGCGGGGCATCGGCGTCCGGCCGAAGGCGACGGCGCCGGCGGCAGCCGGGCCGTTCCGGCGGACGCAACGCATCGGGGCGACACCACCCATCTCGACGCGGTGGACGCCGCGGGCAACATGGTGGCGGCAACCCCGAGCGGCGGCTGGATCGGTTCGTCGCCGGTAATCGCCGGGTTGGGCTTCCCGCTCGGCACGCGCGGCCAGATGTTCTACCTCAATCCGGCGCGGCCCAACGCCCTGCAGCCGCGCAAGCGGCCGCGGGCCACGCTCACGCCCACCATCGTCACCCGCGGCGGCGCCCCGTTCCTGGCGTTCGGCACTCCCGGCGGTGACGGCCAGGACCAATGGACGCTGCAGTTCTTCCTGAACTACGTGGAGTTCGGCATGGACCTGCAGCAAGCGCTCGACGCGCCCACCGTGCACACGACGCACTTTCCCTCGTCGTTCTACCCGCGAGACGCATATCCGGGCCGGGTGGAAGCGGAGTCGCGCATCTCCGATGAGACGCTTGCGGAACTGCGTCAGCGAGGTCACGACCTGAGGCTGAACCACGGCTGGAGTCACGGCAAGCCGCTGGCAATCCACTGCCACATCGACCGCGGCTTGATTCTCGGAGCCGCCACCGCCAGGAACAACATCGCCTACGCGATGGGCTGGTAATGGAACGTCAACGTGACGCAGGCGTGATCGGGCCGGCGAGCTTGACATCTGCCATGGCCTGTCTGAGACTGCCCCGCATGACCGCGAAGAAAATAGGAGGCAGAGAGTGAAAGCAGGACTGCTCGCAGTGTTCTTGTTCAGCGTCGCCATCGGTATGGCATGGGCCGGTCCCGCGGCGGAGGAAGGTCCGGCGGCCGCGCCCGTTGCGGCACCGGATGACATCTGGGCCAGGTACGATCCACCCGTAACGGTCACCTCGGTGTTCTCTCTGAGCGCCTTCATCGAGGACGCGCTGAATCAGAAGCCGGACGTGATGGAAGACAACGTGTGGACGAGGGGATATCGCGATGACCTTGGCATCGAGATCGACCTGCTGTGGACGGTTCCGAGCGCCCAGTACGACGAAAAGCTCAGCATTGCGATAGCGGCCAACGACCTGCCCGACGTGATCCCGACCAACGCCATTCAGTTCAAGCTGCTGGTGGACTCCGGGGTGGCCATGGATATCACGAATCTGTTCGAGGCCTACGCCTCGCCGTTGACCAGGCAGATGCAGGAGCTGGACAACCAGGTTTCCATTTCTCAGGCCACGGTCGACGGCAAGCTGTACGCGTTGCCCCTGATTTACGGCAACGTGGACAACAGCCAGCTGCTGTGGATCCGTGCGGATTGGCTCGAGGCGCTCGACATGGAAGCACCGACGACCATTGATGAGCTGGTGCAACTCGCCGAAGCGTTCGTTAACGATGACCCGGACGGGAACGGAGAGGACGACACGCTCGGACTCGGGTTGGTCAAGGACCTGTTCAGCACCGGGTTCGCCGACCTGAACGGCTTCTTCGAAGCCTTTGGCGCGTATCCCGGCGGCTGGCTGGAGGATTCGTCGGGCAACCTGATGTACGGCGACATCCAGCCGGAAATGAAGACCGCGCTCACCAAGGTGGCGGAGATGTTCGAGGCCGGCCTCATTGACCAGGAATTCGTGGTCAAGGACGGCGGCAAGGTCGCGGAAGGCACCACCAATGGCAACATCGGCACGGTGTTCGGCCAGCACTGGATACCGTTCTGGCCGTTGCAAGACGGCAAGAACAGGAACACGAACGCAGATTGGCGGCCGTTTCCCCTCCCGTCTGCCACTGGGTCTCCCACCAAGACCATGCTCGGCGGCAGCGCCAACCGGTACTACGTCCTCAACTCGGAGATGCAGAATCCCGAAGCAGCGGTCAAGCTGCTGAATTACTTCATCCAGAAGTACAGCTCGCTCTACAGCCCCGATTACGAGCTGAAGTACATCGGTTCGACCGGCACCGGCGAGACCAATATCGACGAATACTGGGAGTATGGCGTAATCCAGTCGTGGCAGCCGAACGAGAACATAGTGTTCTGGGATCTGACCAAGAAGTATCTCGATACCGGCGATGAACAGTACGCGGAAAACTCGTTGATCAAGCAGTTCTCGGTCGACATCGGGGCATACCACGAGGGTGAAGATGTGTATTGGTCCACCTATGCCTGGATTGGGCCGCAGGGTCCGTACAGTGTGATCGACGGCTATTTCAAGAACGGCCAGACGATACAGAACGCGTATGTCAAGGCGAACACTCCCTCGATGACGGAACGGGGCCCGGCGCTGTCCCAGCTCAGGGCGGAGATGTTCACCAAGATCATCACCGGCGCCGAGTCACCGGACACCTTCGACGAATACGTGGCAACCTGGAAGCGCCTCGGCGGCGACGACATCACCGCAGAGGTGAACGCGGTCCAGTAGGGGACTGATCGGATTGCGATGTGCTGCTGCCGGGACCGGCGGTTCCGGCAGCGCTTTCTTGATCTGGTTGTTTGATCCGGCTGTTTGATCTGGTTGCTGGATGTTCAAGCTCAAGCCGGCGACGATGACCAGGTTTCGGGTGCAGCTCCCCATGCACCTGATGCTGTTGCCGTGCGTCATCCCGGTGCTGATCTTTTCTTACTACCCCATGGTCGGTATCGTGATCGCTTTCGAGCGGTTCTTTCCGAATCGGGGCTTCTTCCACTCACCGTTCGTCGGCTTCAAGAACTTCGAATACGTCCTGAACCTTCCCAATACCTACCAGGTTCTGTGGAACACGGTGTTCATTTCGGCGATGAAGATCGTCGCCGGAATCGTGGTGCCGGTATTGTTCTCCATACTGCTCGACCTGGTGCGGAGCTCGCGCGTGCGCAGGACGGTGCAGACCATCGTCTACATGCCGTACTTCCTGTCCTGGGTGATTCTGTCCGGCATTCTGATCGACGTGTTGTCGCCCAACTCCGGCGTCGTCAATCAGCTCATCAAGATGCTCGGCATGGAACCGGTGTTCTTTCTGGCCAACGAGAAATTGTTTCCGTTCGTGCTGGTGGTAACCGATACCTGGAAGAACTTCGGCTACGGCACGGTGATCTTCCTGGCCGCGATCGCCGGCATCGCGCCGTCACTCTACGAGTCCAGTTGGATAGACGGCGCCAACCGTTTCCAGCAGGCGATCCACATCACGCTGCCGGGAATGCTGCCGATCGTTGCCCTGATCGCCACCCTGAGCCTGGGCGACGTGCTGAATGCCGGCTTCGACCAGGTGTTCAACCTGTACAGTCCGGTGGTCTACCGGACCGGCGATATTCTCGACACATTGGTATACCGGGTGGGCCTGTTGAACAGCCAGTACGGCGTGGCGGCGGCGATCGGCCTGTTCAAGTCGGTGGTATCGATCATCTTCATCGGCACCGCGTACTGGCTGTCGGGCCGGTTCCTGGAATACCGGGTGTTCTGACGTGGAAGCGCAGCAGGGCAGCAGACTGTTCGATACCCTGAATCTCGCATTCCTGGTGTTTGCGGCCGCGTTGTGCCTGTTTCCGATTATCAACGTGCTGTCGGTGTCGTTGAGCTCCAGTTCGGCGGCCGCGGCCGGGCAGGTCGGCATCTGGCCCGTGGAGTTTAGCCTCTCTTCGTATTCCTACGCGTTGACAAAGAAGTCGTTTCTCACTGCCTTCGTGGTGTCGCTGAAACGGGTGGCATTGGGAATCGGTGTGAACATGCTGCTCACGATCCTGGCGGCGTACCCGCTGTCGAAGACGAAGCGGGAGCTCTGGGGCAGGAACCTCTACGCCTGGTTCTTCTTCTTTACCATGATCTTCAACGGGGGGCTGATTCCCTGGTACATGGTGATTAAGCAGGTCGGGCTGATCGACAACATCCTGGCCTTGATTCTGCCCACCGCGGTGCAGGTTTTCTTCGTCCTGGTGCTGATGAACTTCTTCCGCCAGTTGCCGAAGGAGATCAGCGAGTCCGCCCTCATCGACGGCGCCGGGCACTGGTCGATCATGTGGAAGATCCACGTGCCGCTGTCGCTGCCGTCGATCGCCACCCTGGTGCTGTTCTCGTTCGTGTTTCACTGGAATTCGTGGTTCGACGGCCTGATTCTGATGACGTCGCCGGCTCGTTACCCGTTGCAAACCTACATGCAGGCGATCCTGGAGGTGGTGGATCCGCTGCGGCTGAAGGGGATGACCGCCGAGCAGATCGCGGAGTTGATGAAGGTGTCGAACAGGACCTTGAAGTCGTCGCAGATCTTCATTGCCGCGGCACCGGTGCTGGCGGTCTATCCGTTTCTTCAGAAGTACTTCATGAAGGGGTTGCTGCTCGGCAGCGTGAAGGGCTGATGGCCTGCCCGACAAGCATGCTCAGCGCCAGTCGGTCCAGGAGTGGCGCGGCTGGTAGCCGACGGCGGCCTGCGCCTTGGCGTAGCTGACGAACGCCTGCCGGCCGGAGAGGTCGATGGGAATCGAGCCGGCCAGTTCCGGGCGCAGGCGCTCGATCAGTTCGCGCGACTCCTCCGGGGCGCGGTGGTCGGCGGCGCCGGCGTAGTAGCATTCGGCCGGCGGCAGCCGCTCCAGGGCGTCGAACAGCAGGCGGTGGGCGCGGGCCACGTCGCGGATGTCCACGTAGTGCCACAGCCCCGACTCCCACTCGGTGGTCGGCGCGATGGTGCGCGCGTGCTCCTGCAACTGCTCCGGGCTCCAGATCCACGCCGGCCGGCACGCCACCGAGTGGATGCCGTGCGCGCGCCAGAACCACTGCAGCATCGTCTCGCCCGCCAACTTCGAGAAGATGTAGGACTCGGTGACGGTGGTCGGATGGTCGTCGTCTATCGGCAGGTAGCGGTAGGTGGTGGCGCCGCCCTTCATGGCGACCACCGAGCTGGTCTGAACCAGCTTCCTGACGCCCGCTTCCGCGGCCGCGGTGAGCAGGTAGTAAAGGCCGAGCACGTTGACCCGCATGGTGGTGTCGAACGGCGGCCCGCCCGCGGCGCGGCCTACGCGGTCGGTGGCGTAGGGGATGGCCCCGAGCGCAACGATCGCCTCCGGCTCGCTCTCGGCGATGACCCGGCGGCAGTCGGCGAAGTCGGTGAGGTCGGCGGCAACGAACGGCAGCCGAGCGCGGTCGTCCGGCGGCGGCCTGACGTCGGTCAGCACCACCTGGTGATCGGCGAACTCGCGCGCCACGTAGCCGGCCAGCCGGCCGCTGCCTCCGGTAATCAGCACGTTCATGGATGTCTCCCTCCCCCAGGTCACCGCCAGTACGGTGCGCCGGCTTCCTTGACGGATGTTGTAACCCACCCTTAGGATTCGCGCCATGGCCAACCGGGTCGAGGCCGCCGATATCGTGGTAGCGCCTCTGCGCCAGCGATTCATCAAGGTGCTGATCAAGAAGCGCTACCTGTACCTGATGATGGTGCCGGTGCTGGCCTGGTACGTCGTGTTCCAGTACGCGCCGATGTACGGCATCGTGCTGGCGTTTCAGGACTTCCGCTTCTCGCGCGGCTTCGCGAGTCCGTTCGTCGGCTTCGACAACTTCATCCGCCTGTTCACCGACAAGAACTTTCAGCTCGCGTTCCGCAACACGGTGGTTATCAACGTGCTGCGCTTCCTCGTCGGGGTACCGGTGCCGGTGCTGTTCGCGCTGCTGCTCAACGAGGTATTCCACGCCGGGTACAAGCGGGTGGTGCAGACGGTAACCTACCTGCCGCACTTCGTGTCCTGGGTGGCGCTGGCCGGCATCCTCAACACTCTGCTGGTAAGGGACACCGGCGCGGTCAACGTGCTGTTGCAGGCGCTCGGCTTCGAGCAGGTGGGCTTCCTGATCGACAACCGCTACTTCCGCTGGGTGCTGATTGCCACCGAGCTGTGGAAGGAGACCGGCTGGACCTCGATCATCTACCTGGCGGCGATCGCCGGCATCGACCCGGCGCTGTACGAGTGCGCGCAGGTGGAAGGCGCCAAGCGGCGTCAGATGGCGTGGTACATCACCCTGCCGAGCATCTCCAACACGGTGGCGATCATGGCGATTATCTTCCTCGGCCACATCCTGGCGATCGGCTTCGACCAGATCTTCAACCTGTACAACCCGGTGGTCTACGAGACCTCCGATATCCTGGATACCTACATCGTCAGGAATCTGCAGCAGAACCCGAAGTTCGGGCTGCTGTCGGCGGCCAGCATCATCAAGTCGGTGGTGGGGCTGGGCCTGCTTATCGCGGCCAACAACGCCTGCAAGCTGTTCGGCATGGAAGGCATCTACGCGTCGCGCGGCAGCGTGGGGACGGTGCGCTGATCATGGCCAGGCAGCGCCTGCAACCGTTCGACTATTTCAACTACCTCCTGCTGCTGGTGGCCACGCTGGTCACGCTGTACCCGTTCTGGTACATCCTGGTGGTTGCCACCGCCACCGAGCGCGGCTTCTTCTCCGACTACTACCACATCATCCCCAAGAGCTTCACTCTGGCGAGCTTCCAGACCGCGCTGTCGCGCCCGCTGGTGTACGTCGCCTTCTTCGTGAGCGTGCTGGTGACCACCGCCGGCACCGCGCTGAGCCTGCTGCTCACCGCGATGGGCGCCTACGTGCTGTCCAAGAACGACCTGCCGGGCAGGAACTTCTTTTTCCGGCTGATCATCTTCACCATGTTCTTCTCCGGCGGCCTGATTCCGTTGTACATCCTGCTCACCTCGCTGGGCATGCGCAACTCGCTGCTGGTGCTGTTCGTGCCCAACGCCATCAATACCTTCAACCTGATCCTGATGAAGAACTACTTCGCCACCTCGGTGCCGCAGAGCCTGGAGGATTCGGCCAGGATCGACGGCTACAACGAGATCCAGATCCTGTTCCGGATCGTGCTGCCGACCTCGATGCCGATCGTGGCGACTATCGGCCTGTTCTACTCGGTGTACTTCTGGAACGACTGGTTCTTCCCGATGTTGTTCATCTCCGACGCCAAGCTGTATCCATTGTCGATGGTAATGCGCAATCTGGTAGTGAGTGCAACCTCGGTATTCGTGCCGATCGACGTGGTTCCGCAGATGTTGAAGGCCGCGGTGATCGTGATCAGCATCGTGCCAATCATGATGGTCTACCCGTTCATCCAGAAGCACTTCGTCAAGGGCATCATGCTCGGTGCCATCAAGGAATGAGCCATACCCGCGCAGCGTTTGCTGCAGATTCCACCAATTCAAGGAGGTGTCGAATGACATCCAGTATCCTGTTCAGGGCAGGCGGCCGTACGCGTTTCGGCGTGGCGGCGGGCGCCTGCATCGCCCTGCTATGCACCCTGAGTACCACGCTCTGGGCCGCTGCAGCGGACGAAGAGGGCGCGGCCGTGGAGGTTGTGCCGATCAAGGCGTTCGTGCCCGGACCGTTGCGCATGGACCCGGAAACCGATCTCAGCATCCTGGAGATGGAGAAGCGGCTGAACATCGACCTGCAGATCGTGGGGGGGCCGTGGGACCAGGTGTGGTCGAAGCTCAACCTGATGATGGCCTCGGGAGACCCGCTGGACGTCATGCACGTATCCAACCAGGGCCAGAACGCCTGGCAGCAGTGGGCGGAGGAAGGGCTGATCGCGAATCTCGACGAGCACGTCACACCGGAGAAGTATCCCTTCATTCACAAGGTGATGACGGCCGACATGTTCAAGCCGCTGACCATCGACGGCGCCCACTACTACGTGCCCGGCACCCACCACGGCTACGACTGGCAGTTTCACATCCGCCAGGACTGGCTGGACAACCTGGGGCTGGCGATGCCGAGCACGCCGGAAGAACTGTACGTGGTGCTCAAGGCGTTCAGCGAGGGCGATCCGGACGGCAACGGCAAGGACGATACCACCGGCTTCGTCACCAATGCCTCCACTGGCGCGGGGGCGCCGGTCTTCATGGCCTACAATGCCAGTGCCAACATCAAGGACATGGAGGTGCAGGAAGACGGCACGGTGATCTCGCTGGCCGCCCACCAGGGCACCCTGGAGGCGCTCAAGTTCGGCAACCGGCTGTACCGTGAAGGCGCCTTGAACACCGACTTCCTCAATCACCCCAACAACGAGGAAGCCGCCAACGCGTGGATCTACTCCAATCGCGGCGGCGCCTTCTTTGCGCCGGTCGCGTACGTCACTCCCAACCGGGTGGAGCGCATCGGGGTACCCGGGGCGGCGTTCGATTCGCCCGATCCGCCCGTCGTGGCGCCGGGCTACAAGCTGAATGGCGCCGGCGTGGCGTGGTGGCTGCTGCTCGGCGTCTCCGCCGACTCCAAGTACATCGACAAGTCGCTGGAGGTGATCGAGTTCGCCAACAGCCGTGAGGGCCGCCAACTATTCGTGGCCGGCATCGAGGGCCGCCACTGGAGCAACATGGTGGACGGGATCTACGACCTCGACTTCGAGCAATGGTCGCAAGATTACGACGTGGAAGTGGCGAACAAGTCGTGGCCGCGCTGGTGGGGATTCTTCAGCACCGTCCACGGCTACATTCCGATCAACGACTATCCCACCTTCGAGGAGGCTATGGCCAACGTGGAGGTGTGGGCCAACCGGGAGGACTACGAGGCCGGCGGCAGCGCCGTGCAGCGCATCAACGAGGCCAAGCCGCTGGTGCGGGCCAACCCGATGGACCTGGTCACCCTGTCCGAGGTCGAGGATATCCGCGTGAACCTGGACGAGAACGTGCTCGCGCCGCTGTTCGCGAAGATGCTGATCGCCGACTCCGAGGCGGAAGTCGATGCGCTGTGGGCGGAGTACCAGCAGGGCCTGAAGGACAACGGCTTCGACGAATTCCTGCAGGCCTACCAGGACTACGCCGACGCCAACCTGTAGGCAGCCTGCGGCGTCCGGACCTCCTGCGTCGATCAGGCGCGGGGTTCCGGGCGCCATCCGGCGTCACCGGTCCTTACCGGCCTCGCACCGCTTGCTTCCGCAGGGTGGAGTGGGGTAGGTTAGGCCGGTCGCCGGACCGGCGAAAAGGGCAATTAGCTCAGCTGGATAGAGCGCTGGCCTCCGGAGCCAGAGGTCGTGGGTTCGAATCCCGCATTGCCCGCTACCGAAGCTTGGATCCTACTAGCCAGACTTACCCAAGGCTGCGCAACGCGGCAGCGAGTTTGGGCACTTGGCGTGGCCCCAGCACTTCGATCATCGCCAGCCGGGCCGGTATGAGCCACAATTCGCGCCTCCTGGCATAGGCGGGGTCGACTGGTGCGATCTCCCGGTATCCCTCAAGCAGGTGCTCGGATACCGGGGCGAAGAAGTCGACATACGCCAGATCGACCTCCGGGTGGCCGTAGAAAATGGCAGGATCGATCAGAACCGGGCCGTCTGGCGTGGAAAGGAAGTTGTTCTGATGGGCATCGCCGTGCAGCAGGGACGGGCGTACCCGGTTGCCGCAGAGCGATGGCAGACGAACCCGCAGTTTTTCCACCTGAGCCGCCAGCTCCACGGGCAGGTGACCGGAGTCCATGGCTGCCGTCAGCCGGGGTGCTATTCGGCGTTGCCAGTAGAACTCGGCCCAATCATCGAGCGGCGCGTTGTCCTGACGGAAGTCTCCCCAATAGCAGTACGTGTGGTAACCGAAATGGTCCCCCTTTACGGTGTGGATCCGCGCCAGGGCGCGGCCCATCTGCCGCCACTGCGGCGGTCCGCGTTCGACGGTATGGGCCGCCTCCATGATGAGCAGGGTAACGTCCTCGGCCTCGGCAACGGCTATGACCGTCGGCGTGAGTACGCCGGTCCGCTCGGTAAGGAAGCGAAGTCCGGCGGCTTCCCGGTCGAACTGGTCGCGGGCAGTTCGACCTTCACCTGATTTGACAAACACGGAATCGGTTCCATCGGACAGAATCGCAGCCGGGTGCGAAGCCGATTCGGACTTGCTCGATACGCGCACTGCTCGCCACACGCGGCCGAAATGTTCGGAAACATGGTGCTCGACAGCTCTGCGGAGCGGTTCGATATTCAAACCATGAGACAAGCTGCCGTGCCCTCGAAACCGGTCCCTTCGATGTCCGCTATGCCACCTCCCTCGTAGAGTCTGCCATGCCGTCCCGGTACGCCTCCGCGGGCGTGCGACCGGCCAGCGCCGAGTGCGGGCGCTCCTCGTGGTAGTATTCGATCCATTCCGCGATCACGCGCTGTGCCTCGAACCCGTCGGCCATGCTCACCACCTGAAAGTGCGGTGATGATAGTACCCGCACCCCCGGCGGCGCAATCACACAACCCTAATGGAGGCCTAACGAAAGCCTAAGCGCCGCCTGCGCATAGTCCCACTCAGTCGATTGCCCTGGCAATGCGTGCTTCACACTCGTTCGGGTTCTCGAAATGCTGATCTGCTCGATTCTTATCACTCAGGGAGGATAACGATGCTTCACAGGAGATTATTAGCACGTGCGCTGATCGCCCTTGTGGCGACCGCGACGGTCTTTGGAGGCGGACAGGCCGAACCCGAGGAGGCAGCGGCCGGTGCAGGCGGTGAGGCGCAGCAAGCACCAACGGCAGCGGGTGACCAGTGGCCCAACGCTGCTTTCAAGACAGGGGATTTCGTGTATGCCACGCCGGCCGACTTCACGGAAGCCACCGGCCACGAGATAACCAGCTACCAGGAAGCGCCGGAGTTGCAGGCCAGGGTCACCTCCGGAGAGATCCCGCCAGTGGAACAAAGGCTTCCCGAAGAGCCTCTGGTGCTGGTTCCGATGGAGAAGGTAGGCCAATACGGCGGCAGCATGCGTGTGGGTTCGGTCGGCTTTACCGGGTGGACGGATTTCACCGATGCTCGCTGGCCCGGACTGCTGAGATACAGTGCGGATACCGCCCAAGTGCTGCCCTACCTGACCAAGGGTTACGAGCTCTCTGCAGACGGCAAGACTATCACCCTTCACTTCAGGGAGGGCCTCAAGTGGTCTGACGGCTCGCCGTTTGCCCTTGAGGACGTACTCTTCTGGTGGGAGTACCAGATCCTGAACGATGAGCTTACACCGACCAAACCCGGACTGTGGATGTCGGGAGGCGAGCTCGCGCAATTCGAGAAGATTGACGACACTATCCTGCGCATCCGGTTTGCGGAATCGAATCCCGCCGCGGTCTTCACCCTTGCCCACCACGGCGGTCGGCAGCGCACAATCTTCCAGCCAGGCGAATATCTGAAGACCTGGCACCTGGAGCACAACCCCGAGGCCAGCGCGGTCGCAAAAGAGGAAGGCTATGACAGCTGGTGGGAGGCCTACATGTTTCACCAAACCTACGGTCCGCAGCAGACGGACACGGAGTTGCCTGTGGTTGCCGCGTGGGCACTGGATACCGTTGCTCCCACCCACAGGACTTTCGTCAGGAATCCCTACTACCACGCGGTCGACACCGCGGGCAACCAGCTACCGTACATAGACAGCATCATCAGATCCTTGGTCGGTGACGCCGAGACTCTGAAATTGCAGGTGGTGGCGGGCGAATTCGACATCAACTGGAGAGAGGTCTCGGGAGACGACTATCCCTTGTTGTTGAAGAACCAAGAGAGCGCGGGCTATCGTGTTGCGCTGGTGAAATATCCCGGGCACCTCGTGTTCCTGTCCTTCAACCAGAACAGCAAGGATCCTGCCAAGCGGGAGATTTTCCAGAATGTCGCGTTTCGGCGGGCCATGTCCATGGCCATTGATCGGGACGAAATCAACGAGATCGTTTTCGCCGGCCAGGGGGTTCCCTCGGCGGTGACACCGGACGCATCAACCAGCTTTTATAAGCAGGGGTGGAAAACCGCGTGGGCTCAGTTCGATCCGGATCATGCCAACAGACTTCTGGATGAGATCGGCCTGGCGGAGCGGGACGACAGCGGCTTTCGCCTGAGGCCCGACGGCGAGAAGCTCGTGGTGATCATAGAGTACCAGGAGAGAGGGCCGAGAACGCCGACGCTCGAACTCATAAAAGAATACTGGGATGCAGTCGGTGTACAGACGGAGCTGAAGCCCCTGGAGCGCACGTTCTACTTCACCCGGGTCAATGCCGCCGAGCACGACGTCGGGGTGTGGCATCTGGACGCCGCACTGGAGGGGCCGCTGCTGGCCTCAAAGAACGGCTCTCTCAACTTCGGCGCCGGGACAGGCGCAGGCGTGGAGTGGATCAACTGGCGGGACACCCAGGGACAATCCGGCGAGGAGCCTCCTGAGGAAGTAAAGGAGTGGTTCGAGGGCACGGGTAAGTTCGTGGTCCTCCCGCAGGGCTCGCCCGAGTACATCGAACTGGGGCAGGAGCTGTTCGACTGGTTCATCGATCAGGTCAACCTGATCGGCACTGTCACGGACATCCGGCAACCCATAGTTCTGAACAAAGATCTGAGGAACGTCCCCCTGGACGGTGGTGTGTACACGTGGGACAGTCTGTACGTGTATTCTTACCTTCCAGAGGTGTGGTTCTTCGAGAATTGAGCAACGGGGGCCGCCCGCAAGAGGGCGGCCCTCTCTAACCGAGAGAGTCCGCGTTTGCTGCCCTACATCGTTCGGCGGATGAGCTATATGCTGGTTGTGCTGTTGGCCACGGCCACCGTGTCGTTCGTGCTGATCGAGCTTCCTCCCGGCGACTACCTCACTTCCTACATCGTACAGCTCCGAGAGAGCGGGAACAATGTCTCCAAGGCGGAGATCGCCGCGCTGGAGAAGCAGTACGGTCTGAACCTGCCACTGTATCGCCGCTACCTGAAGTGGTTGGGCGACATGCTGCGAGGGGATTTTGGCAGATCCTTCGAATGGAACAGACCCGTGGGCGAGCTTCTTGTCGAGCGCCTACCCTTAACGATCATCATCTCCAGCTTTTCGATGGTATTCATCTACGGGGTAGGCGTGCCCATAGGCATGTATTCGGCCCTCCACCAGTATTCCGTTCGTGACTATGCATTCACCTTTCTCGGTGTCATCGGCCTCGCCACGCCGAACTTTCTTCTGGCTTTGATTCTGATGTTTGGCTTCTATTCCTGGTTCGGCTGGAGTCCCGGAGGCCTCTTCTCTCCTGAGTACGAGGTCGCCGCCTGGAGCATCGCCAAGTTTCTGGACATGCTGAAGCATTTGCCCGTGCCCGTCATTGTTATCGGTACGGCCGGCACCGCGGGAGTAATCCGCGTCATGCGCGGCGTCCTGCTGGACGAGCTGACCAAGCAATACGTCATTACCGCGCGCGCCAAAGGCGTCGTGGAAAGAAAACTGCTGTTCAAGTATCCCGTGCGGGTTTCGATCAACCCCATCGTGAGCACCATAGGTTGGGTGCTGCCTGCCGTTGTCTCGGGGTCCACCATTACCGCGATCGTGCTGAGTCTGCCCACCACCGGGGCCTTGCTGTTTGGCGCTCTGATGAGCCAGGACAGCTATCTGGCGGGGAGCGCTGTGCTGTTCCTGAGCGTTCTGACGGTCCTCGGCACGTTCATCTCCGATATGCTGTTGCTGTGGCTCGATCCGCGGATTCGCTATGAGAAATAGGCGAAGCAGCATGCCGGCAGGGCGCGGGATCAGCGCTGAGGAGAGGTACTACATAGCGTCTCAGTGGCAGCTTATGTGGCGGAAGTTCAGGAAGCATAAGCTGGCCGTTATTGGTGGCGTGGTGCTCTTCATCTTCTACCTTCTGGCGGGTTTGGCCGAGTTTGTGGCTCCCTACGGCCCGCTGGAGCGCACGGACTACCGGTATCATCCGCCCCAGCGGATTCGGCTGGTCGACGCGGAAGGCCGGTTCCATTTCGGCTTCTTCGTTTACGGCATCGAAAAGACGCGCGATGCGGAGACCTGGAGCTGGAAGTTCGCCGAAGATAACAGCGAGCGATACGCGATTTCTTTCTTCGTGCGTGGCCGCCCGTATCGGCTCTGGGGCCTGTTCGAGGCGAATCTCCATCTGTTTGGCCTGAAGGGCCCGGAAGCGCCCTTGCTGCTGTTTGGCACCGACAGGTTGGGTAGAGACTTGTTCTCCCGGATCATTTACGGTTCCCGCGTTTCGTTGAGCATCGGCCTGGTAGGCGTGGCAATCGCCTTCGCTCTGGGCTGCATACTGGGCGGCGTGTCGGGATACTTCGGCGGCACCATCGACGTCGTCATCCAAAGGGTTATTGAGTTCTTCTTATCGCTGCCATACATACCTCTGTGGATGGCCCTCGCCGCTGCCGTTCCCACGGATTGGCCGATTATCAGGACCTACTTCGCCATTACGATAATTGTCTCGTTCATGGGCTGGTGCCAGCTGGCAAGGGTGGTGCGGGGCAAGCTCATCAGCGAGCGGGAAGAGGACTACATCATGGCGGCCGGTATCGCGGGCGCCAAAGACCGGAAGATCATCATCAAGCATCTTCTGCCGTCGTTCTTGAGCTATCTGATCGTCAGCCTGACGCTGTCCATACCCAACATGATCATTGGCGAAACCGCTCTGAGCTTTCTCGGCCTTGGAATCCGTCCCCCGGCCGTCAGCTGGGGCGCGCTGCTCAAAGGAGCGCAGCGCGTGAACGTCGTAGCTCTCTACCCGTGGCTTCTTATTCCGGGCCTGTTCGTCATCACTACCGTCATCGCTTTCAGCTTTCTGGGAGACGGACTGCGCGACGCATCCGATCCGTACAAGTAGAAGCGGGTACAATGGTTCGAGTATGAATTGCCGAATTGCCGTCATCGCGGACATCCACTACTGCGTCACGCCGCCGATCATCGCGGCCAGACAAGGCCAGTGGGGTGCGCTGCTGCTGCGCCGCACGATCGAGAGGTTGAACCGTTATGTCAAGCCGGATGTCACCGTCGTCCTGGGCGATCTGATAGATGACCCGCACGCTGCCGACGCGCCGGCTCTGCTGGTGGCACTGCGTGACCTCCTCGAGCGACTCGACTGCCCATGGCTGGCGCTGCCCGGCAATCACGATCCGAGTCCGGCCGTATTCTACGACGTCTTCGAGCGCGTCGAGCATCTGGATGTCAACAATGTGCGCATGGCGAGCTTCGTGGACGCCGAAGAACCGGGCTACAACGCGTCGCGGAGCGCGGAGGACCTGAACCGGATGGCCGCCGTGGCCGCCGGCCACCGCGGGCCGCTGGTAGCGCTCCAGCACGTGCCCGTCGACGTACCCGGCGGCGAGGCCAGCTACGGCTACACCAACTGCGCCGAAGTCACCACCGCGATGCGCGCCCATGGGTACACGCTGGCAGTGGGCGGTCACTATCACCCCGGTGTCGGGCTACGGCAGAAGGACGGGGTGACGACGCTGGTCGTGCCGGCGCTGTGTGAGGCGCCGTTCTCGTTCGCCGTTGTGACGATTGACGATGACGACATCGGCGTCGAAGTGCTCGATCATCAGCTGCAAAGTTCGTTGGCATTGAACGACTACCACTCGCATACCCAGTTCGCCTACTGCGGCGAAGATGTAGAGATGGCGCAGAGTGCGGGTTTCGCGGCGATGATTGGGCTCGAGCAGCTGGCGTTCACCGAACACAGCGGCCAACTCTACTTCGACAGCCAGACGTACTGGAGCGGCATGATCGGAGAGCGCGGCATCGATGGCAGGAGCGGGCGGGCAGAGCGGATGGCCGACTACTGGCAAGCCGCCGCCGAGCATCGCAGCGACTCCGTGTTGGTCGGGCTCGAGGTCGATGCTGACTTCGCCGGCAACCCTGTGGCCGAGCCTGCCGACCTCGAGCGGGCCGATGTCGTCGTCGGCGCCGTTCACTGGCTGCCGGAGTTGCGAAACCCCTTACCTGACACCGCGCGTGCAGCCGACGAGTTCCTCCGCATCGTAGATCGGCTCTGCCGCCACCGCATCGACGTGCTGGCACATCCTTTCCGCGTTTTCCGGCGCGCGGGCATTTCGGTGCCGACGTCTCTGTTCGCCCCCACGGTTGCGCTGTTGCGGGAGCACGGGGTGGCAGCGGAGGTCAACTTCCACACTAACGAGCCGCCGCCATCGTTCTTCGCCGACTGCATCAGGGCGGGCGTTCGTATCAGCTTTGGGAGTGATGCCCATGCGCTGTACGAGATCGGGGAGTTTCATCCCCACTTGGGGCTGCTTGCCGACATCGGCTTCGACGGTGATTTGACCGACATTCTGCTGCCCAGGAGCTCACCCAGCGACGCCGGGTTCCACTACGACGGCTGCTCGTTGCGCGGCTGAGGCGTGTCCGGTACAGTTCGCCCTGAGGAACCATGCGCGTTGAAAGGTCACCGCTGAACGAGGTTACCCGCACGAAGCGCGTGCGCTGGTATCGCAGCCCGATCGAGCCGCAGGAGTTGCGCCGGCTGATGCAGCGCAGCGACCTGCAGGGCTGGTTTCAGGCGCTCGGCAACCTGGCGCTGCTCGCCGCGACCGCAACGCTCACCTGGTACCTCTTCCTGCAGCAGGCTTGGGTCGGCTTCGCCGTCGCGCTCTACCTCCACTGCACCTTTGGGAGTTTCCTCAGCGCCGCCTGCCACGAGTTGGACCACGGCACGGTGTTCCGGACCAAGCGGCTCAACCGCGTGTTCCTGCGTATCTACGCACCGCTGGCCTGGTTCAATTTCCACGACTACGCGCTGAGCCACACCTACCACCACCGCTACACGCTGCACCCGGACGGCGACCGCGAGGTCGTGCTGCCGCAGTCGCCGACGCTGCGCTGGCTGTACGTCCTGCAGTTGCTGACGGTCAACATCGCCGGCGGGCCGATGTGCCGCGGGTTGTGGCCGATTCTGCGCTACACCGTGACCGCGGCGCTCGGATTGCCGCTGCGGGCGGACACGGTGGGCGACACCGAGCCGGTCGGCGTGCGCGCCCAGGAGTGGATCGCCGCCCTGTACGAGGCACATCCCGAGGAGCGGCGCAAGTCGATCCGCTGGGCGCGGATCCTGTTGCTCTTTCACGGCTCGGTGCTGGTAGTGGGGGCCGCCTCCGGGCTGTGGCTGTTGCCGGTATTGATCAGCCTGCCGGTTGCGGCGGCCAACTGGTGGCGCTACCTGGTGTTCATGCCGATGCACTGCGGCCTGCGCGACAACATTGCCGACTTCCGCAAGTGCGTGCGCAGCATCAGGATCGACCCGCTTTCGTCGTTCCTGTACTGGCGCATGAACTGGCACATGGAGCATCACATGTACGCCGGCGTGCCGTGCTACAACCTGCGCAAGCTGAGCCGCGCGATCGCCGCCGACTGCCCGCCGCCGCGCACCCTGGTCGGCGCTTGGCGCGAGATGCGCACCGCCTGGAAGCGCCAGCGCGTGGATCCCGGCTACCAGTACGACACGCCGGTGCCGACCCGGGCGCAGGCGCTGGCCGCATCCGACGCGCGCAGCTCGGACGCGCTCGGCGGCTCCATCGGAGATCTGGCCCCCGCAGTACTCGGGCGATAGCTCTCCGAAACCGCCGCTACAGGGCTTCGGGGTCGATCGGGAGCCAGCGCCGTTCGGCGGCCGCCTGTGAGATCATCTCCATCACGTAGCTGCTGTACGCGGCCTCGCGCACGCTCACCAGGTTGTTCCCGGCGCCGCGGACGACGGCGTCGATGAACTGCTCGAGCGGCCGCGGCAACGCAGCCGGCAGGTCCGTCCACGGCTCTTTGCCGGTGGCTCCGTCGACGGCGTCGGTCAACAGGTACAATTCGTTGTCCCAGTCGTTGTGCGGCATGCCGGGGGCGTTGCGGATTACCGCGTGGCCCTCCGTCCCGGTGATCAGCAACGATGACGGCTCGATATGGTCCACCCAGCTCGCCGCCAGGGTGGCGATGGTGCCGTTGTCGAAATGCAGGATCGCCTCGCCGCACTCCTCACCCTGCGGGTAGCGCCCGATGGGGCGCGAGAACGCGGCGGTCACCGCCTCCAGACGGGCGGTTTCTCCAATCAGGAACAGCAGCAGATCCAGCTTGTGGGTGCCCAGATCGCCGAATGCGCCGACGCCCGCCTGGTTCGGGTCGGCCATCCACTCCCAGTCGCCACGGAAGATGCCGTTGATCGCCGCGGGGCTGCCGAATACCAGCCGCATGCGGCTGATCTGGCCGAACGCGGCGTCGGCGATCAACCGCTTGAGCAGCCGGTGCGCCGGGATGGTGCGGTTGAAGTACCCCATGTGGAAGATCACGTCCGCGGCATCCAGCGTCTGCATCATGTTCCTGGCGTCGGCCAGTCCGATACCGAGCGGCTTCTCGACGAAGCAGTGCTTCTTCGCGCGCGCGATCTGCCGCACCAGCTCTTCGTGGCGATTGGTCTGCGACAGCACGACCACGGCATCCAGATCCGGCGTGCCGAGAACCGTAGCCGGGTCGGGTGCGGCACGGCACTGAAACCTGGCCGCGTATTTCGTGGCAATAGCCGGATCGGGATCCCACACGGCCGCCACCGACACGTCGGTGCGGGCAGCCAATACGTCGACGAAGCCCGGGGTGTGGATGTGACTCGCCCCCAATAGCGCCAGTTTCTTCGTTGTCATGGTATGTCCGCCGTTACACTACCCGCCGTCGCATCGCAGCGGCCAGCCCCTCCGTCCCTGGACCGCGATCCAAGGAGCCTCATCGCTGCACGAGCCAGGGCAGGTTGAAGGAGTAGTGGTTGCTGCTGGTGATGAGCTGGATGCGACAGTCGGCGGACTGGCAGGCGGTAAGGTAGCCGTTTATCTCCGCGTTCTCGGGGCCCATGGTGCACGGGATTCCGTCCATCGCTTCGATGACGCGGCCGGGGCCGCCGTCGCTGACCGGGCGGTGGAACGGCCAGGTTTGGCCATCGTCGAAGGACACCGCGCAGAACATGCCGGAAACGCCTCTGCGTCCGCCGCCGTCCTCGACGGTGAAGGCGTCGTCGGCGTCGGCCGGCGCGTTGGCGAAGGAGATGAGCAGAATCGGATCGGTGCCGGCGTGGCAGGTTCCGCGCACGCGCTTGAGCACCAGCCGCTGCGAGCCGCCGATGGGAGGAAACGGGCTCGACGAGTATTGCCACGTCTTGCCGCGGTCCGCGGAAACGCTCATCGCCAGGGTGCCGTCCACTTCGTCGCCGCGCCCGAAGGCCAGCAGCCGGCCGTCGGCAAGCTCCACCGCCGATGCGTGAATGCCGGCGATGGTGCCGCCGGCGTCGCGCCACGTCTCGCCGCCGTCGGCACTCATCCACAGGGCCGTGCCGCCGGCGCCGATGCTGACGGCGTCGCACGGCAGCACCAGGGTGCCGTCGCGGAGCGTGAAGGCTGCCGCGATCGGCATCTGGCGCGGGCCGTGCTCGGCGTTGATGAACCTGGCCGGGCTCCAGGTGGCGCCGCTGTCGTCGGAGGTGCGCAGGATGGTCCGCAGCGGTCCCCAGGTGGCGGCGGCCGACATGCCATTGAAGTGGTATACGCGGCCCCCGTCGCAGAGCAGAGCCGGTGCGTGGTCGTTGCGGTCGGGGGCGTCCCAAAACACCGACGCCGGCTCCCAGGAATCGGTACCGGCACGCAGACGGCTGGCCAGAATGCCCAGTTCCCGGCCGGGTTCCTCGACGCAGCTATACCAGATGGCCAGCAGGTCGCCGTTGGGACACTGGCAGATCGCCGGATCGTGGTTGTGCGTGCTGAACAGGGGGCCATAGGAACCGGGCGGTACGTGCACGTAGCGGACCGGCCCGCGGAACAACGGCGCCTCGTCCGCGACGGGCGCTTCCGGCGCGGTGGTTTGCAGCACATTGATGCCGTGCAACTCCACCGGCGCCTTCCGGGCCGGTCTCGCCGGCACCGGATAGTCGGCGCAGACCACCCGAAAACCGATCAGCCAGTTGCGTTCTTCCGGCAGCGCTGCCGCACGGTTGCAGGAACGGAGGTAGTAGGCCTCGGTCGAGTGGCTGCCGCCGCGGGTGACCCGGAAATCGCCCTCGGGCGGGCCCGTGGGGTCGCTCGCCTCGCGTTCGAGGTAGGGGCCGTACCAGTCCAGGCACCACTCTTCGACGTTGCCGTGCATGTCGAACAGGCCCCAGGGATTGGCGGCAGTGCGCCCAACGTGCAGCGGGACGACGTTTTCCCCGGTGGTGCGAAACCGGTCGGGAAACCAGGTGCGGCGCTGGTTCTTGGCAGCCCCGGACGGCAGCTCATCGCCGCTGGCGAACGGAGTAGAGGAGCCGGCCCGGCACGCGTATTCCCACTCTGCCTCGGCGGGCAGGCGGAACACGGAGCCCTCCCGCTCCGACAGCCAGCGGCAGTAGGCGGCGGCGTCATGCCAGCTCACGAACACCACCGCTTCGTCGTCGTCCGTGGAGAATCCGAGCTTCCCGCGCAGCTCCCGGTGCGCCGGGTCGAACATCTCGTACTGGGCGTTGGTGACCTGGCACTCGGCCAGGTGGAACGGACGGGTGATGGTAACCCGATGCACGGGCCGTTCGTCGAAATCGCCGTGCCGGAAGCAGGATGGTGACAGCAGTGCGTCCGGCAGTGCCCGGTCATTCCCCATCAGAAACGAACCGGCCTCCATGCGCCGCAGCCGCATTCCCGTCGAAGTGGTCAAGGTGTGCCCTCCATGTCGTGCATTGCCGGTGACGAAGTATGACCATACCAGCGGGGCGGGCCAAGACCCCACTTGATTGATGAGATATACTCGACTACGATCCAGTCGAAGGTAGGCCATGAGTGAACCGGATTACCGTGCTGTGGAACTTGGTAGAGTGGTTTCTCGTAACCCCGAAATTCACAGCGGGGACTTGGTGTTCGCGGCTACTCGTGTGCCTGTCGATACGCTTGTCGACTATCTCAAAAGCAATCATTCCGTTGAGGAATTCCTGAGGGATTTTCCCACCGTCGAGCGGTGGCAGGTTGAGTCGTACCTCGACATTTCCCCTGCCGGCATTGACAAGTTGAGAATTCCAACCGTTTCCGAGTGAGGGTGCTGCTCGACGAGGATATACCGATCAGACTCAGGTTCCACTTTCCCGAGAACGTGGAAGTCGAATCGTGACCGGGTACCACTCCCACGGGATCGTTGGCGGCCGGTATCATCGCTTGCGCTGTTGAGGGTAGGCTGCGGGCATGAGCAGCAGGCGACCAAACATTGTGTTCGTGTTCTCGGACCAGCAGCGCTACAGCGCCCTCGGTGCTAATGGCAACCGTGTCGTACGCACTCCCGTGCTTGATGGGATGGCAGCCGAGGGGATGGTCTGTGACAACATGTTCTCCAACCATCCGTTGTGCTCGCCGTACCGGGCCATTCTCCTCACCGGGCAATTCGGCTGGCGCAACGGCGTAATCGACAACGAGTACCGGCCGCGGCGGGATATTCCCACACTGCCGGGGACCTTGCGCGAGCACGGCTACGGCACGGCCCACGTCGGCACCTTCCACCTCGGCAAACCGCCGTACACCGCGGAAGGCAGGTACGGAATCGACTACTTGGCCGCGGTCGGCATGGGCCGCGGCTACTTCGACCAGCCCTACCACGAGAACGAGCGTGGACCGGTCGCCTTTCCGGGCTGGGGACCGACCGTCGAGACGGACCTGGCGATTCGCTACATGGAGCGTCATCGCACCGAGCGGCCGGACGATCCGTTTGCCCTGTTCCTGTCGTGGCGGCCTCCACACTGGCCGTACGAGCAGTTCCCGGACTCCATCGAGCGCTACGATCCGGCCGCGGTCGATCTGCCGGACAACGTTCCCGACGCGCTGGCCGATTACGCCCGCCGCGAGCTGGCCGACTACTACGCCTGCTGTACCGGACTCGACGTGGAGATGGGCCGCCTGCTGGCGGCGCTCGAACGCCTGCAGATCGCCGACGACACCATCGTGTGCTACACCTCCGACCACGGCGACCACGTCCGCGCCCACGGCTACGGCAAGCCGAGCGACACCTGGCTGCACAATACCCGCCGTGCCTCCAAAGCCACCCCGTACGAGGACTCGGCCCACGTGCCGTTCGTCGTCCGCTGGCCGGGCAACACCCCGCCGGGCACGCGCAGCGATGCCTTCATGGGCGCCATCGACATCGTGCCGAGCCTGCTCGGCGCATGCGGCGTGCCGGCGCCGGCTGGCCTGCAGGGCCGCGACCTGTCGGGGGTGTGGCGCGGTCAGCCGGTGCCCGCGGACCCGCCGCACGCCCCGGGCGCGAGCGAGTCGGTGTACCTGATGAACATGGCCAACGGCTGGCCCAACCGCTATGGCTGGGTGGGGCGCTGGCGCGCCGTGCGCACCGCGCGCTACACCTATGCGCGCTGGTACGCCAACGAGCGCAGCCCGTGGCTGTTCGACCGCCAGGAAGACCCGCTGGAGATGAACAACCTGGCGTACTCGGCGGCCGCGCGCCCGGTCGTGCAGGAGATGGAGCAACGCCTGCACCGCTGGATGGAAGCCACCGGCGATCCCTTCGAGCACGGCGCCCGCGGAGACCGCGGCTTTGTCGAGGTGGGCCAGCAATGGGCGGACTCGGACAAGTGGGCAGAGTGGGGTACGAGCTGACGCGACGCCCCGCCCGGGCGTCGTCATAGTGTTTCCGACCCATTGACCAGTCGAACCATCGCAACGGTGGACCTGTGGCGCCTCACATCCCCCACACCGTGATCCGCTGCTGGTCATCGGTGCGTTCGTTGCGTCGGAAGATCTTGGCCTCCCACCGCTTCCGCAGGCCGGCTGGAGTCTCTGAACGACAGATTGACATGCCGTAGGGGGTGGTACACTGCTGGGATTGCGCCATTGTGGCGGCCCGGCCGGTGCCGGAGTGTCACAGGGGGAGGGTTGGAGTTGCCCCGCTTTCGTGGACACATTAAGAGTGACGCGGGAGGAGGAGGGCAACGATGCCGAATACACATCGACCGTACGCGCCTGAGTTTCGCCAGCAAATGGTCGAGCTGGTCCGGTCCGGGCGCACGCCTGAGGAGCTGGCGCTGGAGTACGAGCCGTCAGCGGGGGCGATC
>MPNH01000043.1 GCA_002238925.1 Spirochaetaceae bacterium bin103 | reverse complement strand
GGCCGGCGCCTCGGCTGGTCGCAGTCCGCGGCCTGCCACCGCTCCCGGCGCGGGCGTCCGATCGGCCGCGCCGGACGCAGCGGCCGCCCGCGACACCGGCAGCTCCCACAGCGTACCCCGCACCTGCGCAGACGCCGGCACCCGCAGCGTCGCCGGGTAGAAAAACGAGCGGGTCGGATCGTGGGACGGCACCGCCGGATCGGCGCGGCTCTGCCACAGCCAGCGCACCCCGGCATTGGTGACTCTTGCCTGCTCCAGAGGCGGCGGCCGCGCTCCCCCGGCGAGTAGCTGGTTCAGGTCGGCGCTGAGGACCACTTCCCAGGTCAGGCTGGACCGGCGCCCCGGTCCGCCGTCGGCGCCGCCCTCGAAACCGAGCAGCGCCGGCCAGTCGATGCGCTCTTCGCGATTGCCGAAATCGCGCACGAACTCAGGATCCGAATACACTTCCATTCCCGCCCGCACCGAACTGCCGCGAGAGCGTGCGTTGCCAGCGAATTCGATCCCGTAGCGCAACGGAATTGTCTCGCCGAACAGCGTGGTATCGTTCCAATGTGAGCGCCCGCTCTCGTCGACCGCCGTGTACCCGCCCAGTGCCGGGCGGTAGAACACGCTGCGCGAGCGGGCCGCGCCGAGCTGGAAGCTGGCCTCCCCAGCGCTGGCCAGCGGCAGTGCCGCGGCAACGCCGGTATACACGCCCAGCCGGGAGTACAGGTCCAGCATCAGCTTCAGGAAGTGCTCCTCGCTGCGTGGATCCTCGCCGCGAATCTTGCGCAGGAACATGCCGCGCAGCTCCTCGCGATACTTGCCCGGATCGGTCAGGCTGAGGACCGAGAACGGATCCGCGTCACGCTCCCGGCGGCCAACCAGGTACAGCGTGGTGTTCAGAAACAGCCCCTCGCGGTCACGTACGCCGATCGCCGGATGAAACACCATTTCATCTCCCGGCCACACGAAGTACGGCAGGTACAGCATCGGCACGCGGCCGACGCGGAGGGTCGCCGATTGCATTGCCCACTCGCCCGGTGCAAGCAGCCACATCCGCTGCGCGCGCACCTCGTAGTTGGGCAGCCACGGATCGGGACTCGACGAGAAGCGCACGTCGTCGAGGATAATGGTGCCGTCGGTCAGCCGGGTGATAACCCCGGCCGTGAACGTGAAGGTGAGCGGTCCGGCGGCGCCGCGGCGCTGCTGCCGGGTGGTGGCGTCCACGAAGACCGCCTTGGAGCTGTCCAGATCGAACGACATCGAGGCCGCCTGCACCGACTGCGCATCTTCGTCTTCCTGCGTCACCTCGTAGGACACCTCGCCGCGCGCGGTGAGGAGCCGCGCCGTACGGTCATGAATCACCTCGTCGGCGCGAATAACGTGCACGGTCTCCGGGTCGGTCTTGCGCACCACCACCTCGACGGCGCCGCGCAGGGAAACCAAGTCGGCGCCGGTTTCCGGTGCGGTGGCATACTCGGCGTATTCCGCCCGGCGGACCTGCACCACCTCGGACGGATCGCCGTTCGCCGCGGGCGGAGCAGGCAGGCCGTGAAACCGGCGCAGCCGCGCGGCCAGTTGCGCCCGCGTGCCGCGGTCGTCGAGGCCGAGCAGACGCAGCTCGTCGAGCAGTTCGAAGTAGCCGGCGCCCGCGATGCGCTCGGCCAGGGTGGCCTGCACGAGTTCCTGACCGGCCGGCGAGAGCGGACGCGGCTCAGACTGAGCGGTGATCCGTCCCGGCATGACGGTCAGCAGCACCGCGCACACGGCGCCGGCGGCCCGCCATCCGGCGGCGTACGCCCGCTGCCGGCGGCGCCCGGAGGCGCGCTCCGTGACCGCAGGAACGCTCAGTCGGCCACCGCTCCGAGTACTTCGCGCAAAAAGCGGCCGGTGTGGGAGCCGGGCGTGCGGGCGACCTGCTCCGGGGTGCCGGCGGCGATCACGCGGCCGCCGCGGTGGCCGCCCTCCGGACCGAGATCCACAATCCAGTCGGCCTGCTTTACCACATCGAGGTTGTGCTCGATCAGCACCACCGTGTTGCCCTGCTGAACCAGCAGGTGCAGCACCTCCAGCAGTTGACGCACGTCGTCGAAGTGCAGGCCGGTGGTGGGCTCATCGAGTAGGTACACGGTCTTGCCGGTGCTCCGCTTGGACAGCTCCAGGGCCAGCTTCACGCGCTGCGCCTCGCCGCCGGACAGGGTCAGCGCCGACTGGCCCAGCTTCACGTAGGTCAGACCGACCGCGATCAGCGTCTCCAGGCGGCGGGACACCGCCGGAATGACGCGGAAAAACTCGCCCGCCTCTTCCACGGTCATCTCCAGCACGTCGTGGATGTTGCGCCCCTTGTAACGCACGTCCAGGGTCTCGCGGTTGTAGCGGCGTCCCTTGCACACGTCGCAGGCCACGTACACGTCGGGCAGGAAGTGCATCTCGATCTTGATCTGTCCACCGCCCTGGCAGTGCTCGCAGCGCCCGCCCTTGACGTTGAACGAAAACCGGCCCGGCTTGTAGCCTCGCGCCTTCGACTCGGGCAGCGACGCGAACAGGTCGCGGATCGGAGCGAACAGGCCGACGTAAGTGGCCGGATTGGAACGCGGCGTGCGACCGATCGGCGACTGATCGATGTTGATTACCTTGTCGACGTATTCGACGCCTTCGAGCTCGCGATGGGCGCCCACCACCATGCGCGTCCGTCCCACCTGGTTGGCCAGCGCCGGGTACAGCACGTCGCTGAGCAGCGTCGACTTGCCGGACCCGGAGACTCCGGTAATGACGCTGAACGTGCCGAGCGGCAGCTTGACGTCGATGTTCTTCAAGTTGTGCTCGGTGGCGCCGACTACCCGCAACCGGTGACCGTTGCCGGCACGCCGGCCGGCCGGCACATCGATGGTGCGCGTGCCGGCCAGGTAGCGCGCGGTGAGCGAGGCCCGGCTGGCCAGGACCTCCTGCAGCGACCCGGCCGCGGTTACCCGGCCGCCGTGTACGCCCGCCCCGGGTCCGAGATCGACGATGTAGTCGGCGATGCGCAGGGTCTGCTCGTCGTGCTCCACCACGATCAGGGTGTTGCCGAGGTCGCGCAGGTGGAGCAGCGTGTTCAGGAGGCGCTCGTTGTCGCGCTGGTGCAACCCGATGGTCGGTTCGTCGAGGATGTACAGCACGCCGACCAGGGCAGAGCCGATCTGGGTGGCCAGCCTGATGCGCTGCGCTTCGCCGCCCGAAAGGGAGGCCGCCCGCCGGTCGAGCGTCAGGTACTCCAACCCCACGCTGGCCATGAACGACAGCCGGTCGCGCACCTCCTTGAGAATTTGCGAGGCAATGTGGCGCTCGGTGTCGCTGAGCCGGACACCGGAGAAGAAGGCGGCCGCCTCCTGCACGCTCATGCGCGACACCTGGTCGATATTGCGCGGCCCGCCGTCCGCATCGAGCGTTACCGCCAGCGCTTCGGGGCGCAGCCGGGTGCCGCCGCAGCTGCTGCAGTCGTGGTGCCGCATGTACTGCTCGAGCCAGTCCTTCACGCCCTGCGAGGCGCTGTCCCGATAGCGGCGGCGCAGGTCGTGGAGAATGCCGCGATAGCGCGTGGTGTAGCGGTAGCTGCTGCTGCGCCGGGCATTGCGGTAGTGTACTTCCACCTGTTCGTCGGAGCCGTGCAGCAACACGTTGACGATGTCCGGTGGGAGGCGGCTGAACGGCGTGTCGAGATCGAAGTCAAAGTGATCCGCCAGCGACTGGAACACGCTGCGATGCCAGGCGGCGTCGGGGTTGTAGGGAGCAACGCCGCCCTCGTTGAAGCTGAGCCGCGGATTGGGAATGACCAGCGCGGGGTCGAACTCCATCTTCACGCCCAGGCCGGAACAGTCCGGGCACGCGCCGAACGGATTGTTGAAACTGAACAGGCGCGGCTCAAGGTCCGGGAACGCGGCGCCGCACTCGCTGCACGCACTGCTCTGGGAAAACTGCCGCAGCGCCGGTTCGCCCCGGCCCCGGTCGGCGGCCGCGGCGGCGCCGTTGCCCGCCGCCGTGCCGTTGCCGGCGCCGCCTCCGGCGCCCGCCTCCACCGCCTGGCGACCGGCAGCCACCGCCAGCGGCGCACTGCGCGGCGCATCGACAATCGCCGCCACCCGTCCGGACCCCAGTTCCAGCGCCGTCTCGACCGATTCCGCCAGCCGCTTGTCGGCCTGCGGGCGGATCACTACCCGGTCGACCACCAGCTCCAGTGAGTGCTTGCGGTTCTTGTCGAGCTCTATGGTCTCGTCGAGCGAGCGGATCTCGCCATTCACCCGTACCCGCACGAACCCCGCGCGCTTGGCGTCATCCAGGATCCTGCGGTGCTCGCCCTTGCGCCCGCTCACCACCGGCGCCAGCAGGATCACGCGGCTGCCCTCGGCAAGGTTCATCAACGCGTCCACGATCTCGTCCACCGACTGTTCCTCGATGGCGGCGCCGCACTCGTGGCAGTGCGGATGCCCGACGCGGGCATACAGCAGGCGCAGGTAGTCGTAGATCTCGGTGACCGTCCCGACCGTGGAGCGCGGGTTGCGATGCACGGTTTTCTGCTCGATGGAGATGGCCGGCGACAGCCCGTCGATGTAGTCGACGTCGGGCTTGTCCAGGCGGCCCAGAAACTGGCGGGCGTACGAGGACAGCGACTCCACGTACCGCCGCTGCCCTTCGGCGAAAATGGTGTCGAACGCCAGCGACGACTTGCCCGACCCGCTGAGGCCGGACACCACAATGAGCTTGTCGCGCGGGAGATCGAGGTCGATCGCCTGCAGGTTGTGCTCTCGAGCGCCCCTGATGCGGATGAACTTCATGCCGGTTTCTCAATCAAGCCAATGTCACGATGGTCTTGCCGTCGCCGCCGTTACGGTGATCGGCAGGCGAGAATTCCGCTACCTCGCGACGGCGCTCAAGATACTGGTGGATGCCGTGCCGGAGAACACCCTCCCCTCTGCCGTGCACGATCGACCACTGCCGCAGTCCGGCCAGCAGCGCGCCGTCCACCTGGCGCTCCACCGCGGCCAGTGCTTCGTCGAGGCGCAACCCGCGCACGTTGAGCTCGGCCAGCGGACGGGTGCCGGTCGCGTTCACCTCCACGTCCAGCCGAGGCGGAGCAGCGGCGGTCGCGGCGGTCGCGGCGGCGGCGTCCACCACCAGTTCGTCGGACCGGAAAGTGCCGCGCACGCTGCCGGTCTGGACCACCCAGGAACCGCGCCGCCCGGCGCGCACGACCACGCCCGACCGGCCACTGGCGGCGATCCTCACCAGCGTCCCGGCCGCCAGCGGGGCGTGCGGCGGCGCCGCCGCCCGCCCGGTTGCCGCATGCTCGTCTGCCGCACGCCCGGCTGCCACATGCGCGGCGTCGCCGGACGCCGCCTCCGGAGGCGCTGCCGTTGGCTGTTGCGGCACCGCGGCCTGCACGGTGACCTGCTCGATTACCTCGCGCGCGGCGGCCGCGGCGGCACGCCAATCGTCGCCGGCCCGGCCGCGTTCGCGCAGTTCGCGGATGGCGCCCTCCAACGCGCTCCGGCTCTCGCGCAATAACACGCGCAGGTCGCGCTCCTCGGCCGCACGCAGCTCACGCTCGCGGGCGGACAGTGCGTGCTCGCGCGCCGCCGCCTCCCGGTCACGGCGCTGCAACTCGGCGTGCGAGCGTTCGTGCCGCTCGGCAACACCGCGCAACTCCAGTTCGCGCGCGGTGAGCGAGCGGATCATCTCGCCGCTGTCGCTGCGCCCCTCGGCGAGGTAGGCGCGCGCCGCGGCCACGATCCGATCCCCGATCCCCTGGCGGCGCGCAATCTCCAACGCGTGGCTCTCGCCCGGGATGCCCAGCAGCAGCCGGTAGGTGGGGCGCAGCGACCGCAGGTCGAACTCCATCGCCGCGTTTTCCACGGCAGGGTTCAGGTAACCGTAGTTCTTGAGCGCGCCGTGGTGCGTGGTGACGGCGACCAGGGCACCCTTCGCGATGAGGCTGTCCAAAACCGCCATGGCCAGCGTTACCCCTTCCTCGGGGTCGGTCCCGGCGCCCAGTTCATCCAGCAGCACCAACGAGGCTCCGGACGCACTGTCCAGAATGTGCGCGATCTGGCGCACATGGCCGGAGAAGGTGGACAGCGACTGCGCGATCGACTGTTCGTCGCCGATGTCGCACAGTACCCGGTCCAGCCACGGCAGCACGCTCGGCGGCGCCGCCGGCACCTCCATCCCGAAGTGATTCATCAGGGCCAGCAGCCCCACAGTCTTCAGCGCCACCGTCTTGCCGCCCGTGTTGGGCCCGGTCACGATCAACACCCGCCGCCGGCCGCCCCAGCGGATATCGATCGGCACCGCGGCGGCGCCGAGCAGGGGGTGGCGCGCCGCGCGCAGGTCGATCTCGCCGTTGCCGGTCCGTGCCGCCGCGCAGTGGTGCAGACGCGCGTATCTCGCCCGCGCGTAGCGCACGTCGTACGCTGCAACGGCCGCGAGCGTGGCCTGTATCTCGTCGTGCCGGGTGGCGACCTGCGCCGTCAACTCGCGCATGATGCGGCGCAGTTCACGCCGGTACGCCAAGCGCTCTTCGGCAATGCGATGACCGACGCGGATGCTTTCCTCCGGCTCGATAAACACCGTCGCCCCGCTCGCGGATACTTCCTGTATGACGCCCGGCACGCGGCCCTGGTGGTTGGCCTTGACCGGGATCACCGTGCGTCCGCCGCGCTCGGTCGGGCGATCGCCGTTCACGACCGTGCGAAATTCGGGCGCCGTGAAGTAGCGTCGCGCGGCGCGCTCCACGTCGCCCGCAAGCCGCCGGATGCGCGCACGGATGGATGCCAGGGTCGGCAACTGGCGCTCCCGTATGGTGCCATCGGGGTCGACGACGCGAAAGATCGTAGCCGGCAGCTGCTCCACCTCGCGCGCCGGTTCGAGCAGCGGCGAGATGCGTTCCAGAGACGCCGCGTCACGTTCCCCGGCGCGCGGCCGCAGGGCGCGGCGCAGGCGGCATGCGGCGCGCAGGAAGCGGCCCAGGCGGGCGGCGGCGTCCGGCTCCAGCACGGTGCCCTCCTTGGCCAGCAGCACTACCGCGTCGGCGATTTCCGGCAGGTCGGCATCCGCCGGCAGGCGGTCGGCTTCGAGCAGCGCGCGCACCGCGACGGCGTCGGCGAGCAGTTCCCGGTGCGCGCCGCGGTCGCGGATGAACGGTTCGTGCAGGATCAGGTCGGCACCCGCCGGCGACAGGCAGTATTCCGCCACCTCGGCGCGGACACGGTCGAACTCCAGGATGGCGACGGCGTGCGAATCCATGGTCAGCGGCGCGCGGCCACGGCTTCCTTGAGCTCCGCGAGCACACGCAGGTAACCGCGGTGGCGGTCCCGGTGGATCTCACCGCGCGTCAGCGCCGCACGCACCGCGCATCCCGGTTCGTTCTCGCACAGGCAGCCGGGAAACTCGCACTGCTCCACGTACGGCAGGAAATCGCGGTACCAGAGGCGCAGTTCATGCGGCTCGATGTCGGCAATCTCCAACTCGCGGATGCCGGGCGTGTCGATCACCAGGGCGCCGGCCGCCGTGGCCACCACCTCGCCATAGCGCGTGGTGTGCGCGCCGCGGTCATACTTGCGCGACAGCGCACCCTCGGCGCGCGGCTGCGCCGGTTCGAGCCGGTTCAGCAGCGCCGATTTCCCCACACCCGACTGGCCGACAACGGCTACCAGGGAGTCTCTCGCAAGCAGGTCGCGCAACGCAGCCATGCCGCTGCCGGTCGCTGCCGAGCAGGTAATGACCGCGTACCCCATGGCCCGGTAGGCATCCAACCGGCGGTCGATCGCCGGTGTGCTGCCCAGGTCGTCCTTGTTGATGATCAACACCGGGTCCGTGTCGCCAAGCTCGCCGCACAGCAGCAGCCGGTCGAGGAACCGGGGCCGAAACGGCGGCGCGGCGAACGAGCCTACGGCCGCCAACCGGTCGATATTGGCGGCTATCGTCTGCGGGGCCTGCCGCTTGCGGTTCCAGCGCCGGATGGCGGAGGTGCGGGGACGGCGTTCCAGGATCCAGCCCTGCCGCGGCGTATGCTCGTCCACGGCGATGGTAACCCAGTCGCCGGGCGCCAGCGGGTTGTACGCGTAGTCCGGCACCGGCTGCCGGCCGCCGAGCACCTTGCCCATGATGCGGCACTCGATCGTGGCCCCCGGTTCTACCGACGGCTCGGCCTGCTCCGCCGCGACCCGCACGTGAAAGATGTTGTTGATTCCGCTGGCAACCTGGCCGAGCACGCGCCCATGATAGGTCATGAACGGCGGCCTGCCCAACTACCCCGCTCGGCCCGCTTGGCGGGCCGGTTGTGCAGCGCCCGGAGTTGGCGTAGCGTGGCGGCATGGTGGTGAGTTTCCCGCACTGCCGGCGCCGCGGATGTACTGCCTACGCGGTGTACCGGCGCGACCATTGCGCCGCCCACTGCCCGGACCGCGCCGCCTATGAAGCCGAAGCCGCGGCGCTGCTGGCGAACTCGCCGCGGCTGCAGGACGTCAATCTCAGCGGCGTGCAGTGCCGGGGCCTGGACTTGAGCGGCCGCGAGTTGATCGGCTGCCGGTTCTCGGGCGCGGTGTGGCGCGACGTGTGCCTCGACCGGGCGCACCTGCGCCACGTGTACCTGGATTTCGCCACGCTGCAGTCCTGCTCGTTGCGCGGGACCGCCATCACGCAGTCGCTGTTCGCCGGCGCGGCAATCACCGGCACCCGGTTTGACGAATCGGACCTGCCGCGCAACAACTTCGTGGGCGTGCAGTGTACCGATTGCAGCTTCGGCGGCAGCGATCTGAGCTCTTGCCGGTTCGCCGCCGCACGCCTGCAGCGAGTCGACTTGCAGGATTGCAACCTGTATCACACGCACTTCGCCGGCAGCGCCATGACCGACGTGAACCTGCGCTACTGCAACACCGCGGAAGCGTACCTGTAGATGCACCTGATTTCCTGCTGCGCCAAGACCGGGTTCGCCAACACCTACGTAATCGGGCCCGATGCGGGAAACGAGGCCGCGTTGATCGACCCGGGGCACTTTCCAGCCGGCCTGTTGAGCCGCATCGAGCGCGCCGGGATGGAGGTTGCCGCGGTGCTGCTCACGCACGGACATCGCGCCCACAGCGGCGGCCTGGACACGGTGCTGAGCGTGTACCGCACGCCGGTGTACGCCCACGCCGCAACCCGCATTCAGCGCCCGTGTGAGCATGTCCGGCACGGTGACACAATCGTGGTGGGGGCTCGCGCGTTCGAAGTAATCGAACTGCCCGGGCATGCCGCCGATTGCGTGGCGTTCCGCACCGGCGACCTGTTGTTCACCGGCGACGCCCTGCTCGCCGGCGCGGCGGGCAACACATCCTCCGCGGGCGACCACGCCACGCTGGCGGCGGCGCTTCGCGAACGTATCCTGTGTCTTCCCGACCGCCTGACCATCCTTCCCGGCCACGGGCCGCCGACCACGGTCGGAGTGGAACGTGCCTTCAACCCGGCGCTGAACCCGCGCCCCGGGCGCCGCCGGCGCGGCTAACCCGGCGGTCCGAAACCGGGCGGCACCGGCGCCTCGAACACCGTGCGTTCGGTGCCGCCGGGCAGCACGATCGCAAGACGGAACGCGTGCAGCAACAGGCGCGGCGCCGTGCCCTTGGCGCGCCCGGCATACAGCGGGTCACCGAGAATCGGGTGCCCGAGCGAGCGCAGGTGGACGCGCAACTGGTGGGTGCGCCCGGTGAGCGGGCGCAGCGCCATCAGCGAGGCCCCGCCGGCGCTTGCGCGCAGCCGGTAGCGGGTAACCGCCAGCTTGCCGGAGTCGCTGCTGACCCTCACCCGCAACGGATTGCCGGGATCGCGCCGCAGCCTCGTCACGATGCGCCCGGAGGCCGGCACCGGGCGGCCGGTTACCCAGGCCAGGTACAGCTTGCCCACTGTGCGGTCGCTGAATTGACGGGCAAGACAGGCGTGGGCGGCGGCGTGCCTGGCAACCACCATCACGCCGGACGTATCCTTGTCGAGCCGGTGCACGATGCCGGGCCGCGGCGTGTCCGGGAAGCGCTCGCCGAAATCGCGGTACCGGTACAGCAGGGCATTCACCACCGTACCGCTGCGATTACCGCTGCCGGGGTGCACCACCATGCCGCTCGGCTTGTCGATCACCACGACGTCGTCGTCCTCGTACAGCACGTCCAGGTCCAACGGCTCCGGCAGCGCCGCCATCGCAGGCGCCGAACGCAACAGCACCATCACCCGATCGCCGCATTTCAAGCGAGTGCTCGGTTTTGCCTCCCGGTCATTGACGCGCAACTCCGCGAGGCGCATCTGGAACTGGCTGCGGGAGCCGATGCCCACCCGGCTGCCGAGGTAACGGTCGGCACGCTCGCCCGCACCGTCGCCGTCGACCACCACGTGCACGGCGGTCAGCGCGGGGTCGGCACCACTCACGGCCGGCCGGCGGCGGGGGCCATCACGGTCGCGAGCGAAACCGGCAGCACACCGGCGTGCGGGATCGGCGCATCGGGCGGGCGGACGGCCTGCTCCGGCGGCTCCGGCGGCGGTTCGACCGCCGGCGCTTGCCCGGCCTCCGCGCGCCCGAGCAGGTAGTCGGCCGCGGCGACTGCCACCGCCGCTCCGAGGGCGCCGATGGCGATGCCCACCTTTTCGTCATCGCTGAACGGATCCTCGCCGGGTGGGCGCCGGAACGGCGCGGTCTCAGCCGCAAATCCGCCGCCGGCCCAACGTGCGTAGTCATACACCAGAATGGCGAACAACAGGGTAAACGGGAACGCGCCCACGGTCACGATCTCGGCCCGGCGCAGCGCCTGCATCGAGTCGCTGAACTCTTCCCTGGTATAGGGTTCCGGGACCGGTGGCGGCTCCTGCGCGGGTACCCGCACCGTGCCGCACACGGTCAGCACGGCCAGCAGCAGCGCCGCCCGGCGTGTCCGGCTCATTGCGTGCGACGCGGGCCGAACAGGACGCTGCCGAGGCGCAGCAGGGTTGCTCCCTCCTCGACGGCGATCTCGAAGTCGTCGCTCATGCCCATCGACAAGGTATCGAATCCGGCCCGGCCGGGCGCCAGTTCCTCGAACAACAACCGCAACGAACGGAAGCTGCGGCGGACCGCCTCGGTGTCGGCGCGCCACGCCGCCATGGTCATCATCCCGCGTACCCGCAGGCGGTCGCACGCCTCCACCGCGTCGAGCGCAGCACGCAACTCGTCGCGGGAGCGAAATCCATGCTTGGCAGATTCGCCGGTCGTGTTCAGCTCCAACAGCACGTCAATGGTCCGATCTTCCGCTTCCACGGCCCGCTGCAGCGCCTCGGCGGTGGCGAGCCGGTCGATTGACTGCACGCCATGAAACAGGCGCGCCGCGGCGCGTGCCTTGTTGCGCTGCAAGTGTCCGATGAGGTGCAGCTCGAAGCCGGGCAGCCGCGCGAATTTCGCCGCCGCTTCCTGCACGCGGTTCTCGCCGATCAGATCGGCGCCGGCCGCCAGCGCCGCCAGCGCCGCATTGTGCGGCCTGGTCTTGGTCACCGCCATCACCCGCACCTGCTCCGCCCGCCGGCCGCTGCGCCGTGCCGCGGCGGCCACCCGGACGCGAACGTCCGCGAGCCGCCGGCCCACCTCCTGCGCGGAACAAACCGAACCCGACATGGTTCTCAAGGGTAACGAAATTGACGCCTCCGTGACGAGCCCGCACCGGACGGCGGCGGCGGCGCGGCGGCGTTGTCACCGGCGCGAATCGCGACCTATATTGTCTCCCACACACCCGTCCGCGGACACCGCAGCGAGCGGCACGGCGGGTAGTCCGAACAGGAGAACAGCAACGTGGTAAACGGCGACAAGAAGACCGGTACCTGGACCGTGAAGGTGGGTCTGGCGCAAATGCTCAAGGGCGGCGTGATCATGGACGTGGTGACCGCGGATCAGGCCAGGATTGCCGAGGACGCCGGAGCGTGCGCGGTGATGGCCCTGGAGCGCGTGCCGGCGGAGATCCGTGCGGCCGGCGGCGTGGCGCGCATGGCCGACCCCACCAAGGTCGCGGAGATCCAGGCGGCGGTGTCGATCCCGGTCATGGCCAAGTGCCGCATCGGCCACATCGTGGAGGCGCAGGTACTTGAAGCGCTCGGCGTCGACTATATCGACGAGTCGGAGGTGCTGACCCCGGCCGACGAGGCGAACCACGTCTGGAAGCACGACTATACCGTGCCGTTCGTGTGCGGCTGCCGCGATCTGGGCGAGGCGCTGCGGCGCATCGGCGAAGGCGCGGCGATGATCCGCACCAAGGGCGAGGCGGGCACCGGCAACGTCGTGGAAGCGGTGCGCCACGCCCGCGCCGTGCTCGGCGCGCTGCGCCGGATCGGCACCCTGGACGACGCCGAACTGATGGCCGAGGCGAAGCGCCTCGGAGCCCCGCTGCAACTCCTGCAGGAGGTTCGCCGCGACGGCCGCCTGCCGGTGGTGAACTTCGCGGCCGGCGGCATAGCCACCCCGGCGGACGCCGCCTTGATGATGCAGGTCGGCGTGGACGGCGTGTTTGTCGGCTCCGGCATCTTCAAGAGCGAGCATCCGGCGCGCATGGCCGGCGCGATTGTCAAGGCCACCACCCATTTTCGGGATGCGGCGATCGTCGCCGAGGCGTCCCGCGGGCTCGGCGCGGCCATGCCGGGTCTCGACGTACACGAGATTCCGGAGACCGAACAGCTCGCTGTGCGCGGCTGGTAGGCGCCTCCGCCGTGCTGATCGGCATCCTGGCGCTGCAGGGCGACTTCGCCGAACACCGCGCCGCCCTGGCCGCGCTGGGCGTTGATTCCCGCCTGGTGCGCCTTCCGAACGAGCTGTCGGCCATAGACGGCCTGATCATTCCGGGCGGCGAGAGCACTACCATGGCGTTGTTGCTGGACCGCTACGAGCTGCGCGAACCGCTGCGCGCCCGGCTGGCCGCCGGGCTCCCCGCCTGGGGCACGTGCGCCGGCATGGTGTTGCTGGCGCGCCGCCTCACCGACGCGCGCCCGCGGCCGTTGGGCATTGTCGACATGGTGGTGAGCCGTAACGCTTTCGGACGCCAGGTCGACAGCTTCGAAACGCAGCTGTCGGTAGACGGCATCGGTGAGCCGGCGCTGCACGCCGTGTTCATCCGCGCCCCCGTGGTGCAGGAGACCGGCCCCGCGGTACGGGTGCTGGCGCGGCTGCCCGACGGCCGGCCGGTGGCGGTCCAGCAGGGCCCCCACCTGGCCACCGCGTTTCATCCCGAACTGACCGCCGACCGCCGCCTGCACCGCCGATTTCTGGCTACCGTTGCGCAGCGCAGCACAGTCCAATCCGCACGCCTCGCGACCGATCGTTCGGCATTTCCGGGTTGACGGAAAACCGGCCGCTCCCGTATGGTGGTTGTGGGTGACCACGGTTATTCCACGCAGCATTCCGGGGAGTCCCAACGCATGAGCCTGGAGGCAATCATTGCCATCGGCTTTATCGCGCTGATCGCCGTCGAGACCACGATCAGCTGGCTGCATAACCTCCGCACGTACGAGTTCCGGGATACCGTGGCGAATTTCGCCCTGGCATTCGGGGATCTGTTCATGGCGGCGGCCATGAAAGCCGTGTTTCTGGTGCTGTTCGGGGTCCTGCACCGCCTCGCGCCGCTGGACATGGGGCTGTCATGGGTGTCGTGGGCGCTGCTGGTCGTGATCAACGATCTCATCTACTACGTGTTTCACCGCCTCGGCCACCGCTGCCGCTTCATGTGGGCGTTTCACGTTACCCATCACTCGTCGCAGAAGTACAACTTCTCCGTTGCGGTGCGGCTCAACCTGTTCATTCTTCCCCTGCACTTCCTGTTCATGCTGCCGCTGGCCCTGCTCGGCTTCCGGCCGGAGGCGATCCTGGTGATCAACTCCATCACCACCCTTTATCAACTCTGGGTGCACACCGAACTGGTCGGCAAGCTCGGCTTCTTCGACCGGATCCTCAACACGCCGTCCAACCATCGCGTCCATCACGGCTCCAATCCGCAGTACCTGGACCGCAACTACGGCGCCATGTTCATTTTCTGGGATCACCTGTTCGGGACCTATGAGCCGGAGGCGGAAAAGGTCGTGTACGGCCTGACCAAGAACGTCGGCTCGCACAACCCGGTAACCCTGACCTTTCACGAGACGCGCGCCATGCTCCGCGATGTCATGCGTCCCGGTCCGTTGCGGCAGCGGTTGATGTACTTGTTCGGTCCACCCGGCTGGCGGCCCCGGGAGGCACCCGAATCGCGGCGCCGGGCGCCGGACGGTCACGCCCCCCGCGGCGCGAGGGCTGCGCGCACGCCGCGTTACGTGGCGACGGCACGGCACGTCGCAGCAGCGCTCCAGGTGGTGGCGCGGCGTGCGCGGTGGCGCCCCTACCAACCGGTCCGTCAATCCTCTTCCGATACCCGGGCGGTGGCTCCGCAAGCCGCGCACCGCCCGCTCTACAACCATCGCCGGCGCTGAGCCGGCGGCCGGCACGGACCACGCGACCGCGGCGCTCGGCCGCCGCGTCTTCGAGCCGGTCACCGCGCTCCTTGACCTGCTGACCGCCGCACTATGCGCCGCCGCCGGCATCCATCTGTTCGCTCAGCGTACGCACGCCATCCCGCTGGTCCTGTGGGCCGCCATGTTGCTGACCATCGCCGCCGCCGGCGTCGGCGGCGCCGTCAAGCACGCCTTCTTCGCCACGCTCGAAACCCCGGTTCGCCGCGCGGTGTGGCGGGCGACCTTTTATGCCGGCGGACTCGGCAGCTCGCTGCTGCTCGCGGCGCTGATTCTGCTGCGGCTGCCGGCGCCCGGCCACACCGCCCTGCTGACCGTGGTAGCGGTGGAGTTCGCCGCGTTCGCGGTGTGGGTTACCGACAAGCCCGACTACCGCAGCGTGATGCTGCACTACCTGCCCACCGGCGGCGCCGCCGTGGCCGTGTTGCTGTTCACCGCCTGGACGCCGTACACGCCCTGGATCCTGGCGGCGGCGGCGGCCGCCGCCGCGGCGGGAGCCGTGCAGACGCGCACCATCGTCCCGCACCGCCAATTCAACCACAACGACCTGGCCCATGCACTGACCCTGCCGGCGTTCTGGTGTCTGTACCGCGCCGGCGCTCTGATCGCCGGCGGCGCATCCTGATGGCCCGCTCGGTACTGGTGACCGGTGCCACCGGCCAGATCGGCGCGGCGCTGGCGCACGCCCTACTGCGACGCGGCGACCGCGTGCGCTGCCTGGCGCGCGACCCGGAGCGGGCGCGCCGCATCCTGGGAGCCGGTCCCGAATTGGCGGCGGGCGACCTGGGCGATGCCGACTCGCTGCGCACCGCTCTGGCAGGAATGGAAGCGGTCTGCCACCTCGCCGGGCTCGCATCGTACTGGCCGGCGCGGGCGGCAGAGATGCGGGCGGCGAACGTGCACGGCACCGCCCGCGTGCTGGACGCGTGCGCCGGCGCCGGCGTCGCCACCCTGTTGTACACCAGCTCGATCGCTACCCTCGGCTGGGTTCCCGCCGACGAGCTGGGCGACGAGACCACCCCCTACAACTGGCATCGCCTCGGCATCGCCTACTTCGACACCAAGTACGAGGCGGAGCGGATGGTGCTGGCGGACCCGCGGGTGGCAGCGGTCGCGGTCAATCCCGGCCTCGTGTTCGGCGCCGGCGACCGCAACGGAAACGCCGTGCGGTTTCTGCGCGAAGTCGCGGCCGGAGTGCCCGGGTTCCCGCCCGGTGCCACCACTGCCGCGGTCCTGGCGGACGTGGTAGCCGGTCACCTGGCCGCGCTCGACCGCGGCCGGCCTGGCGAACGCTACATTCTCGGCGGATCTCCGCTGTCGTTCCGGGAGCTGTTCGCCGCCATTGCCGGCGTGGTGGGCGTTGCCGCGCCGTGCCGCCGGCTGGCCCCGTGGATGTTGACCGCCATGGGGCTGATGCACACCGGACTGGGCCGCCTCGGCGGGCGCGAACCGCGCGTGTCGCTTCCCACCTGCCGCATCCTGACCCGCAACCGCCGCTACCGTTCCGCCAAGGCGGTCGCCGAGCTGAACTACCCGGTGTCGCCGCTCGCGGACGGCCTGCGCGCGTGCTGGGAGTGGTACCTGGATTGCGGCAATCAAGCGGCCCGCACAGCCACCTGACCGGGCTACTCGCCTTCGGCAACTACCTCCGAGAGGGCCGCATCGGCGATGTCGATGGTACGGGCGATGTCCTCGTCGCTGTGGGCGGTACTCAGAAACCAGTTGTGGAATGGATGAAAATACGCGCCGCGGCGGGTCGCCGCCGCGCAGAAGCGCTGGAAGCGGAGGAAATCGTCCTCGGTGGCGAAGCGCACCTTGGGCATGCTCGGCAGGCCAGACACGTGCAGCTGCTCGCCATGCCGCACCGCCACCTGGCGTAATCCGTCGATCAGCTCGGTGCCGCGCTGCCGCATCAGCGCCACGCCGCCGGTCTCCTCCAGGCGGCGGATGCACGCCATCGCCGCGGCCATCGGCCCCTGCTGCATCCAGAAGGTGCCGGTCGCGAACACCGCGCCGGCCGCCTGGTACAGCGGCTTGCGGCCCAGGCAGGCGGCGATCGGATAGCCGTTCGCCATCGCCTTCGAGTAACAGGTCAGATCCGGGGCAAAGTCGAACACTTGGTGCGATCCGTCCAGGCAGGCGCGGAACCCGACCCGCACGTCATCGCTGATCACCAGGGCACCGTGCCGGTGGGCCAGCTCACACAGGCGCTGCAGGAACCGGCGCTCGGAGAACTCGGAGTCGTCGAACAGGGGATGGTGGTAGGGGGTGACGATAACCGCGGCCAGGTCGTGCCGGTGCTCGGTTACCAGCGCTTCGAGGTCGGCATGATCGTTCCAGGTGAAGTCGTATACGTGGGCGCTGTCTTCGGCAGTCAGCCCGGCGGTGCCGGGAGTGGCCCAGGGGTGCGACCCGTGGTAGGCGCCGGCCGCCTTGAGCACCGTGCGGCGCCCGGTGTGCGCGCGCGCCGCCTGCAGGGCGAAGCTGGTGGCGTCGGAGCCGTTCTTGCCGAACAGGGCCCAATCCATGCCGGCGATGCGCGCGGTCAGAAACTCGGCCAGCTCGACCATTGCAGCGGTCGGGTGGTTGAAGCCGAACCCGGACTGGTCCGCGGCGCGCGCGGCCGCGTCCACGCCGGGATCGGCGTAACCGAGAATGCTCGCCCCGTACCCGCACAGGTAGTCGATGTACTCGTTGCCGTCGGCGTCCCGGTAGCGGGCGCCGCGACCGCGCTCCGCGAACAGCGGGTACGATCCCGGCACTACCAGCCAGGGGCCGCGCGTACCGTAGATGCCGCGCGGGATCACTCTCGCCGCGCGCCGGAACAGTTCGTCGCCAACCCGGAATTGCTCGTTCACAGGTAATTCCTTACCCGGCTCATCAGTTGCAGAATCGGATCGAGCAACAGCAGATGGCCGCGCAGCCGCACCGCACCGGTGCCGATCGCGGTCCACAGATCGCCGTTGCCCGACAGGATGCCGTACGCCGCGGCCGGATCGGCGAACTCCACCGTCACGTTGGCCCGCCTATCGGCATCGCGCGATGCCGCGATGCGGCCGCCCGCGCAGTGCAGTTGCAGCGGATTCGCCCCCGCCACGCCGATCGAGATCACGCCGTCCCCGGCGCCGCTGCTGCCGCCGCCGTCCGGCGAGCACTCGGCGAGCACGGCGATGGCGTATACCAGCACCGCCAGCCGGATCAGCACCGCCTCCACGAACGCGCCGTCCGCTTCCAGCAGTTCGCGGTCGGCCTTCAGGTAGTACTGCAGCCGGGCGCTCAGCGCACGCAAGCCGCCGACCAGGCGCAACCGCCAGCCGCCCATCCATGGCAGCGGCGTGGCGCCGCCAGCCTCGAACATGCGCACCGCCGCGGCCGGGCTCGCCAGCAGCAGTCCCAGCGACGGCAGGCCGCGCCCGCGCCGGACGGCGCGCAGGCGCCCGGCCGCGACTTCCAGGCGCATTCCCGGGCCGCCCGCCACCCGCATGGCGATACTGCTGCGCCAACCCGCCACCACCGCCTGCGCGGCCGCGTCGACACGCACCACCTCCTCCAGTTGCGGGAGGACGGCGTGCAGATAGAGATGGGCTTTGATTTGGCTGTCAGTCACCGGTGCCGGCCACCTCAGGGTAGCCGACCAGGCATTGCCCTGACAACGCCGCCCACGGTCCGTGCCATCCGGCACCTGCACGCGTCACACGCGCCGGCGCGTTGCCGCGCTCCCCGCGGGCATGCCACGATGGCCGCAACACTGCCATGGCAACCCCGCTCCGCACGCGCAGCCGCACCGGCACGCCGGCCGCCGCCCGCTGATGGCGGCCCGGCAGCTCCCGCCGCTGCAACCGAGTGCGCGCAACCTCGCCCTCGTCCGCCGCCGGGTACGGCTGTGGCGGCCCCCGTTCGTGGCCGCCATGTCGCGCTGGGTACAACTGTCCGTGGCGGGGCGCGAACGGGTGCCGAAGCGCCAGCCCGTCCTGTTCCTGGCCAACCACACCGGATTCTTCGATCCGCCGATCATGGTACGCGCGGCCGGCGACCCGGTGACCATGCTGGCCACCGCGTCCAACTTCCGTGAAGGGCCGCTTGGCCGCTTCTTCGTGCACTTCGGCGCCGTGCCGAAAATGAAGTACACCGCCGACGCACGCGCCATCATCAGCCTGAAGCGATGGGCGGACGCCGGCGCCTACGTGGGCCTGTTTCCGGAGGGCGAACGTACCTGGGATGGCCGCTCGCTGCCGCTGGCGCCCGGCATCGAGAAACTGGTTCGGCTGCTCGACGTGCCGCTGGTGACAATGCGCATCTACAACGGATTTCGCCAGTCGCCGCGCTGGTCGCCGCGCTTCCGCCGCGGCGCCGTGCACGTGGAGATGGATGAACCGCGCCACTTCACCCGCGGCACGCCACTGTCCGAAATCAGGGGATACATCGCGGAGCGCATCGCCGTCGACGCCCTTTCCGCGCCGCGTTTTCCGGTGGCCGGCAGCGGCTTCGCGCGCGGCATTGCCAACGTGGCCTGGGCTTGCCCGCAGTGCTTGTCGATCGACGGGCTGCGCGAAGCGGGCAACACGCTCGCGTGCGGCGGCTGCGGAGGGTTGTGGCGCGTCGACGCCGACGCCCGCCTGCACGGACGCCGCGGCGCCGCCACCTACACGCTGCCGGAAGCCGTGGACCGGATCCGCCGCCATCATGACGGTGCGGTGGCGGGCGGCGGGCTGCTGCCGCCGGCCAGCGAACCGATGATCCTGCTGGACATCACCTCAGGGCACCCGCGCGAGGTGGCCGCCGGCGCCCTGCGCCTGACCGCGGACGAATTGCTCATCGAGGGAGCGGCGCCCTTGCGGCTGTCGATCGACCAAGTGCAATCGATTACCGTGGACATGCGGCGCCGGCTCACCTTTCGCGTCGGCAAGCGGTACCTGGAAGCGGTGATCCCACGCGAGTCGGTACTCAAGTGGGAGTGGTTCGTAAAGCGGCTGCAGGTGGGGCGCGCAGAGCGTTGATCCGGTCGTCTACACGTTGAATTTCACGTCGATCACGTCGCCGGACGCGATGCGGTAGGAGCGGTCGACGACCCGCAGCAGGCCCTTGCTCCGGGCTTCCTGGGGCGTCCGGAACTGGTCGATCTGCGCTGCGCTGAACACTTCCGCGCGGATGAACCCTCGCTCAAGGTCGCTGTGAATCTGCCCCGCCGCCGTGGCAACGCCGGCGCCCGCATCCACTTCCCACACGCGCGCCTCCGGCTTGCCCGCCGTATAGAAGAAGATTCGCCGCAGCGCTCGATGCAGGGCACGAATGTGCGCCTGCAACTCACTCTCCGGCGGCGTTCCCTCGACGATCGCGCCCGGCCTCAGCGTCAGCAGGTTCAGACCACGCAGAAACCGGGCATCGCCGGGCGAAAACGACTCCGCGTGCAGCATGCGCTCCTGCTCCAGCACGGCCAGGGCTTGCTGCACCGAACCGGTGTAGGCTGGATTGGTGTACAGATTGCGCTCCAGGATCTCGGTATCCTCCAGGATCCAGTCGAGCGCGGCATCGGCGGAAATGAGGAAACAGTCGGCGCGCCGGCGCTGCTCCTGGTCGAAATCGACCGCATAGTAGGTGCGCTTTTCGGAGCGGTTGCGCTCCGCGAGGGTGTCGACCACCGGGTCCGGCAACCGGTAGCTGCCGCGCAAATCGGGGCCGTGGACGAATATCTTCATCGGCGGCGCTACCCTACCCGAACACGGCAACGGAGCGAAACGAGTACTTGCAACGTTGTCGGACTCAGGTATTTGGCATTATCAGGTATTTGTCATTATAGTTGTTGCAGTTGCAAACACCGGCATGGATGATCGATTCGACACTTCCGGGGACCCGTCGGTCGCCGCTTTCCGGCGCTTGATGCGCACGTCGCTGCGCATCAAGCGGTCGGTCGGCACGGTATTCCATCAAGCGGGCATGACCGGGGCGCAATTCTTTACCCTCATTCGCATTCCTGACGAGGGCATCCCGATTACCAAGCTCGCCGCGCGGTCGTGGGCCGATCCCGGCAACGCGTCCGGCGTGGTCGACCGGCTGGAGCGTGAGGGACTGGTCGTACGGCGACCGGCAACCGGCGACCGGCGCGTGGTGGTGGTGCACGCCACCGCGGCGGGGCGGCAGCGGATCAACGACCTGTGGCCGGAGTATGAGAGGCGCGTCCGCCGCGCGATGGAGCCGCTCACCGGCGGGGAGCTGAACGATTTGAACACTCTGCTTGAGAAACTCTCGGAGCTTGAGAAACCGTCGGAACCTGAGAAACTGTCGGATAACGAGGAGCCGAACCGTGCCTGATCAACTTCCGCCACGTGCGGGCGGCGCGGGGCACCGGGCCCGCGGACCGGACCGCAATGGACCGTCCGGCGGTGGCGGCGGCGGCGCTGGCGATGACCGTATTCCCGGCGCGAACGGATCTTTGCGCGGCGCCGGCAGGACCGCGGGCGGAGCCGTCGGCGCGGACGCCGGTAGGATGCCACCGAACGGCGGGCCGGGCGGCTGGTCCAACGGGGGCGGGAGGCCGCGCGGCCCGGCGCCGGGGCGGCGGGGCCGGGCGGCTGGTCCAACGGGGGCGGAGGGCCGCGCGGCCGGCCGCGGGTGCGGCGGCCGGCGCTGCGTGCGCTGGTGCGCAGCCTGCTGTTCATGCGCCACTACAAGGCGGCTACTCTCGCCAGCCTGGTCTGCCTGCTGGCCAGCTCGGCCGGCAATCTGGCGGTGCCGCGCATCACCCAACTGGTGGTGGACAGCGGCATCCTCGACGACCGGCTGCAGGCGATCGTGATCGGCTCGCTGATGATCTTCGCGGTCACGGTGCTGCGTTCGCTGTTCACCTACCTGCAAGGAGTACTGGCCGCCAAGGTATCCCAGGGGGTGGCCTACGACCTGCGCAACTCCCTTTACGACCACATCCAGAGCCTGTCGTTCAGCTATCACGACCGTTCCCAGACCGGCCAGCTCCTGACCCGCGCCACCAGCGACGTGGACATGGTACGCACCTTCATCAGTACCGGCGTCATCCAGATCGTCACCACCGCGATACTGATAGTCGGCAGCCTTTACCTGCTGTTCATCACCAACTGGCGGCTGGCTCTGCACGTGGTGCCAGTCATGCTGGCGGTGTTCGTCCTGTTTTCGTTCATGGCGCGCAAGGGGCGGCCGATTTTCCGCGGCATCCAGGAGAAGATCGCCGCCCTCAACACCCGGTTGGAGGAAAACCTGGTCGGTGTGCGAGTGGTGAAGGCGTACACCGGGGCCGTCCGCGAGCAGCGGCGCTTCGACGGCTCCAGCCAGGAACTGTACGACCAGTCGATGCGTGCCGCCGGCGTGTTCTCGCTCGCCATCCCGCTGGTGTTCGCAATGTCCAATTTCGGCACCCTGGTGGTGACCTGGGGCGGCGGCATCCAGATCCTGGCGCAGCGGCTCTCCATCGGCGAGCTGGTCGCGTTCCAGGGCTACCTGATTGTGGCGATGTTCCCGATCACCATGCTCGGCATGATCATGATGTCGATCTCGCAGGCATCCGCCAGCGCCGAGCGCATCTTCGAGATCCTCGACGCCGAGTCCGACGTCAAGGAAAGCCCGGGCGCCGCCGAACTGCAACCGCTGGCCGAGGGAGTGCGCTTCGAGGGCGTCGGCTTCCGGTACTTCGGCCTCGGTGCCCCGGTCCTGGAGGACGTCACGTTTGCCACCGGCGCCGCCGAGACCATCGCCATCGTGGGCGGCACCGGCTCCGGCAAGAGCACCATCATCAACCTGATTCCGCGTTTCTACGATGTAACCGAGGGCCGCATCAGCATCGACGGGGTCGACATTCGCGATGTGACACTGGAGTCCCTGCGCCGCCAGATCGGCATCGTGCTGGAGGAAACCACGCTGTTCGGCGGCACCATCCGCGAAAACATCGCCTACGGGCGGCCCGACGCGACCGAGGAACAGGTGACCGCGGCCGCCCGGGCGGCCGCCGCGCACGAGTTCATCAGTTCGTTCCCGAACGGCTATCACTCCGAGGTTGGCGAGCGCGGCGTCACCCTCTCGGGCGGCCAGAAGCAGCGCATCGCCATCGCCCGCGCGTTGCTCATCGAACCGCGCGTTCTGATCTTCGACGACAGTACCAGCAACGTCGACTACGAAACCGAGGTCAGGATCCGCGCCGCCATCGAAAAGCTGAAACGCGACCGCCTGTCGTTCGTCATCGCCAGCCGCATGAACACGGTGCTCGCCGCCGACCGGGTGGTGCTGCTCCACCAGGGCCGCGTCGCCGGGTTCGGCACCCACGAGGAATTGCTCGACAACAACGCGCTGTATGCCGAGATCTTCTACGCGCAACTCTCCGAGCACGAATCACCGGTCCGCCGCCCTGCGACCGAGGAGGTCACGCCATGAGCGACGCCCGCAAGCAAACGCCGATGGGGCCCGGGCCCGGGCGTGGACGCATGGGCATGAGCCCGTTCGGCTTCCAGAGCGACGACCAGGGCGCCGCGCGAGTCAGCGAAACGCTGCGGCGCATGTTCCGCTACATGAGCGACATGCGCTGGACCCTGTTCCTGGTGGTGGCCCTGGCAGCCATCTCCGCCGTGGCCCAGGCGGCGGCGCCGATCTACATCGCCGTGGCCGTGGATCACCTCACGGAGTACCTCGCCGACCTGTCCGAACGCGGCACCGCCGCCCGGCACCTGACCGTGGCAATGGTGCTGGTGCTGGTGCTGTTCCTGGTCGGCTGGCTGACCAACGCCGCCAGCCGTTACGCCCTGGCCGCGGTGGGCCAGCGCATGCTGCTGCGCATGCGCGCCCAGATCATGAGCAAGGTGCACCAACTTTCGCTGAGCTACTTCGACCGCAACGAGGCCGGCGACCTGCTGTCGCGGCTGGTCAACGACACCGATGTGATCAACCGCGTGGTCGGCATGGGCCTGTCGCGGCTGGTGTCCAGCTTCCTGCTGCTGATCGCCATCCTGATCGGGATGCTGTGGCTCAACTGGCGGCTGGCTCTGGCCACCTTCTCGCTGCTGCCGCTGATGTACCTGAGCACGGCGCTGTTCTCGAAGCGCGCCCGCTCCGCGTTCCGCAAGACGCGCACCACGATCAGCGGTGTCAGCACCGAGTTGGAGCAGAACATTTCCGGCGCCAAGGTGGCGCAGGCATTCAACCGGCAGTCGTGGAACTCGCAGAGTTTCCGGCAGCTGAACCGCGCCAACCGCGACGCCAACGTGGGAGCGGAGTCGCTCACCGCCGCGTTCGCCCCCACCATGGACATCATCAGCGGCATCGGCATTGCAGTGGTGCTTGCGTACGGCGGCTACCTGGCCAGCCTGGAACTGGTCACCATAGGGGTGATCGTGGCGTTCCTGCAGTACGAGCGGCGCTTCTTCGAGCCGGTGCGTTCCATATCGATGCTCTGGGCAATGCTGCAGTCCTCCATCGCGGGCGCCGAGCGCATCTTCGAACTGCTGGACCTGGAGCCGCAGGTGCGCGACCGCGCGGACGCGAAACCGCTGGCGGTTACCGAGGGCAGAGTCGAATTCAAGGACGTGCATTTCGCCTACGACCCGGACACGCCGGTCCTCAAGGGCATGAACCTGGTCGCCGAACCGGGCCGCACGGTCGCTCTGGTCGGCACCACCGGAGCAGGCAAGACCACCATCATCAGCCTGCTCGAGCGTTTCTACGACGTGCAGGCGGGGGCGGTGTCCATCGACGGACAGGACATACGCGGCGTCACGCAGGACAGCCTGCGCAGCGTCATCAGCATCGTGTTGCAGGACACGTTCCTGTTTGCCGACACCATTCGGCACAACATCAGCTACGGACGCCCGGGCGCCAGCGACGCCGAGATCGAGGCGGCGGCGCGCCGGGCACGCGCCCACGAGTTCATTGCCGCGCTGCCCGACGGCTACGACACCATGCTGCAGGAGGGGGCGAGCAACCTGAGCCGCGGCCAGCGCCAACTGTTGTCCATAGCACGGGCGTTGCTGAAGGATCCCCGTATTCTGGTTCTGGACGAGGCGACCTCGAACGTGGACACGCGTACCGAGATGCTCATCCAGGCGGCGCTCGGCGAGTTGTTGCACGGACGCACGAGCTTCGTGATCGCGCACCGGCTGAGCACCGTGCAGCGCGCCGACGTGATCTACGTGATCGACGACGGCGAGGTGGTGGAGCGCGGCTCGCACGACGAGTTGCTCCGCATGGACGGCACCTACGCGCGCATCTATCACAGCCAGTTCGAGCTCACCACTGCCGCACAGCCGGCACACTAGCCGCGCAGAAACCCGGATTGGTCATTGACAAGCGTGTCGGGGCCGGAAATGATACGCGACATGGCATCCGGTGATCTAGGAAAATGGACAACTCTCGGTGCTCTGCTTCGCAGGTTGCATCTCTCGGTACTGCTTGCCGTTGCCGGCGCGCTTGCCACGCTTGCCAGCTGTGTGAGTCCGGCCGGGATGGCGGTGGAAGTCGAATCCGATGAGATGACCACCGAAGAACAGGTCGCGGCCCTGCAGGCAGAGGTGGCGGCTCTGGAGGCAGAGGTGGCCGATGCACAGGCCGCCACCGGCCAGGCGCAGCAGGCAGCCGGCGACGCGCAGGCAGCGGCCGATGCGGCGCAAGAACAGATTGCCGGACTCGAGGCGGAGTCCAGCGCTGCCGCCGACGATGCGCAGGCTGCACTCGCCGATGCGCAGGCGGCCGCGGCACACGCGCGCGAAAAGGCCGACATGATGAGCGCCGAGGCGTACCGCGCCAGCGCCGTGATGATCGGCGCCGAGCAGATCGACCCCGGCCTGCTGAACTTCGACGACGCACGAGTCTACCTGGCAGGTCCGGAGTCGATCTACATCTCCTCGATCGGCTATGGGGACGCCACCTACTCGACGCTGTTGCGCTACCGGGGCGGAACCACCGCCACGGTGGAAAACATCTTCGGCTCGGCCGGGAAACTGATTCCGGACTCGGTCGACCTGACCCACACCGAGTTGAAGCTGGTGGCGCCGGATACCCTGGAAGTCGCCTTCGTCGGCGTCGATGGCCGCGGCTACAGCGGGCAGCTGCGTTACGCCGGCGGCAACCGCGTGGAAGTCGCGAACATCCGCGTGGTAACACTGCCGCCGACGGCGGAGGAACTGGTGGCCGCCGCCGAGGCGCGGGCCGACGCGGCCATCGCCGAGGCGCGCGCTGCCGCGGATGCCGCGGTCGCAGCCGCCGAGGCGCGGCTGGCCGCCGTGCAGGACGAGGCGGCCGCGGACGTGGCCGACGCGCAGAACGCCCTGGACGACGCCCGCGACAAGATGGACATGATAATGGCGGAAGCACACCGGCCGAGCGCCGTGATGGTGTCCGCCGGTCAGATCGACCCCGGTCTGCTGAATCTGGACGGCGCCCGGGTTTCCCTCGCCGGCCCCGAGTCGATCTATATCACCGGGATCGGGTACGGGGGCGAGACCTACTCGGCCTTGATGCGCTACCGCGGCGGCACCACCGCCACCCTCGACAAGGTATTCGGCGCAGCCGGGAAACGGATCCCCGACTCGGTAGACCTGTCGCACACCGTGCTGTCCCTGATTGCTCCCGACGTGCTCGACGTCGCCAACGTGGGCGTGGGCGGCACCGGCTACTCGGGGCAACTCCGTTACGCCGGCGACAATCGCTTCGAGGTAATCAACCTGAAGCAGGTCATGCTGCCGCCGACACCCGAGGAGCTGATGGCGCAGACCGAAGCAGAGGCCGCGGCCAGCGTCGCCGCGGCGCGCGCCGACGCGGACGCCGCACGCGCCGCGGTGGCGGCGGCCGAGGAGCGGCTGGCCGCCGTCGAAGCGGAGTCTGCTACCGCCATCGCCGAGGCGCGCACCGCCCTGGCCGGCGCCCAGGAAAAGGTGGACATGCTGATGGCCGAGGCGTACCGCCCGAGCGTGGTGATGATCTCCGCCGCACAGATCGATCCCGGATTGCTGAATCTCGACGCCGCCCAGGCTTCCCTGGCCGGCCCGGAGTCGGTCTATATCTCGTCGATTCGCTACGCGGGAGACACCTACTCGGCGCTGTTGCGGTATCGGGGCGGAACCACCGCCACGGTGGAAAGCATCTTCGGCCCGAGCGGCAAACTGATCCCCGACTCGGTCGATCTGTCGCAGACCGAGCTCACCCTGGTCGAACCTGACATCCTCGATGTCGCTTACGTGGGCGTGGGCAATACCGGCTACTCCGGGCAACTCCGGTACGCCGGCGACAATCGCCTGGAGGTGGTCGGCATCCGTCCGGTGCAGTTGCCGCCGACCGCCGACGAATTGGTGGCAGCCGCGCGGGAGGATGCCGCGTCCACCGTTGCCGCGGCTCGTGCTTCCGCGGATGCGGCAGTCGCCGCCGCCGAAGCAGCGGCAGCCGCGGCCAGGGCAGAGGCCGCAGCCGCGCGGGCGGAGATTGAAGCCCTGAAACTGGAGTTGGCGCCCATGGGCGGCGTGAGGATTCCCGGCGATCTGGACATGCGCCGGTTGGACCTGGACTCGGCAACCGTGTCGGTGGCGGGACCGGACTCGATCTACATCTCCGGAATCGGTTACGGCATGAAGGACTACGCCGTGCGCCTGCGCCACGAGAGCGGCAACACCGGCGTGGCCGAGAAGGTATACGCCACCGCCGACGGCATCATGCCGGCCGTCGACCTGTCCGCGCCCGCCGTCACGGCGGTGGCGCGCGATACGCTGGTCGTCTCCAACGTCGGCATCGGCGGCGAAGCCTACGCGGTTTCGTTCCAGGCGCGGACGGACGGCATGATCGTGATCACGACGCGCAGCCTGGGCCATCGGGTCCGCACCGCGGCGGAGTTGATGCGCGACGAGCTGCTGGCCGCACCGGCCGGCAGCAGAGCAGTGAACGGCTTTGGCGGCGGCGCCGCACAGCCCGATGAGGGTGCGTGGACGGTGGCCGGCGGGCGGGTCAGCCAGACCGACCCGGGGGCCACCCATGCGAAGTTCGCCATCGCCGGCGTGCCGCAGGCGGACGGGGCAACCCTGTATGGGGTAACCGCGCACGCGGATGCGTCCGCGCGCACCGGCATGGGGCTGCACTTCCTCGCTTCCGGGACGCCGGTGTCGGCCAACACCTGGAACTACGGCAACTCCTACCTGGTGTGGATCACGCAGGAGGTCGGCTTTTACGACACCGACCACGCGCACGTGCAGCTCTACCAGTCGCTCGACGGGAATCGGCTGATGTGGTTGAACAGCACCAAGATCGCGCGTTCGCTGAACAGCGAGGTGACGGTCGAGGCGCTCTTTCAGCCCGGCGACTGCCCGCCGATGGCGGCGCCCGGGTCGTGCGCCGGATCGATCTCGGTATTCGTCGATGGAGCCGAGCAATTCAAGGTAATGGCCTCCGGCGAGGTTTCGGCGATGGCCGCCGACACGATCGCGCTGCGCGCGCTCGGTGGGCCGGTGCATTTCGTCGATCTGTACGTGGTCAGCGCCGAGTAGCAGACGGGAGCCTGCCCACTTCGGGCAGGCTCCCCCGCACATCGGCGCCCCGCGGTACCAAGGGGCTCGGCTCAGTGATTCATTCGGCGGTTGCAGAGCAGCAGAACAGCACGGTAGCCACAAGGCGCTACCGGCACACGGCCGCGTATGGCGCCCGCCCCGCCGGCAGGCGCAACGAGTGAGCCGCCCTGGTGTAAACGGCGACCGACAGCCCCCGCCGGACGCCGCTGAGCAGGGCCCCGGTCCGCGCCTCCGCTGGGCGCCCCGCATCCTGCCGCGCCGTCTGCGGCGTCTGTACCGGAGTGAAGCGGACGGGCTGGCCGATGCTGCTGTGGTGGATGATGTCGGCATGGCGCTGTTGTTGCGCTGCGAGAGCATCCTGCTGGTGAGCACCGGGCGCTTGCGCTGTCCGGAATGCGCCGGCGAGTTCACGCTTCGGCAGCCGGTCACCGGCGTGGCGCCGGACGCGCCGCAGCCCTGCCCGGAGACCGATTGTGGGTGGGCAATCTCGTGGCACGAGTACCATGCAAGCTGGACCAAGCGGCGGCTGTTCGGCGGCAAGGCGGTGACCGCGTTCCGCACCTTCGCGGCGGCGTACCCGCGCGCGGACGGAACACGCGCCAGGATGATGCTGATCGATCGGCTGCTGCACACGTTTCACTGGGACCTGAAGGCGGGCGCGCCGAACCGCTTGGCGGCGAATAACCTGATCGAGTGCAACCACGGCCAGGCGCTTGCGTTGCTCGACGAGCTGAGCGGCCACCGCCCCGATCACGAACGGCAGCAGTGGCGGGACGACGTTGCCAGGATGATGAGCCGGCGCAAACAGGGACCGTGACGGCGCCGGATTCGGACGGTCCACACCCGCCGGATTCGCCCGCGCAACCGGCACCGGCTGACGCGGGCGTAATCGTCCATCGCTTCGCTCCGGGCCTCGCGGCGGGAGCGGCGGCGGCGATGGTGACCCACGGGGTGCGGATGCTGGCCGAGCGGAGCGCCGCGAGCCGTTCGGTGCCGGACCGGGTGTGCTGGTGCCGGATCTCCTACCGGCAGCATTTTCGCCCGCCGGCGGCGCTGCGCGAGATCCGTCACGCCGACGGCACCCGCACGCACGAACTGACCGTCGACCTGGGTCAGGTGGTGTCGCCGCAGGACCTTCAGCGCTGCTTCGCCGAGGCGCTCGACGGCCCGCAACGGGCGCCGGGCGTCGATATCGGACGATTCGGGCCGGTCGGGGCGAGCCCGATTTGGGAGTTCAACGCGGCGTTCTGGAACCACATGCCCGGCTACATGGCCGCCGTCGGCCGGGGCGTGCGCGAGTCGATCGGCGGTTCACCGGATGACGGCCAGGCCCGCACCCGCGAACACGCGCGCCGTTTCGGCACCCTGCTCGCCGCCGCCGCCGCCGCCGCCGCCGGCGCCGACACCGCCAGCGGAGCCCGACCGGCGCGGCCGCTCGCCTACCTCGATGTCGGCGCGGCGGACACCGGGTATGCCGAGACCTTGATCCGCCACCTGGCGGCCACCTGCCACACCCCGATGCACTACGTCGTGGCCGACCGCGCTGCAGGTGCCCTGCGCCGCGCCCGCGCGCGCCTCGGACCAGGGCGCGGCCCGGTCTCGGTTCGCTACCTGGCGCTCGACCTCGCGCAACCGGCCCGCGCGCTGGAGGAGTATCGAGGACGGCTTCTGACCGTGCACCTTACCAACCTGCTCGACAACCTGCCGGGCGAAGAGCTGGTGCAGGTCGACGGCCGCCACTACCTCCTGCACACCTGCCTGTACCTGCCGGCAGCCGCGCTCGAACAGCTGGCCCGACAGCATCGGCTGGATCCCGGTCAATTGGCAGCCGATCTGAGCAACCTGGCGGACACGGGCGTCGACCCGTTTCTGGCCCACTATCGGGACCGGCTCCCCGGGCGCGCGGGGGGCGGCGCGGGCGCCGCCCCGTTTCTGGCCCACTAGCGGGACCGGCTCGCGGTTCGCGGCGGCGCCGCTGGCGAGCACGCATGGTTCCTGTTCTGGCAGGACCTGTTCGGCAACCCGGCCGACCGCAGCACCGGCCTCAAGCTGCGCGAGCGGCTGGTCGAGGTGCCCGACGCCGGCATCGTATCGTGGCCGGCCCCGGCCGGACCGCTGCCGCCGGAGGTGCTGGCGCCGGGGCCGGACCGGCGCATCCCCCTCTCCGACCGGGCCATCGGAGCCTGCCTGCGGTTGATCGGCCTCCTGCACCCTCGCGGCGTGCTGGAGGTCACCGATGTCATGCTTCGCGACCAGCGCGGCGCCGCCCCCTATGCGGCCTACCACGGACCGGCCAAGTTCGACGGATCGGTAGTCAATTGGTTCAACGGCGGTCTGCTCATGCAGCTCGCACGGGAGGCGTTCCCCGGTTGTCGCGCCACCTGGCGTTCGCCGGCCAGCCCCGGCAGGGCGCACATGACGACCCTGGAAGTCGACCGCGGCGCGCCCTGACCTCCACCGCCCGCCGCTCGGCTCGCTACGGTGCGACGGTGATCTGAGCCTTCACGCTGCGCTCCGGCATGGCGGCGGCGAATTCGAATGCCGCCACGCTGTCGGCGAACGGAAACGTGTCGGTAATGAGCGGGCGCACGTCGATGGCGCCGCTCTCCATCAGCGCGAGTGCCCGCGGATAGACGCGGGCGTAGCGGAACACCGTCTCTACGCGCGCCTCCTTCACCTGCGCGGCCACCACGTCGAATGCGACCGGCTCGCCCGGCATGCCGACCAGCACCGCGCTGCCGCCGGGGCGCAACGGCTCCACGACGGCGGCGGCCGCGGCGGCCGCGCCGCTGCACTCGAACACGATGTCCGCACCCCAGCCACCGGTCAGCGTGCGCGCCACCTCGCCCGGCGACTCGCGGCCGGCCAGCACCGGCACCACCGGCCCGAGCGCGGCAGCCAACTCCAGCTTGGCGGCCACAACGTCCGCGATGACGATGCGGCTGCAGCCACCGGCCAGCGCCGCCAGGGCGGTAACCATGCCGATCGGGCCGGCGCCGAGCACCACCGCCACGTCACCGGGCACGATGCGCGCCTTGGCGGCGGCGTGCATGCCCACCGCCAGCGGTTCCACCATCGCCGCCTCCGCAAAACTGATCCGTTCGGGAATCCTGAACGTGAACGCCGCCGGATGCACTACCGTCGGGCGCAGCACGCCGTGCACCGGGGGCGTCGCCCAGAAGCGCACGGCGGGATCCAGGTTGTACAGGCCAAGACGCGCCGCACGGCTGTCGGGATCCGGAATGCCGGGTTCCATGGTCACGCGGTCGTTCACCTTGAGGGCCGTTACTTCGCTGCCCACCTCGACCACGGTGCCGGCGGCCTCGTGGCCGAGCACCATCGGCTCGCGCACCACGAACGGGCCGATGCGGCCGTGCCGGTAGTAGTGAACGTCGCTGCCGCAGATGCCGACGGTATGGATCGCCACGCGCACATCGCGCGGCCCGAGCCGCTCGGCTACCGTGAAGTCACGCAGCGCGAGCCGTTCGGCCCGCTCCAGGACCAGTGCCTGCATTGCCCTCCTCCTCCTCCGCCGCCGCGCCCGGCAGCGCGCTGCGTATCAGGAACCGCCGCGTGCCGCCGCGGCGAAGCCGGCGGCTCCCGCCTGCAGCCAGCCCTTGGTCGCCGTGAGGACGAAGCGCACCCCCATGGCCACGTAATCGGCAACGTCGTCGTTGTCGGTCAGCGTGCCGGCGACCTTGCCGGCCGCCACGATGCGGCGGATCGAGTCCTCGATCTTCTCCTTTACCGCGGGGTGGCCGGTTTCGCCGATGCGGCCCATGGAGGCGGCGAAGTCGGACGGGGCAACGAAGAACACGTCAATATGATCGACGGCAAGGATCTCGTCCAGGTTGGCGTGCGCGGCGATGTCCTCGATCAGCACGATCAGGCAGGTCTCGTCGTTGCCGCTGTGAACGTAGCCGTCCACGCCGAAATACTGGCGGCTGGTGTACATGCCGCGCTTGCCGGCGGGTGCGAACTTGCCGCCCGCCACCACGTTGTCCGCCTCCGCGCGCGTGTTGACGTGCGGCACCACCACTGCCTGCGCGCCGCGGTCGAGGGTGCGGTAGATCAGCCCCTGGTGGTTGTCGTTGACCCGCACCACCGAGGTCAGTCCCCAGATGTCGCAGGCGCGGGTGAGATTGCCCAACTCGGCGGCGTCCACCGCCCCGTGCTCACCCTCCAGCCACACCCCGTCGATGCCGGTGGCCTCCGCGATAGGGCCGAATGCGTCGATGTCGTCCGGATGGGTGATGCCGCTGACCACGGTAGCCACCCCGCCGGCCGCCAACTTGTGCTTGATGCGATTGTTGCGCAATTCCATGGACCGCAACCGTACTCCGACGCCGCCGGACAGGTAAAGCGCGGGCCGCGCCGTGAACGCCGTGCTGCCGGTGGCCGCGCGACCGGCGCGGGAGTAGTTTTGGGCATGGACCCGCGCTTGGCCGTGAACCGGCAGAATTGGAACGAACGCGTGCCGGTACATGCCGCCTCCGACTTCTACGGTATGGACCGCTTCAAGGCGGGCGCGATCACCCTCAACGACATCGAGCGCGAGGAGGTCGGTCCGGTGGCGGGCAAGAACCTGCTGCACCTGCAGTGCCACTTCGGCATGGACACCATGTCGTGGTCGCGGCTCGGCGCGCGCGCAACCGGGGTGGACTTCTCCGACGCGGCAATCGCCCTGGCCCGCGAACTGAGCACGGAACTCGAACTCGACACGCGCTTCGTGTGCAGCAACGTGTATGACCTGCCAGACGCACTCGACGAGCAGTTCGACGTGGTGTATACCGCCTCTGGCGTGCTGGTGTGGCTGCCCGACCTCACCGAGTGGGCAACGGTGGCGGCCCGCTTCCTGAAGCCGGGCGGCACCTTCTACCTGTTCGAAGGCCACCCGCTGTGCCACATCTTCGCCGATGACGACAGCCTGAACGATTCCGAATTGCGCGTGCGCAACCCCTACTTCCCCAATCCCGCGGGTACGCGGTACGGCGCCAACGGCTACAGCTACGCGGGTAATGAAACGATCCCGTCGCCGAGCTACGAATGGCGTCACAGCATGGCGGAGATTGTGAACGCACTGTTGGATGCCGGTCTGCGCCTGCAGTTCCTGCACGAGTTCCCGTTCAGCAACTATCGGGCGCTGCCCGGCATGACGCGGTGCCGCGACGGCTGGTTTCGGCTGCCCGAGCACCACGACTCGATCCCGCAGATGTTCTCGCTGAAGGCCACCCGGTAAGTGGACAATCCCTGGCACTCGCGGACGCGGCTGATGCGCACCGCTTGCGCCGGCTGCGGATGCTGCGCGGCTGCGCCGGAAGCGGTAAGCTTGCGGGCGTCATGCACCGCTACGCCCGCCGCGCGACCGGCGGCCCGATGAGCAGCACCAGCGAAGCGGCAGGCCACCCGGCCGCGCCGGGGTCGCGCACGCTGCGCGGGTTGCTCGAGCGCACCGACACCTTCCTGCACCTGGTGGAGATGGTGACCTCGCGTGGCCTGCTCACCGACCGCGGCGGAAAGCGAGTGCTCGCGTTGGCCCGTAAACTAGTGGACCATAAAGACATACACGCTCTATCGATCACCGACAATCCGGGCGGGAACGCGATGTTCGGCGCCGACGCGCTGGGCACCGACCTGATCTCGCGCGGTCAGGAGGTGGTGATCCACCTGTCCTGCAAGGACTGGAACCGCAACGCACTGGAGAGTCGCGGCTGGCAGCTGGCCAGTCTCGGGTTCAACAATATCCTCGCTCTGTCCGGCGACTTTCCGGTGAGCGGCTACCAGGGCCAGGCGAGCCCGGTGTTCGACACCGATTCGGTCGGGCTGCTGCGCATGTTCTCCGACATGAACGCCGGCATCCGCGCCGGCCGGCGCACCCTGAGCCCAACGCGCTTTTTCCTGGGCGCGGTGGTCAATAATCACAAGCGGCACGAGCGCGAGGTGATGCCGCAGTACTTCAAGCTGGCCAAGAAGATCGCCCACGGCGCGCGGTTCATCATCAGTCAAATCGGCTGGGACGCGCGCAAGCAGGACGAGCTGCTGCGCTACATGGCCGGGCACCAACTCGACGTACCGGTTATCGCCAATGTGTACGCTCTGAGCGGCGCGGCGGCGCGCTTCTTCGCCTCCGGCAAGATCCCGGGGGTGGTGGTGCTGCCGGAGCTGCTGCAGCTGGCCGAGAAGCAGGCGGCGTCACCGGACAAGGGCAAGGCGTTCTTCCTGGAGCTGGCCGCCAAGCAGGTGGCGGTCGCGCGGGGCCTCGGCTACCGCGGCGCCTACCTCGGCGGCCTGACCCGATACGCGGACATCGAACGCGTGCTGGAAATCGCCGCCGGCTTCGGCGCCGACGACTGGCGGCAGTTTGCCGGCGAAGTGCACTTCCGGTATCCGGACGAATTCTATTACTTCGAGCCCGGCGAACTGCCGGGCACCAGCAGCAGCGAGGTGAGCCGCAGCTACCTGGCGTCACGGAAGCCGGACGCACAGCAACGGCTGCAGCAGCGGGTGCCGGTGGGATACAAGCTGAGCCGCCGAATTCACGACACGATCTTCACGCCCGAGACGCCAGGCTTCGAGGCCGGGCGCAAGCTGGCGAACGCGGTCGAGCAGAGCGGCACGCGCGGCCGGCGGCTGTTCCACAAGTTCGAGCATGCCGCCAAGTCCGCGGTGTACGACTGCCGCGACTGCGGCGACTGCTCGCTGCCCGACATCGCCTACCTGTGCCCGGAGTCGCAGTGCGTCAAGAACCAGCGCAACGGGCCGTGCGGCGGCACCCGCGAGGGCACCTGCGAGATCGGCGACAAGGAGTGCATCTGGGCGCGCGCCTACGACCGCCTGAAGGCGTACGGCGAGGAACAGACCATGCTCGACGGGCCGGCGATCATCAAGAACGCCGCCCTGGCGGGCACCAGCGCCTGGGTCAACACCTACCTGGGGCGCGACCACTTTCGCCACCGGCCCGCTTCGCAGGCCGGCGGAACAACCGAGGAACACGAAACCAAATGAACAATTCCTTCATCGTGATCGGCGAGAACATCCACACGACCCGCGTGCTGCGCCGCAAGGGCAGCCGAATCAGCGACCTTGCCGACGGCCGCCAGGCCGTGAACTACCGCACCAGGTCCGGGGAGGTGCGCCATCTGCCGATCCCGGAGGCGTTCCGCGCCACCCAGGACTTCGAGGAGGGCCGCGTAAAGCACGTGCAGATTGCGGTGCGCGAGGCGATGGCGGACGGCGCCGGCGCAGCCGAGGGGCTCCGTTACCTGCAGCGTCTGGCGCAGCGCCAGGAGGACGCCGGCGCCCACTATCTCGACCTCAATGTGGACGAGATTTCGCTTCGCCGGGAGGATCAGCAGGAGGCGATGGGCTGGTTGGTGCGGACCATACGGAGTACGAGCCGCCTGCCGCTGTCGATCGACTCGTCCAACATCGACATCATCCGGGCCGGGCTGGAGGCGTGGCGCGACGGCGCGAACGGCGCCCGCGGGCTGCTCAACTCCGCCTCCCTGGAGCGGCTCGACGCGCTTGACCTGGCGCGCGAGTTCGACGTGCAGGCGATCGTGACCGCCGCCGGCGAGTCGGGCATGCCGAACGACACCGCCGAGCGGGTGGCGAACGCGTCGCGGGTGGTGGACGCCGCGCTGCAGCGCGGCATACCGGCGGCGGACATCTACGTGGACCCGCTCGTGTTCCCGATCGCGGTGGATCAGGAGTTCGGCAACCACTGCCTGGCCGCCATTCGCGATCTGCGCGAGCGCTACGGCGCCGACCTGCACATCACCGGCGGCTTCAGCAACGTCTCGTTCGGCATGCCGCAACGGCGCCTGATCAACGACGTGTTTCTGCGCCTGGCAATCGACGCCGGCGCCGACAGCGGCATCCTCGACCCGGTTACCAGCCACATCGACAGTGTGATGGAACTCGACCGCGGTTCGCGCCGCTACCGGATGGCCGAGGACCTGTTGCTCGGCCGCGACCAGTACTGTGCGTCGTTCATCCGTGCGCACCGCAAGGGAGAGTTGGTTACCAATGGCTGAGTACCGCATTCTCCGGTGGCAGGAGATTCCCGCCCAAGTGCGCGCCTCCGGCGGCGGCAAGCGCATCTCCGGCCAGCTGCCGCCGCGCTACCAGGAAGAGATCGACCGCGTCGCCATGGAGGAAGGCCTGTACGGCTCGGACGAATACCTGGAACAGTGGAAGTGGGGCCCCCGCGAGCAGCGCGACGGCGACCCGCGGGAGGTACTGGACGCCGTGATCGCCGAACTGGTCGCCGAATGGGACCACAAGCTGTTCGGCGAGCCTGCCGCCCCGAGCTGATTCCGCGCTACGACCGGCTCAGGAACGCCTCCAGCTTGGCCTTGCCCTTGGCGCGGGCCAGGTCGAGGGCGGTGTGGCCGGCGGCGTCGCGCTGGTCCACGTTGACGCCGCGGTCCACCAGGAGGCGCACCAGTGGTACGCCGGCGCCGGAGTTGACCGCGACGTGCAGGGCGGTCTCGCCATTCCTGCTCTGCACGTGGTTGGGATCGCAGCCGTGGTCCAGGAACCAGGTGACGCCGCGCAGGCTGCGCATGTTCACGGCACAGCCGAGCGGATTGTAGCCGCCGTGATGTTCCGTGTTGCGGGTGCCGTTCATGTCGACGGCATCGTGGCGCAGCAGCACGTCCAGGATCGCGACCTGACCGTCGCAGGCCAGGTGATTGACGGTGTCGTCGTCACCCAGGCGCGCGCCGCGTTCGAGCAGCAACCCGACTATTCCCCCATTGTCGGCCCAGCACGCGAAGTCCAGCGCGGATGCGGGATCGGCGCCGTGGTCGAGCAGCAGCGCGGCCGTGGCAACCCGTTCCTGCTCGGTGCCGGCCAGCGAGCGCGCGCAGTACTGCAGCGGCAGCCAGCTTCCGTCGCGTGAATCGCCGTCCGCGAGCTCGGCAGCGCCGGGCCTCTTGGACAGCAGCGCCTCCAGGTCGGCGTGGCGCGCCAGCGCCGCCGCGGTGTACAGGTCCGGCTCGCGCGGCGCGTGCTCCAGCAGCACGGGCAGGAACTCCGTGCAGCCGAATGCCGCCACCGCCGGCGCGCTGTGCAGGTTCCAGGTGCCGCGCAACATCGGGTCGGCGCCGTGCTCCAGCAGAAGGCGCACGGTGGCGGTGTGCCCCGGCGTCTTGGGCATGGTCTTCTTGTGCTCCACGGTGCGATGCAGCGGCCGGTAGCGGTGCGCATTCGGCGACTGCACGTTGACGTCGGCCCCGCTATCGATCAGGAACGCCGCCACGTCGGCGCGGCCGCCGAAACACGCGTTCATCAGCACCGACCAGTAACGCGCCACCTCGGCGTCCTGCGCCACGGCGGCGCGTACCGCGTCCATTACACCGGCGTTCGCGGCAGCGGCGGCCCGCTGTGCCAGCTTCCTGTCCATACAAGTCTCCTCCTTGTTCTTCTGGGTGTGAAGCTTGCCGGTGAAGTTCAAGCGGACCGGCGCAGCTTCTCCATGGCCAGCAGCCTTGTTTCGACGGACTCCGGGAATTCGACAAAGCAAACAGATCCTTGTGATAGAGGTAGTCCTCACCGGTCTCGTCGACAATGCGAATCAATTCATCCTGCGCGGCTCTGGCATCTCTGGCATCGGGGACCAGAAGATAGACCTTTCCGGGTATCAGAGAGACCTCGTAACCGGCGTTGTCCAGACACAAGGCGAAGTGTTCTTTGGGTTGTTTCATGGTCGATCCAGGTAGCGCTTGATCTTGATCTCCTTCTTTCCGATGCCGTGCGCCTCGTACCAGTGTAGCTCCACCTCACGGACGTTACCACCAGGGACACGCACAAGAGCAGTGCCCTTCAACTTTCGCCAGCGCCCGCGTCCATAGGCCTGCGCAAGTAAGGTAATACACGCACACCGGGTCCGGCGGCGATAGTCTCGACCTCGGTCATCTCGCCAACGATTTCGAACGAATTCCACATTCATCCCGGACCAATCAGCCAGGCGGTGCCATTTTCGCCTTTCTAGTGCAGGCCCCGGACGCGGCCGGTGGCGGTGTCTACGTCGATGCGGCGGAAGGCCGGATCGGAGGCGGTGCCCGGCAGCAGCTTGATGTCGCCGGCCACCGGCACCGCCAGCCCGGCGCCGCGGTACAGCAGCAGGTCGCGCACCGGCAGCGTCCAGCCGGTGGGCCGGCCCTTGAGCGCCGGGTCGTGGCTCAGGCTGAGCTGCGTCTTGACCATGCAGGTGCCGAGCGCCGCCAGGTCGGGGTCCTGCTCCACCTCCTGCAGCTTGGCCAGCGCCTGCGGCGCGTAGCTCACGCCGGCGCCGCCGTACACCTCCGTGGTGATGCGCTCGATCCGCTCTCGCTGCGGCACCGCGTCTTCGTACAGGAAGCGGAACGCGGAGGGCTGCTCACATGCGTCCACCACCGCCTCGGCCAGCTCGCGCGCGCCGGCGCCGCCGTACCGCCAATGCCGGCTCACCACGCACGGCGCACCGGTGGCCGCCACCTCCTCGCGGATCACCGCCACCTCCTCGTCGGTGTCGGTGTGGAAGTGGTTGATGCACACCACCGGCGCCACGCCGCTCTTGCGCACCGTGTCCAGGTGCGCCAACAGATTCGCCACGCCGCGCTCCACCAGGTTCGTGTCGCGCTCGGTGTAGGCGCGGTCCAGCGGCCTGCCCGGCGCCACCCGCGGGCCGCCGCCATGCATCTTCAGGGCACGGATGGTGCATACCACCACCGCGCAGTCGGGCACCAGCCCGCTCATCCGGCACTTCAGGTTCCAGAATTTCTCGAAGCCGATGTCGGCGCCGAAACCGCTCTCGGTGACGTGGTAGTCGGCCAACTTGAGTCCCACCCGGTCGGCGATTACCGACGACTGGCCGATGGCGATGTTGGCGAACGGACCGGCGTGCACCAGCACCGGCTGCCCTTCGATGGTCTGCATCAGGTTGGGGTTTATCGCCTTGGCCATGATCGCGGTCATGGCGCCGTCCACCTCCAGGTCGGCGGTGGTGACCGGACTGCCGTTCCGGGCGTACGCCACCACCATGCGGCCGAGGCGGGCGCGCAGATCGGCCAGGTCGGTGGCCACCGCAAGGATCGCCATGACCTCCGACGACACCGAGATCTGGAAGCCGCTCTGCATCATCAGACCGTCCATCTTGCCGCCGAGGCCGATGACGATCTCGCGCAGCGCCTGGGCGCTGAAGTCGATGGCCCAGCCCACCGCCACGTTGCGCGGGTCGATGTTGAGCCGGCTCAGCTTCCTGCGCGCCAGGGTCTTGTCGCCGTAGTTGGCCTCGTGCTGGAGGCGGCTGGTGAGCGCCACCATGGCCAGGTTGTGGGCGTTGGTGATGGCGTCGATGTCGCCGGTCAGACCGAGGCTGAGGTCGGTGAGCGGGATGCACTGCGCCAGCCCGCCGCCGGCGGCGGAGCCCTTGATGTTGAAGGTCGGTCCGCCGGACGGCTGCCGGATGGCGCCGATCACGCGCTTGCCGATTGCCGCCAGTCCCTCCACCAGCCCCATGGTGGTGGTGGTCTTGCCCTCGCCGAGCGGCGTCGGCGTGATTGCCGTCACGTCGACGTACTTGCCGTTCGGGAGCGCGTCAAGCCGCTCCAGGACGCGCGCGTAGTCCAGCTTGCCGACATAGTGGCCGAACGGAAGCACCTCGTCGGACTGCAACCCCAACTCCGCGCCGAGCTGTTGCACACGCTTCATGTGCGGTTCGGCGGCCGCGCTGATCTGCCAGTCGGCCATGGTGGTAGGATCCAGGGATGCCAGGAAGGAATCGTTCGAATTGCCCATTGCTCAGGCTGCACCATAGCAGATAGCACGCCTCCGAGCAGGCCCCGCTCACTCTGCTCACCCCGCTCGGCGCTTGCTTTGACCCCAGGCGTGCTCGCCGGGCACAATCGCCGCATGCAACTGCACTTGGTCGGCGGTTTTCTGGGCAGCGGCAAGACCACGGCCATCGCGAGCGCCTGCCAACTGCTGCGCGACCGCGGTGTGCGGACAGCGGTGGTGACCAACGACCAGGGCGAGATGCTGGTCGACACCGGCGCGCTGGCCGGCACCGGGATGGTGGCGGTCGCGGAGGTCACCGGCGGCTGCTTCTGCTGCCGCTACCCGGAGCTGGTGGAGCGCATCGCGGCGCTGGCGGCGGACGGCGCCGAGTACGTGTTCGCCGAGGCGGTGGGCTCCTGCGTGGACATCGCCCGCACCGTGGTCAACCCGCTGCTGCTGCGCCGCGAGGTGGCGCTGCAAGCGGTGACGCTCACGGTGCTGGCCGACGCCCGCCTGTTGGTCGACTTCCTGGCGGGGCGGCCTTTGCCGTGGACGAATCCGGCGCTGGACTACCTGTTCGAGCGCCAGTTGGCGGAGACGCCGCTGCTGGTCGCCTCCCGCGCGGACCTGGCGGCCGCCGACGGCGACCGGGCCGGGCTGACGGCTGCGTTGCAGGCCGCCTTGCCGGGGCCGCGCGTGCTGGTCCAGGACTCGCGCACGGCGGCTGGGGTGGCCGCCTGGGTGCGGCACATCGACGCGGCGTCGGCTAGCGGGGATGCCGCGGCGCCGGAAGACGCCCTGCTGGCCGGCGTGGAAGTGGACTACGACCGCTACGGGGCCGCCGAGGCAGCGCTGGCGTGGAACGACCGCGAAGTGGAACTTGCCGGCGTCGAGGGGCGTGCCACGGAGGCGGCGCGCGCGGTGATCGCGCGGACGGTGGACGCGGTGCGGAGCGCAAACGGCGCCGTCGGCCACCTCAAGTTCCTGGTTCGCGACCACTACCGCGACGCCAAGGTGAGCATCACGGGCGCCGACCTCACGGGCGGCGCCCGCCGGGAGCACGATGCGTGGCGGGCACAGTTGCCGGACCTCGCCGGCGCCCGGCTCACGATTATCGTCAACGCACGCGTGGAGATGGATGCCGGCGCGCTAGAACGGCTCATCGACCGGGCGGTGGCGGAGGCGGTGGCGGCGTTGAACCGGGAACCGGCGCCCGCCCCGGTGCGGGTGCATACGCGCAGCCGCTCGGCGTTCCACCCGGCCTACCCGGAACCGGTGCACCGCGTCACTCCGCCGCCGCGGTAGCGGCAGCGGTTGCGGACGCAGGAGCGGTTGCCGCAGCGGGGCAACTGCCACGCGGCAACGGCGCGTTGTGCGCTATGATGGCGGCATGGCAGATTCCAATGACAGCAAGTACCGCGACATACGCCAGGAGTTCTGGCGCTCCAGTTTCGCAAGCGCGCTGCCTTACGACGATTATCTCGCTTCCGGCCCGGATAACCACCGCACGCGCTGGCAGACCATGGACGCCACGGTGCAGGTGGACGACGCGCAGCGCCGCCGCCTCGGCCAGTTCACCCGGCGCATGAACCTGCTGTGCTTGAGCGGCATCTGGTGCGGCGACTGCGTGCGGCAGGGACCGATTCTGCGTCACCTCGCGGCGGCCGCGAACGACGCCGCCGGTGCACAGGTGGTCGACCTGCGTTTCGCGGAGCGGATTGACGACAGCGAGTTGGCCGATGAGCTGCGCATCCTGGGCGCACTGCGGGTGCCGGTAACGGTGTGCCTGTCCGAGGACTTCTTCGAGGTGGGCCGCACCGGCGACCGCATGCTGGTGACCTACCGCCGCAAGGCGCAGCGCGAACTGGGCGCGGCCTGCGATGTCGGCCTGGTGCCGCCGCCGGACGCCGAGGTCAGCGCCGAGGTGGAGCAGTGGCTCGACCACCTCGAACGCATGCAGTGGATGCTGCGGCTGTCGCCGCCGCTGCGCGCCCGCTACGGCGACTGAGCTGCCGGCAGCGGCGCCCTACCAGCGCAGGGCGCCGTTTATCGATACGCCGTGGGTGGCGTCGCTGGCGGTTTCCTCGCGCCGCTCGCCCTGCACGCTCAGACTGAACGCGGGGCCGACGCTGAGGCGGCTGCCGAGGCGGAACGCGCGCTCGCCCTTCTCCGCCACCGCCATGCCAACGTAGGGAGTGAGCATCCCGCCGCCGTCGGCCACGGCCAGCCCGTAGCCCATCTCGGCGTTGAGGTTCGCCCCCGGTGCGCCTGACGGTCCCGAGCCGACCGCCACACCGCTGGTCCACAGGCGCTGGGTACCGCTGGCCGGCGCTCCCAGCGAGGTGCCGACCGCCACCGACGGGCCGAGCCCGGCGGCTCCCGGCGTGACGCGCAGCGATCCGCCGCCGCCCCACTGCTCGAAGCCGCTGTCCTGGTGGGTCAGCAGTACGCGCAGGTTGGCTGCCGCGGTCAGTCCCCACTGCGGATAGGTGTAGGTCACCCCGCCGCCCATCTCGGCACCGAAGCCGGTCTCGGCGTCGCCGAAGTCGTAGCGCACGCCGGTCACCAGCCGCGGAACGAGCACGCCGCCTGTTCCGAAGTCCATCCGGTAGGTGCCCTCCGCCAGCAGCCGGGCGCGGTGAGCGCCGGTTTCCACGGTGGCGCCTTCGCCCGCCGTCAAGCGGGTCACGAAGATGTCGGTCTTGGCGGTCAGGCCGAAGCGGTTGGTCTCCGGCGACAGCACGCCGCGCAGGCCCAACGCGCCCATCATCATCGAGATGCCGGTCTCTTCGTCCTCTATGTCCGCGGCCAGGGTCATCTGGCCGAGCCCGTAGCCGAGCAGGCCCCAGGCGGTCAGCCGGTCGCCGATAATCTGCGCCCGCGCGTACGGGTGGGCGCTGACCAGCCAACTCGCCGCTTCATCCGAACGCGTCTGCTTGCCGTCCGACGTCAGGGTGTAGTCCGCACCGCCGCTGCTGTACGCCACCGCCAGGCCGGTGAGAATGGACCCGAAGTCGTAGTCCACGCCGATCGTGCCGGTGCCGACCGAGCCATTCTTCAGGGTCACGGTTTCGTCGCGGCCCTGCAGCCCGGTGGCCGAACCGCGGCCCCACATGGTGATCCCGGTGGCGGCTGCACCCTCGATACCGGCGTCGGTCGCCAGCAACTGGAACGAGCTGCCGGCCAGGAACGCGTCGCCCTTCATGGTGGTGTGCGGCCTGCCTTGCCCCGCAAGCGGTTCCGGCTCGGCGACCACTGACGGCAGTTGGGTACCGCCCAGCGTCACCTGCGTCACCGGACCCAATTCGCCGGTGAGCCGGGCGTCCACGGCTTCCACCACGTGGCTCGCCACCGTGCGTCCGAAGCGCGACAGCCACGCCTTGGCCAGCGCCGCATCGTCATCCTTGATGGTACCGGTGGCGCTCATGTCCACGTTGGCGTCCACCGGGTGGAACACTCTCAGCTTGAACGACTCGGTGCCCTCCACCAGGGAGTCGTCGGTAACCGGGATCGTGATGGTGGCGCTGTCGTCCTCCGACCGAATCGTCAGCACTGCATCCTCGTCGGGCGCCGTGAAGTCCTGGCCGGCGGTCGCCGAGCCGTTGCGGGTCTCGTACTGCAGCGTCATCGGCACCCGGAGAGAATCCCGCTTCGTCACCTTGAACGTGATCTGGCCGTCACTCTCCACGGCCTCGGCATCCTCGACGGCGAACCTGGCGTCGTTGTTCAGGACCTGCACCGTCAATTCGCCGGTGGTCACGTCGCAGTCATCGCAGCTGCTGATTGCTATGGTAACCGTGCCGTCCGGCTCGACAATCGCGTCATCCTCCGTGTCAACGATTACGTGCTTCTTTTCCTCGCTGGGCAACAGCGTCACCACAGTTTGGGGACTCCCCGCGATGAAGTTGCCATCCTGAGTCACGTTAACCCCGACGGTCACTGCGTCACGCGACGAGGAAGTGCGCAGCACGAAGAACCTGATGGTGTCACCCTCGATGTACACAGCGGGGTCCCCCCTCGCGCTGGCGACGCCGTTGGATCCTACGTTGTTGTTGGGCTCAACCCCGAGGCCCACACTCGTCCGCTCCTTGATGGTTACCGTGACCGAGCCCGCCGTCACGCCGGCATAGTCGGCGCCGCTTACGGAGTGCGTGATGGTCGCGGTCGTGTCCGCCGTGGCATCCGTGGTGGCGCTGACCTCCACCGTCTTCGTACTGTTCCAGTTCTGCGCCGTGAAGGTGACCTGGGTCGGCGACACCAATACGCCGCCGCCCGGACCGTTGATGTTGATGGCCACGTCGCCGGTTGGCTGGCTGCGCAGGCGCAGCGTATAGGACTTGCTCTCTCCGCCCTTTTTGACCTCCAGCGCGGTGGACGACACGGTCACGCCGCGGGTGTCGTCGTCCTGGATCGTGCCGGTGGCTACGCCGTCCGATATAGTCACGCCCGTCGGTAGGAAGTCGTCCTTGAGCGTGAGCGTAAATGCTTCGTCCGACTCGTCGAGCGAATCCTCGAGCGTGGCCACCATCACGGTCATCACCTTCACGTTCGCGCTGAAGGTCAGCGAGTCGCTCGCAGCGGTGAAGTCCTTGCCGGTGCCGGATATCGCCGTGCCGTCGGTGGTCTCATACGGCACTTCCACCCCACTTGCCACCTTGCGCGACAACTTCACCGCGAAGTTCACGGCATTGCCCTCGGCGGCCTGCGCATCGGCCACGGACAGGGTCACCTGGCCGGTGTCGGCGATGGTCATGGTGGCCGGCGTGCTGCTCACCTCGACACCGCCCCCGGTGGTGGTGCCGGAGGTCAGGGTTACGGTCAGGCTTTCGCCCGGGTCGAGGATGTCATCGTCGCCGTTGGTTTCGACGGCAATCGTCCCGGTCGATTCGCCCGAAGCTATCGTCAGCTTGCCGCTCGGCGCCGTGTAGTCGACGTCCACGGTCGCGTCGTCGCTGGTCACCGTGTAGTCGATCACCACGTTGGCGGTAGTGGTGCCGCCGGTCAGCGTGACCGGGAACAGCGCATCGTTGCCCTCCTCCACGCAATTGGACGGATCGCTGTCCGGGTCGCACTGAGTGGTCTTCAGGGCGGCCACCTTGGCCAGCACGTCGTCGTCGGTGATGGTGAGCGTCTTCGCTCCCGGCGCCACCACTTCCGCGGTGGAGGCGGTCCCGGACACCGTGACGGTCTTGTCTTCCTCGTTGACCGCGTTGTCCACGGCAGCGATGGTGACCGTGCCGGTGCTCGCCGTCTCGTTGGCCGCGAACGACAGGGTCACGTTCGCGCTCAGCGTGAACACGTCGGCGTCGACTCCCAAGTCCGCCGCCGCGGACACCTCGATCGCGAACGCAGCGCCCAACGCCGGGTCTACCGTGGCGGTCACGGTGCTGGTGCCGCCCTCGGCAATCGAAGCGGGATCGAGCACCAGCTTCACCACCGGCGCTGCGGGCGTCGTGGCCTCATCGGAGTCCGACCAATCGCTTTCGCCCTCGTCACTCTTCGCCTTGACCTGCACTTCGTACTCGGTCTCCTTGGTCAGACCGGTAATCGTCACGCTCGTAGTCGCGTAGTCGGTCACCGTCGTCCAGCTTCCGGGCGGGTTCTCCACTTCGCGGTACTGGTAGTCGTACTTGCTGGCCGCCGGGCGGCTCGCATCGGTCTTGTCGCTCCACGTCACCGTGAGGCTGGTCGGCGAAGCCGGCACCACCGTTGGCGCATCAGGCGTCAGTGGCGGCTCGTCCTCATCGGTCACGGTCACGACGACGGTCTGCTTCGAGCTTTTCTCGCGCTCGTTCTGGCCGCTGACCGCCATCACCACCAGCACGTACTCGTTGTTTCCGGCGCTATTCGACGGTGTCGTGCTGCGCTTGTCCTGCGGCGCCTCGTGGTTCGGCGCGGTCTTGAAGCTCAAGGTTCCTGTCGCGTCGATCGCAAACAACAGCTTGTCGACGCCGCCGACGATGGCGTAGGCCTCCACGTCATCCTCGCTGTCGGTGTCGGCCGCGGTCACCGTGCCGACCGCCGCGGTGCTGTTCTCGGCGATCTCGAAGGTGGCCGAACTGGTGAAGTGCGGCGACGCATTCGCCTCGGTCTCGCCCTCTCCCGATGCGGACCATGCGCCCCCATCGGTCCCCTCGCCGTTGTTGGCGCGCACCTGTACCTGGTACTCGGTGTTCTCCTGCAGACCGGTAATCAGCGCTTCCAGGGCAGTGATCGTGGTGTTTTCCACCGTCAGCCACTCGCCCTGCGGCGTCTTGACGCGGTAGCGGTAGTCGTAGTCGGTGATCGGCGGTCCCGTATTTGCCGGGGCCAGCCAACGCACCCGCACGCTGGTAATCGACACGGTATCCACTTCCGGCGCTCCGGGCGCCAGCGGCGGCTCTTCCGCGTCGGTCACCGTCACCACGATCGTCTGCTCCGCGGTCAGGGCGCGATCGCCCGCACCGCTGGTCACGGTCACCACCACGACGTACTCGTTGTTGGCGGCGTCGTTCGCCGGAGTGGTGCTCGCCACGTCCTTCGGATCCTCGAAGTTGGGAGCGATCTCGAACAGCAGCCCGCTACTGTCGTCGATCGCGAACATGTCGCTGTCCGCGCCGCCGGTAATCGCAAATCCGACAATCGCGTCCCCGTCGTCGTCGGTGGCCTGCAGCGTAACCCCGAGCTTTACGTTCTCTGCCACGCTCGGAGTCGCGGTGCTGGTGAACCGCGGGGTGGTGTTGTCCCAGAACGGCGTTGCGGTGGTCTCGGCTGCCTCGCCGTCGCCGGCGTCGCTCACCGCCCGCAGCTGGAACGAGTGCAAAATGTCATTGGTGAGCCCGGTCACGGGGATTGTGGTGGCTGTCGGTCCGCCCGCTGACGTCCACGTGGCGGGGTAGTCGTTCGTGCCGCTCTTGTAACGGTACTCGTAGCCGGTGATGGCAGACGTACCCGCACTGCCGGGGGCCGACCACTGCAGCGTGACCTCGGTGTTCCCCCCCGCTCCCGAAAGGCCGGTCGGTGCGCCCGGCACCTCGTCGTCGTCGGTGATCGTGCCGGTCGCCTCGTCATCGTCGAGACTGACCCCGGACGGCAGATTCGCCGCCGTCAGCGTCAGCGTGAACTCCTCGTCTGCCTCGTCCAACGCGTCCTCGAGGGTCGTAACCTCGATCGTCTTGCTGGTGTCCCCCACCGCGAAGGTGAGCTTTCCGCTTGCCTCGGTGTAGTCCTTTCCTTCCCCTTCCTCGGCGGTGTCGTCCGCGGTTGCATACGACACTTCCACCGGGCTCGCCACCTCGAAGCTGAGTTCGACTTCGAAGGCGACGCTATCGCCCTCGGTTGCCGTCGCATCGCCCACCGACACCTTGGCCATGCCGGTGTCATTGATCGTGGCCGTTGCCGTCGCGGCGTTCACGTCGGCCGTGCCGACCGTGGTCGCTCCGGTCAGCTTCACTACCAGTGTCTCGCCCGGATCCAGCACCTGGTCGGTCAGCGTGGCGATAGTGATCGTTCCGCTGCTCTCTCCCGCCGTGATCGTCAGCTTGCCGCTCGGCGCCGTGTAGTCGCTCCCGGATGTCGCCGTGGAACTCGCGTCCTGATCGTAGTCCACCACTACCGCGCCAGTGCTCGTGCCGCCGCTCAGGTTCACCGCGAAGGTCGCGTCGGCCCCCTCCGTAACGGTCTTCGCCGTCGTGTCGAGCGCTGCCGTCAACGGGTCGTCGTCCTCGATCGTCCCGGTCGCGGTCGACGTTCCGAGGCTCACGCCTTGCGGTCCGGTCACCGCGGTGAGCTTCATCGTGAACGTCTCGTCCGCCTCGTTCAGGGTGTCTTCCAGCGTCGTCACGTCGATCGTCTTGCTGGTCTGTCTAGACGTGAACGTCAGCGTCCCGCTCGCTTCCGTGTAGTCCTTGTCGTTTCCGGATAGTGCCGTGCCATTTTCCGTCGCGTAGGTCACGGACACGGGAGCCTGCACCTGACCCGACAGTTCGACGATGAACTGCACCGTTTCGCCCTCTGCCGCGGAGGTCCCGGTCTGGCCATCCTGCGCGTCCGAACGTCCTTCGGACTGGCCCCCCACCGTGGCGGGTGACTTCAGCGACACACTCACTGAGGCGGTGTCGGTTATCGTGGCCGTCCTGGTGGCCGCGGTGTCCACCGTCACCGTGCGCGTGTCCGTCGTCGCGGAGCTCAGTTTCACCACCAGCGTCTCGTTCGGATCGAGCACCAGGTCGGTCAGCGTCGCTATCGTGATCGTTCCGCTGCTCTCTCCCGCCGTGATCGTCAGCTTCCCGCTCGGAGCCGTGTAGTCCGTCCCGGACGTCGCCGTGGAGCTCGTGTCGACCGCGTAGTTCACTTCCACGTTCGCCGTGCTCGTGCCGCCGCTCAGGTCCACCGCGAACGTCGCGTCATCGCCCTCGTTCGGCTCCTCCGAGTGAGTCCCCAGAGCCGCCGTCAGCGGGTCGTCATCCTCAATCGTTCCCGTGGCCGCACTCTCCGTCCCAAGACTCACTCCGCTCACTCCACTCACCCCGGTCAGCGTCAGCGTAAACGTCTCGTCCGCCTCGTTGAGGGTGTCCTCCAGCGTCGTTACGTCGATCGTCTTGCTAATCTGTCCCGCCGTGAACTCCAGTGTTCCGCTCGCTTCCGTGTAGTCCTTGGTGGCGCCCGCCTCCGCCGTCACGCCCGCCGTCGTATACGGCACGCTCACCGTGCCGGACACCGTGCCGTCCAGCGTCACCACGAAACTTGCCGTCTCGCCTTCCGCCACGCTCGACTTGTCGTCAGCCTCGTTTACGTCCTGCGTTTCCGGATCGTCTTCCACCAGCACCGCACCGACCGACACCTTCACCATGCCCTCTTCCTGGATCGTGGTTGTCTTCGTCGCAGTGGCGTCCACCGTCACCGGGCGCGTGTCCGTGGTCGCCGACGTCAGCTTCATCACCAGCGTCTCGCCGGGGTCCAGCACCTGGTCCGTCAGCGTCGCTATCGTGATCGTTCCGCTACTCTCTCCCGCGGTGATCGTCAGCTTCCCGCTCGGCGCCGTGTAGTCGTCCCCGACCGTCGCCGAGGAACTCGTGTCGACCGCGTAGTTCACTTCCACGTTCGCCGTGCTCGTGCCGCCGCTCAGGCCCACCTCGTAAGTTGCTTCGCCGCCTTCCGACACGCTCGCCGTAAACGTCGTTCCCAGCGCCGCCGTCAACGCGTCGTCGTCCTTGATCGTTCCTGTCGCACTCGCCGTGCCCAGCTTCACCCCGGCCGGCCCCGTCACGCTCGTCAGCGTCAGCGTGTAGGTCTCGTCCGCCTCGTTGAGCACGTCCTCCAGCGTCGTCACCTCGATCGTCTTGCTGGTCTGTCCCGCCGTGAACTCCAGCGTTCCGCTCGCTTCCGTGTAGTCCTTGTCGGCGCCCGCTTCCGCCGTCGCGTCCGCCGTTGTATACGGCACGCTCACCGTGCCCGACACCGTGCCGTCCAGCGTCACCACGAAGCTCGCCGTCTCGCCTTCCGCCACGCTCGATTTGTCTGCCGTCTCGTCCTCCGGTGTCTGATCGTCGTCCTCCACCAGCACCGCCGCTACCGACACTGCCACCATGTCCTCTTCGCCGATCGTGGTGGTCTTCGTCGCCGTGACGTCCACCGTCACCGGGCGCGTGTCCGTGGTCGCCGACGTCAGCTTCATCACCAGCGTCTCGCCGGGGTCCAGCACCTGGTCCGTCAGCGTCGCTATCGTGATTGTTCCGCTGCTTGCTCCGGCCGCGATCGTCAACGTCCCGCTCGGAGCCGTGTAGTCCGCTCCGGACGTCGCCGACGAGTTCG
>MPNH01000042.1 GCA_002238925.1 Spirochaetaceae bacterium bin103 | reverse complement strand
GCTCCGCGATCAACTCGACTTCGGCGCCGCTGCGGCGGTCGAGCCAGGTGATCGCCGGGTGCAGCGGCTCCCCGTCCCCGCCGGCGGGGACCCCCGGGGGGCCCCTGCCCGGTTCCACCCCCCCCGCCCACCCCGCGGGCCCCCCCCCGCCCGCCACCCGGGGCGGCCCGCCGAGTGCGCCGATGCAGGCGGCCGCGGCGCGCAGCCAGTCGCCGGCGTCCACCTCGTGCACGCCGCCGGCAGCGGCCCTGGTAGCCACCGGCTGTGCGGCCGTGACCATAGAGCCGTCACCGTACGCGAGGCCGCACTTGACCGCCGACGTACCGACGTCGATGGCCAGCACCGGCGCATCCCAGCTTGTCATTGCGGCGTAACGGTACCCAATCGACGCGCCAGATGAAACCTGATTCCGCCACCCCCGCCATCCTGCCGCCGCCGCTGCACACCGGCACGCCCGGTTCGTTCGCGCGCCGCACCATCGAGCAGCGCAAGCACTCGATCATCGCCGACCTGCTCGCCGGCGGCGGCCTCGCGCCGGCCGCGGCGGCCGGCCTGCGCGCGTTGGCGCGCGAGATCGGCGGCGGCCGCTTCAGCGACCCGTTCGCGGCCGGCGGCGGCCCGCCGCTGGTGCCGGCGGAACGGCGCGCCTGGCAGCAGGCGCTGCGCCCGCTGATCGGCCGGCCGTGGCTGGACCTGCCGTGGTACGAGGCGGAAGCGTCGTTCTACCTGCGCGTGCTGTCCGCCACCGGCTACTACGAGCGCACCGCGCCCGGTTACGGGAGCGATCCGTTTGCCCGGCTCAAGCAGGCCGAGCTGGAACGCAACGGCCCGCGGCTGGCTGCCGAACTGGCGGACGCCGCGCTGGCGGTGCTGCTGCGCTCGTCGTTGTGGGGCAACCGCGTCGACCTGTCCAACTACGAGATCGACCGCGGCCACGCCGATTCGGTGATCGCCGCCGCGGGCGCCGGCCCCGCGGATGAACTGGTGATCGACCACGCCGCCGCGGCGCTGGGCAGCCTTGCCCGCGCGCGGCGCGTCGACGTCGCCACCGACAATGCCGGCGCCGAACTGACCTGCGACTTGGCGCTGGTCGACCGTCTGCTTGCCGCCGGCGTCCGCCAGGTGCGGCTGCACGTCAAGGACGCACCGTTCTTCGTGTCCGACGCCACTGCCGCCGACGTGCACGCCACGCTGGCGCTGCTGAGCGCGCAGCCGCCGCCGGCGCAAGCGATCGGGCGCCGCCTTGCCGATGCGCTCGCCGCCGGTTCCCTGCGCCTGCAGCCGCACTGGTTCTGGAACGGACCGCGCCACTACCCCGATCTGCCGGACGGCATCAGCGGCGCGCTCGCGCAGGCGGACCTGGTCATTTTCAAGGGCGACGTCAACTACCGGCGGTTGCTCTCCGACCGGCAGTGGCCGGCCGATGCCGAGGTCGCCGCCATCGCCGGCTACCTGCCGGCGCCGGCCCTCATTCTGCGTACGCTGAAAAGCGAGATCGTGGCCGGCCTTGCGCCGGGCCAGGCCACGCAACTGGCCCGCCGCGACCCCGAGTGGTTGATCAACGGGCGCCGCGGCATCATTCAGCTGGTGGGCTCGGGGGCGGCCGGGTAGCGGGCTCGCGCACGGCGTCGTCCGGTCCGGCCGGAGGCGCCTCCGGTTCGCCTTCAAGCAGTTCCAGGAACCGTTCCTCCGACACCACGGACACACCGAGGCGCTGCGCCTTGGCCAGCTTGCCGCCGGCGGCACGGCCGGCAAGCAGGTGCGTGGTGCGTGAGGTAACGCCGCCGGTAACGCGGCCGCCGCGCTCCCTGATCTCTGCAGCCGCCAGGTCGCGCGGGCGGAACTTGGCAAAACTGCCGGTCACGCACCAGGTCTGGCCGGCAAATGCTCCCTCGCCGGCGGCATCGTCGGCCGCGGTCGGGGCTGGCGCAGCAAAATTGAGGCCGGCCTCCCGGAGCGCCTCGATGCGGCGTACGTTGGCCGGGTCGGTCAGCTGCCGGATCAACGCGGCGGCGGTGCGCTCGCCGATCCCCTCGATCGCGGTGAGCGGTTCCGGGTCGCCCTTCTTGGCCGCGTCGCGAAGCTTGTCGATGTCGTGGTAACCGGCGGCAATCAGCAACTCGGTGGCGTTGGGGCCGATTTCCGGCATGCCGAGCGCCGGCAGCACGGTCCGGAACGGCTGCTCCCGGCTGCGCGCGATGCCCGCCTCGATCAGCGCCACCTTGCGCTCGCCGAAGCCGTCCCAGTCCAGGAGCTGGCCGCTGTCGAACCGGTAGATGTCGTCAACATCCTGCAGCACGCCGCGCTCGATGAGCTGGTCGAGCGTCTCGCTGCCGAGGTTGTCAATGTCCATCTGGCCGCGGGCCGCGAAAAAGTGGATGCGCCCGCGTACCTGGTCGCGGCACTGCTCGTTGCGGCAGAAGTGGTGGGCGCCGGCCAGCTCCAGCGGCTGCGCGCACGCCGGGCAGCGCTCCGGCATGCGCCAGGTGGTGTTGCCGGCGGTGTTCTTGTCCAGCACGCGCTCCACGGCGGGAATCACGTCGCCGCGCCGGGACACCGCCACCTGGTCACCGACGGCCAGTTCCAGGGTGTCGACATACTGTTGATTGTGCAGGGTGACGTTGGCCACCGTGGTACCGCCAATCGCCACCGGCGCCACCCGCGCCACCGGGGTGATACGCCCGGTGCGGCCCACCTGGATGGAAATGCCCTGCACCGTAGTCTGTCCTTCCGGAGCGTCGAACTTGAACGCCCGCGCCCAGCGCGGATGATGGCCGGTCACGCCGAGCTGAGCGCGCACCGCGCCCTCGTTCACCTTGATCACCACGCCGTCGATTTCGTAGCCGAGTCCGGTGCGCCGCTCGGCAGCCTGCGCGAGCAGCGCCGCCACGTCGGCCAGCGGCGCGGGGGCCGCGGGGGGGGCGACCCGCCAGTGCGGATGGCGGGCACGTGCCGCGTCGAGCTGTTCGTCCGCCACCAGCAGCGCGTTCGACGCGTTGACCGGGAAGCCCAGTTCGCGCAGCCGCTCCAGAGACGAAGCATGGTCAGAGGGCTGGCCGGCGGCGAACAACGCTTCATAGGCGATCAGCCGCAATGGAATGGCCGCCACGTCGCGGCTCTTGACCCGCCGCACGGCGCCGGCGGCGAAGTTGCGCGGATTGGCGTACGCATCCTCGGCGTCCGCGTTGAGGCGTGCGAACGCCGCCAGCGGCAGGAAAATCTCGCCGCGCACCGCTACCTCCAGCGGCTCGGCCAGGCGTAGCGGCACCGAGCGGATCGTCCTAACGTTGGCGGTGACGTCGTTGCCCACCGCGCCGTTGCCGCGCGTCACCGCCCGCTCCAGCAGGCCGGCGCGGTAATACAGGACGATCGACGAGCCGTCGATCTTCTCCTCCACGGTGAAACTCAGCGGGTGGCCGGCCGCGGCGGCGCACTTGTCCATCCATGCGTGTACCTCGGCGGCGCTGTACGCCTTGTCCAGGCTCAGCACCGGTACCGTGTGCGGCACCTCCGGCAAGTCCTGGCGCAGGTCGGAACCGACGCGCTGGCTCGGCGAGTCCGGACGCTTCAGGTCGGCGTGGTCGGCCTCCAGCCGGCACAGCTCGTCGAACAGCCGGTCGTAGGACGCGTCACTCACCGCCGGCCGGGCCAGGACGTGGTACTCGTACTCGTAACGACGCAACAGCGCGGCGAGTTCCGCATGCCGGTCGCGATGCGCGGGGTTCATGGCCGCGGCCATTGTACTGCCAAATCAGGCCCGCGGGAGCCCTACCCGTTGCCCGCCGGCGCCCATGAATGGTAGTTTCCGGGGCGTGTCTGAGCGACAGCCAAGCGCAGCACCGGCGTCAGCGGCGCCGCAACACCGTCCCGGGCGCGTCCGCGCCTGCCCTGCCAAGTGAGCTCCGAACGGCCGGCGGAGCGCCTGGAGGCTGCCGAGCACGACGACGCGCTGTCGCTGCTCGACCTGGTGGGCGTGCTGGTGAAGCGCCGCTGGTTGATCGTCGCAGTCACCGTCGCCGGAACGCTGCTGGTCTTCGGCTATGCCCTGTTGTCCCTGGTATTGCCCGCAACCAGCGCGTGGAATCTGCTCGGCGACGTCTATCGCCCGAACGCCAAGGTGCTGCTGTCGGAGGATGATTCCTCGGGGCTGGCGTCGCTGGCATTGGGGTCCGAGGGATCGGGCGCCCTCGGGCAGTTGCTCGGTGTTTCCGCCGGCAACAGCAGCGCGGCTCTGGCGCAGGAGTTGCTGGCGGGACGGACGATCCACGATCGGGTCATCGACGAGTTTGGCCTGACCGAGCGGTTCCGCGCTGCCGAGTATCCGCGCAGTGCCGCGCGCAGCCTGGTTGCGGAGTCGCTGCAGCACGAGTTCGACCCGGAGTCGGCCATCCTCACCGTCACCTTTGAGGACCACGACGCGGAGTTCGCCGCCGCCGTGCTGGCCCGCATCCTGGTGCTCCTCGAGCAGCGGTTCCGCGCCCTGACCATGGAGACGGTGTCGCTGCGCAAGCAGCACGTGGAAGAGCGCCTGTCCGCGGTCAGCGCCGATCGGCAGGCGGCGCAGGACCGCCTGGTCGCGTTTCACCGCGCCAAGGGCATCGTCGACATCCAGGAACAGTCGACCGAGTCGGGCCGCCTGCTGGCCGAATACAAGCGCGAATTGCTTACCAAGGAGGTGGAATTGCAGTCGCTGCGCGAGTACCTGCCCGACACCGATGCCTCGGTCGTGCAGTTGCAGAGCGAAATCGACATCGTGCGCCGGGTGCTGGACGAACTGCAGAGCGGGTTCAGCTCCTTCTCCCCGCAGACCATCCCGCGCGACGAACTGCCGGGGGTGGCGGCCGAATATCTCAACCTGAGCCGCGACCTCGAGTTGCAGGAACAGCTCTACTCGGTGCTGCGCCAGCAGTATGAGTTGACCCGGATCGACGAAACCGACCCGTCCCGCACGTTCCAGGTGATCGAGCCGGTCGAGGTGCCGGAGCTAAGCCACTGGCCGAACCGCGCCCTGGTGTGCGTGATCGGCGCGTTCACCGCGTTCCTGGTCGCGATCCTGGCGGCGTTCTTCCTGGAGTACCTGGTCCGGGTGAGCAACGATCCGGTGGAGGCCGCCAAGCTGGCGGCCATTCGCGCTCATCTGCGCGCCGGCGGCGGCTCGCGCCCGAACGCCTGAGTGGGAGTTCGCACCGCGGGCGCCCGCCCCGACCCGATGCCGCGGGGCCGCGGCCGGGCTGGACGCCGGGCCCCCGGCAGACTAAGGTGCCGCCGGTAGCGCATGTCGCGATTCGTCCACCTGCACGTCCATTCCGACTACTCGCTGCTTGACGGGGCGGCATCGATCGACGCCCTGGTCGACAAGGCGGTGGCCTGCGGCATGAGCCACCTGGCACTGACCGACCATGGCGCGATGTTCGGCGCCGTAGCCTTTCACGATGCGTGCCGGGCGCGCGGCGTGACGCCGCTGGTCGGCACCGAGTGCTACCTCAGCCGCGAATCGCGCCACGACCGCGGCGCCGCGCAAGGCAGCCAGGACGGCGAACGCGCGTCGCGCAGCTACCACATGGGCCTGCTGGCGCGCAACGAGACCGGCTACCGCAACCTGATGCAGCTCTCCACCATCGGCTATACCGAGGGGTTCTACTACCGGCCGCGGATCGACGAGGAGGTGCTCGCCAGCCACGCCGACGGCCTGATCGGGTTCTCCGGCTGCTTGTCCGCCAAGATCCCGGCCCTGATCGGCGACGAACGCATCGCCGAGGCCACCGACCTGGCGGTGACCTACCGCGACCTGTTCGGTCCCGGCAACTTCTACCTGGAGTTGCAGGATCACGGGTTGCAGCAGCAGGCCACCCTGAACCGGGCGCTCATCGAAATGGCGCGCCGCACCGAGATCCCGCTGGTGGCCACCAACGACGTGCACTACGCCAGCAGCGACGATGCCCGGGCCCAGGACGTGCTGATCTGCATCGGCACCGGCAAGCGCCTGTCCGACACCGACCGTCTGCGCTTTGACAGCCAGCAGTTCTACTTCAAGGACGAAGCGGAGATGCTGCGCCTGTTCGACGGCGTGCCGGAGGCGGTGCACAACACCCTGCAGGTGGCCGAGCGCTGCCAGCTCGAAATTCCGCGTCCGGGACCGCTGCTGCCGGATTACGAGGTGCCCGACGGCCACACCCAGGAGTCGTACCTGCGCCACATCGCCGGTGTCGCCCTGGCCGAGCGCTACGCCGCCGTCACGCCGGAGTTGCGCACCCGCCTCGACTACGAACTCGGTGTGATCGAGACCATGGGTTACGCCGGCTACTTCCTTATCGTGTGGGACTTCATCGCGTTCGCGCGGCGCCGCAAGCTGCCGGTGGGGCCGGGGCGCGGCTCGGGGGCGGCCTCGCTGGTGGCGTATGCCCTGCGCATTACCGACATCGATCCGTTCACCTACGGCCTGGTGTTCGAACGGTTCCTCAACCCGGAGCGGGTGTCGATGCCGGATTTCGATATCGACTTCTGCTACGAGCGGCGCGGTGAGGTGATAGCGTACGTGGCCGAGAAGTACGGCAGCGACCGCGTGGCCCAGATCATTACCTTCGGGACGCTCAAGGCGCGGGCGGCGATCCGCGACGTGGCGCGCGTGCTCGACATCCCCTACGCGGAGGCGGATGCCGTGGCCAAGCTGGTGCCGGGCGGGCCGAAGAGCAACCTGAAAAACGCGATCGCCCAGGAGCCGGGGCTGCGTGCCGTTCGCGAGCGCGGCGGCGCCTATGCCGATCTGCTCGACATCAGCCTGAAGCTGGAGGGACTGTCGCGGCACGCCTCCACGCACGCCGCCGGCATCGTGATTGGGCGTGACGCGCTCACCAACTACGTGCCGCTGTACCGCGATACGCGCAGCGGCGCGATCTCCACCCAGTACACCGGCGAGGACATCTTGCAGGGCTGCGGCCTGGTAAAGATGGACTTTCTCGGTCTCAAGACGCTCACCGTGATCGAGAACACGGTGCGGCTGATTCGTTCCCGGCAGGCGCCCGGCGACACCCCGTTCGACCTGGCGGCGATTCCCGAGGACGACGCCGACACCTACCGGATGCTCGGCGAGGGCAAGGCCACCTGCGTGTTCCAGTTCGAGAGCCCCGGCATGCGCGGCCTGCTGACCCGCGCCCGGCCGCAGCGGATCCAGGACCTGATGGCCCTTACCTCGCTGTACCGCCCCGGACCGATGCAGTTCATGGACCAGTTCATCGAGGCCAAGGCGGGCCGCCGCCCCGTGCAATACCCGCTGCCGGAACTGCGGGAAGTGCTCGAAGAGACTTACGGCGTCATTATCTACCAGGAGCAGGTGATGAAGATCGCCCAGCTCGTGGCCGGCTATTCGCTCGGCCAGGCCGACATCCTGCGCCGCGCCATGGGCAAGAAGAAGACGGCGGAGATGGCGCAGCAGCGCGAGCGGTTCATCAGCGGTGCGGCCGAGAAGGGCCACCGGAAGCGGGTGGCGGAGGATCTGTTCGACATGCTCGCGCCGTTCGCGGAGTACGGTTTCGCCAAGCCGCACGCCGCCGCGTATTCGATCCTGTCGCTGCAGACCGCCTACCTCAAGGCGCACTATCCGGCAGAATTCATGGCCGCCAACCTGACCAACGAGATGGCGGACACCGACAAGCTCGCCGACTACATCGGCGAGGCGCGCGATATGGGCCTGGAGGTGCTGCCGCCCGACGTCAACCGTTCCACCGGCGACTTCTCCGTGGTCGACGGGCGCATTGTGTTTGGCCTGCAGGGGATCAAGAATGTCGGTACCGGCGCGGTGGCGGAGATCGTCGCACAGCGCGAGGAGGCCGGGCCCTATGCAAGCTTTACCGAATTCCTCGAGCGGGTGGAACTCGGGCAGGTCAACCGCAAGGTGCTGGAGACGCTGGTGCAGGTCGGCGCGTTCGACGGCCTGGTGGCAGACCAGGACCGCGCTACGCTGACCGGCAATCTCGAACGGGTGCTGGAGCAGGTTTCGGCCGACAAGGAGAGCCGCCGCTACGGACAGCAGTCGCTGTTCGGAGAGGACGCCGGCGAACTGCCGAGCTACGCGCTCGAGGTGCACGAGCCGTGGCCGCAGAGCGAAGTGCTGCGCATGGAGAAGGAGGCGCTCGGCATGTTCTTTTCCGGCCATCCGCTCGACGACTACCGCGAGATCGCCGCGCGCAAGGCGGCGGTCCCGCTTGCCGAGCTCGGCTCCTGGGCGCGCGAGGGCGCCAAGGGCGAGCGCAAGGTCACCGTGATCGGGGTGGTCGGCGAAGTGCGCGAGATCCAGACGCGCGGCGGGCGGCAGATGGCGTTCGCCGCGCTCGAGGACATGAGCGGCTCGGCCGAGCTGGTGATCTTCGCCGATCCGTTCAGCGCCAGCCGTGAACTGCTCGAGGGCGGCACGGTGGTGGCGGCCACCGGCACCGTCGACCGCTCCCGGGGCGAGCCGAAGGTGCTGGTCGACGCGCTGAGCGATCCGCACCAGCTTCCCGACCGCGTCGCGCGCACCCTGCACCTGCGCCTCGACAGCACGGTGTCCGACGACCGGCTGCTCGAACTGCGCGAACGCTGCATGGCCGCGCGCGGCGACCTGGAGCTGTTCATCCACTGCATGGGCGGCGACCGGGAGTGGGTGATCAGGGCAAACCATATTCTGCGCGTAGACGGCGCACCGGACGTACTGGCACAACTGCGCGAGGTGCCCGAGGTAAACGAGGCATGGACGGAATGAACGAAAGAATCGGCATCGGGCTGGTGGGGCTGGGCACCGTGGGTGGCGCGTTCGCGCGGCTCATCGAGGAAAACGGCGAGTTGCTGCACCGCCGCTACGGCGTGCGCGTAGAGCTGGTTCGGGTGGGCGTGGCGCGTCTCGGCAGACCGCGGCAGGTGGCCGCCGCCCTGCTGGTCCAGGGCTACGAGAAGGTGCTCGCCGACCCGCGCGTCGACGTGGTGGTGGAACTGATGGGCGGCGTCAAGCAACCGCGCGAGCTCATCACCGCCGCCCTGCGCGCCGGCAAGCACGTCATTACCGGCAACAAGGCGCTGATCGCCGAGCATGGCGAAGAGTTGCTGACGCTCGCCCACCGGCACGGCGTGCAGTTTCGCTTCGAGGCCTCCGTGTGCGGCGGCATACCGGTGATCAAGGTGATCCGCGAGAGCCTGAGCGCCAACCGGATTCGCAGCCTGACCGGCATCGTCAACGGCACTACCAACTACATTCTGACCCGTATGACCGAATCGCACGCGTCATTTTCCGATGCGCTCGCCGAGGCTCAGGAGCGCGGTTTCGCGGAGGCGGACCCCACCATGGATGTCGACGGCACCGACGCGGTACAGAAGATGGCGATTCTGTGCAGCCTGGCATTCGGCGGCTGGTGCAGCTATCGCGACGCGCTTTGGCAGGGCATCGAGGGCGTTACCGCGAAGGAGGTCGAATTCGCGGCGATGTCGGGGTTCGTGTTCAAGCTGGTCGCCATGGGCCGGGTGATCGACGGCATGATCTCGGTTGCCGTGTTTCCCGCCCTGGTTGCCGCCGGTCACCCGCTCGCCGCGGTGCGCGACGAGTTCAATGCGGTGATGATCGACTCCGACTTCCAGGGGCCGTCGGTGCTGATCGGCCGCGGCGCGGGCGACCGGCCCTCGGCGTCGTCGGTGGCGGCCGACCTGGCCGATCTGCTCGCCGGCAGCGCTCCCGCCGGGCCGGCGCCCGGGCGCAGCGAGCTGTACCCGTCAGAGCAGTTGACGTTCCGCTACTTCTTTCACTTCGTAACCGAGAACCGCCCCGGGATATGGGCGCAGGTAACCGGCCTGCTCGCCGAACACGAAATCAACATCGAGTCGGTTCACCAGAAGTGGGAAGATCCCGACCAGCCCTCCGATTTGTACGTGCTCGTGGATCCGGTTGCCGAGCACCGCGCGCGCGCCGCGCTGGCCGCGATCAGCGCCGCGCCGGGGATCTTCCCGGAGTCGCACTTCTATCGCATATTGCCGGATCAGCAGGTGGGGGCGTAGGGTAACGTCGTAATGCAAGAATTCTTCCAGGTCATCAATATCGCGCTGATCTGCTATATGGCGCTGATCGCGCTGCGCATCATGTCGACGTGGTTCCGCGGAACCGCGGCAGATGGGGCGGTCAACACCATTACCCACTATCTGCGCCAGGTCACCGACCCCTACCTGCAGTTGTTCCACCGGTTCGGGTTCCTGCGCGCCGGCGGCATGGACTTCACTCCCATGGCAGGCATCTTCGTGCTGGTGGTGGCCGCCGAAATGACCCGCCAGCTCGCCAACCAGCAACAGGTCACCATGGCCTACTTCCTCGGTGTTTCCGTGTTCGCGGCCTGGCGCATGGCCTCGATCGTGGTGCTGGTATTCCTGGTGGCGTGCGTCGCCCGCTTCGTCACGCTGCGTTTTCTCGGCCGCACCGATACCCCGATAGCGCGCATGGTGAACGCCCTGGCGCAGGCCCCGGTGAGCGCCGTATCGCGCTACATCCCCCTGCGCGAGAGCGGCAGCGAGGCCAACTACCTCCTGTTGACCATCGTGATCCTGTTCGGTGTGTGGATCGGGGGCCGCGTGGTGACCGAGTTCCTGGTGCGCTACCTGTTCTCCATCGGTCAGGTGCTGGGCTGATCTCCGCCCGGGCGGTGGCAGTGCTGCACACTGCGCGCGGCCGGTGATGGCGGCTCAGTTGCTGCATCAGCTCACGCAGCCGGTCACCAGCCTGCCCGGCGTGGGTTCCGCCGGCGCCCGCCGCCTGGCGTCGCTCGGGGTCGAGACCGTGGGCGCGCTGCTCGAGCACTTCCCGCGCACCTACCAGGACCGCCGGCGGGTCACGCCGCTGGCGGCGCTGGTCGAAGGCCGCCCGGTGGTGGTGCGTGCCGAAGTTGCGGCGCATGACTGGTTCGGTCCGCGTGGCCGGCACCTGCGCATCGCGCTCACAGATGCCGAGCCGGCAGTCGGCGGGCCGGGCCGCGAAGGGCATCGCGCGGCGCGCGGTGCGGCTCGTGCCGCGCTGCTCTGCTTTGGGCGCCGCTACCTGGCGCGTTCGGTGCCGGTCGGTTCGGTGGTGACGGTGGCGGCGGTCTTTCAACTGCGACATGGCGCGTGGGAGGCCGGCAGCTTCGAACTGCTGCGCGAAGGCGACGCGGCGAGCCTCGGGCGCATCATCCCGGTATATCCGCTGAGCGAGGGAATCCGCCCCGCCATGCTGCGCCGCGCGATGCATGCCGCCTGTGCGCGGCTCAACGGCGAGGCTACCCCGTGGGACGGCCTCTGCCGGCGGCGCGGACTGCCGCCGGTGGCCGAGGCGGTGCATGCGCTGCACTTTCCCGAGTGCGCCGGCGATATCGAACGCGCGCGCACCGCGGTCGCATACGCGGAGCTGCTGCAACTGCAGCGCGCACTGCGCCGGCGGCGTCCGCCGCCGCGCCGCGAGCGCCGTGTGGGCGGCGCGTTGCCGGCGCGCATCGTCACGCGGCTGCCGTTCGCACTGACCCGTGGCCAGGAGGCCGCCCTGGTCGAGATCTCGGGCGGGCTGCGGGCCGCGTCGCCGTGCGCACGCCTGTTGCAGGGTGACGTGGGCTGCGGCAAGACGCTGGTCGCCCTGCTCGCCGCGGCGTGGGTAGTGGAGGCGGGCGAGCAGGCCGCGTTCATCGTGCCAACCGAGCTGCTCGCCCGCCAGCACTTGAGCAGCGCTTGCCGAATCCTCGCGCCGGCGGGGATAACGGTCGCGCTGTTGACCGGTGCGGGGGCGTCACGTGGGGGGCACGCCGTCACGCGCGCCGAGTTGCTGGCCGACCTGCGTTGCGGCGCGATCGACGTGCTGCTCGGCACCCACGCGCTGCTCCAGGAGGGGGTGGCGTTCGCCCGCCTGGGGCTGGTGGTCATCGACGAACAACACCGCTTCGGCGTGTTGCAGCGCCGGCACCTGCTGCAGCAAGAGCCGCGCGCCGACCTGCTGCTGATGACCGCCACGCCGATTCCGCGGTCGCTGGCGATGACCGTCTACGGCGACCTCGAGCGCACGGTGATCGGCGAACTGCCGCCGGGCCGGCTGCCGGTGCGTACCCACCTGGTGCGGCTGGCCAACATCGGCAAGGTATACGACCGCGTCCGCGCCGAGCTCGCCGCCGGAGGCCAGGTGTACGTGGTGGCGCCGCGCATCGGCGCCCCGGAGCCGGCTGCCGGGCCGGCATCGGGGTCGGAGGCCGGCAGCCCGCCCGCGCCGGTGCCCGCGGTGCCTGACGCCGAATCGCTGTTCGCCGCCCTGCGGGACGAGGTGTACCCGGAATTTGCGTCCGGGCGGATTCACGGCGCCATGGACGAATCCGAAAAGCATGCGGTGATGGAGGCGTTCCGCCGCGGCGCGCTGTCGATTCTGGTGGCGACGACGGTGGTGGAAGTAGGCGTGGACGTGGCCAACGCCACCGGCATGGTGGTGTTCGGCGCCGAGCGGTTCGGCTTGGCAACCCTGCACCAGCTGCGCGGCCGGGTGGGGCGCGGCTCCCGGCAGGGGTACGCCTATCTGGTGTACGGCGAGCCGCTGAGCGACGCCGGTGCCGAGCGTCTGCGGGCCATGAAGGAGAGCGGCGACGGTTTCGAGATCGCGGAACGCGACCTCGGCCTGCGCGGTCCGGGCCAGCTCCTCGGGCTGCGCCAGGCGGGCCTTCCAGAGTTGCGCGTGGCCGAGTTGCCGCGCGACCTGGAGCTTGCCCTGCAGGCGCGCACGGAAGTGGGACGCACGGCGGCGGGAGCGGCCACCGCGCCGGTGGCGGGAGTGGCGGGAGTGGCGCCGTGCGCGTGACCGGCGGTCTCTATCGCGGCCGTACGCTGCAGGTTCCGCCGCGGGACATCCGCCCGGTCACCGACCGTATGCGCGAGGCGCTGTTCAATGTGCTCGCGGCGCGCGGGGTGGTGCTTGAGGGGACGAGCTTTCTGGATTTGTTCAGCGGTTCCGGTTGCATGGCCGTGGAGGCCGCCTCACGCGGCGCGGCCGCGGTCGACCTGGTCGAGCGCGACGCGCGCAAGCGCCCCTACCTGGAGCGCAATACCAGTTTCGTCGAGGCCGAGGTGAAGATTCACGTCATGCCGAGCGAACGGTACCTGGCGCGCGTGCGGCGGCTGCAGAGCACTGGTTGGGACCTGGTATTTGCCGATCCGCCCTACGCCTACCGCCACAAGCCGGCGCTGCTGGCCGCCGTGGCCGCCTGCGCGGGTGTCCGCGCCGGGGCGCTGGTCGCCGTCCACACGCCGGCGGGCGAGGTGCTGGCGCCTCCGCCGCGGCTCGCCTGCGTCGATCGGCGCCGGTACGGCGGTGCCGCGCTGGCCCTGTTTGCGGTGGCCGGCAACGCGCAGCCCGGCGATGTGTGAGTGGTGCTGCCGCGCGCCGGAGCGCGGGAAATTTGCCGGGCGGCGTTGACACGCGGCGGGGTGCATCGTTAGTTTGCCACCCTTGAGGGCCCCGCTGTTGGGCCTCGTGGGCCGTTCCCGGCGGGGACGCCGCTGTTCGCCTCTGTAGCTCAGTTGGTAGAGCACCACCATGGTAAGGTGGGGGTCACCGGTTCAAGTCCGGTCGGGGGCTTGTCACTTCCGTGTCGGGGGACTATATTTCCGGTTCCGATACGAGGTGGAGAGATCTCCTAAGAATGGCCAAGGCTAAGGTAGTCGAACTGGTGGCCCTGGAGTGCATACCGTGCTCCGAGGGGTCGAACGGTGTGCACCTGCGCAACTATACGACAACGAAGAACCGTCGTACGGTGCAGGGCAAGCTGGAGTTGAAGAAGTACTGTCCGCGTTGCCGGGTCCACACCAGGCACCGGGAGACGCGGGTAAAGTAGGGCCCTCGGTTCCCGGACCCGGTCCGCGGCCCGTGTTACGGGAAATGCGGGCCGCCGGCTGTCTCCAGATTGGGGCCGGGTGGCGGAGATCGTTTGCATCAGCAAAGGCCAGTAGCTCGAACGGCAGAGCGCCGGTCTCCAAAACCGGATGTTGCAGGTTCGAATCCTGCCTGGCCTGGAGTGTGAGAACCGTTCCGACGCGGCCATCGAACCAACCGGCCGCGGTGGTGGCGGGGTTCGGATGGCGGCGCGGGGCCCGACGATGCAATTTGGCGGTGGGTTGCATGCAGCAGGGGATGCACCCCGCGAGTGAGGAGCTGTGAAGCGAATCGTTCAGTTTTTTCGCGAGAGTTACGCTGAGCTGCGCAAGGTGTCGTGGCCGAGCCGTGAGGAGGTTGGCAACTCAACCAGGATCGTTCTGATTTCCGTCGCGCTCATTGCGTTGGCGCTGGGTTTCGTCGACTTCGTCTTCTTCCAGGCGATCGACCTGATTTTCTAGCGGCGGGATCCGAGGGCGTGATGGTGCAGTGGCGGCAGCCGGGCTTTTTGGCCGGGCGGTGCCGAACCGGGCACGGGGTGGAGTGAGGAACCGAACAAGCGCGAGACATGGCAAAAAGCTGGTACGTGGTACATACCTATTCGGGCTACGAGAACAAGGTGCAGAAACACTTGACGCGGCTCATGGAGAGTCAGGAGTTCAAGGATCAGTTGTTTGACGTCAAGGTGCCCGAGGAAGAGGTGGTCGAGGTCAAGGACGGCAAGAAGAGGGTGACCTCGAAGAAGTTCCTGCCCGGCTACATTCTCCTGGAGATGGACCTCGGCGACGCGCGCTGGAAGGAGTTGACCACCTCCATCCGGCGCATCGACGGGGTGACCGCGTTCGTCGGCATGCAGACCGGGCGCAGACCGCAACCGATATCCGGCGACGAGGTGCGCTCCATTCTGCAGAAGTCGGGCGCCATCAAGACCGACCGCATGATCCGGCCGATGCAGACCTTCTCCATCGGCGAGGCGGTGCGGATAGTGGACGGTCCGTTCGAATCGTTCACCGGCACCGTCGAAGAGGTGAACCTGGAAAAGGCGAAGCTGCGCGTCTCGGTGGGTATTTTCGGACGCTCGACGCCGGTGGAGCTGGAATTCCTGCAAGTGGAGAAGGTGTGACGGTGGAAACAGGTTATTTCACGTCGGCCACAGGATAAGGGAGGCTAAGAATGGCGAAGAAAAGAGTCAACGCGGTAATCAAGCTGCAGGTTCCGGCCGGCCAGGCGACACCCGCGCCGCCGGTGGGCCCGGCGCTCGGTCCGCACGGCGTGAGCGCGCCGATGTTCGTGCAGCAGTTCAACGACCGTACCAAGAGTGAAGAGCAGGGTTTGACCATCCCGGTGGTGATCACGGTGTTCGCCGACCGCACCTTCAGCTTCGAGACCAAGACGCCGCCGGCGGCGGTGCTGATCAAGAAGGCAATCGGGCTGGACAGGGGCTCACCGGAATCCAACCGGGAAAAGGTCGGCTCCATCAGCCGCTCGGCGCTGGAGGAGATCGCGCAACGCAAGATGCAGGACCTGAACGCCAACGATCTGCAGGCCGCGGCCAAGGTCATCGCCGGGACCGCCCGCAGCATGGGCGTGACGGTGGAGGACTGATCGCGCGATGGCACGCAGCAAACGTTACCAGGCCGCGGCTCAACAGCGCGATTCCACGCGCACCTACGCGCTCGACGAGGCGCTGGAGCTGGTCAAGAGCAACGCGTCGGCCAAGTTCGACGAAACCGTGGAGTGTCACATCAAGCTCAACATCCGCGGCAACCAGACCGTCCGCGACACCACCGTATTGCCGCACGGCTTCCAGGCCGAAAAGCGGATCCTGGTGTTTGCGCGTGGCGACAAGGCGGACGAGGCGCGGGCGGCGGGAGCCGTGCACGTGGGCGCCGAGGAACTGGTCGAGAAGATCCGCGGCGGGTGGCTGGACTTCGACGTGGCCGTCGCCACCCCCGACATGATGCGCGACGTGGGCAAACTGGGACCGGTGCTCGGACGCCGCGGCCTGATGCCCAATCCGAAGACCCGCACCGTGACCAACGACCTCACCGCTGCGATTGCAGAGTTGCAACGCGGCAGGATAGAGTTCCGCGCCGACCGTACCGGGGTCGTCCACATGGCGGTCGGCAAGGTGTCGATGGACGCCGGGTCGGTGAGTGACAACGTGAGCGCGCTGCTGGACGAGGTGGGCAAGCGGCGCCCGGCGGATCTGAAGGGCGTATTCGTCAGTTCCGTGGCGGTGAGTTCCACCATGGGACCCGGGTTCAAGGTGACGCCCGCCGAAGTTGCCGGCGCGGCGGCCGGGTAGGGGGGCACGATGGCCAAGGGTGTACAGCAATACAAGATCGATCGCGTTGCGGCGCTCAAGGAAGCGTTCGAAGAGTCCCCGACGCTGTTCTTCTCCGACTACCGGGGGCTGACCGTCGGTCAGATCACCGAGTTGCGCGGGCAGCTTCGCCAGAATGACGCGCGCTACGCGGTGGTCAAGAACCGCTACACCAAGATCGCCCTGCGCGAACTCGGGCGCGACGGCGCCGATCCGTTTCTGGTCGGCCCGACCGCGGTGGCGTTGGTGCGCGGCGACGCCGTGGCGGTGTCCAAGGCGCTGCTCGACTTCGGGCGTAGCGCGCCGGTCGAGGTGAAGGGCGGCTACGTCGACGGCAAGATAATTGGCGCGCAGGAGGTGGTCGCACTGTCGCGGCTGCCGAACCGGGAGCAACTGCTGGCGATGCTGCTTTCGGCAATGCATGGTCCGGTACGCGGTCTGGCTACCGTGCTGAACGCGTCGGTAGGACGCGTTGCACGGGTGCTGCAGGCGGTGGCGGACCAGAAGGCTGAGCAAACGAACACCGAATCGTGAATATACGGGAACAAGTCAATTCCTAAATCACGTTGTAAATCGGCGTCGTAAATCGGCGTTGTAAATCATAATGCAAATCACTAAGCAGAGGGAGAGTGAACAGATGGCTGCAATTTCAAGTGAGCAGATTCTAGATGCGATTTCGGGCATGACCGTGCTTGAGGTCTCCGAACTGGTGAAGGCGTTCGAGGACAAGTTCGGCGTCAGTGCGGCGGCCCCGGTGGCGGTTGCCGCCGCTCCGGCCGGCGGCGAAGCGGCCGAGGAAGAGGAGGAGCAGACCGAGTTCACGGTGCTGCTCAAGGGCTTCGACGCGGGCAAGAAGATCCCGATCATCAAGGAGGTCCGCGCCATCACCGGCCTCGGCCTCAAGGAGGCGAAGACGCTCGTCGAAGAGCAGGATCGCCCGATCAAGGAAGCGGTGTCCAAGGAGGAGGCACAGAAGCTGAAGGAGCAGTTGGAAACTGCCGGCGGCACCGTGGAGGTGCAGTAAACGTCTCTGCTCCGCATCAGTAGCCTGTCCCGGCGGCGATGCGCCGCCGGATCCGCGCCCCCCAACCGCGTGCGTACCGCGTGCGCGGCTTCTTGCGGTATCGGTGCGCCCGGGCGACGGGCGTAGCCGGTAACCGGTCTCCAGGAGTCATATGAGCACCACGATTGCTCCCCGAGCGTCCGATGCGCAGCACCTCGCGCGCACGTTTCTTGGTCGAGGGCGGGACGATGTCATTGCCATGCCCAATCTGGTCGATATCCAGCTGTCCTCCTACGAGCGGTTTCTCCAGCGTGAGACGCTCGCGGAGGGCAACCCGCCGAACCGGCAGGGGCTGGAGGAGGTCTTCCAGGAGATCTTCCCCATAGAGAGCCCCAATGGAGACATGGTGCTGGAATACGTCGGCTTCACGCTCGACGAGTCCGGCATCAAGCTCACCGAGCAGGAGTGCAAGCACAAGGGGCTCTCGTTCGTCATTCCGATCAAGGCAAAGATCAACCTGGTGTTCTGGGGTACTGGCGAGATCCGTCAGAAAGAGATCTACATGGGCGACATCCCGCTCATGACCGGGCGCGGCACGTTTATCATCAATGGCGCCGAGCGCGTGGTGGTTAGCCAGATCCACCGCTCCCCGGGCGTGATCTTCTCGCATGAGAAGGGCGCCTATACCTCCCGCATCATTCCCTACCGGGGCTCCTGGCTGGAGTTCGAGATCGATCAGAAGAAGGAGTTGATCTACGCCAAGATCGACCGCAAGAAGCGTTTGCTGGCCACCATCTTCCTGCGTGCGCTCGGCTTCGACACCCGCGAGAAGATCATCGAGTTGTTCTACCGCACCAAGTCGATCGAAATCGACGACAGCACGGCTACCAAGGATGCCCTGATCGGTACCGTGTTCGCCAGGGCGGTGTATCGCGGCGCCGGTGGGGCGCGCAAGAAGCTGTATGGCGCCGGCGAGAAGATCCACCCGCACGACGTGGAGGAACTGCTCCACTCCGGCATCGACACGGTAGAGATCATCGACCTCGACCACCCCGAGTCCCTGCACAGCCAGATCATCCTGAACTGCTTCGAGCGTGAGGAGGTCCAGACCACCAGGGATGACGGCGACAGCGACGAACCGTCAAAGGAAGAGGCGATCAGCCGCGTCTACCAGGTCATCAAGCCGGGCGAGCCGATCACCGTCGACAGCGCCGAAAAGGACCTGCACAGCATGTTCTTCTCTACGCGGCGCTACGATCTCGGCCGCGTCGGGCGGTACAAGCTGAACAAGAAGTTCGATTACCCCGCGCCCAAGGAGAGCCACACGCTGACTCCCGACGACATCATCGCCACCATGACCTTTCTGGTGAGGGTGTACATCGGCGAGGGCAACATCGACGACATCGACCATCTCGGCAACCGCCGCGTACGCTCGGTCGGCGAGCTGCTCACCAACCAGTTGAAGGTGGCGTTTACCCGCATGGAGCGCATCGCCAAGGAGCGCATGTCGCTGAAGGAGGCGGATACCATCCGGCCGCAGGATCTGATCTCCATCAAGCCGGTGGTGGCCACGATCAAGGAGTTCTTCGGCTCCAGCCAGCTCTCGCAGTTCATGGACCAGGTCAATCCGCTCGCCGAACTCACCCACAAGCGGCGCCTCAACGCGCTCGGCCCCGGTGGCCTGTCGCGCGACCGCGCCGGCTTCGAGGTGCGCGACGTGCACTACACCCACTACGGGAGAATGTGTCCTATCGAGACGCCCGAGGGTCCCAACATCGGGCTCATCGTATCGCTCGCCAACTACACCACCGTCAACGAGTACGGGTTCCTGGAGACGCCCTACCGCAAGGTCGAGAACGGCACGGTTACCCGCAACATCGAGTACCTGTCCGCGATTGAGGAGGAGAAGTTCTTCATCGCACAGTCCGGTGCGGCGGTCGACGCCGGCGGCAAGCTGCCCGATCACCTGATGGCGGTGCGCAAGGGCGGCGACTACATCAGCGCGGGCCCGGACTCGATCCAGTACATGGACGTGTCCCCGAAGCAGATCATCTCGGTGTCGGCGTCGTTGATTCCGTTCCTGGAGCACGACGACGCAAACCGCGCCCTCATGGGCTCCAACATGCAGCGCCAGGCGGTACCGCTGGTACGGCCCGAACCGCCGCGCGTGGGCACCGGCATGGAGGGCAAGACCGCGTACGACTCCGGCGTGCTGGTGCTGGCCGAACGCGCCGGCACCGTCGTGCACGTGACCAGCCAGGAAGTGCACGTGAAGCCGGCGCGCGGGGGAGCCAACGGTACCGGTGGCTCCACCGGCACCTCGCGCTACGAGTCGGGTGCGGACATCTACGACCTGATCAAGTACCAGCGCACCAACCAGGACACCTGCTTCTCGCAGAAGCCGATCGTGCAGGTCGGGCAGAAGGTCGCCGCCGGCGACGTGCTCGCCGACGGTCCCGCCACCTTCCAGGGCGAGCTCGCGCTCGGCCGCAACGTGCTGGTCGCGTTCATGCCGTGGAACGGCTACAACTACGAGGATGCCATCCTGATCTCCTCGAAGGTGATCAAGGAGGACATCTTCACCTCGATCCACATCAAGGAATTCTCGATCGACGTGCGGGAAACCAAGCTCGGACCCGAGAAAATCACCTGCGACATCCCCAATACCAGCGAAAACGCGTTCGACCAGCTCGACGAGGAAGGCATCGTGCGCATCGGCGCCTTCGTGCCGGAATCCTCGATCCTGGTCGGCAAGGTGACGCCGAAGAGCGAGACCGATTCGACGCCCGAGTTCAAGCTGCTGAACTCCATCTTCGGTGAGAAGGCGAAGGAGGTGCGCGACACGTCGCTGCGCGTGCCGCACGGCGTCGAGGGCACCGTCATCGACGTGCAGCGCCTGCGCCGGGTCGACGGCGACGAGCTCAACCCCGGCGTGGACGAGGTGGTTAAGGTGCTGGTCGCTACCAAGCGCAAGCTGCAGGAGGGCGACAAGATGGCCGGCCGGCACGGTAACAAGGGTGTGATCGCCCGCATCCTGCCGGAAGAGGACATGCCGTACATGGCCGACGGTACCCCGATCGACATCGTGCTGAACCCGCTCGGCGTGCCGTCGCGCATGAACCTGGGCCAGATCATGGAGACCGAACTGGGCTGGGCCGCGGAGCGGCTGCACGAGTGGTACGCGACTCCGGTGTTCCAGTCGGCGACCAACGACATGATCGCCGACAAGCTGCGCAAGGCGGGTCTGCCGGAGACTTCGAAGATCGACCTGTACGACGGGTTGACGGGCCAGCCGTTCGAGAACCAGGTGACCGTCGGCGTGATCTACATGATGAAGCTTCTACACCTGGTCGACGACAAGATGCACGCGCGTTCGACCGGCCCCTATTCGCTGGTGACCCAGCAACCGCTCGGCGGCAAGGCGCAGTCGGGCGGCCAGCGGCTCGGCGAAATGGAGGTGTGGGCGCTGGAGGCGTACGGCGCGGCCAATACGCTGCAGGAGTTGCTTACCGTCAAGTCGGACGACATGACCGGGCGCGCCAAGATCTACGAGAGCATCGTGAAGGGCGAGGCCTTTCAACCGTCGGGCGTGCCGGAATCGTTCAACGTGCTGGTGCAGGAGCTGCGCGGGCTGACGCTGGACATTTCGATCTACGACTCAAGCGGCAAACTGATCCCGTTGACAGAGCGCGACGAGGAACTGATCAGCCGCCAGTCATCGCGGTTCTAGCAGGAGGAAACCCATGCGCGATTTTCAGGACTTCGAACGTATTACCATCAAGCTCGCTTCACCCGAGGAAATCCGCGCCTGGTCCTACGGCGAGGTGAAGAAACCGGAGACCATCAACTACCGTACCCTGCGCCCGGAGAAGGACGGTCTGTTCTGCGAGCGCATCTTCGGCACCACCAAGGAGTGGGAGTGCTACTGCGGGAAGTTCAAGTCGATCCGCTACCGTGGCGTGATCTGCGACCGCTGCGGGGTGGAAGTGACCCACTTCCGCGTGCGGCGCGAGCGCATGGGCCACATCGAGCTCGCCGCGCCGGTGTCGCACATCTGGTTCTATCGCTCGGTGCCGTCGCGCATGGGCCTGCTGCTCGACCTGTCGATCTCCGCCCTGCGCTCCATCCTCTACTACGAGAAGTACATCGTCATCGATCCGGGCGATACCGACCTGAAGCAGATGGACCTGCTTACCGAGGACGAGTACCTGGAAGCGCGCGACCGCTTCGGGTTGACCTTTTCCGCCGGCATCGGCGCCGAGGCGATCCGCACCCTGCTGGAAAGCATGGACCTGGAAGCCCTCAGCGGCGAGTTGCGCGCGCGCATGGCGGAGAAGGGGCCGAAGAGCGACAAGCGGCTGCTCAAGCGCATCGAGATCGTGGAAAACTTCCGTGATTCGCGCAACAAGCCGGAGTGGATGATCCTGGACGTGATCCCGGTAATTCCGCCGGAGTTGCGCCCGATGGTGCAACTCGACGGCGGCCGCTTCGCCACCTCCGACCTCAACGACCTCTACCGCAGGGTGATCAACCGCAACAATCGCCTCAAGCGCCTGCTGGCGCTGAACGCTCCCGACATCATCATCCGCAACGAGAAGCGGATGTTGCAGGAAGCGGTGGACGCGCTGTTCGACAACTCCAAGAAGAAGCGCGTCGTCAAGGGCGCCGCCAACCGCCCGCTGAAGTCGTTGTCCGACATGCTCAAGGGCAAGCAGGGCCGTTTCCGCCAGAACCTGCTCGGCAAGCGGGTCGACTACTCGGGCCGCTCGGTGATCGTGGTGGGACCCGATCTGAAACTTCACCAATGCGGGCTGCCCACCAAGATGGCGCTGGAACTGTTCAAGCCGTTCATCATGAAGAAGCTGGTCGAGAAGGACGTGGTGTTCAACATCAAGAAGGCCAAGTCACTGGTGGAGGAGGAGACTCCCGAGGTGTGGGCGGTGCTCGAGGAAGTGATCGCCGAACACCCGGTGCTGCTCAACCGCGCACCGACCCTGCATCGGCTCGGCATCCAGGCGTTCGAGCCGGTCCTGGTCGAGGGCAAGGCGATCAAGCTGCACCCGCTGGTGTGCCATGCATTCAACGCCGACTTCGACGGCGACCAGATGGCGGTGCATGTGCCGCTCAGCCCGGAGGCGCAGATCGAGTCGTGGACGCTGATGCTGTCCTCGCAGAACCTGCTCAACCCGGCCAACGGTTCGCCGATCGTGGTGCCGACGCAGGACATGGTGCTCGGGATCAACTACCTTACGCTGGCGCGACCCGGAGCGAAGGGTGAGGGCCGCTACTTCTCCAGTCCCTACGAGGTGCTGATGGCGATCGATGCGCGCAGCGTCGACTACAACGCACTGATCCACGTGCGCCGGAACGGCGCGAGCGGCGCCGCCGGCACGGACGGCGGCGGCGACAACGGATACCTCGAGACGACGCCGGGCCGGGTAATCCTCAACGAGGAGCTGCCGAGCGCCCTGGAGTACATCAACGAGGCGCTCGACGAGAAGGCGCTGCGTGACCTTATTGCCCGCTGCTACCAGGAACACGGCCCGCACGTCACCGTGGAGATGCTCGATTCGGTCAAGGAGCTGGGCTTCAACTACGCCACCAAGTTCGGCGCCACCATCGGCATGGACGACATCATCGTGCCCGACGCCAAGGACGGCATGATCAAGTCGGCCACCGACCAGGTGGAGCAGATTCACGGCCAGTACCTGCAGGGCCACATCACCAACGAAGAGCGCTACAACCGCGTCATCGAGGTGTGGAGCACCACCAACGACGACCTGACCAACGAGCTCATGAAGGAGTTGGAGGCCGACAAGCAGGGATTCAACCCGGTGCACATGATGGCCAACTCCGGGGCGCGCGGCAGCCGCGGGCAGATCCGCCAGCTGGCTGGCATGCGCGGTCTGATGGCCAAGCCGTCCGGCGACATCATCGAACTGCCGATCCGTTCCAGCTTCAAGGAGGGGCTGGACGTCACCGAGTTCTTCATCTCCACCAACGGTGCCCGCAAGGGGTTGGCCGACACGGCGCTGAAGACCGCCGACGCGGGCTATCTGACCCGGCGGCTGGTGGACATCGCCCAGGACGTGGTGGTCAACGAGATCGACTGCGGCACCATCAACGGCATCGACCACGAGGCAATCAAGGACGGTGAGGAGATTATCGAGCCGCTGCGCGACCGCATTGCAGGGCGCTTCACCCTGGAGCGCGTGCGCCACCCGATTACCCGCGACATCATCGTCGACGTGAACGAGGAGATTTCCGACGACGTCGCCGAGTTCATCGAGCGGATCGGCGTCGAGACCGTGCGTATCCGTACCGTACTGACCTGCGAGTCGAAGCAGGGTGTATGCCAGAAGTGCTACGGGCGCAACCTGGCCAACAACCGGACCGTCGAGATCGGTGAGGCGGTCGGCATCATCGCGGCGCAGTCAATCGGCCAGCCGGGCACGCAGCTCACCATGCGGACGTTCCACATCGGCGGCGCCGCAACCCAGGTGAGCGAGGAGAACCGCATCTACCTGCGCTATCCGGTGTACATTCGCGAACTGCACGGTACCACCGTCAAGCGCGAAAACGGCAACCTGCTGTACAGCCGCAAGGGCTGGCTGATGGTAAACCGGGTCATACAGCAGGTCGCCGTGCAGCCGGACGACGAGCTGTTGATCGGGGACGGCCAGCAGGTGCTCGGCGAAGCGGCACTGATCCGCCGCCGCGACGGCATCGTCCGGGCCGACGACGTCGGTTTCGTATTCCTGCATGAGGACCAACTCCTGATCATCGCGCAACCAAAGCGGGTCGACGTGCGCAACGGTTCGGAACTGCTGGCCAAGGTTGGCCAGGTGGTGCCGGCGGATGAAACCATCGCCTACTTCGATCCGTTCGCGGAACCGATCATCGCGGAGGTGTCGGGAACGATACGCTTCGAAGATATCGTGCTCGGCACCACGCTCAAGGAAGAGATCAACGAAGATACCGGCAAGATCGAAAAGAAGATCACCGAGTTTCCCCTCGAGTCGCTGCAGCCGCGGCTGATCGTGGTCGACGACGACGGCGCCGATGTGGCCAACTACTACCTGCCCGGGCAGGCCTACCTGAACGTGGAGGATGGCGAGCAGGTAGCGGCCGGAAGGGTGTTGGCCAAGCTGCTCAAGGAGAGCGTCAAGACACGCGACATCACCGGCGGTCTGCCGCGGGTCGGCGAACTGTTCGAGGCACGCCGGTCCAAGTCGCCGGCGGTGCTCGCCAAGATCGGCGGCCTGGTGAAGTTCAAGGGCATCTCGAAGGGCAAGCGTGCCATCAGCGTGGTCGATCCGTTCGACAACGAGTACAAGCACGCGGTCCCGATGGGCAAGCACCTGCTGGTCCGCGACGGCGACACGGTCGAGGCCGGCGAGTTGCTGTGCGACGGCGGCATCGATCCGCACGACATTCTGCAGATACTCGGCGAGAACGAGTTGCAGCGCTACCTGGTGAACGAGATCCAGGAGGTGTACCGGCTGCAGGGCGTGAAGATCAACGACAAGCACATCGGCGTGATCATTCGCCAGATGATGAAGAAGATCGAGATTGTCGGCGTCGGAGATACCAACTTCATCTACGGCCAGCAGGTCGATCGGCACACCTTCAACAAAGAGAACCGCAAGGTGATCCAGGAGGGCGGCCAGCCGGCCGTCGCACAACCCCTGTTGCTCGGCATCACACGGGCGTCGTTGAACATCGATTCGTTCATTTCGGCGGCATCGTTCCAGGAAACCACCCGTGTGTTGACCAACTCCTCGATCGCCGGATCTTCCGATCGTCTGAGCGGCCTCAAGGAGAATGTGATCATCGGTCACCTGATCCCCGCCGGAACCGGCATGCGCGAGTACCGCGAGGTCACGCTGTTCGACGAGAACATGGAAAACCTCGACGTGAAGATTCAACGCATTCTCGAGCAGCGCCGGCAGGAAGAGCTGGAGCGCGAGCTCGCCGCCCAGGAGTTCGACGATGCCTACGATGACGTCGATGCGGTGGGCGTGGTCGGCGCGGCGCCGACGATGGGGGAGGCGGCGCCGACGATGGGGGGGCCGGCGCCGGCGTCGGGCCCCGGCATGCGGGCGGGGGTCGATCCCGAATAAGTTGCCTCGAGGCGGGCATGCGCCGGCGGCGCGGTGAATACTGACGGTCGGGGTTGACCTTTCGGTGTCGCTCGTCTACCTTAAGTGCCGCACTTTCGCGGCAGGCTGTTTGTCGCGCGGCAGTGCCCCGTCGCCACACCTGTTCGCCCAAACCAGGCAGGCATCCCGGTCACGGTAGTGAAACCCGTCGAAAGGGGCGTGAGGCGGTCTGTTGCGAGAATATCGCGGCCGCCGCGGATAGTGTGTGTCGCCGAGCACGAGGAAGGGAGAGGTACGAAACATGCCGACGATCAACCAGCTCATTCGCAAGGGTCGCAAGCGGCCTTACAACAAGTCGAAGTCGCCGGCACTGCAGTCGTGTCCGCAGAAGCGCGGCGTGTGCACCCAGGTGCGCACCATCACGCCGCGCAAGCCGAATTCCGCGCTGCGCAAGGTGGCACGCGTTCGCCTGTCCAACAATATCGAAGTGAACGCCTACATTCCCGGAATCGGGCACACCTTGCAGGAGCACTCGGTGGTGCTGATTCGCGGCGGCAGAGTGAAGGATCTGGCCGGGGTCAGGTATCACGTGGTGCGTGGCACCAAGGACACGCTCGGCGTCGAGGACCGGCGCAAGGCGCGTTCGAAATACGGCACCAAGCGGCCGAAGGTATAGCGGAGGAAAGCGAGATGCCACGCCGCGGAAACACCAGGAAACGTCCCGATCCGATCGATCCCAAGTACCGCAACGTCACCGCGGGCAGGTTCATCAATGCAATGATGACGCGCGGCAAGCGATCGACCGCCACACGCGCGCTGTACGACGCGTTCGACATCATCGAGAAGCGCATGAACCGCGATCCGCTTGAGGTGTTTCTGAAGGCGGTGGAGAATGCCAAGCCGTTGCTGGAAGTGAAGTCGCGGCGGGTCGGCGGCTCCACCTACCAGGTGCCGGTCGAAGTGCGCGAGTCGCGCCGCGATGCGCTGGCAATCCGCTGGCTGATCCAGTTCTCCAAGCAGCGGCGCGGGCGGGCAATGACCGCGGGCCTGAGCGCGGAGTTGATGGATGCCTTCAATGAGACCGGGGCGGCCGTGAAGAAGAAAGAGGATACGCACCGGATGGCGGAGGCGAACAAGGCGTTCGCCCACTACCGCTGGTAGGGCACCGTCACGGGCTGGAAAAACGGAACGAAAGCAGAACAATGGAATCCCACCGCCGGCTGAGCCATACCCGCAACATCGGGATCATGGCTCACATCGACGCCGGCAAAACCACTACCACCGAGCGAATTCTGTACTACACGGGGCGCAAGCACAAGCTTGGTGAAGTCCATGATGGCCAGGCCGAAATGGACTGGATGGATCTTGAGAAGGAGCGCGGCATCACGATCACCGCCGCCGCCACTTACTGCAGTTGGCGCGAGCACGCGGTGAACATCATCGACACTCCCGGGCACGTCGACTTCACCGTGGAGGTGGAGCGCTCGCTGCGGGTGCTCGACGGCGCGGTGGCGGTGTTTTGCGCGGTGGCCGGCGTCGAGCCACAGAGCGAAACGGTGTGGAAGCAGGCCAACACCTACGCCGTTCCACGGCTGGTCTTCGTCAACAAGATGGACCGCGTCGGCGCCGACTTTGCCGCTTGCGTGGACGAACTGCACGCCAAGCTCGGCGCCAACGCCGTCCCGGTGCAGCTGCCGACCGGCGCCGGCGCCGACTTCAACAGTGTGATCGACCTGGTGGAGATGCGCCAGATCACCTGGGAGGAGGTGGATCTCGGCACCACCTATCGCACCGAGGAGATTCCGCCCGCGTTGCGCGACCGCGCCGGGCAGGCCCGGATCGAACTGGTGGAACGGCTTGCCGACCTCGATGACGAGTTGATGGAGCGCTACCTGTCGGGCGATGAGATCGACAGCGCCCAGGTGCGCGCGGCGCTGCGCCGGCACACCGTGGCAGGAGAACTGTTCCCGGTGCTGTGCGGCAGCGCGTTCAAGAACAAGGGCGTCCAGCTTCTGCTCGACGGCGTGGTGGACTACTTGCCGTCGCCGGCGGAAAAGCCTTCGGTCACCGGTATCGTGCCCAACACCGGCGACTACATTGAACGTGCCCCGCGCGACGACGAGAGTCTGTCCGCGCTGGCCTTCAAGGTAGTGACCGACCCCTACGTCGGCCGGCTCACCTACTTCCGCATCTACTCGGGCGTGCTGCAGGCCGGCTCCTACCTGTACAACTCGTCAGCCGACGGGCGTGAGCGGGTGACCCGTCTGCTGCGTATGCACGCCAACCGCCGCGAGGAGATCCCCGCGGCACGCACTGGCGAGATCGTGGCGGCGGTCGGATTGCGCAAGACCACCACCGGCGACACGCTGTGCAGCCAGGACCATCCGGTCATTCTGGAGTCGATGGTATTTCCCGAGCCGGTGGTGTCGATCGCCATCGAGCCGAAGTCCAAGCAGGACTCGGACCGCCTCGGCGCGGCGCTCGCCAAGCTTTCCGACGAAGATCCGACGTTCAAGGTGCGGGTCGATCACGAGACCGGGCAGACCATCATGGCCGGCATGGGGGAGCTCCACCTGGAGGTGCTGACGGCGCGCCTGTCCCGCGAGTGGGGTGTCGAGGCCAACATCGGCATGCCGGAGGTGGCGTACCGGGAGACAATCAGCCGCAGCGCCGAGGTGGTGACCCGGTTCGTGCGCCAGACCGGCGGTCACGGACAGTACGCGCACGTCGAGGTGCAGTTCGAACCGCTGCCGTCGGGAGCCGGATTCCTGTTCGAAAGCAAGGTTACTGGCGGACGCGTTCCGAAAGAGTATATTCCGGCGGTGCAGCGCGGGATTGAGGAGGCGATGGAGGTTGGCGTGCTGGCCGGCTACCCGATGGTAGACTTTCGCGCCATTCTCCTCGACGGCAGCTATCACGAGGTGGATTCGAGCGATCAGTCGTTTCGGATCGCCGGCAGCATCGCGTACCGGCAGGGGGTCGCCAAGGCTGGACCGCGGCTGCTGGAACCGATCATGGAGGTGGAGGTGCATTGCCCGGAGGAGTATCTCGGGGACGTCATCTCCAACCTCAGTTCGCGCACCGGCCACATACAGGGAATCGAAGACGTGTTTGGTGGCCGTACGGTCAAGGCGCGGGTTCCGCTGCGCAAGATGTTCGGTTACGTGACCGATCTGCGCTCCATGACCCGCGGCCGCGCCACGCACACAATGCAGTTCGGAGCCTACGAGGCGGCTCCCAAGGCAGTACAGACGGAAATGGTTGCCGGAACCTCCGGGCGTCTGGCGACCGCATAGCAATATGGCAACTCAGCAACAAAATCGACTACACGGAGAGTAGGAGGAACAGCAAATGGCCAAAGAGAAGTTCGAGCGTACCAAACCGCACGTCAACGTCGGTACCATCGGTCATGTCGACCATGGCAAGACCACGCTGACCGCGGCTATCACTCAGCATTGCAACCTCAAGTTTGGGGACAAGCTGATGAAGTACGAGGATATCGACAACGCCCCCGAGGAAAAGGCGCGCGGCATTACCATCAACACGCGTCATGTCGAGTATCAGACCGACAACCGGCACTACGCCCACGTCGACTGCCCCGGGCACGCCGACTACATCAAGAACATGATTACCGGCGCGGCGCAGATGGACGGCGCGGTGCTGGTGGTATCGGCGCCCGACTCGGTCATGCCGCAGACGCGCGAGCACATCCTGCTCGCCCGCCAGGTGCAGGTGCCGTCGATCGTTGTCTACATCAACAAGACCGATCAGATCGACGACGAGGAGTTGCTTGAGCTGGTCGAGGAAGAGGTCAAGGACGCGCTCAACGAGTACGACTTCCCCGGCGACGAAATTCCGATCATCAAGGGCACCGCTCTGCGCGCGCTGGAGAATCCCGGCGACGAAGACGCCAACAGCACCGTGGTGGAGCTGCTCGAAGCGATGGATAGCTACATTCCGCTCCCCGAGCGCGAGGTGGATCGTCCGTTTCTGATGCCGATCGAGGACGTGTTCTCGATTCTGGGACGCGGCACCGTGGTCACCGGCCGCATTGATCGCGGCACCATCAAGACCGGCGAGAACGTGGAGATCGTGGGCATCCGCGATACCCGCACCACCGTGGTTACCGGCGTCGAGATGTTCAACAAGATCCTCGACTCGGGCGAGGCCGGCGACAACATCGGCGCTCTGCTGCGCGGCGTGGATCGCAAGGAAGTGGAGCGCGGCCAAGTGCTCGCCAAGCCGGGTTCGATTACACCGCACAAGAAGATGAGGGCCACCGTGTACGCGCTGACCCGTGAGGAGGGCGGGCGCAGCCGGCCGTTCTTTACCGGCTACCGGCCGCAGTTCTACTTCCGCACCACCGACATCACCGGCGCCGTGACCCTTCCGGAAGGAAAGGAGATGGTGATGCCCGGCGATACCACGGATCTGACCATTGAGTTGATTAACACCATTGCCGTCGAGCAGGGTGTCCGCTTCGCGATCCGCGAGGGCGGGCGCACGGTGGGCGCCGGCACGGTTACCGAGATCGTCGAGTAGCGCGGCGAGGATTGAAAGGGCACCGTCATGGCAGTTGACCGTATCCGGGTGCGTCTGCGCGGCTTCGATGTGGAGTTGATAGACCAAAGTTCCAAGGCGATTGTGCAAACGGTGCAAAAGGCGGGTTCGCAGGTTTCCGGGCCGATTCCGTTGCCTACGCGTACCAACCGCTACACCGTGCTGCGTTCGCCGCATGTAAACAAGAAGTCGCGCGAGCAGTTCGAGATGCGTACCCACAAGCGTCTGATCGACATTATCGAGCCCACGTCGGCGGTCATGGATGCCCTGATGAAACTGGAGCTTCCCGCCGGCGTGGACGTGGAGATCAAGCAGTGAAGGCGTTGATCGGACGCAAGGTGGGCATGACGCAGCTGTTCGCGGACGACGGCTCACTGTTGCCCGCGACCGTCATTCGGGTCGATCCGAATGTGGTGGTGGGTGTGCGCACACCCGAGCGCGACGGCTATACCGCTGTGGTGCTTGGCGCCGATCCGTTGCGGCCCAAGCGGGTGACCAAGCCGTATGCGGGTCAGTTCGCGGACGGGATGGCCCCGGTGCGGCACCTCGTGGAAGTGCGCGACTTCGAAGGGGCACCGTCGGTGGGCGACACCCTCGGCGTGGAGCTGTTTGCCGGCGCCATGCTGGTCGACGTACAGGGTACGTCGAAGGGCAAGGGGTTCCAGGGCGTGATGAAGCGCCATGGGTTCCATGGCGGCAGAAAGTCGCACGGGTCCAAGTTTCACCGCGCGCCCGGTTCGATCGGGCAGTCCGCGTCGCCATCCCGGGTTGTCAAGGGCAAGAAGATGGCCGGGCGGATGGGCGGCACCAGCGCGACCATGCACAACCTTCGCCTGTACGGCGTCGACGCCGAGCGCCACCTGCTGCTGGTCGGCGGACCGTGTCCGGGGCCGCGCGGCGGTACGTTGCTGGTGACCGACGCCAAAAAGGGTGGCACCCGCAACCGCGCGGCGGTGAGCTTGGCGGCCGGCGTGGCCGGCGGTTCCAGCGGGGAGGCATCGTGACGGTACCGGTGATCGGCGCTGGCGGCGGCGCCCGCGGTGAGGTGGAACTGGCCGACGGCGTGTTCGGCGTCGAGGTTAGCGAGGGCGCCATCTACCACGCCATTCGCAACGAGCTCGCCAACCGCCGGGTCGGAACGGCGTCCACCAAGAGTCGCGGCCAGGTGCGCGGCACCAACCGCAAGCCGTGGCGCCAGAAGGGTACCGGGCGCGCCCGCGCGGGCGACGTGAAGTCGCCGCTGTGGACCGGCGGCGGGGTGATCTTCGGTCCCAAGCCGCGCAGCTACCGTTATCGGCTGCCGCGCAAGGCAAAGCGAACGGCAATGCGTTCGATTCTCACCCAGAAGGCGCGCGAGCAGCGCATCACGGTGGTCGACGGACTGGACGCCGACAGCGGCAAGACCAGGGATCTGGCTCGCCAACTGGAGCCGATTACGGGCGCCGCCCGCTGTGTATGGCTGCTCGATGCGCCCGCCCCCATGCTGGTGCGCGCCGCCCGCAACATCCCTTGGCTGCGGATGCGCGCCTGCCACACCGTGACGGCCCACGACCTGTACTACGCAGAGCGCGTCCTGCTTACGCGTGCCGCGGCCGACCGGCTCGCGCAGCTGCTCGGAGAACAGCGGGAAGCGGCGGCTGAGCAGGCCGGCGGCAACGGGGAGGAAGCATGAGATCGGACATCATCATCGCACCGGTCGTCACCGAAAAGAGCAACGAGCAGCGCGGTGCCAGGAAGTATGCGTTCCGGGTGGATGCGCGCGCCAACAAGTTGCAGATCACGGAGGCGGTGCGTACCACGTTTGGCGTACATCCCGTGAAGTGCAACATCATAACGGTCCCGCGCAAGCCGAAGCGCCTGCGCTTTCGCGCCGGCCACCGATCCGGCTGGAAGAAGGCGATCGTGACGCTCGCTCCCGGCGAGAGCATCCAGATATTCGAAGGAGCCTGAGCGCGGTGCCACTGAAGAAAAACAAGCCAATCACCCCGGGCAGCCGTTATGCGACCGGGCTCGACTTCAGCGACCTGCAGGACGACAAGCCGGTCAAGTCGCTGCTCAAGCCGATGGGCAACCGGGCCGGGCGCGGTGCCGGCGGGAGAATCAGCGTCCGGCGGCGCGGCGGCCGTCACAAGCGTCGGTACCGGGTGGTGGATTTTCGGCGTGACAAGAGCGGTGTGCCCGGCAAGGTTTTGGCGGTAAGCTACGACCCGAACCGGTCCGCCAACCTGGCGCTGGTATCGTATGCCGACGGTGACAAGCGATACATACTGGCGCCGCGCGGCCTGACGGTCGGGGACCCCGTGGTAAGCGGGCCGAACGCCCCCATTGAGGTGGGCAACACGATGCCGCTGAAGCGCATCCCGCTCGGCATGGCGGTCCACAACGTGGAACTTACGCTCGGCCGCGGCGGGCAGATCGCCCGCTCCGCCGGCGGCAGCGCCACGTTGGTGGCGCGCGAAGGAGACTACGTCACCCTGCGCCTGCCGTCGGGCGAAGTGCGGATGGTATTCCACGAGTGCGCGGCATCGATCGGCGAAGTAGGCAATCAGGACCACATGAATGTTTCGCTTGGCAAAGCCGGGCGAGCGCGTTGGCTTGGGCGCCGTCCCAAGGTGCGCGGCGTGGCGATGAACCCGCACGATCACCCGCACGGTGGCGGCGAGGGAAAGAGCTCCGGCGGCCGGCATCCGGTGTCCGCATGGGGCAGGCCGACCAAGGGTGCCAAGACGCGCCGCAAGCGCAAAGCGTCGAGTGCGTTCATCGTCACCCGCCGCAAAGGAAGGAAGTAGGCCGACATGGCACGATCGGTAAAGAAGGGACCGTTTATTGCGGGCAAGCTGTACCAGCGCATCCTTGATGCCAGCAAGACCGGCGAAAAGCGCATGATCCGTACGTACTCGCGGACGTCGACGATCATTCCTGAGATGGTCGGCATGACCATTTCGGTGTACAACGGCAAGACTTGGATCCCGGTGTATGTCACCGAGAACCTGGTCGGGCACAAGCTCGGTGAATTTGCACCGACGCGCGTGTTCCGCGGCCATGCCGGGTCGGATCGCAAGGCGGTGCGGCGGTGATCGACGCGGCAAAGGGCCATACCGCACGCGCGCAGTACATCAGGATGTCGCCGCGCAAGGTGCGTCCGATCGCCGACACGGTGCGGCGCAAACCGTACGTCGAAGCCCTGGCGCTGTTGGATGCGTTGCCCAACAAGGGCGCCAAGGTGCTGCGCAAGGTGGTCAAGTCGGCCGCCGACAACGCCCTGGTACAGAACGAGAATCTCGACGAGGAGGCGCTCTACGTCAGCCACGTTGAAGTGAACGAGGCGCCGCGCATGAAGCGGATCTGGATTCGGGGCCGAGGACGCGCTGATCGTCTGTTGAAGCGCATGTGCCACATCGTCGTCGCGGTGGCGACGGTGGGCGAGGACGAGGAATAACGGGAGCTTAGGAATGGGCCAGAAGATCAACCCGATCGGGATGCGGTTGGGCATCAATCGTACCTGGAAGTCGAAGTGGTACGTTGATCCGCGCGAGTATTCCAGGACGCTGCACGAGGACCTGGGGTTGCGCAACCTGATCGAGAATTCGCCCGATACGCGCGGTGCCGATATCTCCGACGTGGAGATTATCCGTCATCCTCAGCGAATCACCATCATCATCCACACCGGCCGTCCGGGAGTGGTGATCGGTGCCAAGGGCGCCAACATCGAGCGGCTCGGCGGCAAGCTGCAGCGGCTGGTCGGCAAGAAGATCCAGATCAAGATCAAGGAGATTCACCGGCCCGAGGTGAATGCGCAGCTTATCGCCATGAACGTGGCGCGGCAGTTGCGCACCAAGGCGTCGTTCCGGCGCTCGTTGAACATGGCGGTGCAGAACGCCATGCGCGCCGGCGTGCAGGGCATCAAGATCAAGATTGGCGGCCGGCTCGGCGGTTCGGAGATGTCTCGCAGCGAGCAGCGCAAGGAGGGCCGTATTCCGTTGCATACGTTCCGCGCCGACATCGACTACGGGTTTGCCGAGTCGCAGACCGCGATGGGCACCATCGGCGTGAAGGTGTGGGTATTCAACGGCGAGCTGTTCGGCCGTGAGACCAAGGAAGACGCGGGCCAGCCGCTGCGCCGTCAGCGCGGTCGCTCGGCGGCGCGGTTGTAACGATGCTGGCTCCCAAGCGAGAGAAATACCGCAAGCGGCAGCGAGGCCGTCTGCGTGGCAACGCCACCCGCAAGAATGAAGTTGCGTTCGGCGATTACGGGCTGATGGCGCTGGAACCGAAACTGATTACCAACCGCCAGATCGAGGCCGCGCGGGTCGCCATGACCCGCCACATCCGGCGTGGCGGCAAGGTGTGGATCCGCATTTTCCCGGACAAGCCGTACACCAAGAAGCCGGCCGAGACGCGGATGGGCAAGGGCAAGGGCACCCCCGAGTACTGGGTGGCGCCGGTGAAGCCGGGTACGGTGCTGTTCGAGTTGGCCGGAGTGCCGCGGCAGGCCGCCAGCGAAGCGATTGCCCTGGCGGGCAGCAAGCTGCCGGTGAAGACGAAGCTGCTGGTGCGGCGCAACCTGGAAGAATGAAAGATTCCTTTAACGACCTTTCGTATGGCGAATTGCTCACTCGCCGGGACGAGATGCGCAAGCAGTACCGGGACGTGCGGTTCAACGTCGTGGTCGGGCACGTGGACAATCCCCTGCTGCTGCGTACGCTGAAGCGCAAGCTCGCCCGGTTGAACACCATTTTGCATGAGTATGACCTGGGCATCAGGCAGGCGCAGGCCGCCGTCACCGGCGCGGAAGAAGCCGGTGGCAAGGAAGAGAACGAGCAGCCGGCTGCCGCGCCGGCGCAGGTCGAGCAGTAATATGCGCCGAGGAGAACTATGAATAGACCGGTAGACAATCCGGACCAGCAGCCTGACGTCGCGCCCGACGAGCGGCAGACCGACGAGGCGGCGGCAGTGACCGTGGAAGCGGTATCGACCGCGGAGCCGGTCTTCGCGGCAGGCGCGGAGGCGGCGGCGGGCGAGGTGGTCTCGGCCGCGTCGGAAGACGCGGCAGCGGCGGTCCCCGAAGCGCCGGCGGCGGACGCACCGGCGCCAGACGCGGAGGCAAGTATCGCCGCGGAGCCCGGCAACGGCGACTCCGCGGGCGCGCCCGCCAGTGCGGAACAGCCGGGCGGCGAGGCGGTCGCGGCAGGAGCCGAACCGGCCGCCGCACCAGAAGCGATCGCGGCGGCATCGGCGCGAGAGCCGGAGCCCGCGGAAGTGGGCGCACCGGCGGCGTCCGGCAAACGCCACAAGCGCGTGCTGACCGGTACGGTGGTCAGCAACGGGGCCGCCCAGAGCGTCGTGGTGCGCATCTCCCGTCGCAAGAAGCACCGGCTGTACAAGAAGTACCGCAACCTCAGCAAGAAGGTGATGGCGCACGATCCTGGCGACGACTGCCAAGTTGGCGACTTGGTGCGCGTCATCGAGAACCGCCCGCTGAGCAAGATGAAGCGCTGGCGGCTGGTCGAGATCGTGAAGCGCGCCAGTTAGGGACGGGGAATCATGATTCAAATGATGAGCTACCTCAACGTGGCCGACAACAGCGGCGCCAAGCGGGTGCAGTGCATCAAGATACTCGGCGGCTCGAAGCGCCGCAGCGCGTCGGTGGGTGACACCGTCGTGGTTGCGGTGAAGGTTGCGCTGCCGGGCGGCGCGATCCGCAAGGGATCAATGACCCGCGCCGTGGTGGTGCGCACCAGAAAGGAATTGCGGCGCGACGACGGCACCTACATCCGCTTCGACGACAACGCCTGCGTGCTGGTGGACGCCGCCGGCAACCCGGCAGGCAAGCGCGTGTTCGGGCCGGTGGCCCGTGAGTTGCGCGAGCGCGATTACATGAAGATCGTGTCGCTGGCTCCGGAGGTGTTATGATGGCGGCACGCAGCAAGCTCAAGACCGGCGACCTGGTGCGCATCGTCAGCGGCCGTTCGCGCGGGCGTGAGGGCAGAATTCTGCGTCTCGACCGGACCCGCGGACGGGTGTGGATCGAAGGCGCCAACATGGTCAAGAAGGCGGTGCGCTCGAAGAATCCCAACCAGCCGCAGCAGGGCGGGCTTACCGACGTGGAAGCCAGTGTGAATTGGGCCAACGTGATGGTCGTATGCCGCCGATGTGGGATAGCCCGCATCGGTTACGATACGAGCGGCGAGGACAAGGTGCGCGTGTGCCGGAAGTGTGGAGAACCGTTGTGAGCAAGCGCAAGACACCGGAACCGGTTGTGCCGGATAGCTACGTTCCGCGCCTGAAGGCGCAATATCGGGCTCAGATTGCGGCCGCCCTGCACGAGGAGTTCGGCTACGACTCGGTGATGCAGACCCCCCGGCTGGAGAAAATCGTGCTCAGCGCCGGCGTCGGCGAAGCGGTCAACAACAAGCGGCTGCTCGATACGGCGGTGGCCGAACTCAGCCAGATCTCCGGCCTGCATGCGGTCCGCACCACGGCACGGAAGTCGATTGCGGCGTTCAAGATACGTCAGGGCATGGAGATCGGCGTCATGGTCACGCTCCGCGGCGATCGCATGTTCGAATTTCTCGACCGCTTGGTGAGCGTGGCGATCCCGCGCATCAAGGACTTCCGCGGCTGCAGCATCCGTGCTTTCGATGGCCACGGCAACTACTCCATGGGAGTCGATGACCAGACCATCTTTCCGGAAATCGACTATGACAAGGTGGAGCGTATCACCGGGCTCAACATCGTGATCGTAACCACCGCGGAAACCGATCGCGAGGCACGCAGCCTGCTTGCTGCGCTCGGGATGCCATTTCAACGGCCGGAGGCAAATTAGAGTGGCGCGCAAAAGTTTGATGGTGAAAGCCGGACGGAAGCCGAAGTACCGGGTCCGGGCGGTAAATCGGTGCCGGCTGTGTGGCCGGGCACGCGGTTATATGCGTAAATTCGAACTCTGTCGGATCTGCTTTCGCAACCTTGCGAGCGCCGGCAAGATACCCGGAGTTACAAAATCAAGTTGGTAGGGGAAGGGATTCGATGGCGGTAACCGATCCGATCGCCGACATGCTCGCGAAAATCAAGAATGCGAGCAGCGCCGGCCACGAGAGCGTCAACATCCGGCCGTCGCGGTTGAAGCTGGAGATCATCAAGATTCTCAAGATCGAGGGCTATATCAAGAACTTCAAGAAGGTAAACGCGGACGGCCATACCAGCATCTGCGTATTCCTGAAGTACGATGAGCAGCTCGCGCCGATCATCCAGGGAATCCAGCGGATCTCCAAGCCGGGCCGGCGCATATACTCCGGTTATCGAGGCATGCCGCGGGTGTTCAACGGCTACGGCACGCTGGTGGTTTCGACCTCGTCCGGCGTCACGACCGGGCGGCGCGCGCGCGAGCGGAAAGCCGGCGGCGAACTGCTCTGTACGGTCTGGTAGCGATGTCACGTGTTGGGGTAGTGCCGGTCGCCGTGCCGGCCGGCGTCAAGGTGGAAGTGAACGGGAACCGATTCGACGCCAGCGGGCCGAAGGGGGCGCTGCAGTTGCGCACTACCGGCAACATCAGCGTGGCGGTCGGGGACGGCCAGGTAACGGTCACGCGTGGCGACGACGCGCATCGCAGCAAGGCGCTGCACGGCCTGTATCGCAAGCTGATCGCCAACATGGTGACCGGCGTTTCGACCGGATTCAGCAAGGTGCTGGTGATCAACGGGGTCGGCTACCGGGGCGAGGTCCAGGGCAACAAGCTGGTGCTCAACCTCGGCTATTCGAATCCCATTGAGTATCCGATCCGCGACGGGGTAACCATTGATGCGGCGAGCGCAACGCGCATTACCGTGTCTGGTGCCGACCGGCAGATGGTGGGCCAGGTGGCCGCCGAAATCCGCGGTTTCCGGCCCCCCGAACCGTACAAGGGCAAGGGCGTGCGGTACGAGAACGAATATGTGCGCCGCAAGGCGGGCAAGGCGATGGCGGGCGCCGGCACCGCATGAGTGGCGGGGGCAGCGGGGCGCCTGGGCGCGCCCCTCCCAAGCGGCGCCCGCGGCCGCGCCGCGCACCCCCCCTTCCCCCACGGGAGCGGGGGCACCCCCGGGCGGCGCCGCAGGAGTGGCGGGCGAAGCGCTGCGCATGGCAGCGCACTTCCGAAGCGGCGCCGCTGGCTGCGCCGCAAACTGCGCATTCGCAAGCGGATTCGGGGAACCGCCGGGCGTCCGCGCCTTACGGTGTACAAGAGCAACTCGTACACCTACGTGCAGGCGATCGACGATCAGCGCGGTCACACGCTGGTGTCGGCGTCGAGTCGAGAGGCCGAGTTTGGGGCTGCCGGCAGCAAGGTTGCCGGTGCCGGCAAGCTGGGACTGGTGGTCGGAGAGCGCTTGCGTCAGCATGGCATCGCCGAGGTAGTGTTCGATCGAAATGGATATCCGTATCACGGCCGGGTACGCTCGCTGGCGGAAGGCGTGCGCGAGGCCGGGATCAACCTGTAGATGCGGGGATAGAGGATGAGTAGCCGATCAATGGGGAACCGGTCCGGCGGACGCAACTTCGGCGACCGTCGTGACAGCGACATGTTCGAGAAACTGGTGCGCCTGAACCGCATCGCCAAGGTGGTAAAGGGGGGCCGTCGGTTTTCCTTCTCGGCCCTGGTAGTGGTCGGCGACCGCAAGGGCCGCGTTGGCTACGGGTTCGGCAAGGCCAACTACGTGGCCGACGCCATCCGCAAGAGCAGTGAGCGGGCGCGCCGCAACATGGTTTCGGTTCCACGCCGCAAGACCACCCTGCCGCATGCGGTAACCGGGAATTTCAAAGGTTCCAACGTGCTGCTTCGGCCGGCCTCCCCCGGTACCGGCATTATCGCCGGCGGCCCGGTACGCGCGGTGCTGGAGGCGGCCGGGATCACCGACATCCTGAGCAAATCGCTCGGATCGCAGAACTCGATGAACATTGTCAAGGCGGTGTTTGCCGGATTTGACCACCTGATGGATGCTCGCAAGGTGGCCACCAATCGCGGCAAGCCCGTGCGCGAGTTGTGGGGCTGAGCATGGCGCAGTCGAGCACGGCCACGGACGCTATTCGCGTGCGCCTGACGCGCAGCCCGCTGGGCAGCAAGCCGCGTCATCGGCGCACGGTTGCCGCACTTGGGCTGCACCGCGTGGGTAGCAGCGTCGAGCATGCGGCGACGCCCGATATTCTTGGCATGATCAACCAGGTGTCCTACCTGTTGACCGTGGAGCCGGTGGGAGAGAACTCGTGATCGCGGCGCAACCATACGCCGCCGGAGCATACGCTTCTATCGACGGCCCGCGCCGCCCGGCCGGCGCCACGCGCTCGCGGCGCGTCATCGGGCGCGGTCCGGGCAGCGGCCGCGGCGGTACCGCCGGGCGCGGCACCAAGGGACAGAACGCGCGTTCCGGAGGCGGCGTTCGCCCCGGTTTCGAGGGCGGGCAGATGCCGCTCTACCGCCGCGTCGCACGGCGCGGATTCTCCAACAAGCGGTTTCGTGTCGAATACCAGGTGGTCAACGTGGCGGCTCTGGCCGGCTTCGAGGACGATTCCGTCGTGACCGCGCAGATTCTGGCGGAGCGCGGTCTGATCAAGTCGGCGGAGGCGGCGGTCAAGCTGCTCGGTGACGGCGAGATCGAGCGTCGGCTCGAGGTGCAGGTGGCACGCGTCTCCGAGGGTGCGCGCCGCAAGATCGAGGGTGCTGGCGGCAGCGTAACGCTACTCGCGGCGCAGCAGGACGGCGGGCCTTCCGGCGGTGGCGCCTCCGGCGGCATGGCCTCGGCGGAGTAGGCGTGGCAACGAATCCGCTCGTTGACATCTTCCGGATCAAGGATCTGCGCGACCGAATCCTGTTCACCGTGGCCATGCTGCTGGTGTTCCGGCTCGGCGCGGTGCTTCCCATTCCGGGCGTCAACGTAACCGCGCTGAATGCCTTCTTTACCGCCCAGCAGAGTTCCGGGGCGGTCGGCATCACCGACTACTTCGACTTCTTCTCGGGCGGGGCATTCACCAACTTCTCGGTGTTCATGCTCGGAATCGTGCCCTACATCACCACCTCGATCATCATGCAGCTCCTGCTGATGGTGTTTCCGAAGCTGAAGAAGATCTCCGAAGAGGAGGGCGGGCGCCAGAAGATTCAGCGTTACACGCGCTACGGCACGGTCCTCGTATGCCTGGTGCAATCGTTCACCGTGACCGAGTTCGCCAACTCCATTCCCGATGCCATCACCATGGCGCGGGTGCCGTACACGATCATCGCCATGCTCACGGTAACCTCGGGGACCGTTTTCCTGATGTGGGTGGGCGAGCAGATTACCCAGCGCGGTATCGGCAACGGCATCTCGCTGCTCATATTCGCCGGCATCGTGGCGCGCATCCCGAATGCCATCTGGATCATCATCACGCAGATCCAGCAGCAGGATCTCAATCCGGTGTATGCCATCGTGGTATTCGGCGTGTTTGTCGGCGTGATCGCACTGATCGTCTATGAGCAGCAGGGGCAGCGGCGCATCCCGGTCAACTACGCCAAGCGCGTGGTAGGCCGGCGCGTGTACGGCGCGCAGAACGCCTACCTGCCGTTCAAGATCAACCCGTCGGGCGTCATTCCGGTCATCTTCGCCTCGTCGGTGCTGATCTTCCCGCTGCAGATTGCGCAGAATCTCGGCAGCAGCCAGCCGTGGCTGTCCCGATTCGCCTCCTGGTTGCGTCCGGACGGGCTGCCGCATGTCATCGTCTACGCGGTGCTGATTGTGTTTTTCGCGTACTTCTACACCCAGGTCACCCTCAATCCGGTGGAGATCGCCCGCCAGATTCGCGAGAACGGAGGCTCCATCCGGGGCATCAGCTCGGACAACATGCGCGCCTATTTGACGCGCATACTGAATCGCATCATCTTACCGGGAGCGTTGTTTCTGGCGTTCATCGCGATCATTCCCTCGATCATCCAGGCGCTGTTCTCATTTCCGTCGTCGGTGGCATTCCTCATGGGCGGTACTTCGTTGCTGATCATGGTGGGCGTCGACCTCGATACCATGAGTCAGATCGAGGGGCACTTGCGGATGCATCACCACGAGGGACTCACCAAGAAGGGACGTATCCGATCGCGGAATCTGTGAGTAGGGAGCTGACCGAACATGAAGGTACGCGTGAGCGTGAAGAAAATGTGCAACCGGTGCAAAGTGATTCGCCGGCGCGGGGTGGTGCGGGTGATCTGCAGCAACCCCAAGCACAAACAACGGCAGCGCGGCTGAGCCGCGGACGCATAGGGAGCTTTTCATGGCACGTATAGCGGGAATCGACCTGCCCAACAAACATGTTGATATTGCGCTGACCTACATCTTCGGGATTGGACGGTCGGCGGCAAGCAAGATCTGCGCGACGGTCGGCATCGATCCGGGCACACGCATGAACGACCTGACCGCGGACGAGATAACCCGGCTGCGGCAGGTAATCGAAAACGACTACCAGGTGGAGGGGCGCCTCCGCACGGAAGTGTCGATGAACATCAAGCGGCTGATGGACATTGGCTGCTACCGCGGCATTCGCCATCGCCGCGGCCTGCCGGTACGCGGTCAGCGGACGCGCACCAACGCACGGATTCGGAAGGGCAAGCGCAAGACGGTAGCGGGCAAGCGCAAGGCGCCGTCCGCAAAGTAGTGCACGGCGGCGGGGATAGTACCCGGCGAACCGGGATAACGGAGCAAGAGTGGCAAAACGAGCAACAAGAAGACAGGTCAGCAAGGGCAACGTCTACATACAGGCTACCTTCAACAACACCATCATCACGATCACCGATCTGATGGGTAATGCGGTGTCGTGGGCGTCGGCGGGATCGCTGGGCTTCCGGGGGGCGAAGAAATCGACCCCGTTCGCCGCTCAGACCACCGCGGAGACGGCGGCGCGGAAGGCGATGGAGTACGGCTTGCAGGAAGTGAGCGTGTATGTGAAGGGGCCCGGCGGCGGCGGCGAGTCCGCTATCCGCTCCCTGGGCGCCCTCGGGCTGCGGGTGCGGGCGATTCGCAACGTTACCCCGATTCCGCACAACGGATGCCGTCCGCAGAAGAAGCGGCGGGTATAGGGGAGGCCAGATCATGGGAAGATACCTGGGACCGGCCTGCCGGTTGTGCCGCGCCGAGGGCGTCAAGTTGTATCTGAAGGGTGACCGGTGCCACAGCCCCAAGTGCCAGATCACCAAGCGCAAGGGGAAGCCGGGCAAGGCGCCGCGCGCGCGCATGCAAAAGGTCTCCGACTTCGGCGTGCAGATGCGCGAGAAGCAGAAGGTGAAGCGCATGTACGGGATGTTCGAGCGGCAGTTTCGCAGTTTTTTCCAGAAGGCCGCCAGCGAGCGTGGCGTGACCGGCGAGAACCTGATCCGGCTGCTCGAAAAACGGCTCGACAACATCGTGTACCGGCTGCACTTTGCGGCGTCCCGGAAGCAGGCCCGGCAGTTGGTTTCGCACGGGCACATTCTGGTAAACGGCAAGCGGGTCACCATCCCCTCCTACCTGGTGCGGGAGCATGACACCATCGAGGTGCATGAGCGTGCCAAGCGCATGACGTTGATCAAGGATGGTCTGAAAGAGTATTCGCGCGCAGGCGTGGTGCCGTGGCTGGAAGTGGATCCGGACGCTCTGACCGGGCTGGTACGCGGAATACCGCAGCGCGGCGACGTCGCCGACCTGTCCGGGGTCAACGAGCAGCTCATCGTCGAGCTGTACTCGAAGTAGGTAGTTTATGGGACGCAGGAGTCTGCTGAAAGGGCTCAAACGACCCAAGGGCATCACGTTCGAGCACGGCGAGGTAGGCCGCAATTACGGACGTTTCATTGCCTATCCCTTTGAGCGCGGATACGGCGTGACGGTGGGCAACACGTTGCGCCGGATTCTGCTGTCGTCGATTCAGGGATATGCGGTCACCGCCATTCACGTGACCAGCTACGACGCGGAAAAGGTGCCGCACGTGCTGTCCAGTGAGTTCGACTCAATCCCGAACGTGGTCGAGGACACGCCCGATTTCATCAACCAGCTCAAGCAGTTGAAGCTCTCTCTCGCCGACGATCTCGAAGAGAAGACAATCGTCCTTGAGGTTCAAGGATCCGGCGAAATAACCGGCGCGAATCTGGCCGCCGACCACCAGGTGCAGGTGCTCAATCCGGAAATCAAGCTGGCGACGTTGATGGAAGACGCCAACCTCGTCATTGAGGTACAGATTGAACTCGGGCGCGGCTATTTGCCGGCGGAACGGCAGGAGCGCTATATCCAGGTAGTGGGGACGATCGCGGTGGACGCCGTGTATTCGCCGATCCTGAAGGCGAAGTATTCGGTGGAGAACACGCGGGTCGGCCAGCGTACCGACTTCGACAAGCTGATTCTGGAAATCACCACCGACGGGTCGGTGGCACCGGAGGACGCCCTCGCCGAGGCGGCGAAAATCGCCAAGGATCAATTCACCATCTTCATCAACTTTGACGAGGAAGACGGCAGCGACGAGGACTCCTACGACGAGCACGACGAGATGGTTCGGTCTCTGATGCAGACGCCGGTGGAAGAGCTCGAATTGTCGGTGCGATCGAGCAACTGTCTGCGCAACGCGAACATTCGGACGATCGGCGACCTGGTCGCCAAGACCGAAGAAGAGATCGCGAAGACGCGGAATTTCGGCAAGAAGTCGCTCGACGAGATCAAATCGAAGCTCGCGGAGCGCAACCTGCGCCTCGGCATCGGTGACATTGAGGAACTCAAGAGCGAGATCGGCGGCCAGGAGGCTGGCGAGCCCGCAGCACACGAGTATGCCACCGGCATGGCGCAGGACAGTGCGGCGGGAGTGGGCGCGGTGCCGGACGAAGCGGCCGCGGCTGCCGACAGCGGGACCAATGAAGCATAGAAACGACATCAACCGCCTTGACCGCAAGGCGAGTCATCGGCGCGCCCTGCATCGCAGCATGGTGACCGCGCTGTTCCGGTATGAGCGGATTCGCACCACCAAGGCCAAGGCGCGGGAAATCGCGCGCACGGCGGAACGGCTGATTACCCGAGCGCGGGTCGACAGCGTGCATAATCGGCGGCAGGCGGCGCGCAGCATCCCCGACAAGGAGATCCTGGCCAAGCTGTTCGACGAGATTGCCGGCCGTTTCCGTGATCGCCCGGGCGGCTATACCAGGAGATTGAAGCTCGGTCAGCGCTATGGAGATGCCACCGAGATGGTGCTCCTGGAACTGGTCGAGCAGAACCCGGATTCCGACGCGTCGGAGTGACCGCGTTCGCGCGGTGGCAAACCCGGCCGCCGGCGGGCCGTGGCGCCTGCGGCGGTAGCGCTGGCAGAGGTGTCGTCGGCGGCTCGCGTGCGGGGCAATCTTGACAAACTGGTCTTGACAAACTGGCTTGATGCGCAGTTGTCGGCACGGGCGCTGCTTGCCTGGTTATGTCTGACGGCGCCGGCGATGCTGCTGGCGGGCGGTGCGGCGGTACGCGCTGTGCAGGTGGCGCTGCTGGTGATCGTCGCCGTCAGCATGGGACGCCGCCTGCGCTGGGGGCGGACCGCACTGTTTTTTTCCGCCGTGGTAGCGTTCAACCTGGCGACGCCGGGCGGGCGTGTGCTGGCCGCGCCGGCTGGCATTCCGGTGACCGCCGGTGCGCTGGAGGTCGGCCTGACCAAGGCGCTCGGACTGACCGGTCTGCTGGTGCTGTCCAAGGTGGGAATCCGGCGCGATCTGCGCCTGCCGGGGCGGGCGGGGCGCCTGCTCGACCTTACCCTGGCCTATGTGCGCGCGTTCCTGGATGCGGACGTGAAGCTGCTGGCGCGTGATCCCGTTTCGCGCCTCGACAACCTGCTGCACGAGGTGCAACGGGAGGTGGATGGTGTACCGGAGACGCCAGCCACGGCAACGACGCCGCTGGGCGTCGCGGTTCTGACCGCTCTTCTGGCGGCAAGTTGGGCGGGCACCGTGGTGGGGCTGCACGGTCACTCCGTGACGTAAGAGACGATGAAATCGAGATCCGGGCATCGCCCACCGGAGGGCTCTTCCGGATCAGGCGACGGGGTGAATTCGGAAGGCCGTGGCTGGCTACGGGTCATCCTCGGTCTTGGGGTGGCGGCGGCGCTGGTGACGGGCCCCCTGTGGTGGGAGGCGGCCGGCATGCTGGTGCGGGCAGGCCCGCTCGCGCCGGCGTGGCCGTGGCTGGTGCCGGCGCTGTGCGGTGTCCTGGTGGCGACCGTCACGCTGCTTGGGCCATTGCCGGCGCGCCGGCGCCGGCCGGAGCGGCGCATAGACCGGTTGGAGGTTGGTTCGCGTCCGCGCGCCGGTGCGGAGGCCTCCGATACACCGCGTGTGGCACTACCGGCGGCGTCCCCTGTCAGCGCACCCTCGGCACCACCTCCACCCGAGCCGGCACGGCATCCCGACGAGCAGGAGGGTGAGGCCGAACCGTCGTCCGATTCCGAGCGGGCGCCGGGTGCCGGCGGCGCACCGGTCACGGTGATCGAGGCCGGCGCGTTTGCGAAGGCGGTGCAGCAGGCGCGCGAGAGCGTGGCGCTGGAGGGTGGCGTGTACCGCGTGCGCGAGCGGTTGTACGGCAGCCGCGGCGAGCCGCGCCGGTCACTGCGCCGTATTGCCGAATCGGTGATCACCGACGACAAGATTGCGCGGCTGGCAACCGCCGGCCAGAGCCGGGCGGCGCGCACACCGGTGACCGGCGACGGCTTGAACTACGATCAACTGCTGGCGCAGTTTCCCGATCCGATGGCGGGTGAGACGCGCACGCGCGTATTGGAAGCACAGCGGATAGCGCTGCAGGCGGACGCCGCGGTGCTGCTGGCACGCGGCAACGCCGGCTACTCGGCGAGCCTCGCCACCGGGTCGCCGGGCACGCCGGGCCCGCTGGCCCTGACCGCGGGCGATCTGCTCTACGACGAGTATCTGCGCACGCGGCGCTACCTCCTGGCCGGGCCGGGCAGTGATGTGTGCTCCTCGCTGCCGTTCGCCGCCGCGCGGGTGGCGCTGGTGCCGGCGACTCTCGATGGCCGCCGCGCCTACCTGTTGTTCGCGGCCGCGACCCCGGGCGGCGGAGCCAGCGAGCCCGGTCTGCCGTGGAGCCAGGAGACCCTGATCGAGCGGCTCAATCTGCATCCCTGACCTTCCAGGCCGCCCGCCCAGGCACGCTTCGCTTGACACCGGTCGCGAGCCGACAGTAGGTTGGCAGGTACACAACAAACATGGGGGAGGAAGTACATGCCCGCCCAATTGACTTGGATTGTACTTTCTCTCGCCGCTGGAATTGGATTAGGTTGGCTTGTTCGCTGGCTGTATGCCAGGCTGGAACTGGCGTCTTCGGAGCAGAAGGCGCAACGGATCGTTAGGGATGCGAAACAAGACGCTGAAGCGATGCAACGTGAAGCGGTCTTGGAGACCAAAGATGAGCTATTACGAGAGCGTAACCAGATGGAGCGGGAGACTCGGGCGCGACGGAGCGAAGCGCAGCGCCACGAGCAACGACTGCTGCAGAAGGAAGAGAACCTAGAGAAGCGGCGAGAGGCGTTTGAGCGCCAGGAGAAACAGTTGATTGCCCGGGACAGGGCGATGGTCGAACGAGAAGAGGAGGTGTCGCGCGCGTCCGACCGATGGACCGAGGAATTGGAGCAGGTTGCCAAGCTGACGGCCGATCAGGCGAAGAAGCTGCTGGTGAGCAGCCTTGAGGACGATGCTCGCCACGAAGCGCAGGCGCTGATACACAACATTGAGGCCGAGGCCAGACAGACCGCCGACCGCAAGGCTCGGGCGGTGGTGGTAAGCGCGATGCAACGGCTGGCGTCCGAGACCACCTCGGAAGTCAGCGTCACGTCGGTGAGCTTGCCCAACGACGACATGAAGGGCCGGATCATCGGGCGCGAGGGGCGCAATATCCGCACACTTGAGAACCTCACCGGGGTCGACATCATCATTGATGACACGCCGGAGGCCGTGGTGCTGTCCTGCTTCGATCCGCTGCGCAAGGAAACCGCGCGTCTCTCGCTCGAGCGGTTGGTTTCCGACGGCCGCATCCACCCCGCCCGCATCGAGGAGATCGTGCGCAAGGTGCATCGCGACCTGGAGAAGACGATCGAGGAGGACGCCGAGCGTGTGCTGTTCGACCTGGAGATTCCGAGTCTGCACCATGACCTGGTAATGACGCTCGGACGGCTGAAGTACCGCACCAGTTACGGCCAGAATCAGCTTGCGCATGCCAAGGAAACCGCTCAGCTCGGGGCGATGATTGCGGCCGAGACCGGCGGCAACATCCAGTTGAGCAAGCGCGCGTCGCTGCTGCACGACATCGGCAAGGCTATCGATTCCGACGAGAATCTTGGCCATGCAGTGACCGGAATGGAGTTGGCGCGGCGCTGCGGGGAGGACGAGGTGGTGTGCAATGCAATCGGCGCCCACCACTACGATGTCGAGCCGGCGGGGATCGAGGCGATCATCGTCCAGATCGCGGACACCATCTCGGCATCGCGGCCGGGAGCACGGCGCGAGTCACTGGACAACTACCTGAAGAGGTTGGAGAACCTGGAGCGCATCGCGACCGGCCATTCCGGTGTGGAGCGAGCCTACGCGATTCAGGCAGGCCGCGAGTTGCGCGTCATGGTGAGCACCGAGCGCGTATCCGACGATGGGGCGCGCGACCTCGGCAGGCAGGTAGCCAAGCAGATCGAAGCCGAGCTCAAGTACCCGGGGAGGATCAAGGTGACGGTCATTCGCGAGACGCGGGTAGTCGAGTATGCACGCTGACCGCCGACCGCGGCGATCGCGGATTCGCGCGGTGGGGGCGCGACAGACGCCGTGCAGGAGCTGATCGGGGCGCCGTCCGCGCCGCGCCGCGCACCCGAGCCGTTGCGGGTGTTGCTGATCGGCGACGTGGTGGGCCCGTCCGGTACGCGCGCCCTGTTCATGCACCTTGCGCAACTCAAGAAGCGCAGCCGGTGCGATCTGGTGGTCGCCAACGTCGAGAACTCGGCTGCCGGGTTCGGCCTGACGCTGGCCCAGGCGGATGAGTACGCCGGATACGGCATCGACGTGATGACTACGGGCAATCACATCTGGCAGCAGCGCGAGATCTGGCCGCGCCTGGACAGCGATGAACGGCTGCTGCGGCCGCACAACTATCCCCCGTCGGTGCCGGGCAAGGGTACCTGCATCGTGGCAGCGGGCGGGGTCCAGGTCGGTGTGCTGAACTTGGAGGGGCGGGTCGGCATGTCGCAACTCGATTGTCCGTTCCGGGTCGCACGGGCGGAGGTTGCCCGGCTGCGCAAGACAACGCCGCTGGTGGTGGTCGACATGCATGCCGAGAGTGTCGAGGAGAAGGAAGCGTTGGCGCTGTACCTGGACGGATCGGTGTCGGCCGTGGTGGGCACCCATACGCACGTGCAGACGGCCGATGAGCGGATCCTCCCAGGCGGCACCGCCTACCTCACCGACCTGGGGATGACCGGCCCGCGCGACAGCGTGATCGGCATGAAGCCGGACGTGGTGCTGCGCCGTTCCCTGAGCCAGATGCCGTTGCGCATGGAGGTGGACGAGGGACCGGCGGATATCTGCGGTGCCCTGCTGAGCGTGGATCGTGCCAGCGGTAAGGCGATCGCGCTGGAACGAATCGTCGAGCGCGCTCACTTGTGACCGCGCGCGCCGGCGGCCGCGGCAGGACGGGTGCTGGGAAGCAGACGCTGCTCGCCCGGCTGTGTGAGTTGTATCCGGAGCCTGGCCGCGATTACTGGTACGCGGCCGTGTTGTGCGGAGAGGTACGCGTCGACGGCGAGCGGGTGCGGGATCCGCGTCGTGCGGTCACCGCCGCGTCCGCCGTGGCGGTGCAGCACGAGCGCGCACTGGCTTCGCGCGCCGGCTACAAGCTGCTGCATGCACTCGAACAGTTCGGCGTGCCGGTGGGCGGCAAGGTGATGCTCGATGCCGGCGCCGCGACCGGCGGGTTTACCGACTGTCTGCTGCGCCGCGGTGCGCGCCACGTGCACTGCGTCGACGTTGCCTACGGGGCGCTTGCGTACCGCTTGCGCAATGATGCCCGCACCAGCGTCCACGAGCGCACCAACGTCATGCATCTGCAACCCGGCAGTCTGCGCCCGCCCCCCGATGGGGCGGTGTGCGACCTGTCGTTCCGGTCTCTGCGCGGCGCTGCGGCGCGGCTTCTCGGCCTGACCCGCGAGGGTTGGCTGGTTGCGCTCATCAAGCCGCAGTTCGAGTGGCGCGCCGCCGCGGCGGGCGGGGGTGTGCAGCGGTTCGACGGACTGGTGCGGGGAGCGGATGCCATCGTGACGGCGGTAAGTGCACTACAGGCCGATCTGGCCGCGGAAGGCGTCGCGATCCGGCGCTGCACGCCGGCCCCGGTGTCCGGCCGGCGCGGCAACCGGGAGGTGCTCGGGCTGCTTGCCGCCGGGCGCTCGCAACCGCCGGAAGTGCCCGCGCTGGCGGAGCGCCTGCGCATGGAGTTGGTGGGCGGCGCGGAAGGGACGCTCGCCGAGCGCTACTGAAAGGCCTCGCGACCGATCGGTTCCCCGACGAAGGTTCCTTCGGAGGCGAGATAGTCGATGCGTTCGCCGTCGATCAGGATCTGGACCTGCTCGACGTTGGGAAACTCGGTGGCTGAATACACCACCTGCTGCAGTTGCGCATGGAGACCTTCGCGCCCGAGCCGGTTGAAGCGGAAGCTCTCGCTGACGTCGACATAGGCGACGCGTTCGCGGACGTACACCTTGTTGAGAGTCACCGCCGGAGGAATCAACGTGATCAGCCCGCGGTTCGATTCTGCCGCGTCGGGGCCGGCGAGCAGCGTGATGAGCGTCTCGGTGAGTGGCGCCCCCGATGCGTCGGCCACGCGCGTGACGCCGGTTACCGAGATGCCGCCCGACGGGTCTACGGCCGCGAAATACACGCGATGTCGACGGGCCGGCGGGGGCGGGCGATCGGCGGCCGGTGGCGCGGGTTCCGGTTCGGCGGCAGGCGGGGCCTGCCGAGCTGGCCGTGCGGCGTCCTCCGCCGGCGGCCGGTCCGCGGTTACGGC
>MPNH01000041.1 GCA_002238925.1 Spirochaetaceae bacterium bin103 | reverse complement strand
CGGCAACGCCGGGGCGGCGCTGAGTCCGTTGCTGATGGCCGCGATGCTCGGCTGGTACGGACTCCCCGGCACCCTGGCGACCATTCCCCTGGCGTGCGGCGCCGGCCTCATCCTGTTGCTGCTGTCCCGCCACGGCGCCGTTTCGGCTGCCACCCGCGGCCCGACGATCCACCGCCCGCGCAAGCGCCCCGCCGGCGGCTCAGCGTCTGCCGGCCCCCGGACGGCGGTCCTTGCCCTCGGGCTGATCGTGCTGTTTGCGATGAGCCGCGCCTGGTACCAGGTGTCGCTGACCACGTACCTGCCGCTGTGGGTGGCGGGGCACGGCGGCGCGCGGGTCGGCATCGCGCAGGTGCTGTTCGTGCTCGCCGGCAGTCTGCCCGGCGGCGCGGTGCTCGGCGGGGTCCTCTCCGACCGGGTCGGGCGCTGGCAGGTGGTGCTGGCGGCAGCTCTGCTGCTGGTGCCGGCCAACGCCGCCCTGCTGACGGTGGGGCCGGGCGGCGCGCCGGCCGCGCTGTTGCTGCTGACCGCCGCCATCGGCTGCCTGATCGGCGCCACCTACCCGGTGGCAATCATCATCGCGCAGGAGGCGTGGCCGCGGAATATCGGCCTGGCGGGCGGCATGATCATGGGCCTGGGCTGGCTGCCCGGCGGCGTGGGAGCGTCGGCCGTGGGCATGATGGCGGACAACATCGGCCTGGCGCGCGCCCTTGCCACGCAGGCAATTCCACTCGCCGTCGGCGTGCTGGCGGTGGCCGCCTACGCACTGCTCGCCAGCCGCGGACGCCACCGGTAACCGCCTGCCGGCAACGGGCGCAACGGCCCGCTACGGACGGAAAAAAGTGAACTTTGGGGTGCGATATGCGTACACTTGTGCTCCCGTGACAAGCGCCACTCGTCGAGCCCGCCGGCAACATATCACCGCGCTTCCGTGATCTCCGAATTCACCGCCGCCAGCGCCACCTCGGGGCGCACCTACGACACCCGCTCGCCGTTCCGCTGGGTGTTCTCCCACCTGCGCCACCACCCGTTCCTGGTAGCCGGCGCGGTAGCGTTCTCGATTACCGCCTGGTCGCTGTTCGGCCTCGGGCCGGTGATGATCGGCAACGTCGCCCAGGTGGTAATCGACGGCCACAGCGGCACCACGCTGCTGGTGGCCGCGGCAACGCTGCTGGCCGTGCTGGCCGGCGACGCGGTGGCGGCGCTGTGCTCCAACACCTGCGCGGTTACCCTCGGCCATCGCCTGGAGCGCGACGTCCGCGACGAGATGTACCGCAGCCTGCTCGGCAAGAGCCAGACCTACCACAACCGCCAGCGGGTCGGCGACCTGGTCGCCCGCGCTACTGACGATACCCGCCACCTCAACATGATGATCCACCCCGGCCTGCTGTTCATGTCGGACATGGTGCTGGGATTCATCGCGCCGCTCACCTACGTGGCCCTGCTGGACCCGCGGCTGCTGCTGGTGCCGGGACTGTTCGCGGTGGCATTCGTGTTCACCGTGCGCGACTACACCGGGCGCCTCGGCCCGGTGCTGATGGAGCAGCGCACCCAGTACGGCCACGTGACCGCGGCCGCGGAGGAGGCGGTGTCCGGCATCGAGCTGGTCAAGGCCGCCGTGCGCGAGACCTGGGAGCGCAAGCGGTTCCACGCCGGCGCGGCGCTGTTCCGCGACCTGTTCGTGCGCCAGGGCCGCATCGAGGCGCTGTACGTACCGATGCTGATGTTCGGCGTGGCGGTAGCGCTGGCACTGCTGCACGGCATCACGCTGCTGCGCGCCGGCGGCATCGACCTTGCCGAGCTGATCGCGCTGGTGGGGCTGATGAACCTGCTGCGCATTCCCGCCTTCATGTCCGCGTTCTCGTTCGCGATGGTGCAGAGCGGCGTTGCCGGCGCCCGCCGCATCCTGTCGGTGCTGACCGCCACCACCGAACTGGACCAGAACACCGGCGGCCGGCAGGCGGCGGTGCACGGCGCCATTGCCTTCGAAGGCGTGTCGTTCGGGTACCAGGACAACCAGAAGGCACTGGCGGATATCGACGTTCTCATCGAAGCCGGCGAGACGGTAGCGATCGTCGGCCAGACCGGCTCCGGCAAGACCACGCTGACGCAACTGGTCAACCGCACCTACGATCCCGGCGCCGGGCGCATCACCGTCGACGGCATCGACCTGCGCGACTGGAATCTGACCAGTCTGCGCTCGCAGATCGCCAACATCGAGCAGGACGTATTCCTGTTCTCGCGCACCGTCGCCGAGAACATCGCCTTTGCCCGGCCCGACGCCAGCCGCCGCGACATCGAAACCGCCGCCCGCGCCGCCGCTGCGCACGGCTTCATCACCGGGTTCCAGGATGGCTACGACACCACCATCGGGGAACGCGGCGTGACCCTGTCCGGCGGTCAGCGGCAGCGGCTCGCCCTGGCGCGCGCGTTCCTGAAGGATCCGCGCATCCTCATTCTGGACGACTCCACCAGCGCCATCGACAGCAAGACCGAGGATGAGATTCAGCGCGCCCTGCGCACCGTGCAGCGCGGCCGGACCACCCTGATCATCACCCACCGCCTGTCGCAGATCCGCTGGGCGGACCGCATCCTGGTGCTGGCCGGCGGGCGGCTGGCGGCGGCCGGCACCCACGACGAGCTGCTCGCCACCTCGACCGCCTACCGGCGCATCTTCAGCCACTACGACATCGAGTTGCCGCCGCTGCGTGCGCCGGCAGCGGAAGCCACGGGGGTGGCCGGCTAATGGCGTTCCTGATGGACGGCATCGGCGCCGAGGAGTACGACCGCACCTACAGCGACCGCGAGCTGGTGCGCCGCATCTTCGCCTACTTCCGCGCCGAGGGGAGGCGCATGCTGATCGTGTCGGCGGCGGTGGCGCTGTCGTCGGTCATGGGGGCGGCGTTCCCGGCGGTGATGTCGCGCGCCATCGACCAGGTGAGCGATGCCGGTACCGGGGGCGGCGCGATCGCCATTATCGTGGTGGCGATCGCGGTGCTCAACGCCGGCGTCTGGGGGCTGAACGCGGTGCGCCGCATGCTCGGTTCGCGCGCGATCGGCAACGTGGTCCTGCGCATGCGCAGCGATGCGTTCGACGCGCTGATGCGCCACGACCTGTCGTTCTACGATCAGTATCCCACCGGCAAGATCGTCAGCCGGGTTACCTCCGACACGCAGGCATTCTCGGAAGTGGTGACGCTGTCGATGGAGGTGGTGAGCCAGACCGCGCTGGTGGTGCTGATCTTCATCTACCTGGCAACCGTCGATCCGGTGCTGACGCTGCTGACCCTGGCGCTGGTGCCGCTGGTGGTGGGCGTGGCGCTGGGCTTCCGCCGCATCGCGCGCGACGTGGTAACGCAGTCGCGGCGCGCGGTGGCCGAGGTGAGCGCCCACGTGCACGAGACGGTGAGCGGCATCGGCATCGCCAAGTCGTTCCGCAAGGAGCAGGCGCTGTACGATCAGTTCGCCGGCGTCAACCGGCAGTCGTTCCGGCTGAACTGGCGCGCCGGCATCGTGTTCTCCAGCATCTTCCCGGTGCTGTTCCTGATTTCCGGCATCGGCAACGCCACCCTCGCCTACGCCGGCGGCGTGCGCGCGGCAATGGGCGGCCTGACCACCGGCGAGTGGTACCTGTTCCTGCAGGCGGTGGGGCTGATGTGGTTTCCGCTCACCTCCATCGCTTCGTTCTGGAGCCAGTTCCAGCTCGGCCTGGCGGCCGGTGAACGGGTGTTCGCCCTGCTCGACGCCGAGCCGCAGGTCAAGCAGACCGGGGCGCGCACACTGCCGGCGCTGGCGGGGGCCATCGAGTTGCGCAAGGTCGGCTTCCACTACAAGGAAGGCGAAACCGTGTTCGACGACTTCTCGTTCAGCGTGGCGCCGGGCGAGACGGTGGCGCTGGTCGGCCACACCGGCTGCGGCAAGTCGAGCATCACCAAGCTGGTGGCGCGCTTCTACGAGTTTCAGAAGGGCGACATCCTGATCGATGGGCACGATGTCCGCTCGCTCGACCTGGCCAGCTACCGAGCCCACCTCGGCTTCGTGACCCAGGTGCCGTTCCTGTTCAACGGCAGCGTGCTCGACAACATCCGCTACGGCAGGAGCGACGCGGGCGACGCGGAAGTGACCGCCGCCGCGCGCCGCGTAGGCGACGGCGACTGGATCGCCACGCTGCCCGACGGGCTGGCTACCGAGGTGGCGGAGCGCGGGCGCAACCTGTCCCTCGGACAGCGCCAGCTCGTCGCCCTGGCCCGGGTGCTGCTGAAGGGCCCGGAGATCGTCATCCTGGACGAGGCCACCGCCAGCGTGGATCCGCTCACCGAGGCGCTGATCCAGGAGGGCCTGGACGAGTTGCTGCGCGACCGCACCGCCATCGTGATCGCGCACCGCCTGTCCACCATCAAGCAGGCCGACCGCATCGTCGTGCTGCGCACCGGGCGCATCATCGAGCAAGGCTCGCACGAGCAGCTGCTCGAAGCCGGCGGCCACTACGCCGAGCTGTACAACACCTACTTCCGCCACCAAAGCCTCGAATACCTGCAAGCCGCCGGCACGGCGGGATAGCCGGCGGGCGTCGCGCTCAGCCCATAGACACGAACCGGAACCAGAACCTCAGCCGCGGTTCACGCGAATCCCGCAAGCAGCCGCGGGTCGTACGCGAAACTCTCGATTCCCGCAATCGTGATGCGCGCGGCGTCCCGGTGTCGATGGTTGATGACGATGTTCCGATCGTCGGCGTCAGGGATCGGCACTATCGCGGAGGGTACGCGCAACAGACAGGCCGAAGCACGGTCCAACCATGCGCCGCCGACCCGCCGGGTCAAGCGCTGGTCGACGCGCCAATGCTCCGGGAGGTCGGCAAGCCGCGACTCCTCCACCCGCAGCTCGTCCGGCACTTCGTAGCGGATCAGCATTGTGTCGTCGGGAAGCAGGTCGGCGTCCTCGACGTGGACAAGCTTCTCCAGCACGCAGAGCGCGGGGCCGGTGGCACAGTAGGTGACCAACTGCCCGCGCTCATTCCATCGACCCGCGTGTTCCAGCCCGTAGCCGCCATCGAATCGGTCCGCGAAGGCCGCCCCGGAAAGCCTCCAGAGCTTCATCAAGCCGCCGCACCCCAGGAAATCCGCGCCAGGAGATTCTCGACGACACGGGCGCCGGCATCCGTGCGGATCAGTTCCATCGGTGTTCGACCGCCGAGCGCGCCGAGACTCCGGTGCAGCCAGCGGTATGCCTTTTCTCGGTTGGCGAAGGTCCGCTCCGCGAGCACCAGGCCCCGCGCTACCCGTGCGGCACGATCGGACTCGTCGACCGTCAGCCGCCCTCCATTCGCCCGCCGGTGCGACAGGGTACGCGGCTTGATGATCAGAGACCCTACTTCCGCCTCGGGCACGCCGCGCTGCTTGAGTTCGTCGATCGCCTTGACTGGGAAACCGCTGGCCACAGCGCCTGCCATGTCGGCATCGGAGTGCACTTCAAGGCCGACGCCCGCGACACCGCCCAGGAGGACCGCCGCGGCCTCCGCCAAGCTTCGAGATTCATCCACTCGGTCTTCCTCCAGCCAATCGGCAACTTGCCTATACTGTGACGGCATATTGCCGATGCGTCAAGCCGATTCTACCGTCCCGACCGTGGTACCGTGGTCTGGTCCGGGCAAACCGCGCTTCATACTTTCATGCGGGTGTCCGTGGGATCGAAGGTCGCCAGGCCGGGGGCGACGGTGACCGGGAACGGCTCGTTCATGTACAGCACCTGCAGGCGGGTACCGGGCGCGGCGTGGTCGGGCGGCAGGTAGGCGAACAGCAGGTACTTGCCCACCGACGGTCCCATGCCGGCCGAGGTGACGCGCGACTCGCGGCCGTGGGCGTCGACGATGCGCGCGCCGGCCGCGGTCAGGACCGGCTCGTTGCCGCCGGTCGGGAAGCGGTCGATGCCGGCGGCGCCGGTGTGGCGGTCCATGGTCAGGGCGCACATCCGCGCCACCGGGTCGGCGGCACGCGCCTTCAGATAGGCCTGCTTGCCAATGAAGTCGTCGCGCTTCACGCGCGGGCGGGCCAGGCCGGCCTCCACCGGCGAGTACTCGGCGGTAAGGTCGGAGCCCATCAGCAGGTAACCCTTCTCCATGCGCCCGGTGGTGCCGTACACGCCGATGCCGACCGGGCGGGCGCCGTGCGGACGGCCCGCCTCCCACAGCGCGTCCCACAGGCGCACGCCGTGCTGCATGGCGGTGGTAATCTCCCAGCCGCTCTCGCCCACGTAGGAGATGCGCAGCATGGTCACCGGCACGCCGTCGATCAGCGCTTCCCGTACCGTGCCGTAGGGAAACGCCGCCTGCGACAGGCCGGCGTCGGTGATGCCGGCGAGCAGCGCGGCGGCGGCTGGCCCCCACACGCCGATGGTGCACAGCGCCGCCGAGCGGTTCTCGAACTGCACCGAGCCGTCGGGCGGCAGGTGGCGGCGGAACCACACCTCATCGCGCGCCCCGTCGAAGGCGCCGGTCACCACGCGGAAGCGGTCGGCGGCCAGCCGCTGAATGGTGAGGTCGGCGCGGATGCCGCCGTCCGGCGTCAGCAGCGGCGTGTAGATGGAGCTGCCCACCGGGCGGTCGCACTTGTTAACGGTGAGCCGCTCCAGGTAGGGCACCACACTGGGGCCGGAGATGTCGAAGATCTGGAATGCGCTCAGGTCGACGATGCCGGACTTGTCGCGCAGGTGCAGGTGCTCGGCGGTGCTGACCGGCGACCACCAGCGCCGGTCCCACTCGTGCGGGCGGTCGGCAACGCCGTAGTGCTGCACCAGGTCGGCGTTGGACTCGTACCACTGCGGACGCTCCCAGCCGCGCGCGTCGTAGTACTCGGCGCCGAGGGCGGCGGTGCGGTCGTGGAACGGGGCGCGGTTCATGCCGCGCTCGGAGGCCCACTGCTCGCGCGGATGCACAATGCCGTAGGTCTTGTTGAAGTGCTCGTCGGCGCGCGCGCGGATGTGCTGCTCGGTGCGCTCGTGAGCGTAGAAGCGGGTGATGTCGGATTCGTGCGGGTCGCACAGCCGCGGGTAGCCGTAGGTCATCCACTCCGCGATCAGGCGCGCGGTGCCCGGCCCCTCCTTGATCCACACCGCCGCCGCCGACCACAGATCCGCCACCTCGGCGGTCTCGCCGAGCACCTGGTGGGTGTCCGGGGTCAGCGACAGCAACCCGTTGGTGGCGTACCCCATCTCGGTGCCGGCGAGCAGTTCGCCCATGATCTCGCGCGCGTGGCCGAGCTGGGGCACGAAGTCGTCGCCCGTGAACGGCATCTCGGTGGGAGAGCGCTCCGCCTCGGCGAGCGACGGAATGTCGTCCGGGCGCACCAGGATCGGGCGGTGCGCGTAGGAGCCCACCTCCATCGCCTGGTGGCTCTGGCGCTCGTACATGAACACGTCCATGTCGCGCACAATCGGGTAGCCGATCTCGCTTCCGGTCCTGGCGAGCAGGTCGACCGGCCCCATGTCCGCCATCTGGTGCACGGCGGGGGTGAGCGGGATGCTGGCGCCGGCCATGGCGGCGATACGCGGACTCCACACGCCGCAGGCGATTACCACCTGGTCGGCGGCGATGGCGCCGCGGTCGGTGACCACGGCGCGGATGCGCGGGCGGCCGAACGGCCGGTGCTCCACCTTCAGCGCGGTGACCTCGGTGTTGTCCAGCACGGTCAGCACACCGCGGGCCAGCGCCCGTTCGCGCATCACGGTGCCCGCCTGCACCGAATCCACCACCGATACCTCCGGCATCCAGAAGCCGCCCTTGATCACGGCGCCGTCCACGAACGGGATGCGCGCCACCACCTCGTCCGGGGTCAGCAGCTCCGCCTCGATGCCCCAGGAGCGCGCCGAGGTCATGCGCCGGCGCAATTCCTCCATGCGCTCCTCGGTGCGCGCCACCTCGGCGCCGCCGCACGTGGTCCGCACCCCAAGCTGTTCGTACTGCCGCATGCTCTCCAGGGTGAGCATGGCGATCTCGCGGTTGTGGTCGGTGGGAAAGATGAAGTTCGACGCGTGCCCCGTGGAGCCGCCCGGATTGGGCAGCGGCCCCTTGTCGATCAGCACCAGCTCGTCCCAGCCCAGTTCGGCGAGATGCCCCACCAGGCAGTTGCCGACGATCCCGGCCCCGATCACCACGACCCTCGCCCGCCCCGGCACCGCCCGCGAACCCGCTTCAGTCGCACTGCTCATACCTCCCATTGGTGGAAGGGTTTGCGCTGCGGGTCAAGCGCAAGGTACAGGCAGCCACCCAGCCAAAAAAGAAACCCCCACGCATCCTTGCGGAAGCGTGGGGGCGCAAGTATCAGCGTTTAGCCGACGGCTTATATCTCCTCTACCTTGACCGTCACACTGAACATCGAATCCGTGAGTATGCGGACCGTTGGGTCATCATCGGGTCCGTCGTCATCCGGGGGATGCGGATTCATAACGTCTTCCTCGGTCCCCGCATCCCACACGTAGATCGTGGGGGCGGCGGTATTGACCGCTCCGTCTTCGTCGAACAGCTCGATACCGCCAGCGCCCGGGGCAGCGAACCAGTCGTTCGACGGCGCCACCATGGTCGCGAAGTAGAGCTTGCTGCCGGGGGTTGCGATCAGACTGAACGAGGTCATGCCGGTCATGCCGGTGTCGGCCCCCGCGAACACACCGGAAACCATCCCGTGGTTTTTGAGATATGCCGCCAAATCGGCTCTCATGCCGGTCTCTGCGAGCGGCTCCAAACCCATCGCCTTGCCGTCGGCGCTATCTTGCGTGAACAGCGGGTTGGCCTGGTCCGAGCCGACGAGGACCCAGACGCCCGGCGACAGGTGTCGGGTCCCGCCGGTTTCGTCCTCGTAGGAAATGGTCACCTTGACCAGCTTCGCGGTCGAAACGGCGCTCTCGCACCCCACCAGGGCGATGGCTACAAGTGCCGCGCCCAACAGAAAGAACGGTGTTCTTTTCATCTATGGAACCTCCGCAATAGAAACAACCTGTTTATAAACAGGTTGTCAAGTATTTTCGTGCGAGCTGCGGTCCAGCGGGCAGAGTTGTCAGATGCGGCCGGTGCGGCGCAGAAGGTTTAGGTGATTGCGGACGTTGTCGTGCTCGGCTGCCGGGGCGTTCCGGGAATCGCCGGTGGGCCGATCACCCGGGGGGGCGGAAAGAACCAAAATAGCGAGAATTCGGCACGATAATGCTTGACACGAGCAACGGCCTGCGTTAAATCCGCTTTACGTTTCACAACTTGTAGCTTCACATCTTCGCGGGCGACAAGCCCGGGGAATCGGTCATGATCCTGAATTGAGGTGATCGACTATGGAGCATGTGCTCAGCCGCGTCGTCGAGACTGGCGATGCCCTGACCGCGGTCTGGAATGGCGGGGGCGAATCCAGCCTCCCCTACCTGTGGCTACGTGACAATTGCGGCTGCAAGGAGTGCCGCGTTGCTCAAACCGGGGAAAAGCGGTTTCACCTGTTCCGGGTGGCCCGTGATTTGCGCCCGCATCGGGTCGCCATCGAAGCCGGCGACGTCGGCGACGCGCTGGCCATTGTGTGGCCGGATGGCCATCGCACCAGCTACCGGCCGGTCGATCTTCGCCGTATCGTTAGCCGCCCCCATGCCGAGCTGTCCTACTGGGACGGCAGCTTCCAGCCGCGCCGCTACGAGTACCGGCAGTTCCTGGACGACGACGCCGCCGCGGCCGAGGTGATTGAGGAGTTCCTCAGGAGCGGAGTGTGCGTGCTGGTGAATGCGCCCACCGAGCCCGCCAGTTCGGAGCAGCTCGCCTGCCGGCTCGGGCCGCTGCGCGAGGTGGTGTTCGACCGCATCCACGACGTGGTGGTGAACCCCGGCGGGTACAGCATCGCGCACACTTCCCTGGCGATTGCCCCGCACAACGACTTTACCAGCTACGACTGGCCGCCGAGCGTGCAACTCCTGCACATGCTGGTCAACGAGTGCGAGGGCGGCGAATCGTCGATCGTGGACGGATTTGCCGTGCTGGAACGCCTGCGCCACGAGCGCCCCGCGGACTTCGACGCGCTGTGCGCGGTGCCGGTGCCGTTTCGGCTGGCGAGCGCCGATACCGAGAGCTACGCGGTCAACCCCGTGGTCGACCTCGACCGCCACGGCAATCTCAGGATGGTGCGCTTCAACACCCAGCAGATGCAGGCCGTTCCGCTCTGGGAGCCGCGGCTCGCCGAGTTCTATGCCGCCTACCACGAGCTGTCCACGCGCATGAACGATCCTCGTGTACAAGCGTGGCTGCGCCTGGAAGGTGGCCAGATACTGATGGTCTCCGCGCACCGCGTGTTGCATGGCCGCACCGCCCTGCACACCATCGGGCACCGCCACCTGCAGGACGCCTACTTCGAGTACGACAACGTGCGCAACCACCTGGTCATGCTGCACCGCACCGGCCGGGTCTGAGACGGCAGGCATGCGCAACCCCGAACCCGCGCCCGGAGCCACGGTGGGCTTCACCGCCATGGCGGAGGGCACCCGCGAGGACTACGAACTGCTCGCCAAGTTCGAGGAGCAATTCGCCGCCGGGCTCGCGGACCGCGTACTGGCGCAGCTGCGCGCGCTGGCCGGCTCGCTGGCCGGCTACCAGGTGGACCGCCTGGAGCACTCGCTGCAGACCGCCACGCGGGCGTACCGGGACGGCGCCGACGAGGAGATGATGGTGGCGGCGCTGCTGCACGACATCGACGACCTGCTGGCCCCGCACAGCCACGGCGAGCTGTCGGCCACGATCCTGCGCCCCTACGTAACCGAGCGCACGTACTGGATCGTGCGCCACCACGGACTGTTCCAGCTTGTCTACTACGCCCACCACTACGGCCGCGACCGCAACGCCCGCGACAAGTACCGCGACCATCCGTGGTATCAGGATGCGGTGGACTTCTGCCACCGCTGGGACCAGGCGGCTTTCGACCCCGACTACGAGTCGCTGCCGCTGGACTTCTTCGAACCTATGGTGCGCCGGCTGTTCGCGCGCGAGCCGTTCAGCCTGGCGCGGAGGGAGCATTCATGACCGATCACGCGACCGCTCAAGCGAACTCGCAGCCGCGCAGCGTCGACCAGTCCGACCGCGTCGTCCCGATCAACCTGCGCCAGAGCGGGCGCACACCCACCGAGTTGTTGATCTCCAACCGCGTGCGCAAGTCGCCGTACTGGCACCTGTCGCACCAAGCCGGCTGCTGGCGGGCCACGGTGTACAACCGCATCTACCACCCGCGCGGCTACGTGCGCCCGGAAGATGGCGGGGCGGCGGCCGAGCACGAGGCGCTGACCCACCACGTCACCATGTGGAACGTGGCAGTGGAGCGGCAGATCCGCGTGCAGGGACCGGACGCGGAACGGTTCGTGGACTACGTGATTACCCGCGACGCCACCCGCATCAAGCCGATGCACGGCAAGTACGTGATCCTGTGCAACGAGCGCGGCGGCATCCTCAACGACCCGGTGCTGCTGCGCCTCGCCGAGGACGAGTTCTGGTTCTCGCTCGCCGACTCCGACCTGCTGTTCTGGCTGCAGGGCGTTAACGTCGGCATGCGCATGGACGTGCGGATCGACGAGATCGACGTGTGCCCGGTGCAGATTCAGGGCCCCAAGTCGGAGGACCTGATGGCCGACCTGGTGGGCGAGAGCATTCGCGAGATTCCCTACTACGGCATTCTGGAAGCCGAGGTGGGCGGCTGCGCGGTGGTGATTTCGCAATCCGGCTTCTCGGGCGAGAAAGGCTACGAGATCTACCTGCGCGACGCCACGCTGCACGCCGACGCGATGTGGAACGCGGTGCTGGCGGCGGGCAAGGCGCACCAGCTGTCGGTGATAGCGCCCGGCCACCAGCGCCGCATCCAGGCCGGCATCATGTCGTGGGGGCAGGACATCGACCACGAAACGCTGCCGTTCCAGTGCAATCTGGCCTACCAGGTGCCGCGCCGCAAGCAGGGCGACTACATCGGCAAGGCGGCGCTGGAGCGCATCCGCGAACAGGTCGACGCCGGCAATCCGCCATTCACGATGAAGCTGGTGGGCATGACCCTCGGCGGCAAGCCGGTCGACGACTACGCACCCGACTTCTGGCTGGTGTCGGACGCCGCCGGCGGCGACCCGGTCGGCTACCTCACCTCGCCGTGGCACGCGCCGGAGCTGGGCACCAACATCGCACTCGGCTACGTGCCGGTAGCGCTGTCCGCGGTCGGCACCGAGCTGACCGTGCACCTGCCGGACGAGTACGCCATCGAACCGGGCAAGCCGGTGCCGGCGCGCGTGTGCGAGGTGCCGTTCCGGCCCTCGGTGAACCCGAGCGCCCGCGAGCTGGCCCACGCCCGCGGCGAAGACGCCACGGTATAGCCGAGTGCACGGCGGCAGGGAGCGTGGCGGGCCGCCCAACGTCGTCTACATCGACTGCCACGACCTCGGGGACTGGCTCGCCTGCTACGGGCGTCCGTGGCTGGACACGCCGCATCTCGACGGGCTGGCGGCACAGGGCGCACGCTTCGGCGAGCACATCGCGGCGGCGCCGATCTGCATGCCGAGCCGGGCCGCCATCTACACCGGCATGATGCCGCACCAATTGGGGGTGACCGGGCAGGAAGCGCTGCTGCTGCGGGATGACGCGCCTCCACTGGCGGCGCGGTTCCGCGCTGCCGGCTACCGCACCGTGCTGTGCGGGCGGCTGATGGTGCTCAACGACCCGGCGCAGATGGGCTTCGGCGAGCAGCTCGATACCTCCCGCGAAGAACAGGCCGCTACCGCCGCCGCGTTCCTGGAGGCAGCCGGCGCGGGCGGCACCCCGTTCCTGCTATCGGTGTCGTTCACCCAGTGCCACCGGCCGTTCGGCGACCGCTCCGATCCGGAGGTGGCCGAACGCGTCGAGGTGCCGCCCTACCTGCCCGACACCGCAGCCACGCGCCGTGACCTGGCCACCCTGGCGTGGCAGATCCGCGACCTGGACCGCCGCGTGGGCCTGATCCTGGCCGCCCTCGAGCGCGCCGGGCTGGCAAACGACACCCTGGTGGTGTTCACCACCGAACACGGCCCGGCAATCGCGCGCGCCAAGCACACCACCTACGACTCCGGCTTGCGCACCGCCCTGCTGCTGCGCCTGCCGGGCGTGATCCCGGCGGGAACGGTGGTGGACACCATGACCAGCAACATCGACCTGCTGCCCACCCTGACCGAGCTGTGCGGCCTGCCCGCACCCACCACCGGCGGCATCAGTTGGGCCCCGCACCTCACCGCCGGCAACACCCACACCCACCGCCCGTTCGCGTTCAGCGAGTTCAACTGGGGGCGGCGCAGCGGCGCCTGGTACTACACGCCGAGCCGGGTAATCCGCGGCCCGCGCTACAAGCTGATCCGCGGCTACCGGCGCATCCCGATCTACGTGGATTCCGGCTGGCTGGCGCGCTACGCCGGCGACCACGAAGCGGTGCAGCGCTGCTACGCCGAGCCGTTGCCGGACGTCCAGCTGTTCGACCTGCACGACGACCCGTACGAACTGCGCAACCGCGCCGGCGACCCCGCCCTGGCAGCGATCGAGGCCGACCTGAGCGAGCGCCTCGACCGCCACCTGCACGCCACCGGCGACCCGATCCTGGCAGGACCGGTGCCCAACCGCGTCGGCGAACCGGACGTGCCGCAGTGGCTCCGGCAGCCCGACGGCAGCTACCGGCTGGCCCCCCACGACCCCGCCGACCCCGGCGAGTTCTCCTTTACCTGACACCGGTCGCTGCCGGCGCCCGGCCGGCAGACCACTAACCCTTTACGCTGCCGAGCAGCACGCCCTTCACGAAGTACTTCTGGATGAACGGGTAGACGAACAGGATCGGCACCGTGGCCACCATGATCACCGCGCCCTTGATGGCGTCGGGCGGCGGCGGTGCGTCCATCTCGTACAGCATCTCCGGGTTGTCGTTGATCACCTCGGTGGCGTTGATCAGGATGCGGCGCAGGATGTTCTGCACCGGCATGCGGCGGATGTCGGCCAGGTAGATGGCGGCGTCGAACCAGGAGTTCCAGTGCCACACCGCGTAGAACAGGCCGATCGTGGTCAGCACCGGCATGCTCAGCGGCAGCACCACCTTCAGCAGCACCATCGGCGGCGTGGCGCCGTCGATCAGCGCCGACTCCTCCAGGCTCTCCGGGATGGTGTAGAAGAAGTTGCGCATAATCAGCATCCACCACGGGTTAACGAGCTGCGGAATCACCAGCGCCCAAAGGGTGTTGTACAGGCCGGTGTAGCGCACCACCAAGTAGGTCGGGATCAGGCCGCCGTGGAACAGAATGGTAAAGAACACGAACATCGCAATCGGCTTGCGCCCCGGCACGCTGCGCTTGGACAGGGCATAGGCGAACGGCGCCGTGAACAGCAGGTTCAGCGCCGTGCCCACCACCACCCGGAACAGGGTTACCCCGTAGGAGCGGATAATCGCACTGCCCTTGGCAAAGATGGCCTGATAGGCGCCAAGGTCGAAGGTCTGCGGAATGAACACCAGCCCGCCGCGCCGCGCCGCCTCGGCCGCGCCAACCACCGACGTGGAGGCCACCACCACGAACGGGATTATGAACCACGCCGACAGGAAGATCATGAACACGACGTTGCAGCCGTTGAAGACCTTCTCGCCGCGCGAGATGCTGACCGCCATTACCAGAGCCCTTCCTGCTCCAGCTTCTTGGCGGTGAAGTTGGCCATTACCACCATCGCCAGGGCGATGATCGACTTGAACACGTCCACGGCCGCCGCGTAGGAGAAGTTGAGCTGCTGGAGGCCCTCGCGGTAGACGTAGGTGTCGATGATATCGGACACGTCGTACACCACCGGACTGTACAGCAGCAGGATCTGTTCGAAGCCGGCGTTGATCAGGTTGCCGATGTTGAAGATAAGCAGAATGGAGATCACCATGGCGATCGACGGCAGCGTGATGCGGATGGTCTGCTGCAGCTTGTTGGCGCCGTCGATGATCGCCGATTCGTACAGCTCCGGGTTCACGCCAGCCAGCGCGGCCAGGATGATGATCGTTCCCCAGCCGATCTCCTTCCACACGTGGGTGGCCACCAACACGCTGCGGAAGTAGCGCGGATCGCCCAGGAAGCTGAGCCGCTCGCCGCCGAGCCACTCCAGCAACTGGTTCACCAGGCCGTCCGAGGTGGAAAACATCTTGAACGCCAGCCCGGCCACCACCACCCAGGAAATGAAGTGCGGCAGGTAGGAGATGGTCTGCACCACGCGCTTGAACAGCACGTTGACCAGCTCGTTGATCAGCAGCGCCAGCACGATGGTGGTGGGAAAGGAAAACAGCAGCTTGAGGCCGCTGATAATGAAGGTGTTGGCGACGATGTTGCCGAAGAAGTAGGAGCCGAAGAATCTCTGGAAGTTCTCGAAGCCGACCCACTCGCCGCCGATCACCCCCTTGAAGCCGATGAACGGGTTGATCTCCAGGAAGGCGATCGAGATGCCGAGCATCGGCAGGTACTTGAAGATGAGCAGGTAAACGACCCCGGGAAGCATCAGCCAGTAGTAGAAATGATGCTTCCTGATGCTGCGCCCGAGCATGCCGGGACTGCGGGCGGCGTTGCGCAACTCGGCTTCCGGCACTATCACCGTACGGTCACTGCCCGACACGCCCCTTGTCCTCCTCGGTCACCGAACCATCGGCCCATCGATCATCAAAAAGCCGCCGCGGCTCCGGTCCGGGGACCAGGCCGCAGCGGCTCGAATTGCCGCCTGCGAACGGCTACTGCATTGCGTTGTACTGGCGGGTGTACTCGTCGACCCACTTGCCGACGCCGGCGTCCCGCATTTCCTGCTGAAAGTCTTCCCACTCGGACATCGGGCGTTGGCCGGTAATGAACTTGACCGGCTCGGAGTCCCACAGCCGCTTCAGGTCGGTCATCGGCACCACGTCGTTGATCACCGTCATGTCCCACACGATCGACACGTCGAACGGATGCTTGATGCCGTCCAGGTCGTCGGTGCCGTGGATCAGGTACTCGCTCCAGAACTCGATTTCCGGGCTCAGCACGCGCGCCTGCACCTCGACCGGCAGGCCAACCGCAAAGCGGTAATCCTCGAACAGGGCGCGGTTGCCGATGTACTCGTAGGTGTCGCCTTCGTCGACCCACTGCCAATGCTGGCCCTTGATGCCGTCCTGGCCGGTGATGTAGTTCTCGACGTCGGAGTACTGCCACTCGAACACCTTCAGGAACGCCTCGGTGTTCTCGTCCGGGGAGCGCGCCGGGAACACCCAGCCGTGCGTGCCGGCGGGATTGAGCGTCTCGATCATGCCGGCGGGACCCATGATGGGCCGCTGGTAGACCGGGTCGGCGTCGGGGAAGTTCTTGAGGATGGTGTACTTGCCGATGCCGACGGCCGAGACCCAGTAGGCGGTTGTCGCGAACTGGCCCTGGTAGATGACCGGGCGCACTTCGCTGGCCGGGATATTGAAGCTGTCCGGCCAGATGTAGCCCTTCTCGTACCAGTCGTTCATCTTGGCGATGAAGTCCTTGAAGCCGGGGTGCAGCTCAGGCGGCTTCACCTTGTTGTCGGCCGGGTCCAGCCACGGGCCGTAGCCGTCCGGCAGCCAGCCGCCGGCCATCACCATGCGCAGGTGCGGCGCGTAGCTGGTGATCATCACCTGGGTCTGGCCGCCGCCGATCGGGTCGTTCTGCTTGAACACCTCAAGCACGTTCTCCAGTTCTTCAATGGTGGTGGGATACTCCAGGCCGTACTCGCGCAGGTACTCGCCGCGGATCCATACCGGCCACGACGTGACCACCTCGCCGCGCGGAATGGCCCAGGTCTGGCCGTCGGTGGTGCTCACTTTGGACCAAGCAATGTCGGTCCACGCCTTGCGGGTGTTCGGAATCTGGTCGAACCACTGGTTGATCGCCTTGATGGCACCCTTGGGCTGGAACTGCGGCACCTGGATGCCGGCAATCACGTCCATCGGGTCGTTGGAGGCCAGCAGCAGGGTGACCTGCTCGATGTAGCCCTGGCGCGGGATGCGGTGCGTGAACACGCGCACGCCGGTCTGTTCCTCAATGTACGCCTGGACGTCGTCGAGCACCTGCTGTGCGGTGCCCGCCTCCGAACCGGCCGAGTGGGAAACTGTGTCGTAGCTGTGTACCTCGATCACGTCATCGGCGGCGCCGGCCTCGCCCTCACCGGCCGCGAACACGGCTCCGGTTACGAGCACGCCCAGCAACGCAACGGCGCCGAGCGTCAGCATTCTTCTCATGAATTCCTCCTTGCGGCCCGTGCGGGCCGTACACCTTTGATGCCTGCCTCTATACCACAAGATACGCGCGCGGAGCAACCGCACGGCGCGCCGCGCCGGATACGGCCGGATGCACCGAATACCGGCTCGGCAAGCTTGCCTGTGTGGTGACACCGCGACACATTGCCGTGGCGGCGCCGCCGAAGCGTGCGGTCCGGCATCCCCGAGACGTGCGACACGGCATCTCGTTGATGCCACTTACCGACTTGCCGATATTCAAAGGAGGCCGTTGGGACGGACAGCGGGTCTGCGCAGGCGCCGCCCCTGCGTGCGGTTACGCCAGCGTCCATGCCCCCGCGCAGCGGGACTTCCGGGACGCCACACTATCGGGAGACGCGATGAGCACATCCGACAGCACAATTCTGCGCGTGGCCGTGGCCGGCTGCCACCGCCAGGTGACGAGCAAGCCCGGATCGCACAACTGGGCCACCGCGTTCGCCGAGGTGGCGGACACCCGGGTGGTGGCGGTGTACGACCGCGGCGCCGACACGCGCGCCGAATTCCGCGCAACCTGGCGCGGCACCTGGGGCGAGATCGCCGCCTACGACGACTACGGGCGGATGCTCGCCGAGATGCGCCCCGACATCGTGTGCATTGCCACGCGGCAGACCCATCACTCCCGGCAGATCGTGCAGGCCGCCGCGGCGGGCGTGCGCGGCATCCTGTGCGACAAGCCGTTCGTCACCTCCCTCACCGAGGCGGACACGGCGCTGGAAGCGTGCCGGAAAGCGGGCATCGCGGTCGCCTACGGCACCGAGTGGCGCTGGGATGCGGCCTACCGCCAGCTTGCCGAACGGCTGCGCGACGGGCTGGTGGGCGAGGTACGAACCATCCTGGCCTACGGGTCGCCCAACCTGATTTTTCACGGTTGCCACTGGTACGACATTGCGTTGCTGTTGGCCGGCGATGCGGAACCGCTGTGGGTCAGTGGGCGCGTGGACCCGGTAGCTGATGCCGAGCCCGACGAAGGGCGCCGCCTCGACCCGCCGGGCCGCGCCTGGGTGGGGCTGGAGGGCGGCACGCTGCTGGCCCTGCTGCCGGAGGGCGGCGGGCGCGGCTTCTCGGTAATCGGCAGCGGCGGCCGCCTGGAGATTGTCAACGACGCCCACCAGGCGTACCTGTGGGAGGCGCAGTCGCGACCGCCGGGGAGCGGTCACCTCGCCGGCGCTCCCGTCAGCCTGGCGCTGCCGGAACCGGCCTCGCCCTGGCCGCGCGGCGCAGTGCTGGTGCGCGACCTGGCACAGGCGGTACGCACGCGCGGCGCCACGCAGTGCGACGTGGCGCAGATCCGGCGCGCCACCGAGATCGGCTTCGCGGTGCACGAATCGCACGCCGCCGGCGGCGCCGCCGTTACCCTGCCGGTGACCGGCCGCACGCGGCGCATCGATCCACGCGCCTGGGGCAACGATTAGGAGCCGGCGGGACGGCCGCACAAGATGGGACGAACGGCATTGGCCACTCGCTCGGCGGACAGCCGGACCGGCGCCGGAGACCCGCGATCCTCGGACGCGGACGGGCCGGAAGACGACAGGCCCGGCACCGGCGTGCCGGCGGCAGCGGCCGCGGCCGCCGGTAGAACCCTGGATACGCCAACGCCACCCGCCGGCGAACGACGCGAGCGCACCGAACCGGATCGCAGCGGCGCGTCTGGCACCGGCCACCATACACCTGACCCGATGCGCACGGCCGCGGCGTGGGCGGCTGCCAGGTTGGCGGCGGCACGTCTAGCCTCGGCGCACGAGGCGGTGACGCGCCTGGCGGCGGCCGGCTGGGCCGGGGTGCGGCCGGCCGCGGCGCGCCTGGCCGCAACCAGGCTGTTCCTGCCCGCCGCGGTGTTCGTGGTGTGCCTGACCGCATACCTGAGCAACGGCGACTTCCTGCCGGGCAGCGACCAGCAGGGCAACATGCTGTTCAGCATCAACCTGCTGAAGCGCCATTCGCTGACCCTCGGTCCGCTTGATGCGCCCTACTCATTCACCTGGAACCTGCAGCAACCCGGCGAGCAGCCGCTCAGGGTGACCGTCGAGCGGTGGAACAGCGCCGCCGACGAGGCGTACCGCGACGGCCGCCTGCAGGCGGTCGAGCACCACTTCTACCTCGCCGAGACCACGCGCCACCAGGTGTACGTCAACACGTTCGGCCTCGGGGCGCCGCTGTTCGGGCTGCCGGTGTATGCCCTGCTCGACCTGTTTGTGGACATCGAGAACAATCGCTTCTGGTGGTGGCACGGCGGCGCCCTGACCGCCTCCCTGCTCACCGCCGGCGCGGCGCTGTTCCTGTTCCTGGCGGCGCGCGGCTTCGTGAAGCCGCTGCCGGCGGCGCTGGTGGCGCTGGCGTTCGGACTTGGCAGTTGCGTCTGGCCGGTCAGCAGCCAGGCGCTGTGGCAGCACCCGGCGAGCACCTTCTGCCTGAGCGTCGGCGCCTGGCTGCTGCTGCGCCGCGGCGCGCCGCGGCACACGGCCGCCTGGTGCGGGGCGGCGCTCGGAATGGCCGTGCTGTGCCGCCCGGTGACCGCGGTGGCAGTGGTGTGCGTGGGTGCCTACCTGCTGTGGACCGATCGCCGCCGGTGCCTTGCGTACATCCTCGGCGGCTTGCCGTTCCTGGTGATCCTGGCGGTCTACAACGGCTACCACTTCGGCAACCCACTGGATTTCGGGCAGACGGTCGTGTCCAAGGTGATCGCCCTGCGCGCCACCGGGTCGGAGCAACTGTGGCAAAGCGCCTGGCGAGACAGTCTCCCCGGCCTGCTGATCAGCCCGGCGCGCGGGCTGGTCTGGTTCTCGCCGGTGCTGGCGCTCGGACTGGCCGGCGCGGCGGCGATCTGGCGCGAGCTGCGCTACCGCCCGCTGATACCCCTGCTGGCGTCCGTGGTGCTGATGGTCCTGGCGGCCGGCAAGTGGTTCGACTGGTGGGGCGGTACGGTGTGGGGCTACCGCACCATTGTCGATACCACCCCGTTCCTGGCGCTGCTGCTGATTCCGATCATTGAGCGGATGCTTGCCGTCCGTGCAACGCGCGCCGTGTTCGCCGCACTGCTGCTGTGGTCGGTCGGCGCACAGTTCGTCGGCGCCTACAGCTACAACCTGATCGGGTGGATCGACCACTGGCGCGAGCACGACAACCCCGACTACGCCAGCCTGTGGCAGTGGGAACGGCCGCAGATCGGCTACCACCTGGCCAACTTCGGACAGCAGCGAGCGCTGAAGCGGCAGTTGGTGGCAGCACACGCCAACAGCGCGACGCCGATCCTGATCCTGCGCGAAGACCGGCCGCGGCAGGCGGCCGCGACCGGCGTCGCGCCCCCCGGTCCGAGCCAGCGCGATCCGGCGGCGATGCAGGACCATGCCGAGACGCTCCTCGACCAGGGCCGCTACGAAGAAGCGTTGGCGGCATTCACCGCGATTATCGAGATCGACCCCGAGTCCATCCTGGCCCATGCCGGCGTGGGCGATGCGCTGTTCCGCATGCGCCGTTACGAGGATGCGTTGGCCGCTCTGGCGCATGCCCTGTCGCTGCAGCCCGACCTGCCGATAGCCGGCGCTTTGCACCGGTTGATGGGCAGGAGCAAACAGGAACTGGGGCGGCCCGACGACGCCCTGCCCCACTTTCAGCGCGCGTTGGAGATCGACCCGGACGATGCGCAGGCAATCGAGCTGCTCGCGCGGCTGCAGTTCGTGCGGGAGCGCTACCTGGAGTCGTTCGATCTGTTTCAGACCCTGGTCAACATCGACCCCGACAACGCCGACATCCACGCCAACCTGGGCGCCGCGCTCTACCACCTGGGCCGCGTGGAGGATGCGATCCGCAGCTTCGAGCTCGCCCTCTCGCTCGACCCTGCATTGGAGTCGGTACGCACCACCCTGGAGCAACTGCGCGGCAACTGATCATAGCCGGGAGCCCGGCACGGCCAGCGCGGCCCCGGACCCTGCACCGGCGGCGGCGATCCGCGTTACAGTAGCGCCATGCGATTCCTGCGCAAACGGGTGCTGGCCGGCGAGGTGCTGGCCGGCACGTTCTGCAACCTGGGTTCTCCAATCACCACCGAAATTGCCGGCAGCGCCGGCTTCGACTGGCTGCTGCTCGATCTGGAACACGGCGCCGGCGACCAGAGCGAGCTGATGCACCAACTGCAGGCTGCCGGCGCAGCGAATACGCCGGCACTGGTGAGGATCGCCTGGAACGAGCCGTGGCGCTTCAAGCGCGTGCTCGACGCCGGTGCCGCCGGGGTGATGGTGCCCTGGGTGAGCACCCCCGAGGAGGCGCGGGCCGCCGCGGAGGCGATGCGCTACTTCCCGGACGGCGTGCGCGGCGCGGCCACCCTGATCCGCGCGAACGGCTTCAGCCGCAACCGTGACGAATACCTGGCGGCCGCCAACGATAACCTGCTCACCGTGGTGCAGGTCGAGACCCGGCAGGCGGTGGACAACGCCGCCGCCATCGCCGCGGTGGATGGGGTGGACGTGCTGTTCGTGGGCCCGTTTGACCTGTCCATCGGGCTCGGCATCCGCGGCCAATTCGACCACCCGCAGTTCACGGCGGCGCTCGACACGGTGGTGGCCGGCGCGCGGTCGGCCGGCAAGGCGGCGGGCATCCTGCTGCAGCGCACCGACCAGGTAGCCGCTACCGTGGAGCGCGGTTTTACCTTCATCGCGCTCGGTTCCGACGGCGGCCTGGTGGCCAACGGCATGGCCGACCTGGCGGCTTCCTTCACGCCGTACCGTATGTGCATGGAGGAGGAGTAGCAGGCATGGCGAGCATCATGATCACCGGCCCGGTCGACCCGCTGGTGGCCGCGACGCTGGGTCCGTTCGGGACCGCCGTGGAGACCCCCGACATCGCCGAGCGCACGCTCGTCGAGCATGCTGCCGACGCGGTGGCCATCGTGTGCCGCGGCGAGGCCCGGATCACCCGCGCAGTAATCGACGCGGCGCCGCGGTTGCGCGTGATCGGGCGCACCGGCGTCGGCGTGGACAGCATCGACGTGGCGCGCGCCACCGAACGCGGCATCCCGGTGATCAACACTCCCGGCGCCAACTCCCGGTCGGTGGCGGAGGGCGCCCTGACCCTGGCCCTGGTGCTGCTCAAGGAGGTGTTCCACTGGGACCGGCAGGTGCGCACCGGCAACTGGGCGGCCCGCTACCAGCTCATTACCCGCGACATCGAGGGCACCGTGCTCGGCATCGTCGGCTTCGGCAATATCGGCCGTACCCTGGCCGGCCTGGCGCTGCCGCTCGGCTTCACCGTGGTGGCCAGCGATCCGTTCGTCAGCGCCGCCGATGCCCAGGCCGCCGGAGTGGAACTGCTGCCCATGGAGGAGCTGCTGAGCCGGGCCGACGTGATCAGCCTGCACGCCACCCTGACCGCCGCCACCGCCGGCCTGATAAACGCCGCCGCCGTGGCGCGCATGAAGCGCGGCGCCGTGCTGCTCAACCTTGGCCGCGGCGGCCTGATCGACGGCCTCGACATTCTGCACGACGCGCTCCAGGACGGCCGCCTCGGCGCGGTGGCGCTCGACACCTTCGAACCGGAACCGCCCGACCTCGGCCACCCGATCTTAGGCCATGAGCGCTGCATCTGCTCGCCGCACGTGCTCGGCCTCACCCCCGGCGCCATGCACCGCATCTACACGTCGATGACCGCCGACATGGCCGCCGTCCTGTCCGGCAAGCATCCCCGCTACTGCGTCAACCCCGAAACCCTCCCCACCATCGCCGAAGAATAGCAATTGAAGCATGAACAGGGAGAGACACCCCAGAACCCTCTACTTCGGATCTCACAGCGTTGTTTGCCATCGTTCTACGGCACGGACCAGGCCAGGTTCCAACCACGCCAGGAACCGCTCTCTGGCTTCCTCGATCGGTTCCTTGTAGTTGATCTGAAACACGCCGTCCGCAACCGGTTCGCCCGGCGTGACTTGGCGTTCTCCCGGTTCGGTGGCAGTGCGCTGAAAACAGACCGCGGCACAGGCCAGAACGCCCTGGAACTCCTGCCCAAGGCCGTGGAACGTAACCAACAACTCGGTGCGGTCGGCATCGGTGTTTGCCATCACCAAACGCGCCCAAGACCGGTAGGTTTCACGGTTTGCGTAGTACTCCAGTCGTTTTGCAGATTCGATGATTTGCCCGGCGAAGTAGTGGCTTCGCTCGCCGTGGTCGGCCGCACTATCCACGAAGAAGGCTGCGTCCTTGAGGAGAGACGCCACTTGGCCTTGCAGTTCGGCACAAACCTCCCGCAGCCGGCGCTCGGCTTCACCTCGTAGTTCGTGCGCGATGTCACGGGCTGCGTCCCATTCCGTGATGAGGGCGTCCCGGCGGCGCTGCAACTGATCGCGCACCGCCCCGATCGCCTGCTCCGCGCGTACGGTGTGCAAAACACCGCGGGCGATGCCCAGCGCCTTGACGAACTCGTCTTTTTGGAGGACGACGAACAACCTGACCAGTTCGCGAAGGTCGCCGCGGTCGGCCAGCTCGAGAGCATCGAGATAGCGAGCACGCTCTTCGTTCCGTACCACTAGGGGAAACCACCCGGCCTTGACGAACACCAGGGTGGCGAGCGCCCGCGCGATGCGGCCGTTGCCGTCCTGGAACGGGTGGATCTGCGTAAGTCGGTGATGCAGCCACGCCGCCTCCACTTCCGGTGGGACGCTCGCGTGAGCCTCATGGAGCTTGATCAGCCGATCCATTTCGGCCGCCACGTGCTCCGGAGGACAGAATTCGTGAATCGAGCCGTCGGGTCGGAGTGGATTGTTGGGCCATTCCTTGTAAGCGCCGCGAATCAACTCGACTCGCCCGATCCGACCCTGTGCATCGGCGGCTTCCACCCACGCCTGGTTGCGCGTCATGAGCGCATGCATCTCCTTGACGTAGCCCGTGGACAGAGGCCGCTCACCCCTCACGAATCGGAAAATGCTCTCTACCGCGGCCTGGTGGTCCGCGATCATGGCGGCAACCGACTCCGGCTGCTGGCCGGCTCCGCGTGGGATGAGCGCCGCATCTATGCCCTGCTCGATGAGCAGTTGCGTGACACCGCGATCGAACGTATACAAGCGCTCGATCAGCCCGGTCTCGATGGCCCACTCGCGGTGCAGCCGCTCGTTGAACCGAATGAACGAATCCTGCGACTCGAGTCGTTCGCGCTGGTCATGCCAGACTGCGGCCAAGTGTTTCAGTTCCGGTTGTGCGAGATCCGCCGGACCCACCTCGTAGTCGCGGATGAAATCCCATTTGTGACCCATAGCCGGCGCAACCCTCGGAGCGTGCTACGCGTCGGCGGCGGCGAACAGCGTGCGAATGTCGATGGCCAGACCGGGCAAAAGGGGCGAGTCGGCTTGCGCTCCCCGAGCAAAGCTACCGTGCTCGACGTCAGTCAACTCAATCAACTGGCTGCAGTGGTCGCTCAGCCACAGGTACCCGTCTTCGTGCCACCTCCCCTGCGACGGCAGTACGTCGAGAACAAACGAATCGATCTCTTCTTGAGCCCGGCGCATGGTGGCGCCAGACAGACGGCCCAACGCGCTCATTTCCAAGAAAGGTTAGCCGGACCGGGGGAAACCCGTCAATGAATTGCGACGCGCTCCACGCGCTCCGACGGGTGCTACGGCTGCCGTTGGCAGCTTGGCGCGGACCGGCTACGAGCCGCCGGGGTCCGGGGTCGTGTCACCGAAGGCGCGCGGCGTAAACCCTGCGTCGTTGGTAATCCACGAAGTAGTCTACATCGTCGACCTTGAGGGTGGTCTTCACCTCCACCACCACGACTTCACGGTCAGCGGGCGAGGACGTCCTCGAGGTTGGCACGGTCGAGCAGGGCGGCGTCCTCGGGGCGCTCCAGGAAGGGCTGCACGTCGCGGGCCAGCGCGCGGGTGTCCAGGTCGGCGAGGCGCGCGGACAGCAGTGCGCGCCAGTCGGCGGCGCGGTAGCGGCCGGCGCCCTGCGTCTGATCGAGCGCGTTGTGCAGAAGTTGCAGGTTGGGCGCCGGCGGCGGACGCCGTGAGCGGTACCAGATCAGGTCGTACCAGTCGCGCCCCTTGGGATAGCCGCGGGTGAGCAGGGCGTGCAGCTTGCCTGCGAACAGCGACGGCAGGTCGTAGTGGCTGATGACAAAGGTGAACTGGCGCGTCACCAGGGTGCGCCGGATCGCGGCGCCGGCCGGCGGGCGGATGTCGATCTCCACCTTCACGGAGAGGTTCTGCCGCGCGTGTCCTGACAGGCCGGCTTCCCGGAGCAGGTGCGCCGTCCGCACCCAGGCCACCTGCACCGGCTCCCGTTCGATCCAACGGATGGTGCTGTCGAAGCCGGCGAAGTGGAGATCCCGCTTCAGTTTCGCGAACCAACGCACCGGTTCGTAGCCCTCTTCGGAAACGCGGGAGAAGTCGAGGTCTTCCGAGAATCGTGGCAGATCCTCGAGAAACCGCAGCGCGGTGCCGCCGACGAACGCCACCGCCCGCCCCGCCTCGCTCTCGTGCAGCGACCGCATGATAAACGCCTGCAGGTACTCGCGCAGAGCGTTGAGCCGGCGCTGCGGATCACCGAATCGCATGGCCTGGGCAAGCGCCTGCTCCTTCACAGTTCCACTCCCATGGCGTCCTGCTCCGCGCTGCAGGTCAGCCACACATCGACGGCGCGCCCAATGCGCGGCTTGCCGGTGCGCTGCGCATAAGCGAGCAGCCGGTCGCGATCGACGACCTCGGTCTGTTGAAACCGCATCTCGATCATCCGGCTACGGTCCCACTCGCCGGAGTGCAGGTAGAACAGGTCGAGCAGCGCCTTCTCGGCAGTCGCCACCAGCGCCTCGGAGCCGGCAATCGTCGCTGACCGGTAACCGAAGAAGAGATTTCTCTTGATCGCCGTATAACGGAACATGCCGAACGCGTTCTCGAATTCCGTGGGGCCGCGCGTGGTGACGCTTGTGTAGACGGGCACCGCCTCGGGGATCAGACCGTAGAAGCCGAGCGCCCACAGTCCGCTGAGGTAGGAAGGGAAGCAGAGGGCGTTGGCCAGCGCCGCCGGCGGCACCGGGACGCGGCGGTAGCGGTCGGCCAGGGTATACATGCCGCGGCGCAGCGGGATCACCTTGCCGGCCCGGCTCCAGCGGAAGAGTTGGTTCACCACGTCCCGGCGCGGCTCCCCGCTGAGTTGCACAACCGTGGGCAGGTCGAACCAGGGCACCGTGCCCAGCAGGTCTGCTGCTTCATCGAGGCGCATCTGGACAAACCATTACCAATAACCTACAAAAGAGCCTGTTATTGTCAACAGTTGTCGGCCATGGATAGGTGCTTGTCGGGCGCCGCGGCCAACCGCGGCCGCCGGGCAACCGGGCGCGGACCGGCTACGAGCCGCCGGGGACCGGGTTCGTGTCACCGAAGGCACGCGGCGTGAACCCTGCGTCATTGGTAATGGTGGCGCTGCTGCCGGTAGCGCGGATCACGAACAGACCCTGCCGTGCGGCGTGCACGTTCACCGACTCGTGTGACTTGAGGTACGCCACCGCCCCGTACACTCGCCGGTCGGCGTACTCGGGCATCAGTTCGGAAAAGTCCTGCAGCCGTTCCACGAAGTAGTCGACATCGTCGACCTTGAGGGTGGTCTTCACCTCCACCACCACGACTTCACGGCCGTCGACAGCCAGAATATCGAACTCCCAGCGCCGCGGCCCGTAGTTCTTCTTCGGTTTGTTGATGGTGTGATCGACCGCCATGCCGCGCTCGGCGAGCAGCTTGACGAGGTCGCCCTCGACGAGGGACTCCATCAGCTTCCCCCACTGTCCGTTGAACAACTCGTCGAGCTTGCGCAGGCGCACGTCGGTCTCCTGCATGCGCCGGTCGGTCTCTTTCTGGCTTTTCGCGACCTCGCGCAGGATGTTCCAGATTTCTTCGGGAGTCGCTGGTTCGCGGTGTCCGTTGTGATTGGCCAGAGGGATGCTCAACCGTTACATTCTACTGCCCGCGACCGGGCCCGGCAACGCACCGCGCCCGCGCCGCCCGCGCCGCCCGCGCCGTCCCGCACCGTCCGTGCGCCGCCGGTGCGCCCGTGCGCGCGGCCGGCGGTTACTTGTAGGGGTCGGCGGCGTCGCGGAGGCCGTCGCCGAGGAAGTTGAACGCCAGCACGGCGACCACCACGAAGATGCCGGGGATCAGCAGCCACGGGTGCAGCAGCACCGCATGCACATTCTGGGCGTCCTTCAGCAGCGTGCCCCAGCTCACCACCGGCGGGCGCAGCCCCAGGCCCAGGAAGCTGAGCGCGGTCTCGCCCAGGATCATGTAGGGCACCGCCAGGGTCAGGCTCACGATCAGGTAGCTCATGAAACTCGGCAGCAGGTGCAGGGCGACGATCTTGCCCTCGCCGCGGCCGGCCACCCGCGCCGCGGTCACGAAGTCCTGCTGGCGCAGCTCCAGCAGCTTGCCGCGCACCACCCGCGCCAGCCCGGCCCAGCCGAACATCGACAGGATGATGGTAATCGCGAAGTAGGTCTTCAGGGTGCCCCAGTGAGTCGGCAGGGCGGCGCTCAGCGCCATCCACAGCGGGATGGTGGGCAGCGAGATCAGGATCTCGATGCCGCGCTGAATGATCATGTCCGGTTTGCCACCGTAGTAGCCGGAGATGCCGCCCATGGTGCAGCCGAGCACGAAGCTCAGGAACACGCCCACCAAGCCGATCGACAGCGAGATGCGGGAGGCGTAGACGATGCGCGAGTACAGGTCGCGGCCGAGCTTGTCGGTGCCGAACAGGTAGAACGCACCCTCCTCGACCCCGGCCAGGCGCAGGTCCGCCTCCCAGATGCCCCACAGCTTGTACGGGTCGCCGTGCACGAAGAAGCGGATGTAGTTGCGCGTCTCCGGGTCTTCCACGTACACGCGGCGGAACGCCTTGCGGTCCACCACCTTCTGCACGTCGTACACGAACGGGCGCAGCCCCCAGCCGTTCTCGTCGCCGAAACGGATCTTCTGCGGGCGCATGAACACGAACTCCGAACTGTGCTTGAGGATGTCGTGGGTGGCGAAGAACTCGCTGAACATGGCGAACACGTAGAACACCGCCAGCACCGCCCCGCCGGCGATGGCCAGCTTGTGGCGGGTGAACTTGCGCCACATGAGCTGCCACTGCGAGGCGACGAAGTAGCGGTCGTCCTCCACAGCATGCGGTACCGGTCCGGCAGGCCCGGCGGGGCGCGGCGCCTGACCCGCGCCGGGTGCGGCGATTTCGCTCATTCAGCCCGCCATCGCCTCGTAGCGGATGCGCGGATCGATCAGCACCAGCAGCATGTCGGAGATGAATGTGCCGATTACCACCATGAAGGTGAGCAGCATGGTGATGCTGCCGGCCAGATACATGTCCTGCGCCAGCAGCGCCCGGAACAGCAGCGGCCCAGTGGTCTCCAGCCCCAGCACGATGGCGGTGATGGTCTCGCCGGAAACGATGCCGGCCAGCGCCCAGCCCACCGTGCTAACGATCGGGTTGATCGACAGCCGCACCGGGTACTTGTACAGCAGGGTGTGCTCCTCCACCCCCTTGGCGCGCGCCGTGATCACGTACTGCCGCGCCAGCTCGTCGAGCAGCGAGCCGCGCATCACCCGCACCAGGTAGCCGGTACCGGCGGTGCCGATCACCAGCACCGGAATCGGCATGTGCTTGATCAGGTCGAGCACCCGCGCCCAGCTCCACGGCGCATCGACGAACTCCGGCGAAAACAGCCCGCCGATGCTCCAGCCGAACCAGCGGTTGAACAGCAGCATGAAGATCAGTGCGAGCAGGAAGTTGGGCGTGGCCAGGCCCACGAACCCCATGAAGGTGAAGGAAAAGTCGGCAATCGAGTACTGGTGGGTGGCGGAGTAGATGCCGATCGGGATGGCGATCACGTAGGCGAACACCAGCGACGACAGCGACAGCAGGACCGTGAACGGAAGCCGGTCGGCGATCAGCGTGCCCACCTTCTCCTTGAGGTTGAACGACCAGCCCAGGTTGCCGCGCGAAATGCGCCAGACCCACACCGCGTACTGCACGTACACCGGCTTGTCCAGGCCGTACAGCTTGCCCATCGCCGCCAGCTCCGCCTCGTCGACGTCGCGCCCGAGAGCCTGCTGGTTGGCGCGGTACACGGTCAGGTAGTCGCCCGGCGGGAGCTGGATGATCAGAAAGGCGATCATCGACACCAGCACCAGGACCAGAGCCATGTACAGCACCCGCCGAATGACGTAGTTAACCATAGCTGTGCTTTGGAAAAACGGCGGGCGCCGGCTGTTGCGGCCGGCGCCCGCCGCCAAGTTTCGGACTCAGGCTACTCCTCTACTCCTTGATCCACCACTGGTAGACGCGCCCGCGGAAGTTGCCGGCGGTGGCGTTGGTCCACGCCAGCTCGTCGTACAGGTTCATGATGTTGTTGCGGAAGATCATCGGGCGCGGCGGCAGGCCGACGGTGCCGATGGCGAACACGTTCTCGGCGAACATCATCATGAACTCCTTGCCCATCTCCTGCCACTTGTCGTCGTCGAGCTCGTTGCGCATCGCGTGGCCGAGGTCGAGCATCTCCTTGGCGACGCCGACCGGTTCTTCGCCCGACTCGCCGTTGGACTGGTACCAGTTGCGCCACAGCGGCGCCCAGTGCCCGACGGTCAGGAACCAGCCGCTCGCCGGGCTGTCGGTGCGGTACTTCAACTGGCTCGGCTCCATGATCCAGGTGGTCAGGTCGAAGTCGGCGTTGTTGGTGCGCAGCGAGAACAGGCTGCGCTCGATAATGCTGAACTTCAGCTCCACCCCCACCTCGCGCCAGTAGTTGGTCACCAGCTCGGAGATGGTGACCAGGTCGGCCAGGCCGGTGCCGGTGATCACCTCCAGGGTGAGGCGCTCGCCGTCGGAGGTGAGCCGGTAGCCGTCGCCGTCGCGCTCGGTCAGGCCGACCTCGTCGAGCAGCCGGTTGGCCTCGTCCACGTCGTAGCGGATTGCCTCCTGCTCGGCGGCCTGCACCTCTTCATCGTAGAACGGCTCGTCGCCCAAGGCGAAGCCGAGCAGCGGCGTGGCCAGCCCCTGGAACACGATGTCGTTGATCTCGTCGCGGTCGATGGCGTGCGACAGGGCCTGCCGGAAGCGCGCGTCGCGGTACAGCTCGCGCCTGACCGGATCCTTGTGGTTCAGGTTCAGGTAGTAGGAGCCGGCGCCGGCCCAGGTGTTGGGGCCGATGATCACGTTGTAGTTGTAGCGCTCCGCGTTCTGTTCCAACAGCGGCGCCTCGTCCATGCCGAAGCCCTCGACCAGGAAGTCGAACTCGCCGGCGATGCCGCGCGCCTTGACCAGCTCCGACTCCACCACCAGCACACCGTAGATGTTGTCCAGGTAGGGCAGCTGGTTGCCGGCCTCGTCCACCTTCCAGTAGTACGGATTGCGGTCCCAGACGGTACGGTCCATGGTCACCGAGGTGGGCACCCAGGCGAACAGGTAGGGCGGGCCGGGATAGTGGATGTAGGGCCGCGTCTTCTCGCGCGTCTGGTTGAACAGCTGCCACCACTCCTCGAGCCCTTCTTCCTTGGCCTTCTTGTCCGCGTCCTCGTTGTAGTCGATGTGCAGCTCCTTGAAGTAGTGCGCCGGGAAGTAGTGGTTCATGTAACCGTTGGCGGCGGTGAACATGAACAGCTGCGCGGGCGACGGCCCGGCGAATCCGAACTGCACGGTGCTGTCGTCGATCTGCGTGAACGTCATACGGGAGCCGTGCGACATCCAGGCGCCGGGGGTGAGCGGCGTCAGTTGCTCGTTGAACTGCACGTCCTCGTAGTGGAAGCGCAGGTCCTCGGCGGTGAACGGCTCGCCGTCCGACCACTTTATGCCCTCGCGCAGGTGCACGGTGAGCTGCGACTTGTCGGCGTTCCAGTCCCAGGCGCGCGCCACGTTGGGCACCACGTTCAGGGAGTCCTCCGGATCGAGCTCCATCAACGGTTCGATGTTGACGTGCGCGATCATGTACCAGTTGCCGGTGCTGTGCTTGATGGCCGTGATCGCTCCGCCGTACTGGCCGATCTCATCCTTCACCTTCACCACCAGCGGCTCCGGCGGCAGCCGTTCCTCAACGGGCGGCAGATCTCCTGACGCCACCAGTTGCGCCAGAGCGGGCGCTTCGTTGTAGCTGCCGGAACTGACCATCGCCCCAGCCGAGCTTGACTCGGACGAGCCCTCGTCCTCGCCGCCGGCCCAGACCATCGCGGCCGAACCGAGCAGCACCAGCGAGACCATTACGCCGGTAATCGCTTTCATACCTACCTCCTCGGGAGTGTACTGCCCGCATGGTAGCCTGCCACCACCACCTGTCAACCTCGCGCACCGCCTACTATCGTGGACCGGGCGGAAAACCGCGGCGCGACACTACCCGGTCTCATTCCTCTAGGTGTAGGTTCAAGGACAGATGAAATTTGGATCGCAACTCAAGGTCTACCGTGCCGGGTGGGACGAGATGGAAGCCCAGATCCGGGCGATGGAAGCGGGCCGGTGGAACAGCATCTGGTTCCCTGACCACTTTTTGCCGCCGGTGCCGGTGGCGGGCATTTCCGCCGAGCAGGATGAGCGCAACCCGGCGTGGGAGGCGTTCATTCCCATGGCGGTAACCGCGGGCATAACGAAGAGGCTGAAGCTCGGCACCCTGGTGGCGGGCAACCCCTACCGCAACCCGGCCCTGGTGGCCAACATGGCCGCCGAGATCGACCAGGCCTCCCGAGGCCGCCTTATCCTCGGCATCGGCGCCGGCTGGTACGAGCGCGAACACCAGGCGTACGGTTGGGTGTTCCCTGCCATGAAGGAGCGCCAGGACCGGCTGGAGGAAGCCTGCTCCCTGATTCGCAAGCTGTTTACCGCGGAAGAACCGGTCGACTTCCAGGGCCAATACTATCGGCTGGAGCGGGCACCGCTGTCCCCGGGCAGTTATCAGAAGCCGCACATCCCGATCATGATCGGCGGCAACGGCGAGCGCCGCACCCTGCGCACCGCGGCGCGCTACGGCGACATATACAACTACAACGGTTGGGCTGGGATGGACGTCGAGGTGTTCAAGCACAAACGCAGCGTGCTCGAACGGCATTGCGAAGCCATCGGTCGCGACCCCGCGGAGATCACCCTGACGGTTCACTACCCGTTGCGGCTTGCCGCAAACGAGGCGGAGCGGAAACGCATCCTGCAGCAGAATCCAAACAGGACGGTCGGATCGCGCGACTTCCACATTGACCTTGTCGGACAGTTCGCGGATGCCGGCGTGGTGGAGATGTGCTGCGCCACCCAGGACAATGTCGAAGACCTGCAGCGCGTGGACGAGGAGATCATCGCGGCCTTCGGTTAGTTGATGACGGCGGTCGTCACCGGCACCCGCGGATCATGAGAGCTCGATGTGGACCGCCTTTCCGAGTGCGTGGGCAACCTTCTGGAGCGTAGCAAGCGTAATGCTCAGACATCATCGTCGGTATCCACGTCGGCTTCGACCAGCGCGTCCAGGTCGGCGCGGAAGCGTGCGGCATCGATCCGCGGTGCGCGGTGCCCATTCTCCACGATGACGGCGCGGGGTACGAACCTGCGCACGGACACCGGTCTCAGCTCGGCCACCGGCGTGCCGTTCCTGGTGATGATCGTGCTCTGACCGGCCTGCACGTCGCGCAACACGGCGGCGGATTCATTGCGGAGTTCCCGTTGGGTGATGGTGCGCATGGCCCCAAACGTAGCAACCCCCGCCCGCGCCGGACGCGCGATGAGTACCCGGAGACACGCCAACTACAGGCCGGCGGGGGCGAGTTCGCCGATGGACTGAGATAGGCCGTCAGGCTGAGCCTTGCGCGCGGCGGGTGGTGCGATGCCGGGGTTGGCGGTGGGGGGCAGGGGCGTGTCGAACTGGTAGCCGGGGTCGGTCTTCTGGCGCTTCCAGACGGCGCGCATCTCGCGCCATGCCTCGGCCAGGGTGCGCGGCCTGGGCATGTCGTCGGCGATCTCGCGGTACAGCTTGGACAGGTTGTAGCAGGGCACGCCGGCGTACATGTGGTGCTCGGTGTGCCAGTTCATGTGCCAGTAGATGAACTCCGAGAACGGGTCCAGGGTGATCGAGCGCACGCACTTGCGGAAGTCGGTCACGTTGTCGCGCAGGCCCGCATGCATTGGCAGGCCGACGAAGTGCGCCCACCAGTTGGCGATGAATGGAAACAGCGACAGCACGATCGGCAGCACCCACAGCCCGGTCGCGACCGCCACCACCAGGATGGTGCCATGAAACGCCAGGATCGCGCGCGCCCACCAGATCGCCTTGCGCTTCTCCCGCGGCTGGTCGGCGTACATGGCGGTCCACCACTCGCCGCCCACCACGCCGAACGCCGCCTCCACGGTGTCGAGGACAGTCGGCACCAGGCCGCCGTGGCCGAGATTGCGGCGCGAGCGCCACACGTTGAAGGTGAACAGTTGCAGCATCAGCAGGAAGCGCAGCGACACGTTGGCCGGCAGCACCGCTTCGCGGTCGCCCTCCGGGTGCAGGGTGTAGCGATGGTGATACGTGTGGCTCACGGCGTAGTGGAACGGGTTGTCCCAGCTCGGCAGCGCGTACACGTACAAGAACAGCTTGTTCAGCCACTTGGTACGGAACACCGTCTTGTGGTTCAACTCGTGGGTCGCCAGTCCGCGGAAGAAGGTGCCGATGGTGCCGTGCGCAAACAGCGCCAGCGCGAACAGCAACCAGAGCTGGTGCGCCCAGCACAGGATTACCAGTGCCGCCGTGCATCCGAACAGCGCCAGGTGCCCGCCGGCCTGGAACCAGCCCTTCGCGTCGCTGCGCCGCATCAGTTCCCGCAACCTGGCCGGCGCCACCGGGCACCGGTACCATTCCACCCGCAGTTCCTTGCGCACCTCCGCCAGCGGCGGCCATTGTTCGCTCACCTGCACCCTCCAACCCGAATCATATCAGCATGCCTGTCGTCCGCGTAGCGCCGATCACCGTTGGCGCTGATGGCATTGCAATCAGTACGGTAGGCTGGCAAGAGGTACCGAGGGACGTGGAGGGTTGACCATGGCAAGCATCACGGGGGCGAACTCAAGGGGCGGCGAACTTGACGCATGGAACGAGCGGGGCACAATAGGGAGTCTCGCTGCTCGGCGAACGGCATGCCGGGCCCGGTGGTCACCGGAGTGTGACCATGATCAACGAAGGGAAGGACGCATGTCTGTTCTACGTGATTCGATGCAGTCGCCGGCGCGGGTTGCCGGAAGTGCACTGGTGCTCGCCTTGGCCGCTACCGTCCTGTGGGGCGCGCCGGCCAGCGAAGAGGGCCCGGCCACCGCCGAACGGGAGATGGTGGCCAACGTGTTCGGCGAGATGGTCGAGAAGCCGCAGTACGGCGGCACCATTGCGGTCGCCATAACCGAGTCGCCGACCAACTTTGACCCCTGGTTCGGCTACAGCGTGCCGGAGGTGCTCAACGGGCAGGAACCGGTGTTCGAGCGGCTTGGCGACCTGAACTGGGCGTTCAGAGCCGGCGCCGGCGGCGAACCGTCGCGCTATATCAGCCTGCCGGAGACCGCCGGCGAGCTGGCCGAGAGCTGGGAGGTGTCGCCCGATCTCAAGACCTACACCTTCCACATCCGCCGCGGCATCCACTGGCAGGACAAGGGCGAGGTGGCTGGACGCGAGTTCGATGCCTACGACGTGCTGTTTACCTTTCAGCGCAACTGGGGCCTGGAAGAGTTCAGCGAGAAGGGCGGCGGCCCGGCGTGGTGGAAGACGGGCCAGATCCCCTACGAGTCGGTCGAGGCGCCCGACCGATGGACCTTCGTAATCAAGACGCACACGCCGGCGCTCGACACCCTCGACCAGATCCTGTGCGCCAACCGGTGTCCCAACTTCATGGTGGCCCCGGAAGTGATCCGCGCGCACGGCGACATGAGCGACTGGCGCAACGTGGTCGGCACCGGGCCGTTCATGCTCACCGACTTCGTGCCCGGATCGTCGGTCACCTACACGCGTAACCCCAACTACTGGAACTCCGACCCGCTGCATCCCGACAACCAGCTCCCGTACGCCGACGAGGTCAAGTACTTCGTTATTCCCGAACCCGAGGCGCGCGTCGCGGCGTTCCGCAGCGGCCGGCTGGCCCTGCCGGGCCTGTACTGGAGCTCGCTCACCTTCGAGCAGCGCCGGACGCTCGCGCAGACCAACCCCGAGCTGGTGGAGGTCTCCATTCCCGGCGAGCAGTCCACCACCTTCACGTTCCGCATGGACCGGGCGCCGTTCGACAACAAGAACGTGCGCATCGCCATGCAGAAGGCGATCAACGCCGCGGAGCTCAACGACCTGTACTACGACGGCCAGGGCGATCCCACGCCGTACGGCTACGTATCCACGCTCACCAACGGCATGAACGTCCCGTTCGCCGAGTGGCCTGACGACATCAAGTGGCAGTACGAGTACGACCCCGGGGAGGCAGAGCGGCTGCTCGACGAGGCGGGCTACCGGCGCGGCGCGGACGGAAAGCGGTTCAAGGCCGGCTGGGACGTGACCACCGCCTGGGGTCACGATGTCGACCTGGCGCAGGCGGTCACCACCTACTTCGACGCAATCGGCGTGGACGTCGAGGTGAACGAGCTGCCCGACGGCACCACCATGCAGGACCGGCTGAGCGCGGGATCGCACGGCGGCATCACGGCGGGCTGCTGCCGGCACGCCCCGTACGATGCGTACGCCTCGATGCGCTACCGATTCTACGGCGAGCCCGGCCTCTACCACGGCATCGCCGACGCGACCTTCAACGCGCTCATGGACCAGATCGCGGGAGTGACCGACAACGAGACGATGGCCGATCTGGTGCGCGCGGTGGACCTGCACTACATCAGCGAGATGTGGTCGGTGGCGTGGCCGCTCAGTCCAATCGGCATGATGCACCAGCCGTGGCTGAAGGGTTACACTGGCCAGCTCGGCGCCGCCATGGAAGGTGGCGTATACCTGCTGCCCTACCTGTGGATCGACCAGGAGATGAAGACGCAGATGGGCCATTAGGACCCGCCTGACGAGCAGGAGATCCGGGCCTGGAGCCTGTCTGCGGGGCAGACTCCGGGCACGTGGCCGCTTGAATGTTGCGCTATGTGATCCGCCGCCTGCTGCTCACCATCCCCACCCTGTTCCTGGTGGCGACCATCGTGTTCGTGCTGTTGCGGCTGGTGCCGGGCGACATGGTCGATACGGTGATGGCGCGGCTGGCGGTGCTCGGCGGCACCGTGGACCGCGCGGCCCTGGAGCGCGCGTTCGGGCTGGACGCCCCGCTGCACGTGCAGTATGTGCGCTGGTGGGGCGACCTGCTGCTGCGCGGCAGCCTCGGCATTTCCATGAACTCCGGGCAGCCGGTGGTGCCGCTCATCCTGGGCCGGCTGCCGGTGACCATCGAGTTGGGCCTGCTCGCCATGGCGGTGTCGGTGGCGATCGGTCTGCCGGTGGGCATCTACTCGGCGCTGCGGCAGGACACGGCGGGCGACTTCGCCGGCCGCAGCCTGGCGATCCTGTTCGTGGCCGCGCCGAGCTTCTGGGTGGCGACGCTGGTGATCCTGTACGCGTCGCTCTGGTGGGGGTGGTCGCCTCCGCTGGAGCTGGTGCCGCTGGTACGCGACCCTATCGGCAACCTGCGCATGTTCATTCTGCCGGCGTTCATCCTCGGCATGGTGATGGCCGGCACCACGATGCGGATGACGCGCACCATGGTGCTGGAGGTGTTGCGCCAGGACTTCATCCGCACCGCGTACGCGAAGGGGCTGCGGGAGCGGCTGGTGGTGGTCGGCCACGCGCTCAAGAACGCGCTGATCCCGGTGGTGACGATCGTTGGGTCGGACCTGACCGTGCTGATCGGCGGCGCGGTGATTATCGAATCGATCTTCGCCCTGCCGGGCACCGGGCGGCTGATGGTGGATGCGCTGAAGGTGCGCGACTACGCGCTGGTCTCGGGCGTGAACCTGGTGTTCGCGGTGGCGGTGGTCGCCGCCAACCTGTTGGTCGACCTGTCGTACGCGTTTCTCGACCCGCGCGTCCGCTACCGGTGACCGTGCACGTGCGCCGGAAAACGCTGGAACGCGGCGCAGTGCGCGGCTTCGTACGCCGGTTCATCCGCGAGAAGCGGTTGGGCGTGGTGGGCGCGGTCATCATGCTCATACTGTTGGTGTGCGGCCTCTTCGCCGACCTGCTCGCCCCCTACGGCATGGACGAGAAGAGCCTGCCCGACCGGTTCGCCGCCCCGTCGGCGCAGTACCTGCTCGGCGCCGACCAGGTGGGCCGGGACATTCTCAGCCGCCTGATCTACGGGGCGCGCATCTCGATGCTGGTCGGTCTGGCGGCGACCACCGTCACCGTGGCGGTGGCGGCGCTGGTCGGGGTGCCGTCCGGTTACTTCGGCGGCCGCTTCGACGTGATCACGCAACGATTCGTGGACGCCTGGATGTCGTTTCCCGAGCTGCTGGTGCTGCTGACGGTGATGAGCATGGTCGGGCGCGGGCAGCTGCAGATCATCCTGGTCATCGGCATCTTCACCGGCATCCGCTGGACCCGCGTGGTGCGCGGCGCGGTGATCGGCATCAAGGAGAACGACTACTTCGAGGCCGCGCGGGCGGTCGGCCAGTCTCACCTGGGCATCATCTTGCGCCACATCCTGCCCAACATCCTGGGCCCGCTGATCGTGATCTACAGCGTCAGCCTGGGCTGGGCGATCCTGGCCGAGGCGAGCCTCAGCTTCCTCGGCTTCGGCCTGCCCCTGGACGTGCCGAGCTGGGGCGGCATGCTCAGCGGCGAGGGCCGCCGATACCTGGAGCGCAAGCCGGCGCTGGCGATGTGGCCGGGCGTCTGCCTCACCGTGGTGATCTACGGCATCAACATGCTCGGCGACGCCCTGCGCGACCTCCTCGACCCCCGCCTCGCCGGCACCGCCCGCACCCGCCCCGGAACCGACGGGTAGCGACGCGACGACGAGGCGGGACGGAATCGCCAACGGGCAAGCAGTTCTGGTCGAGCCGAGTGCCATTCGAGTGCGCCGCAGGGTTGGCCGGCTACGGCCTCCGTGCTAAATATATACACGCGGCGATAGTCGAAAACCAGGACCGGCGACCTCAGGCGGCGACTGCTGCGGGACGGGTGGTACCTGGATCGCCGCGGAGCCAACCACGACATCTATCGGCACCCGACGATCATCGGCATCATCACGTTGCCCCGCCACAAACAACTCTCGGTCGGGGTCGCGCGGTCGATCGCCAAGAAAACCGGCTGGTCGTAGAGACGGCTTGAGGAGGATGCGCGTATGACCAGATATCCAGCCTGGATCGACGGTGAGCAAGGCTCCTACGGCGTCTCCTTTCCGGATCTTCCCGGTATCGTCGCCATGGGTACAACGGTGGACGAGGCGTTGCTGCATGCCGAGGAAGCACTGCGCGACTACGTGATCGAGGCCGAGAGAGACGGGGAGCCGATCACGCCACCGACCAGCATCGAAGAGATCGAAACGCCCAACGGAATTACCCTCGTTTCCGTCCCCTTGATCCGGCTGTCGGGCCGTAGCGTACGTGCGAATCTCACGCTCGACGAGGGCGTTGCAGCGTTCATTGACGGCGAAGCGCGACGCCGGAAGATGACACGGACCGCCTACGTCGAGTGGATGGCTCGGCGAATCGCCCAGACCGGCGGATAACTGGATCAGGCTGCCGACCCGGTACGAGATGCGCTTCCACGCAGGATCCCTCAGCGGGCCGATGCGCGACCCGCACGTCTCGACCGGCGACTACCGCGGTCCGGCCGGCGCGGCGTCACCCGCGTGGCGTGCCTACGGGCGGGTCGTACGCGGGGCGTCGCGGTAGTGTTTGCTCGGCGGTTGCAGGATGCGGCGCTGGCGCTCGGTCACGGTGAGGCCGTCGGCGAGCGGGTAGTCGTGGCTCCAGGCACCGCCGCGGTGGTGGTACTTGTAGAACAGGGTGCGGCGCTCGTGGGTGCCGGACCACGGCAGCGGACCGTGGGTGAGCGCCTCGGTGAACAGGACCGCGGTGCCGGCCGGGCCGGTGATCCGCTCCACGAACGGGCGCCGGTCGGTCAGGTCGCGCCACTCGGGCGGGAACGGGTAGTTGCTCTTGTGACTGCCGGGTACGCAGGCGAAGCCGCCGTCCTCCGCGCCCACGTCCGCGAGGTTGTAGGCCACCACGAACAGCCCGCTGTACATGCGGCCGTTGCGGAAGTCGTAGAAGTTCACCCGGTCGAACGGCGTGCCGCCGCCATGCAAGGTGGCGCCGATCGGGCTCAGGCCGCTGCGAATCACGTCGAGGTAGACATGGTCGACACGAAACCCGTCGCCGAGAATCTCGGTCAGGTGCGGTTCCACCGCCGGGGTGTCGAGCAGGTCTACGAACGGCTGCCCCCAGGACAGCGGGTCCAGAAACCGGTGAGTGGGCTCATCCGGCGCCATGCCGCGCGCGATCCGTTCATCGAGCGCGGCATTCAGGCTCGCGACTGCGCCGGCGGACAGCGCATCCGGCACCACCAGGTAGCCCTGCAGGTCGAACAGGTATCGCTCTTGATCGGTCATCCACACCCCTCCCCTTGCACCGCCCTTCGCCGCCATCCGGCCGAGCCGCGCGCACTCCACTCGATCATCCGGCCCACGAACACGTCAAGTACCGGTCCAGGTTGGGGAGTCGGGTTGTGGCAAGACCACGACCGCGCGGATGGTCGTGCACCTGGAGCAGCCCGATGCCGGCAGAGTGCTGATCGACGGCAAGGACACTGCCGGCATCAGCGGTGCCGAGTTGCGGCGATTCCGGACCATGGTCCAGATGATCTCTCAGGACACCGGTTCCTGGCGAGTATCCTGCATCCGTACAGCGAGGCTTTGCTGTCGGCGGTACCGGTACCCGATCCGAAGGTGCGCAAGCAGCGGACCGTGTTGTCCAGAGACGTGCCGAGCCCGCTGAACCCCCGAGCGGCTGCCGGTTCCGCACCCGCTGCCCCCTGGCCGACCAACGCTGCGCAGCCGAGGAGCCGCCGCTGCGAGAAGTGGCGCCACACCACCTGCTGGCCTGACACCACCGCGGCTGAACGGCGTTCGACGTCTGACCACTTGCTTGGGTTGGTGTATCATTTGTATCATCCCGGCCGCAGGATTCCTCGTTCCCTATACCGATATGGCGAAAGAACATCATGAGATCCGCGATCCCATTCACGGATTCGTCAGATTGACTAATCGCGAGCGGCAATTTATCGACTCCCCACCGATTCAGAGGCTCCGACACATTCACCAGCTAGCAACCACCTTCATGGTCTACCCCGGCGCCACCCATTCTCGCTTCGAGCACTCCTTGGGCGTGTCTGACATCGCGACTCGGATATTCGATGTCGTCGTACGCGAAGACAAGCTACGGAACGTCCGGGAACGTCTCGGCGTGGACCGCGAGACAATCCAGTATTGGCGCAACGTCCTCCGCATCGCTGCCCTGTGCCACGACGCCGGTCACCTACCATTCTCCCACGCCGCAGAGTCTGACCTGCTGCCCGACGGTTGGGACCACGAACGGATGACGATGACTTTGATCGTTGACGGCCCGCTTACCGACCCGATCCGAGACATGCGACCTCCGATAGCCCCTATGGACGTTGCGAAGATCGCCGTGAGCCCCTCCGTCTTGCCACCGTCCGAGGTGGAGAGATTGACTGAATGGGAAACAGTCGTAGCCGAAATCATCTCGGGGCCGGTATTCGGCGCCGATCGAATGGACTACTTGCTTCGCGATTCCCACCATACCGGTGTCGCCTACGGCCGATTTGACCAGCATCGTTTGATCGATACAATCCGGATACTCCCAGATCCTCCGTCTCCTCCCCGTGATGACGCTGATCCATCGCAGTCCGAGGGACTCACTCTAGGAGTCGAATCAGGTGGCCTTCAGACGGCGGAGTCGCTCTTGCTGGCACGATATTTCATGTTCAAGCAAGTGTACTTTCATCACGTTAGGCGAATCTACGATCTACACCTGTTGGACTTCTTGAAACTGTGGCTGCCGGACGGCAGTTTCCTTACGGATACCGACAAACACTTGTCTATGTCCGATCCTGCGATTATAGCGGAGATGCAGAAGGCATCTGTAGATGATGAGCATCCCGCACACAGCTCTGCGCGGCGATTCATGACCAGAAAGCACTATCGGCAAGTATACAGTCCCCGTCCCGATCACTACGATATCTCACCAGATCCTGGCGAGACTGTCTTCCGATCGTTAGTTGACGTGTGTGGGAAGGACTACGTGAAACATGATGTCAATTATGATGCTGGTGGATTACCCGACTTTCCGGTTGAACTAGACGACGAAGTAGTGGTTTCAGCTTCGTCAGCGTCAGATGTTCTGCAACAAAATATGCCGCTGAGTGTCGATTCCGTTTACGTGGCCCCAGAGATGGTTAGTCACGCACGTAAATATCTTAGAGTCAACACACGTAGGATACTTGAAGGGAGTTCATTATGAAGCATGCGAAGGCGTTAGATCCCAGTCGAAGTGCAGCAATTCTCGGAGTCTTGGTTTCGCAGTTGAGGGAAGCGGACAACTGGTGTGGCGAGACCCACGTACAGAAGGCCGTGTACTTCCTGCAGGCCGCTTGTCGGGTACCGATGGGCTATTCGTTCGTACTCTACAAGCATGGTCCTTATTCGTTCGACCTTAGGTTGGCTACAGCAAGGCTGTTGGGACGCCGCATGTTGAAGCAGGAGCCGTCAACTCCACCCTACGGGCCGCGACTGAGAGCCACCACGATTATGACCAAGCATGTTGAACGCCACCAAGAGGCTATTTGTCGTCACTTGGAGGAAATCACACGCGTAGTTCAGTTTGTTGGCAGGCGGGGAGTTGCGGATCTGGAGAGGCTGTCAACTGCGCTTTACGTTACCGTCCGAAATGAGGAAGAATCGATAGAATTCCGAGCAAGGCGCATACACGAGCTGAAACGGCACGTCTCCGTGGAGCTCGCGACAGAGGCCGTCCAGGAACTCGACGCATCGCCTATGCTTCCGAATCTCCAAAGGCGCTCCCCTTAACGCCCTCGTCCATTATTGGACATAGCCGAAGTCCGAGGAGAACTTGATGTTGATAACCGCGGTTCGCAGCAGGGCGGTGTCGTTGCCGCTGGCGCCTGTCCCCTACTCGACCGAGCGGGCGGGCACGAAGCGGGAGTGGGGCAAGACGCGGCTTACGCCGCATCGGCCGAAGCCGTCGCTGCAGTACGTGATCGTCGAGATCGACACTGACGACGGCATCACCGGCGTGGGCGAGGCGTGCACGGACATCGGCTTCTTCGGCGAGCCGGTGGAGGAGGTACAGAGCGCCATTGACCTGTATCTCGGCCCGAAGCTGCTCGGCAGGGATCCGTTCGACCGCGAGCAACTCCTGTTCGACATCGACTTTCCCGGCAACTCGTGCGCGAAGTCCGGGATCGACCTGGCGCTGCACGACCTGCTCGGCAAGGCGCTCGACATACCGGTGTGCAACCTGATCGGCGGTAATGGGCGCCGGCAGGTGCTTGCGGTGATGGAGGTGGCCCCCGGGACCGCCGACGGCATGGCGCGCCAGTGCGCCGAGTGGGTGCAGCAGGGCGTGCGCGGGTTCAAGGCCAAGGTGGGCGCCGTACCGGAAGACGACGTGGAGCGGCTGGCGGCGATACGCGCGGCGGTGGGCCCGGACATCATGCTGCGCGCGGACGCCAACCAGGGCTACACGCCGAAGGAGGCGATCCGCCTGTGCCGCATGTGCGAGCGCCGCGACCTGGGCCTGGAACTGCTGGAGCAACCGGTTCCCAAGTGGGACCTTGCCGGCATGGCGCAGGTGCGGGCCGCGGTGGACGTGTTGATCGAGGCCGACGAAGCCGCCTACACGCCGCACGACGTGACCCAGATCGTCCGCGCGCAGGCGGCCGACGTGATCAACATCAAGATCGCCAAGGCGGGCGGCCTGTATCAGTCCAAGAAGATCGCGGCGGTCGCCGAAGCCGCCGGCCTGGAGTGCGTCATCGGCACTGCCTGGGGCCTCGGCGTCAAGGTCGCCGCCAAGCTGCACCTGGCCGCTTCCACCCGCTCGCTGCGCGACGGCGTCGAGTTCACCGAACTGATGCTGCACGACCTGCTGCTCACCGGCCCACAGGCCACGGATCTGGCGCCACCCCTGAACGACGGCTGCCTCAACGTCCCCCTCGGCCCCGGCCTCGGCGTCACCCTCGACCAGGAAAAGATGCGCACCCACGAAATCCCCAAGCACCACTGACCCACCGGCGGGCCGCGGCGGGGCAGGCGCAATTCGGGCGCGCAACACGGATTCGTGATACCGTGAGCGGATGCCGCTCCGCAGAGAATGGAGCAGGCATAGGAGGTCAAGGTATGAGACGAACTGGAGTCTGTTCGCTGCTGGTCGCGTTCGCGGCCCTCCTGCTGGCGGGGGCGACCGCGTGGGCCGGCGCAACGTCCGAGCCCGAGGACCAGGCGACCGGCACGATGGCTGCCACGGGCATGTACAACGAAGCCCCCATGCTGGCCCAGCTGGTTGCCGCCGGCGAACTGCCGCCGGTCGATGACCGGCTGCCCGAAGTGCCCAAGGTGCACCACATGATCGAGAGCGTCGGCAGATACGGCGGCGAGCTGCGCGCATTTGCCGTTACCGACAACATCTGGGAGAACGACCTGCAGGGGCAGTTCGGTTCCTCCCTGTTCCGCAGACCGATCGACAATCCGTTCGGCGTAGAGGGTGACCTGGCGCAGGGCTACGCGATCAACGACGACCGCACCGTCATGACCATCTCTTTGCGCAAGGGACTGAAATGGTCTGACGGTACGCCCTATACGTCGGAGGACATCCGCTTCATGCTGGAGGAATACCGCTGGCATCCCGACCTGCGCGGCGGCTCAACGTACTACGGCGTCGACTCGGTGGAGGTGGTAGACGACTTCACGATCCGCCTGCACAGCCCGGACGGGCTGGGTGACATACCGTTGATCCTGTCTGCCTGGCGCGGCGGATTCCGCATGGTCTTCACGCCGTCCGAGTACATGAAGCAATTCCACGTCGACTACAATTCCGATGCTCAGAAGACAGCCGCCGAAAACGGCTTCGACAGTTGGACCGACTACTTTGAGAATCGCATCTCCGACGCCCCGCTGCGCAACACCGAGAAGCCCCAGGTCGAGCCGTGGGAGCTGACTCAGATCACCGACACGATCAAGGTGATGGAACGCAATCCATACTTCTGGCGGGTCGATCCCGACGGCAACCAGCTTCCCTACATTGACCGGGTCATAATCCAGATCGTCACCCCCGAGGTGTATCAACTGAAGGTGAGCGGCGGCGACGCATCGATCGCGTACTATCGCACCAGTCTCGACAACCTGCCGCTGTACGTGGCCGGAGCCGACGCCGGCGATTACCGGGTAGACCTCTACCGCAGCCACTCAACGGCATGGATGAAGTATTTCACGGTCGGCCGGTTCAACAAGGATCCGGTGATCCGCGAGCTGTTCTCCGACCTCGACTTTCGCCATGCGCTGTCGGTGGCGCTCAACCGGGACGAAATCAACAACGTGATCTACCAGGGCTTGGGCGTGCCAGGAGTCGTGGCGCCGCTGCAGAGTGTCTCGTTCTATCAGGACGGATGGCGCACTGATTGGGCGCAATACGATCCCGACCTCGCCAATCAACTGCTCGACAAGGTGGGACTGGACAAGCGCGACGCGGAAGGCTTCCGGATGCTGCCCGACGGCCGCCCGTTCAACTTCGTTATCGACTATGGCGCTGACCGCTGGACCGCGGAGTTGGAGCTGTACGTGGAGCAGTACCGGGACGTTGGCATTCGCACCGTAATCCGGCTCGGCGATCCGCGCTCGTACAGTGACCGGCGCTGGCAGGGCGAGGGAATGGGCTGGGTTCACAACAACCCGATTGTCCCGCAGGCCGGCGAGCGCCAACTGCTCGAGGACTTCTTTACCTGGGATCAGCAGTTCGACGCCTGGAAGCTGTGGATTCAGTCGCACGCCAACGCGGTTCGCTCGACGCTTCCCGAGGGCGCCATTCTGCCCGCGGGATGGCAACTGTTGCCGCCCGTTGCCGGTTGGGAGTACGTCGGCAGCCGTGGCCGCGCCGCGGAGGAGCCGCCATTGCACTGGAAGGAGTGGCGGGTGCTCAAGGATCGCTGGTTGAACATGGAGCACGGCTCGGATGAGTTCATCGCAGCGGGTATCGAGATCTTCAATTACGTGGTGAACGACTTCGGAATCATCGGAGCCGTCGGCGAGGTTCCGTCGGTGATTGTTGCCAAGAACGATCTCGGCAACGTCGTTACCGAGGACATCTGGCCGGGAACCGGAGTGGCCGATCTGCTGATGCAGTCCTGGATGGATCAACTCTACTGGAAGAAATAGCCGGGTCCAAGGCGGAGAGAGGAGGGGCCGTGCACGGTTACGTTACCCTCCTCTCGTCACCGGTCGGCGGCCTGCAGGGCCCGGATGTTGTCCAAGAAGCGCGGCGACGGAATCGGGCCCTGCAACAGCGGATTGCCGACCGGTGCACGACTCACTTGTAGGGATCCGCCGCATCCCGCAGGCCGTCGCCGAGAAAGTTGAATGCGAGCACGGTGAGTATCACGAGCAGCGCCGGGATGATGAGCCACGGGTACAGCGTGACCGAACGGATGTTCTGCGCCTGCTGCAGGAGCACTCCCCAGCTCACCGCCGGTGGCCGCATCCCGATGCCCAGAAAGCTGAGTGCGGTCTCGCCCAAAATCATCTGCGGTATGGCAAGAGTGATGCTCACGATCAGGTAGCTGGTGAAGGACGGCAACAGGTGGCGAACCATTATTCGAGACTCCCCGGATCCGGCTATCTTGGCAGCGAGCACGTAGTCTTCTTCTCTGGTAGCAAGCAGCTTCCCGCGGACCACGCGTGCCAGCCCCGTCCAGCCGAAGATCGACAGAATTATGGTGATGCCGAAGTACACCTGGATTATCGGCCATACCGGCGGCAGCGCGGCGCTCAGCGCCATCCACAGCGGGATCTGCGGGATATTCTGGAGGAATTCGATGATCCGTTGGATGATCATGTCGGGGGCTCCGCCGAAGTAGCCGGACACTCCACCGAGGAGACAACCCAGGATGAAACTGATCGCGATGCCGACCAGGCCGACGCTCAGCGACACACGCGTGGCGTAGAGAATCCGTGACAGCACGTCCCTGCCGATACTCTCGGTGCCCAGGAGGTGGATCACGCCGGGCTCGTCCACGCCGAAGAAGTGGATGTCGCTGGGAAACAGGCCGAGCACCTTGTAGTCCGCGCCCTGGACAAAAAACCGTACCGGGTAGCGCTGTGATCTGTCTTCCGAAAACTCGAGAAAGAAGGTCGTGGTGCTGCGTTCGCTGGTGACGCCGTAGACGAACGGGCGGTGAAGTTTGCCGGCGTGCAACAGGCGCACCCGTTGCGGCGGAAGGTGGACCAGGTCGGTGTGCCGCTCGTAGATGTCGTAGGGCGACCAGAACTCCGCGAATACCGCCAGAACCACGAATGTCGCGATGACCGCGGCCCCGAGTCTGGCCAACCGGTGGCGGCGGAACTTGCGCCAGATGAGCTGCCATTGCGATGCGACGAAGTGCGCCTCTTCAGCTTGGCTCCGAGTCATTTTTCGAGTCTGATCCGTGGATCCACGATGGCGAGAAGGATATCCGAAATCAGGGTACCGATCACGCCCAGCGTGCTCACCATGAGTACCAGCGCAGCGGCCAGATGCATGTCCTGCGCCTGCAGCGCACCGAACAGAAGGGGGCCGACGGTAGGCAGGTTGAGAACTATCGAGGTGATGGTCGAACCCGACACAATTGCGGGAAGCAGATTGGAGACTTGGCTGATGATCGGGTTCAGCGCAATGCGCACGGGATACTTGAATACCAGGCGCGATTCCGGCAGGCCCTTGGCTTGTGCCGTGACCACGTAGTTCTTGGCAAGCTCATCGAGCAGCGAGGCGCGCAGGACGCGGATCAAGCCGGCGGTGCCGGCGGTGCCCAGTACCACTATCGGGATGGGCAGGTGCTTGATCAGGTCCCATACCTTGGCGATGCTCCAGGCCGACAGTTCGTACTCGACCGAGAACAGCCCGCCGACATCCATCCCGAAGGTGCTGGAGAAGAACAGCATCAGGAGCATTGCGAGCAGGAAATTGGGCGTGGCCACCCCAACGAAGCCGAACAAGGTCCACAGGTAGTCGCCCACCGAGTACTGCCGGGTTGCCGAGTAGATGCCGATCGGTATCGCCATGACGTAGGTAAACACCAGGGTGGTCATGGAGATGATCACGGTAAGGGTGAGCCGGTCGCCGATCAGCTGCGAGACCGGACGCTGGTATTCCATGCTGCGGCCGAAGTCGCCCTGCAGGATACGCCACGCCCACCTGAGGTACTGCTGATGGAGCGGCATGTCGAGGCCGTACCGTCTTGCCAGCAACTCGACCAACTCATCGGTCACCCGCTCGCCGCGCAGCCTCATGTTGTCGATCATGTTGGTCACGTAGTCGCCGGGGGGAAGCTGGATGATCACGAACGCGACCATCGAAATCGCCACCAGCACAAAGGCCATGTACACCACCCGGCGAACGATGTAGCTTACCACGCTGACCTCCCACCTATTTCAGCAGCGCGTCGGTTCGGATACGTGGACTCGCAGGCTGAGACGCCGCAACGGGTGCAGCCCGCACCACGGCCACCGCGACAAGGGACCGGTCGTGGGGGTCCAGGGACACGACGACGCGGCCGCCGGCAGTTGCTGGCGTTTGATGGAGGTGGTCCCCAGGACCGCCGACGGCACCACTCAGCCGTCTCTCGCCCAATCGAAGGAGACGTTCAGCGCCCGCAGCATGGCGAAGGTATTCTCGTGCTTCACCTCAAACTGATCGCATACATCGGGCAGCTTGATCTCCCTCCTGGACTCCGGGGCACTCTGCTCGTTGGTCACGACGATGGCGCGGTGAACCCGCGCGTAGGCGACGAGCCAGCCGTCCGCACCGGTGGCGAACTTCGCCTCCTCCGCGGGGTGACCCGCAAGTAATTCACTGCGAGCCCTGTCGACGCTGAAGACTCGGCCCGCCAGGTGGTGATGAACTACGCTCTTCCAGAATCCGGGGCAGATGTCGAATGAGTAGTACAGGTTTTTCGCCGTGATGAAGACGTCCGAATCCACGACGTAGGTCGGATCCACCGTCATGGGAGATTCACGCCCAATCGACGGGCGTACTTCTGAAAGGTGCCTCCGCGCAGCCCTGTCAGATCGTAGGCTTCCTTGAATCCGATACGGCCCTCCATCGCAGCGCGCAGCACCTGGGTCGCAAACAGCTCGCCAATACGCGTGTTCTGATTGTTGTAGAAATCGCCGCCGCCACCTGGTTCCGCGCCACTCTCCTTGCGTTCGCGATTGACGTAACGCTCGTAGAAATCGAAGAAGGTGTTGCGTTCAACGAGCTGCAGGTCGAGCGCACGGCGGGCGGCGACCACGGGGCTCACCTTGAACGCCCGGGCGAGAGCCTCGAAGGGCCTTCGCTGGCGCCTGACTTGCGCCCACCGAGCTCTGACCTCCTGTGCTGGCGCGAGGAACTCCGCCGCCGCTCGGTTGCACCAATCCTCCACCTCCGTGCCGCGGGGGAGAAGGTTATCAAAGCCGGAGACCCCTTCCGAACCAAGCCATATGTGGGCCAGCTCGTGAGCAAGCGTGAACATCTGGGCCGACTTCGCGTCGGCACCGTTCACGAAGATCAGCGGCGCATGAGAATCGGTAAGCGCGAAGCCGCGGAACTCCTCTACGCTCAGCCGGCGAGAGGTATTGTTGCCCACCACCCCGTTGATCAAAACCATCACGCCGAGTTGTTCGATCGCGCGACGCAACTCGCCTACGGCGACCTGCCAAGTGGCCACTGACACCGCCCATCCTTCATCAAGACCGAGCGTCCGTCGCATCTCGCGACCCACAACTTCCGGTTCGTCGGCAAGGCGAGCGCTTGCCACGAAGGTCAGCGGGGCCACGTCGTTTTCGGCGAGAGCCTCCCGCAGCCACTCTTGTCGACGTTGCATCGCGTAGAGCGTGTCGAGCAGATCAGGGCTTGGTGTGCCTCCTGTAGTAGTGCCTGCCACGGTGCGATAGTCAGGCACCGGAAGGCGTTCGTCCGGGGGCTCGGGGAGGAACAGGTAGCCGAACGGCGTATGGGTAAGTTTGGCCAGCTTTTCCAGCTGCTTCAGCGTCGGTTGTCTCTCGCGCCTAACCCAGGCCGGGAACTGAGGCAAACGCTTCGCAAGGTGCGCAACGTCGAAGCCGGCACGTTCACAAGCCCAGCGAAGCATCTCGGGGGACACTGGCACGCGCGTCACGCCCATTTCTCCGCAGCACCATCCCGACTGGACGGAACCTGGAACGCGCAGCGACAGTCCTTGCCCGATTCTTGGACGATCACGGTCATCTCCGGCAGGCCTCGGAAGCCATCTTATCAATGATCGCCTGCTTGCGCTCTGACGGCAAACTCGCTGAGAACGCTCAGAACAGCGCGCCTTGCCAGAGCTGCTGGAGGAAGGTGGTGTGGTGGAGGAGTTCGATGCCGTCTTCGGTGGTGCGGTCGTGAGGATCCAGGGACACCACGACGCGGCGGCCGGTTTCCGGGTGATCGGCCTTCAGTTCGCGCAGCCCCTTGGCGTGCTCGGCGCGCACCCGGCTGACCGCCTTTGCCTCCACCGCGCAATCGATGTGGTTCACCACGAAGTCGACTTCGATGCCCGAGCTGAGCCGCCAGTAGAAGAAGTCGGCGTAGCGCGCCCGGTACGAGT
>MPNH01000040.1 GCA_002238925.1 Spirochaetaceae bacterium bin103 | reverse complement strand
CCGATTCCCCGTGTACGCCGCCGCGGGCGGCCGGCGCCTCGCCCTGCCGCCACGGCATCGGCATGCTCGGCGGCGTCCGGTGGTGGTCGCCGCGCGGCGGCTTCGGCAACACGCGGAACTCGGCGAGCATGCGTGCCAGTTGCCGCGTCGCCTCCTCCACCACCCGCCGGCCCTTTTCCTTCGTCGCCAGCGATGGCTGACCGAGCACCCCCGAATCGCTGTACGACGCGGTCCAGGAGATCGGCGTCCCCGGTCCGTGGCCGAACAGGTCGGTATACCGGAAGTCGGAGCCGTACCGGTGGTAGGCGATCTCGCCGTCCGCGATGTGCTCCTTGCGCACGTTGTCCTCGTCCAGGTACAGGTAGACGGAAGTCTCCAACTCGCAGGCATGGGCAATGCCGCCCGGATACCGGCTCTCCCGCCAGCCGGGCAGGAACTCCGGGTCTACGGCGAGCAGGTGCCACCAGGAGCAGGCGATGCACTCGGCATCGGTCTCCAGGTTCACCCGCCGCGCCGCCAGGTCGAGGTTGGGCGCATTGGAGCCGTGCCCGTTGAGGAACACGATCTTCTTGAACCCGTGGTACGCCAGGCTGGCGCCGATATCGACGATGCAGTCAATGAAGTGCTTCCAGTGGATGTTGGTGGTGCCGGGGAAGTCCATCACGTGCGCCGCGTAGCCATGCACGAACGGCGGCATCACCAGCACCTCCTCCGGTATCCGGCGCGCCGCGGCCGCGGCGATCCCGCACGGACACACCACGTCCACGTCCAGCGGCAGATGCGGCCCGTGCTGTTCAGTCGATCCCACCGGACACACCACCACCCGGCCGGCGCCGACCGCCTCGTTAATTTCCGGCCAGGTCAGCTTTTCGTAGCGCCAGGGCTCAGCTCGCGGCATGGCCCGCCTCCCCTGCCTGACCGCTTCCCGCGTCGCAGGCTGCGAAGGCGCCGCGCAGTGCTGCGCCCGGATCGCCGAGCGGACTGAACTCGTGGCCGACGTACAGGTCGTATTCGGTGGCGGCGATGGCGTTGCAGATGCCGCGGTAATTGAGCTCCTGGGTGTCGTCGAGCTCGTTGCGGCCCGGGTTGCCGGCGGTGTGGAAATGCCCGATGAGGGGCAACAGCCGCCGGATGGAGCGGATCACGTCGCCCTCCATGATCTGCATGTGGTAGATGTCGTACAGCAGCTTGACGCGCGGGCTGCGCACCATCTCGCACAGCGCCAGCCCCCAGTCGCTGCGGTCCGCCAGGTAGCCCGGGTGATTCACCTTGCTGTTGAGCAGTTCCATGTTCAGGTTGACGCCGTGCTGCTCGGCATGGGGAGCGACGCGGCGCATCAACCGGGCGCACTCCACCAGTCCCTCGTAGTCGCTCTGCCCGTGTAGCCGGTTGCCGGCAAAGCATATCAACCCCGGCACGCCGTGCGCGGCCGCCAGCTCGATCGAATTGCGCAGCTCCGCCTCGATGCGGTCGTGGTTGCCGGGGTCGTTGCAGCCGTCCGGGAGGGAGGCATGTCCAGAGAAGCTCGCCACCGCCAGACCATGGCCGGCTGCCTGCGACGCCACGTCGGCGACCGCGAATTCCTCATCGGCGGAGAGCCCCCGGTGCGCCCAGAACTCCACCGCGCGGTAGCCGGCTGCGGCAATCGCGGCGAACAGCTCGTCCACGGACGGATACGCCGATCGAAAGATCGGGAAACATACTGATTGCTTGATTCTCACGCCGCGTATCATACCCCTTCTTGCGTCGGCGCTGCTGACCCTCACCTGACCGGAGGGTTGACCCCACACAGCCTCAACCGCGACAATCCGGGCTCGGAGCAGAACGATTCGCATCGGCATCATCTGCGGCGGGCAATCCGCCGAGCACGACATATCGCTGCGCTCGGCGCACGCCGTGACCAGCGCCCTCGCCGGCGAGCACGACATCAGGCTGATCTACATCGGGCGCGACGGGGTGTGGCAGAGCGGCGACGCGCAACGATTCATTGCCGCCGCCCCCGGTACGCCGCCCGCCCTACCCGCGCCGCCGGCGGCCACGACGCCGCCGGCGACCACTGCGCGGTCGGCGACGACCCTGGGCGACCAACTGGCCGCCGCCGCGCACGTCTCCATGCCCGCCGCCCCCGGTCCCCCCCCCGCCCTGCCCGCGCCGCCGGCGGCCACGACGCCGCCGGCGACCACTGCGCGGTCGGCGACGACACTGGGCGACCAACTGGCTGGCGCCGTGCGTATGACCGGCCTGGACGTGGTTTTTCCGGTGCTGCACGGCCCGTTCGGCGAGGACGGCACCATGCAGGGGCTGCTGGAGCTGGCCGCGGTGCCGTACGTCGGCGCCGGCGTGCTCGGTTCCGCGCTGGCGATGGACAAGGACGTGACCAAGCGCATGTTGCGAGACGCAGGAATAGCGAGCGCTCGCTTTACTCTTGTGCGAGATCCGCCATCGGCCGCCGACACCGGCCGGATCTGCGCCGGCCTCGGCTTGCCGCTGTTCGTGAAACCGGCCAACCTCGGCTCCTCGGTGGGGGTGCAACGGGTCACCCGCGCCGACCAGCTCCCCGACGCGGTGGCCGGCGCCCTGCGCCACGATCGCAAGGCACTGATCGAGGAGGCGATCACGGGCCGGGAGTTGGAGGTGTCGGTGCTCGGCAACGAGCGGCGATCGGCATCGGTAGCGGGCGAGATCGTCACCAGCGGCGGCCATGCGTTCTACGACTACGCGGCCAAGTACCTGGAAACTGATGGCGCACGGCTGCTGATTCCCGCACCGCTGACCGACGACCAACAGGCGCGGGCCGGCGAGATCGCGTGCCGCGCCTGCGCCGCCCTGGAGATACAAGGCATGGCGCGCGTGGACTTCTTCCTGCGCAGCTCCGGCGACGGCACCGACGGCGAGCTCCTGGTCAGCGAGATCAACACCATTCCCGGCTTCACGGAGATCAGCATGTACGCGAAGCTGTGGGAGGCAAGCGGCCTGCCCTTCCCGGAGCTGCTGCACCGCCTGCTCGACCTCGCCGTCGAGCGCCACCGCACCCGCCCACGCGGCGCCTGACCGACCGGCAGAAGAGATGAACGACTACGGCCCGGCCACCTATGGCGACCACATCGCGGAGATCTATGACCGATTCCACCCCGGCGCCGGAGACGCCGCTGCGCAACTGCGCGCGCTGGCAGCGCTGGCCGGACGCGGCGGCGCGCTGGAACTGGGCATCGGCACCGGCAGGGTGGCGCTGCCGCTGGCCGAGCAGGGCGTGGCCGTACACGGAATCGACGCCTCCGAGGCGATGATCGACAAGCTGCGCGCAAAACCGGGCGGCGACGCGATCCCGGTGACCATCGGCGACTTCGCCGAGGTCCCGGTGCAAGGCACCTTCGCGCTGATCTTCGCCGTGTTCAACACGTTCTTCGGGCTCACCACGCAGGAAGACCAGGTGCGCTGCTTTCAGCGGGTGGCCGGCCGCCTGGCGGACGGGGGCGTGTTTCTGATCGAGGTGTTCGTACCCGATCCGGCGCGCTTCACACGCGGCCAGAGTGTCGGAGTTTCCAATCTCGATGCCGACGGCGTCACCCTGGACGTGGCGCGTCACGACCCGCTCCACCAGCAAGTGCATTCGCAGCACTTGGTGCTGTCCGAGTCCGGCACCCGCATCTACCCGGTGCAACTCCGCTACGCCTGGCCTTCCGAACTGGACCTGATGGCCCGCCTCGCCGGCCTGCGCCTGCGCGAACGCTGGACCGACTGGAAAGGCGGCCCGTTCACCGCCGCCAGCACCAGCCACATCTCCCTCTACGAGCGCGAACCGGCGCCGCGGTGAGAACCGGTGAGCACACCCTTCCGTGGACACGGTCGAGTGGCACATGGTATCCGTAGGAGTGTGGTGACGCGCGAGGCAGCCGCCCGTGTGAGGGACGCGGTGGTAGAGGCAATCGATCCTCTGGAGATCATCCTGTTCGGCTCCGTCGCCAACGAAACATCCGGGAACGACCTCGATCTCCTGGTGGTGACAGACGACGACAGCCACCTCGGCGTACAGGGTCGCCGCGTCGCGCTACGCTCGGCACTGCGACCGTTCCGCCGCATGTTCGACATCGATGACTACGTCGTGAGCCGCTCACACCTCGCCGAGTATCTGCGCAGCGGCAGCCCATTCGTGAGCAAAGTCGTCAGTGAGGGGGTCTGCATCTACATGCGAGACGGGACGGCAGCGTGGCGCCGGCAGGCCGAGGAGGAACGAGGCACGGCCGACTACCTCCGAACCGGCGAATTTCATCGCGGCGCGTGCTACCACGCGCAGCAGTGCGTGGAGAAATCGACCAAGACGATGTTGCTGGCCTTGGGCTGGGAACTGGAAAAGATCCACAGCATACGCCGGCTCACCCCGATTGCGGCTGACTTTCACGTGCCGCTCGTCCTGTCTCCGGACGACATCGACTTTCTCGACGAGATCTACCGGGACATATACCCCGCGGAGTCGGGCCTCCTGCTGCTCGGCGACCCTACCGCCGCCGACGCGGAACGGGCGGTGACCCTCGCGAACAAGAGCCTCGCCGCACTGCACACGTTCCTCGCGGCCCGCTATCCGCCGAAGGCGCCAGAGTCCTCCGACAGCGCCTCCACCACGGACAACTGCGGCGCGCCACGGTCTCCAAGCAAACCGGACGAAGACGACTCACGCCGATAGGGGGTCCGGCGCCATTCACGCGGACGATGCCACCTCGAAGTCGGCGCGCAGGAGGTACATGTACACGGTGCCGTGCAGCTTGCCGTCGTGGTACCAGGAATCGGGCCAGTGGCCGCAGCGCTTGCAACCGCATTTCTCGTAGCAGCGGATCGCCCGTTCGTTGAACGAGTGCACGGTGAGGCAGATGTTGTTCAGGTTGAGGGTCAGGAACGCGAAGCGCAGCAGCAGGCGCACCGCCTCGGTACCGAAGCCGCGGTTCCAGAACTCCTTGTTGCCGATCATGATGCCCAACTCGCCGGTGCGGTCGACCGCGCTCACGCCGCCGATGCCGCAACTGCCGAGCAACTCATCGCCGTCAAGCGCCACAATCGCGAAGCTGTACGGATGAGCGGCCAACTTGGCGAGCCCCTCGCGCTCCTGCTCGACGTTGATTACCTGGCGCGTGAACGTAACCCCGGCTGCCACCTCGGCGTCATTCAGCCACGCCGTGAAAGCCGGCGCATCCTCCGGGTCGACACGCGGTCCACCCTCCGGCAGAAGGCCTTCGAAGAACGGCCGGCACAACCGGCGCCGGTACGGCTCCCGGCGCTTCGGCAGCGAGACCGAAAGCGGCGGCGTGCGGTCCTCCGCAACCCACTCGGCGGAATATGCAAACTCCATCTGGCCATTGCGGTCGAGCGATCCTACTACGGCGCCCTCCCACCACACCGTGAGGGCGCGAGTCATGGCCCCGTCTGCGAGTCGTTGACCCCAGGAGGCGGCTCGATCTTCAGCGCGCATCCCAACGCGTCAAGCACTTGGAGCACCTTGCCGATACGGATAATCGGGCCACTCTGCAACCAAATTGTCCCGCTCGGTACAATCGGCGACCCGACCGGGCCGCACCGAGCTACATGGCGAGGAGTTGCTTGATGCGCATGAGGCGGGTGATGTTGCCGCGCTCGAGCTCTTCCAGCTTGGAGGAGATCATGCGGATGGTTTCCGCCTGCTGCGGGATAAGGACGTACTCCAGGGCGTTGACGCGGCGGCGAGTCTTCTCGATCTCGTCGGCGACCAGCTCGATGGTCTTCTCGGCTTCGGCCAGCTTGACCAGCCGCTCCAGCACTTCCCCCAGCTTGACGATTGCCTGATCGAGTTCGACCACGGTGCCGTCGGTGCCGTAGGAGAGCAGGTTGCCCTCAATGGCGAACGAGAACTCCGGCACGCGCACGTTCATGATCAGCTTCTCGGTCATGGTCAGCTCAGCCTCGCACTCCGGAAACGCCAGCGCGCTGCGGTACACCTCCGCCGGCATCGACGCCGACGCCACGATGAACTGCTGAAACAGTTCGCCGAGTTCGCTGTCCACCTGGTCGCGCAGCACCGCGTAACCCTGCACGATGCCGGTAAAGTCCTTGAGCAGACCCTCCAGCTTGTCCTTGAGCAGCTTGTGGCCGCGCTGCGCAAACTGCTGCTTCTTCTTCATGCGCAGCAGCTCCATGCGATTGGGACTGACGGCGGCGGTAGCCATCCTCGTTCCTGCCCGCTCCGCGCCTAGGCCGGCTCGCCCACCGGCGCCGCGGCTTCGGCCTCGACCGGGCCGAGGTACTTGTCGATCAGCTCGGTATCGATACGGGTGAGCTCGGAGCGCGGCAGCAGTTCCAGGAGCTGCCAGCCGATGGTCAGGGTGTCCTCGATGCTGCGGTTCTCGTGGAAGCCCTGGTTCACGAAGCGCTGCTCGAACTGCTCGGCGAAGGTGGCGTACTGGCGGTCGATCGGGGTCAGCGCGGCCTCGCCGAGCACCACCGCCAGCTCGCGCGCATCGCCGCCGCGGGCATAGGCCGCGAACAACTGGTTGGCGACGCCGGAGTGGTCCTCGCGCGTGCTGCCCTCGCCGATGCCCTTCTGCATCAGCCGCGACAGCGACGGCAGCACGTCGATCGGCGGCTCGATGCCCTTGCGGTGCAGGGAGCGGCTCAGCAGCACCTGGCCCTCGGTGATGTACCCGGTCAGATCCGGGATCGGGTGCGTCTTGTCGTCCTCCGGCATGCTCAGAATCGGGATCTGGGTAATCGACCCGCGCTTGCCCTTGATGCGCCCGGCGCGCTCGTAAATCAGCGACAGGTCGGTGTACATGTAACCGGGATAGGCGCGCCGCCCCGGCACCTCCTTGCGCGCCGACGAGATCTCGCGCAACGCGTCGCAGTAGTTGGTCATGTCGGTGAGGATCACCAGCACGTGCATGTCGCAGTCGAACGCCAGGTACTCCGCCGTGGTCAGTGCCACGCGCGGAATCGAGATGCGCTCGATCACCGGGTCGTCGGCCAGGTTGATGAACAGCGCTGCCCGTTCGATGGCGCCGGTGCGGCGGAAGTCCTCCATGAAGAAGTTGGCTTCCTCGAAAGTAATTCCCATCGCCGCGAATACCACCGCGAACGGCTCCTCGCCATGCAGGGTGCGCGCCTGGCGCGCGATCTGCGCCGCCAGCTCGGAGTGCGGCAGGCCGGAGCCGGAAAAGATCGGCAGCTTCTGGCCGCGCACCAGGGTCAGGTTGCCGTCGATGGCGGAGATCCCGGTCTGGATGAACTCTTCCGGGAAGTCGCGCGCGTACGGGTTGATCGGCGACCCGTTGATGTCGCGCAACTGCTCGGGAATTACCGCGCCGGCGTCGTCGATCGGCTCGCCGATCCCGTTCAGGATGCGCCCGAGCATGTCGCGCGACACCCGCGCCATCATCCGCTGGCCGGTGAACCGCACCGTGGCCAGGCTGGTGGCGATGCCCTGCGGCGCCTCGAACAGCTGCACCAGCGCACGCCCGGCGGCCGCCTCCAGCACCTGGCCGCGCCGCACCGTGCCGTCCGGCAACTCGATGTCAGCCAGCTCGCCGTAGGTGACGTCGTCCACCTCTTCCACGATCATCAACGGCCCGTCCAAGCCGCGTGCACTGCGATACTCCTTGATCATCAGCTCGCTCTCCTCGCGGACTCGGCGCCAACCTGCTCCAGCGCGGCCCTTATCTCTCCGTCTACCGCGCGCAGGTCATCCTCGTCGTCCTGCGGGGTGAACTTCATGCGTGCGATGCGTTCGCGCACCGGCAGCGCCAGCAACTCGTCGAGCCCGGCACCCTGCTCCAGCTTCGCCAAAGCCTGCTTGTGGAACTGCAGGATCGCCTCCAGCATCAGGTACTGCTTGGTCAACGGGGTGAACGTGTCAATGTCGTGAAACGCGTTCTGTTGCAGAAAGCCCTCACGGATGGCGCGCGATGTCTCCAGCAGCAGCCGGTCGGCCGCGCTGATCGCGTCCAGGCCGACCAGGCGCACAATCTCCTGCAGATCCGCCTCCTCCTGCAGCATGCGCAGCGATTCGGCGCGGTTGCTCAACCACTGCTCGGCGACGTTTTCCCGGTAGAACGCGCCCAGCGCGTCGGAGTCGCCGTACAGCGAGTAGGAGGTAAGCCAGTCCACCGACGGGAAGTGGCGCGCGTAGGCCAGCTCGGCGCGCAGGCTCCAGAATACCCGCACCTCGCGCAGGGTGCCCTGCACCACCGGATCGGACAGGTCGCCGCCCGGCGGCGACACCGCGCCGATTACCGACAGGCTCGCCTCTTCGTCGTCGCCCGGCTGATCGGTGGCGCCGAGCGGATACACCCGGCCGGCACGCTCGTAGAACTGCGCGATGCGCGACGCCAGGTAGGCGGGGTAGCCTTCCTCGCCCGGCATCTCCTCCAGGCGCCCGGAGATTTCACGCATCGCCTCGGCCCAACGCGACGTGGAGTCGGCCATCAGCGCCACGTCGTAGCCCATGTCGCGGTAATATTCGGCGATGGTGATGCCGGTGAATACCGACGCCTCGCGCGCCGCCACCGGCATGTTGGAGGTGTTGGCGATAAGCGTGGTGCGTTCCATCAGCGGGCGGCCGCTCTTCGGGTCGGTGAGCTCCGGGAACTCGATCAGCACGTCGGTCATCTCGTTGCCGCGCTCGCCGCAGCCCACGTATACAATGATGTCGGCGTCCGCCCATTTGGAGAGCTGCTGCTGCACCACCGTCTTGCCGGAGCCGAACGGTCCCGGCACGCAGCCGGTGCCGCCCTTGGCCAATGGAAAGAAGGTATCGAGCACCCGCTGGCCGGTAACCAGCGGCACGCCGGGATTCAGCTTGCGGCGGTAGGGACGCCCCTGCCGCACCGGCCAGCGCTGCGCCAGTTTCAGTTCGTGCTTCTGGCCGAACGGATCCTCCAGCTCGCCGATGCGCTCGGTGACCGTATAGGTGCCGGACGCGAGACTGGTAATGGTGCCGCGCAATCCCGGCGGCACCATTACCCAGTGCTTGACAATCTCGGTCTCCTGCACGAAGCCGAGGCGCGCGCCGCCGATCACTTCGCTGCCGCTCTGCGCCACCGCGGTGAACTCCCAGCGGCGCTCGTAGTTGATCGCCGGCTCCTCGATACCGCGCGCGATAAAGCTGCCGTGGCCCTCCGAGATCACGTCGAGCGGGCGCTGGATGCCGTCGTAGATCTGCGACATCAGGCCGGGACCGAGTTCCACCGAGAGCTGGTCACCGGTGGCCACTACCGGCTCGCCGGGGCCCACGCCCTCGGTCTGCTCGTAGACCTGGATTGAGACGGTATCGGCACCGAGGCTGATAATCTCCCCGAACAGGCCCAGGTTGCCCACCTTGACCACGCCGTACATGATCGGGTGTTCGAGACCTTCGGCTACTACCAGTGGCCCCGATACGCGTACGATTGTTCCTGCCATGTTCCTTGCTTACCCCTTCCTGATCACTGCGCGTTGCGCGCGTCCGCGTTCCGGGCGTCCGCATTGCGGGCCCGGGTCTGGCCTAACAGGTCGATGCCGATGGCACGCTCCACCGCCAGACGAGTCTTTTCGAAACCGATGCCCCGCGCGCCGGACTGGTCGGGAACCACGATCACCGCCGGCACCGCGCCGGTGCGCAACCGGCTGATGGTATCCAGGATCGGTTCCGCCAGCGCCTCGGTGATGAATATGATCGCGTACCGGCCGCCGGCCACCAGTTCACGCAGCGTGGCCAGTGCGGCCTCGCTCTCCGCCGCCGGATACGCATGCACGCCGCCGGCGGCAAACCCGCGCACGGTCGAACTGTCGCCGATCATCGCAATGTGAAAGGTACGCTTCGCGGACCCGCGGTCAGACATTGTTCATCCCTCCGCCCTCATACCGCCAGCGCCTGACCCATGAACGCGCCGCCGACGCGGGCGCTGATGGTGTCCTCGGCCACGCCTTTCAGCTTGGCCAGGCAGATCATGCGCAGCGCCGCCAGGTCGGCCTGCTTCTTGCACAGGTAGTAGACAGCGAACGCGAACGACGGCGGCGCGTAGCGCCACGCCGCGATCCGTTTCGCGACCGCTTCCTGCTCGACACGCACCGCGGCGCCGGTTTCCATACCTTCGCCAATGCGCGCCAACAGCGCACGCAGCGACCCGCTGAACGCCGCCAAGCGGGGCCCCCAGTCGCCGGCAGGCGTCTCGTACAGCGCCCCCAGGTCGGCTTGCGAGGGCAGGTCCAGCAGGCCCCACCGCGCCACCTCCCAGGCCAGCCCGGCGGCGCTGCCGCGCGCCAGCAGTTCGCCGGCGGCGATGGCGGCGGTGTCACGGTACACGGCGCCTACCTCCGGGTCCACCGTGTCGGTGATGGCAATGCGATACAGGTGTGCCAGGCGGTCGATCGCCAGCTCCAGCACCTGACCGTTGCGGCCGGCCGCGTAGAACGCGCCCAGGGAGCGTTCCAGGCAACCGGCGAGCGCGCGGCTTGCGGGGTCGATGTCGCCGGCCGAGGTCAGGCCCGGGCCGCCGTCGCCCGCCTCGCGGCCAGCCACTGCGGTCCGGATCGACGCCACGGTGCGAGTGCCCGGCGGGCCGTACAGCGCATCCTGATCCGCGTCAGCGTCCGCCGACTCCTGTTCGGCGCTGGCCGTGGCGCTGCCCTCGGAGCCGGCGTGCAGACGCAGCGCCACCTTGAGGTTGAACAGGTCGCGCGGCACCAGCAGCAGATCGCGCAGCGCCGGCTGCGGCGCGTAGCGGTCTATCAGCCAGCGCAGATCGGCTTGCTCACTGGCAATGGCGCGCTCCAGGGCGGCCTCGTCCAGGTCGGGGGCAAACGCATCCAGGAACGGCGAGTCGGGACAGATCTGCACGATCTCGTCGATCCCGGCCATGCCGACCAGCGCCCGCAAGCGCGCGGCGTCGATCAGTTCCCCCTCGCGGCTGCGTATCAGCCCGTAGAGGTAATTGTAGTCTGCGTCTACTGCGCCAGGCACGCCAAATCAGTCCTGATCAGCCCTGTTCGCCGGCAAACAGCGCGGCGCTGATATCGATTTCCGCGTCCGCGGACAGGGCGCGGAACTCCTCATCGAGGGTGCAGTTCAACCGCGTCACGCCGCGATCGATCACGAATCCGGCGCGGAAACGCCCCGCCTCTCTTGAAAGCGTGACCCCGTGCTCCTTCAGCAGGGCGCCGAAACTGCGTTGGAACCGCTCCCGCTCGCGCGCCGCCACCACCAACACGTCGCCCTTGTGCGCGTGCGTGCGCAGCTGCTTCTGCAGCCAGGCGCGGTAGGCGGCTTCCTCGGTAACCTGCTGCCACGCATCCTCGTACACCCGGTCGAGCAGCCGGCGCTTTTCATTGGCCAGCTTGCGGCGCTGTTCCAGGCGGGCCGTCGACAGCTCTTGCTGCGCTGCCTCCTCGGCCTGCCGGCGGCCGCGGCGGCGCTGTTCGTCCAAGTCCCGCTCCAGGACGGTGTGCCCTGCCTGCAGGTCGGCGTCGTAGCGCTGCTGAGCGGCGGCCAGCATCTCCTCGCCGGCACTGCGCGCGGCGTCCAGTATCTGGTCGACGATATTCTCGGCCATCGAAATTGCGGCCGCGCTACAGCTGGATGACCACCATCAGGATGATGATCGTCGCAATCAGGGCAAACAGCCCGAAGGTCTCCACCAGTACCGGCATGATGACGGCACGTCCGAACGCGTCCGGCTTCTTGGCCACCACGCCCATCGACGAAACCGCGACCTTGCCCTGCCAGATGGCCGAGATCAACTCGCCAAACATGGCCGGGACGCAGGCGGCGAAGATCGCCAGCCCGGGGGCCAGTTCCAGATCCAGCATCGCATCGGAGCCGAACCCTTCCAGCTTGACCAGCACCAGGATCGCCACCACCAGGCCGTAGATCGACTGGGTGGCCGGCAGCGCCTGCAGGATCAGCATCGACCCGAACTTGTCCGGATCCTCCGAGATAACCCCACCGGCCATCTCTCCCGCCTTGCCGACGCCGACCGACGACCCGTACGCGGCCAGACCGGCAGCCAAGCCGCCGCCGAGGATCGCAATTGCGAATCCAATCGAAAACATCTACTTCTCCTCCATTACGTAAGCACCCGAAGTACTAAATGAGCTCCTAGCTCATCAATGAGCTCCTTGCTCATCAGGGCACGTTACTCATCAGAGCACGTTATTCATTCGCCCGGCGGTAAAACCGGCCGGTGCGCTGGAACGGCGTAAACGCCCTCCCCCCCTCCGGGTAATAGCGCTGAAACGATTCCAGATAGTTGAGCCGCAACGAATGCACGAACGCGCCGAGCATCGACAGCACCAGGTTGAGCAGGTGGAAGAACACGAAGATCACTCCACCGACGATGGCCGCGATCACCACCATGACGACCGAGCTGCCGCCGCCCAGGAACAACTCGGCGATAACCTGCGCCACGAAGGCGATGAATGCCGAGGTCATGTTCAGGATAGCCAGGCGCATGTAGGACAGGCCATCGGAGAAAAACCCCACCAGCCCGTAGTACCCGACGATGCCGTACAACGACACCACGCCGGCCAGAACGCGCGCCACGACGTTTTTGCTGTCGCGCCCGGCGTACGCAACAATTACCACCGCCCCGACGGCCGCGAGCACGGCGCCCCAAACCATCCCCCCCCCCCCGCCGCCCGGGAGCACGGCGCCGGCGAGGGTGAGCGGGAGTTGCGACAGGAACATGCCGCCGAGTGCGGCGAGCCCGCCGATCAGCAGCGCCAGCCAGGCCAGGTTGTCGCACACGGCGCTGGTGCGGTCGCCGCGCTTGAGCAGGTTGACGAAGCCGGCGGTGATCGAGGCGAGCTGGAACACAATGCCGATACCGACCGATATCCCGATCAGCGGGATGATGTCCCGCGTCGGGCTGACCAGCGGCAGGAATCCGAGGAACTTGGACTCCGCGGTCGCGCCGGGCGAAAAACCGAAGAAACTCCAGGTCAGCACGCCTACCACCAGGGTGGCCACGCCCATGTATACGAACATGGTGAGAAACAGGCGCGTCTCGCCGACCGACCGAAAGCGCTTGCGCAGCCAGGCCGCCAGCAGGATCTGCAGCACGCCGTAACCGAAGTCGCCGAGCGCGATGGCGTAGAACACGGTCATCGCCACCGCCACAAACGGCGTCGGATCGACGCCAAAGTAGTTGGGCATGCCGTACATGGAAATGAGCGTCTGAAAGGGCCGCGCCAGCCTGCCGTTGTCGAGCTTGACCGGGGGCCGGTCGTCGGTCACGGGCTCGGACAGGCGGTACCGGACCTGCGGATGGTGGACGGCGAGCAGTTCCTCAAGCGACGGGCGGCGGGTCTCTTCCACCCAACCGACGATTACGGCGGCGTGGCGCGAGTAGAAGATGCGGCTGCGCGCATCGAGACCGGCGCGCCGGTTCTCGAATTCGTCGGAGATTGCCTGCAGCGCGCGGCGCCGCTCGTGCGCCTGCTCGGCCAGTGCGGCGGCGAGCCGGTCGCGCCGCTGTTCCAGTTCGGCACTCTGCTGCTGCGCCGCTTGCAGGGCGTCGGACGCGGTGGTGGGAAGCCGCGGCAGTTCCACCTCTTCGCCGCGCACCTGGCGCAACGCCACCCCGACCGAGTCCAGGTCGTCGGGCAGGGACACCACGATGGCGTAGGCGCTCTTGGCGGCCTCGCTCACCGGGGCGAGCCGCAGATGGCCGCCGCGCTCGGCGAGCATCGCTTCCAGCTCCGCGACCGCGGCCACCGGCACGCGAATCGCGGTGAGCGCCGCGTAGCTGCTGCGCGAAACCGCGGCCAGGTCGACGCCCAGCTCCGCCCACGGAGTGATGCGTACGATCCGTTCGCGGAGCGCCTCCAGTTCGGCCACTACCTTCTCGTATTCGGCCAGGCGCTGCTCCAACTCGGCCCGGTAGGCAGGCACGTCGACCGATGCCACCAACTGTTCGAACTCGGCGGCGTCCACGGCCGGCGGGGAGCCGAAGAAATCCTCCAGCATCCCGGTCTTGTGCGGAGCGAAGCGTTGGAACAGGTCAAGAATCCAGCGCACGGAGGCCAGTACCCCGTCTACCGGCGAGGTATCGACCGGCTCGCGATCCTCCCATTCCGCCAGCGCGTCGGGAATACCGTCGTGGACGTCATCCACATGCAACAGGGAGGCCTGTTCAAGCGACTGCAACAGTTCGGGAACCGCATTACGCGGGGCGACCAGTTCGGCCTTGATGAGGGTGGCGATTGCCATCGTGGATCAGCGGCGGCGGAGTTGCGGTGCGATAAGCTAACGCTGATTCAGCTTATCGAGCAGTGCGCCAACCGCCCCTTCGCGATTGGCGCTCACGCGGCGTTCGAGTTGTGCGAGCTCACGCGTACCCTGTTCGTGCACGCGGGTTCTTTGGGCAGCGAGGTCCTGACGGAGTTCGTCGCGGTAGTGGCGCAACTCCTCTTCCAATGCGCTGACTCGCCGCTTGCGCTCACTGTCCAGGTCGGCGGCGCAGCGCGCTACCAGATCGGCGGCCCGGGAGCGGTATTGCTCCTCAATGCGTTCCGCCTCGGCCTCAGCGTTCTTTACATCCTTGAGGACATCCATGAGCGGTGTCACTCCCTCCCGTTGTGTGCCCCGCGCGGCGGCACGCTCCGTTACTGACCCGGTGAAGCCCCTTCGCATGCGGGGTAAGACCGGTACCGCCTGCGGGCGGCCGCCAAGTCCCTTGCGAGCCGGGCACGTAGACCGCGGCAACCGGCACGTGCGCCACTGCGAAGAATCTCGTGGGGATTGCGGTAACTATGCCAATTGCACTCTTTTGTGTCAACGAAAATCGCGCACCCGCGCGGCCGCGCGCGGGACGGCGCCGGGACGTGCCTACCAGCGCACCCGGAGCACGCGCGGCTCGGCGTCCGCCGCGTAGTCGGCCAGCGAGATCGACAGCGTTACCCGGCTGCCGTCGGCGGCCAGCGTGCCCGCGCTGGTGTCCCGGATCGGGCGCGGCGCGGCCACCACGAAGCTCACCGTGTGGTCGCCGAACAGGCTGCCGAGAAAGTGCAGAGTTGCCTCATCCAGCGGCCGGTCGCCACCCGGACTGATGGCCAGCTCGAACACCGCCGGGTCGCCGCCCTGCAAGCGCGGTTGCAGCGCTGCGAAGCTGGCCAGCTCGGCCACGCGCTCCACCCGGTCGAAGCGCAGCACCACGGCCACCTCGGCATGCTCGGCATGGTCCACGCGGTGGTAGCTGGCCAGTTCCAGGCCGTCGATCGCGGCGGCCGCGGCGCGAAACTCCGCCTCGCTCAGTGGCAGGGCCAGGGCCTCGGAGCCGGACGCCACACCGAGCCGGGCAAGCGCGTCGTCCATCACGTAGCGCAGGTGCAGTTCGCCGGTGCCGTCTGCCTCGAACACGAATCGCGACTCGATGCTGATGCAAGACGTAAGGGCGAACGTGCACGCCAACGCCAGCGCGGCAAGCGCCGGCACCCGAAGCCGCCCCAACCGGCCATGCCGCGGCCAGCGGCGTGTACCGCGCCCGGTGCGGCGTGCCGCATGCGCCAACGACGCTTCCTGGAGCGGCGACCGTGTCGACGACATCACCGCCACACGCTCACCGGGCGCTTTCCCACCGAACGCATTCTCAACGGGCGCACTCTCAGCGAATTTGGTCACTGCGTCACCGCGTCCTCGTATGCGCCGGAAGCGCGCGCCCGGAGACCGATCCGTCCGCGGCGGCGGAGTCCGTTCGCCGGGTCTCGCCCCGCACGCGCCCGCCGGCGCGCCGCTCCACTCCGGCCACCGATGCGCCCCGCCGGCGCGGCGGCCGCCGGCGCGCGCCGCGGGCGGACCGTTGTTCGTCCGCCACCCGCACCTCGGCGGCCGGCGGCGCGCCCATGGCCAGGAATATCTCCCGGCACGCCCAGGCGTCGGTGGCGGCGTAGCGGCGCTGCCGTTCGCTGAGGCGCGGCGCCGCCCAGTTGGAGGTTTGCGCGCCCTTCGAGATACGAATCGCCAGGTACGCCGCGGCCAGGGCACGCAGGCTCAGCGGACTGCAACCCGCGGCGCGCGCAATCGGGACCAGATCCAGCACCCGGCGTGCCTCCACCCGCCACCGGTCGCGCAGCTCGCGCACCTCGTCCGCGGGCCCCTGCGCCACTTTTATCACGTCGCGGCTGGCAAGCAGGTCGCGCAGTGCCGGCGGCGGGCCGGATTGCGGGTCGATGCGGAACAGGCAGGCGAAGTCGGCGGTGGCGAGTTGCACCAGAGCGATCGGATGGCGTTCGCCGCGCTTGAACGCCGGCCGCGACTCGGTGTCGAAACCGAGCACCGGCGCGCCGTCCCGCGCCGCGCCGGCGCGCAGGGCGTCGCAGGCCGCCGCGGCGGAGGTTCCCTCGACCACTTCAATACGGCCCCGAAAGCCGCCGACCGGGAGTTGATTGATGGCGTCCTTGGACAACACTCCGCCATTGCGCGGGCCGCTGCCAAGGTGTTGCGATTCCGTCATGTATCACTATTCCTCGCGCACGTCCGGCGCAGGGTTCGCCGGACACTGGCAACCGTGCGATGGCAATGGCGATGGGCGGTACTGGACTCGAACCAGTGACCCCTAGCGTGTCGAGCTAGTGCTCTAGCCAACTGAGCTAACCGCCCGTGCGGCGCGCACGCCGCGCACCCCGTTCGTGGCGCACCGCAAGTTGCAATGTAACGCCGCCCATGGTCAATACCGGCCCGCCATACCGTGCCGGCAGTCATGCCGATCGGTAAGCCACGCGCGATACGTTTGACGCGCCCGTGCCGATAGCCATACACTGAGACCGCAAGACTACTTCACTCCCCTCCCCCCGCACGAGTTACGCGCCCGTCTCGGGCACGGACGCAGTTCCCCTGTTTGGTCGACTTTCGTTGTATCGCCGCCGTTCAAGACTGACTGCGCGCCGTAGTCGCCTCTCCCCGGGTAGAGGAAATGGAATGGGTGAAGTAACGCAGGAGATGGAACATGAACAAGAAGCTATTCGTCGGCGGACTCCCCTACAAGGTTACGGATGAACGCCTGGAGGAAGTCTTCTCGGTACACGGGAGCGTGGATTCGGCCCGTGTGGTCACCGACAAGTACACCGGCGAGTCTCGCGGGTTCGGATTTGTCGAGATGAGCACCCCCACGGAAGCCCAGGCAGCCGCCGAGGCCCTCAACGAGACCGAACTCGACGGACGTCGGATTACGGTCGAGGTGGCGCGCCCGCGGGAGGAACGCTCGCGCTGGTAAACCGCAACTGACCGCCGCGGCGGTTGCCCGCGCGGGCCGCGAAATACTAACCTGCGAGCCGGCGCCGTCCATGCCGTTCGGCGCCGGTGCAGGGAGGGCAAGCGCGCAATGAGGGCGACGGAAGGCGAGCCATCGGACGCCGCGCCCGGGATTCACCTCACCGGACAACAAAAGGCCGCGGTAATTCTCGTGCTGCTCGGGAGCGATCTGGCTGCCCGGATCTTCGAGCATCTCGACAAGGATGAAATAGAACAACTCTCCCTGGCGATCGCCCAGTTGGATCAGGTACCCCCGGCCCAGCAGAGCGCCGCATTGGTCGAATTCCAGGAGTTCATGCTGTCGCGCGGAGCGACGCGGGGCGGCGGGCTCGACTACGCACGCGACGTGCTCGAAAAGACGCTCGGAGCCGAGCAGGCGGTAGCCATGGTCTCACGCGTAACGCGTGCCTTGCACTCCCGCCCGTTCGGTTTCGTGAGGCGCTCCGACCCGGCGCAGGTGCTGTCGTCCATTCGCGGCGAGCACCCGCAAACCATCGCTTTGGTGTTGGCCTACCTCAAGCCGGACGACGCGGCAAAGCTGCTCGCCAGCCTGCCCTACACGGTGCAGGCGGACGTCGCCAGGCGAGTCGCAACCCTTGAGCAAACCATTCCCGAGGTCGTGGACGAGGTGGAACGGGTATTGCAACGCCGTCTTGCCAGGGTCTCGCGGAACAGGTCCGACAGCGCATACGTCGTGGCGGGCGGCAACCGTCGCGTACTGAAGATCCTGCACCACCTTGACCGCTCTACCGAGCGCACCATCATTGATGCCATCGGGGACGAGGATCCGGCGCTCGGCGAACAACTGAAGCAGCAGATGGTCGTGTTCGAGGATTTGTGGTTGCTCGACGATGCCTCGCTGCAGCGTGTGCTGCGCGAAGTGAGCCGCAACGATCTGGCTGCGGCGTTGCGGGCGGTAGACCAGAAAATGGTGGACCGCGTGACCGGCAACATGTCGAAGCGCGGCGCGGCACTGTTGCGGGAAGCGATGCAGGCGCTGGGAAACATTCGCCTCGGGGCCGTCGAAGCCGCCCAGCAGCAGGTAGCCACCGCGCTCCGCAACCTCGAACAGCGCGGTGAAATCGTGCTGACCCCGCAGTCGACATTCGGCGAACTCGATGGGTAGCGCGCGGCGGCGCGCACCCGGCCCACCCGGCCCACCCGGCCCCCCGGCCCCCCGGCCGCAACGAAGTTGACCGGAACAATTCCGGTCCCGTACGCTCTTGTATATGTTCGCGCGCACATTGACCCACCTCTGGGCGGCCCTTCTCTGGACAGCGTTCACCGCCGCGGCGGCAATCGCCGCACCGTCCCCCGAGCCGTCCACGACGGCCGGCGGTGCGTCCACGGCCGCGACCTCGTCGTTCGCGGTGGTGGAATTGTTTACCTCGCAGGGCTGCAACAGTTGCCCGCGCGCCGATGAGGCACTGGCGCGGCTGGTCGAAGACACCGAGGGTCTGGCGGTGTTCCCGATCGAGTGGCACGTCGATTACTGGGACTACCTCGGTTGGCCCGACCCCTATGCGATTCCGGAGGCGGCGCAGCGGCAGCGGCGGTACGGCCAGGTTCTGCGCAGCGGTGTCTATACGCCGCAGATGGTGCTCAATGGCCGCACCATCGTGCGCCCGGCACAGGACTACCACCTGGTGCGCACCTCGGCGCTGGGTGCCCTCGGCCCGGAGACCGCCGCCGGAGCGATGCCGCACGTGGAGCTGTCCGGCGCGGACCGTCAACAACGCACCATCCGGGTGAGCTACGAGGTGTCCGGGGTGCCGGCGGGATGTACCCTTCTGGTCGCCGCGCTGGAAGGGAGCCTCGAAAACCACGTACCGCGCGGCGAAAACGCCGGGCGGACGCTGAGCCATCGCAACGTGGTGCGCGGATTCACCACGGTGAACCTGGGACCGGGCGACGGCGCCGGCGTGGTGACCATCACCGTGCCGGAGTCAATGGCGCCCGATTCGGCATCGCTGGTGGCCTACGTACAGCAACAGGAAACGCTCGGCATCGTCGCCGCCACCACGCTCCCGTGACCCACCACCCTTTCCGTCGGACTACCACCACCCTTCACGGAATACTTCACGGCATACTTCGCGGCCGGCGCGCGGCGGACAGAGGCGCGGTCGCCGCGGCCTGCGTCTGTCTCGTGCTTGGCGCCCTGCTGGGGTCCGCCGACGCCGCCCACGGCCGGGGCCGGAACGAACCGGCGACCGCCCCCGATGCCGCGTTCGCGAGCGCCACCGGGACCGGCCACGCGCCGTTCAGCGGATCGGTGACCGACGCCGCCGGCGCTCCGTTGTCCGAGGTGGCGGTGGCCATGTGCGCGAGCGCCTGCTGGCCCACCACCACCGACGACTCGGGCCGTTTCCACTACCCTTCCCTGCCGGTGGAACGCTACGTGCTGGACGTGCGCGGCGAATCGTTTGCCGGGCGCAGGCTGACCTCCGTGGTGCTGCCGGTCGAGGTGATGGCGGGCGGCGGCGGGGATCTGCCGCCGGTGCAGCTGCACGACGCCGCCGCGCTCGATTGGGAGGGCACGGCACCGGTGCGGATCGCCGGCCTGAGCCTGGTCCCGACCGAGCCCGTCGATCTGGCAGCGCTGCAGCCGGCGGGCCGCGGCCGGGGGGCGGACCGCGGCCCTGAGCCTGGCCCCGCCGGAGCCGGTCGATCTGGCAGCGCTGCAGCGGGCGGCCGGCGGCGGCGATACAACATCCGCAATCATCGGGGGCGCCCGGATACCGCCGGCGGCGTGGCCGGAATACGAACTTGCCGCGCAGGAGTTGCGCTACCGGCCGCTGGCGATGTGGGCACTGTACCCGTTCGGGGCACACCTGGAAGGTTCGCTGGCGCTGCACGCGGCACGGCCGCCCGAACTGGACGCGCAAGACGCCGAGCTGGCGTTTTTCAGCGTCGACGTGGTGACCGGAGCCGCCGAGTGGCTCGGGCCGGCGCTCCCGGAACATGACTATCTGCGCACCGCCGAGGACCGGGGCATCTCGACCCTTACCTGGGTAATTCTCGCCGCTCGCGACCGTTAGACCGTCGTCCGACGGCGGTTGCCGGGGCCTCGAAAGCTGCAATACACTGCGCCGACATGATGAATCCACTCCTGCGTCACGCATACCTGCGTCACGCACGCCCGCGTCACGTACGTCCGATGGCGGCACTGCCGATTCTGCTGCCGGTTCTTGCCGTGACGCTGACATCTTGCGCATCCGGCGAACAGCAGCCGAAGCTCGACGACGGCCTGTACGCGGCCATCACGACCACGCACGGCACCATCTACCTGCTGCTCGAGCACGAACGCACGCCGCTTACGGTGGCCAACTTCGTCGGCCTCGCGGAGGGCACCATCGAGTTCCAGAACCGGGACGCCGGGCCCTACTACGACGGCCAGAAGTTCCACCGCGTCATCCCCGACTTCATGATCCAGGGCGGCGACCCGCACGGCACCGGCAGCGGCGGACCGGGGTACTCGTTTCCCGATGAAATCGTTCCCGAACTGACCCACGACGGCCCCGGCATACTGTCGATGGCCAACGCCGGCCCCAATACCAACGGCAGCCAATTCTTCATTACCCACCTCGCGACACCGTGGCTGGACGGTCGCCACACCGTATTCGGACGTGTCGTCCAAGGCCAGGACGTCGTCAACGCGGTGCAGCAGGGCGACGTCATGGAGGAGGTGAAAATCCTCCGCGTCGGCGATGAAGCGGAGGCCTACCGGGTCGACCAGGAGCGCTTCGACGCACTGCTCGAGCAGGTTGGCGGGCGTTCGCAGCGCGCCGCGGGCGAGGAACGCGCCGAGGCGGAACGGATCATCGCCGCCAACTGGCCCGATGCGGAGACCACCGAATCCGGCCTCTGGTACCAGATTACCGAGGCCGGCTCCGGTACCGAGAAGCCGAACCGGGGCCAGGCGGTCACGGTTCACTATACCGGCAAGCTGCTCGACGGCACCAAGTTCGACAGTTCCCACGACCGCGGGAGTCCGGCGCAGTTCACCATCGGACAACTGATCGGCGGCGTCAACGAAGCGCTGCTGGACATGGTGCAGGGCGAGAAACGCACCGTGATCATCCCGCCGGAGCTCGGCTACGGGACCCGCGGCGTACCCGGCGTGATACCACCTGACTCATTCCTGATATTCGAGTTGGAACTTATTTCCCTGTAGCATCCCGGCGTGGGGCAGAAGCGGCACAACACGGGCTTTCGCTGCCTCCGCTGCGGCTGCGCGGTGCAGCCGGTGGCGGACGGCAGCTATCGCAACCATTGTCCGCGCTGCCTGTATTCGCTGCATCTCGACGTGCTGCCCGGGGACCGTGCGAGCGAGTGCGGGGGCTTGATGGCGCCGGTGGGGCTGACGTGGGCCGGCGGCAAGGGCTGGCAACTGGTGCATCGCTGCGAGGCGTGCGGCGCGGTGCGCCATAACCGGGTGGCCGGCGGCCATCGTCAACCCGATGACGCGGAGGCGCTGACCAGCGTCGCAATGACCGGTGCACCCCCCGACCCGGCGTGACAAGCGGCATTCCAGACCTCCGCGCGAGGCCTCGGCGCGGCCAAATTGGACGACTTCGGCCCGCGCCGCGATTCGTGTTTGACAGACCGCCCCACGTTTGGGATTATTACGCGGAATAGATTACAGGCTTGTACGACAGTGACGCGCAGTACGCTCGTTCAAAAGCGGTGGACAGGCGCGGCACTATCGGTCAAGCTTCGCGATCAAGATATTCTCCGGCCTAGCGTGCGCGCGAGTTACGGCGGTGCGCGTCGCGAAACTACGGAGGAGGAGTAAATGCGCAAGATAAGCCTTGGTACCGGTTCTCACACCACGGATTCTTTCGATTCAGTTGACAAGATGGACGACAATCCCTTACCTCCGAAGTCGACCCGCCCGCGCCTCAAGCTCAAGCATCTGCGCCTACTACTGTTATCGGCGTGTGCTATCGCAGCTACAGCGTGTGCGTCGCTACAGCCGGCCGATCACAGCGATCCGGCGCTCGCCACCGCACAAGCCGAGGCCGAACAGGCCATGGCCCAGGCCAAGGAGTCGATGGCAGCCGCCGAGGCGGCTGCAGCGGCGCAGGCCGAGGCTGAGGCGGCGGCGGCAGCGGCAATGAAAGCGGCGGAAATGGCGCATTCGGAAGCTGAGGGCGCCATGAAGGATGCCGAAATGGCGCGTTCGGAAGCCGAAGGAGCCATGAAGGACGCCGAAATGGCGCGTTCGGAAGCCGATGCGGCCTCCGACAAGCTGATGATGGCGATGGCACCCCATCCCGCAGAGGTGATGGTGTCGGCGGACCAGTTCGACCCCAGCCTGCTCGACATGAGCGGCGCACGCGCCTCGCTGGCCGGTCCGGATTCGATCTACCTATCGTCGATCATGTATGCCGGGCAGCCCTATTCGGCCTTGCTCGAGTACGGCGGCGGGACCACTGCCACCGTGGCGGCCGTCTTTGGCGCCCACGGCAAGATGATTCCCGACTCCGTCGACCTGAGCCGAACCAGGTTGGTCTTCCGGGGTCCTGACAAGCTGGTGGTGGCAGATGTCGCCGTCGGCTCCGCGGGGTACACCGGCGAGTTGACGTACGTTGGCGGCAACACGCTGCAGGTCACCGGCCTGCGCGGCGTCGTGCTTCCGCCGACCGCGGACGAGCAGGTCGCTTCGCTGCGTGCCGAACTGGCCGCTGCAGAAGCGCAGCTGCTGGAAATTGACATCGCCGCCGGCGAGGCGCAGGCGCAGGCGGAGGCCGCAATGGCCGATGCCGATGCCGCGCGCGCGGAACGAAACGCCGCACAGCTCGCCCGGTCGGAAGCGGAAATCATGGCCGAGGACGCCGGCGTTGCGCAGTGGGTCGCAGAGACCGAGGCCGCGGAGGCCCAAGCCGCTCTCGAGGCCTTGATCGCCGACGCATTCCAGCCTTCCGCGGTCATGGTCGCGGACGACCAGCTTGATCCGAGCCTCGGCAGCCTGGCCGACGCGCGCATTGCCGTTGCGGGCCCCGACTCCGTGTACATATCTTCTATAAAGTACGGTGGGCAAAGCTTTTCGGCCCTGCTCAAGTACACCGGCGGCACCACCGCCGAGGTCAGGCAGGTCTACGGTAGCGCCGGGAAGCTTATTCCCGACTCCGTCGATCTTTCCCAGACCGAGCTGACATTCGTGGCGCCCAACAGCCTTGAGGTATCCAACGTCTCCGTAGGCGGCGTCGGCTACTCCGGCACGCTCGCCTACACCGGCGACGGCAAGCTGCAGGTGACCGGCATTCGCCAGGTTGCACTGCCGCCGACCGCTCTGGACGAAGCGCAGGCCGCGCTGGCCCAGGTGGAGGCCGCGCTGGCGGCGTCGCAGGCGGACAACGCCGCGATGAGCGACCAGGTAGCGTCGCTCGAGGGGGACGTAACCTCTCTTGCGGCAGATCTGCAGGCAGCTCAGTTCAGTGCCGACGAAGGCCACGCCATGGCAGCCGAGGCCAAGGCCACCATCGACGCCATGATGGCGGACGCGTATCAACCGTCCGCGATCATGATTGCCGATGGCCAGATCGATCCGAGCAAGGCGAGCTTCGCCGACGCCCGGGTGGCGGTCGCAGGCCCCGACTCCGTGTATGTATCGTCGATCCTGTATAACGGCCAGCGCTACTCGGCACTGCTCAGGTACACCGGCGGCACCACCGCCGAAGTGCAGCAGATCTACGGCTCGGCAGGAAAGGCGATTCCCGACTCCGTGGACCTGTCGCAGACCGAGCTGGTGTTCATGTCGCCGAACGCCTGGGAGATCTCGAACGTCTCCGTGGGCGGCGTCGGCTATTCCGGCACGCTCGCCTACACCGGCGACGGCAAGCTGCAGGTGACCGGCATCAGCATGGTCGAGTTGCCCCCGACCGCGCTGGAAGAAGCACAGGCCGCTCTGGCCGAGGTCGAGGCCGCGCTGGCAGCCGCGCAGGCGGACAACGCCGCGCTGGAGGCGGATCTCGCCGACGCGCAGGCGATGGCTGATGACTCGCAGGCCATGGCCGACGCCGCGCAGGCGAGCGCCGACATGTCGATGGCGGACGCGGACATGGCCAAGGCCGAACTCGAAGCGATGATTGCGGATGCATTCCAGCCCTCCGCGATTGCCATTTCGGACGGTCAGATCGATCCGAGCCGCGCAAGCTTCGCCGATGCCCGGATCGCCATCGCCGGACCCGACTCCGTGTACGTGTCGTCGATCCTATATGACGGCCAGCGCTATTCAGCACTGCTGCGCTACTCCGGCGGCACCACCGCCGAGGTCCGGCAGGTATTCGGCAGCAGCGGCAAGCTGATCCCGGATTCTGTGGATCTGTCGCAGGCCGAACTGGTGTTCGTGGCGCCGGACGCCTGGGAGATTTCCAACGTCTCCGTGGGCGGAGCCGGCTATTCCGGTACCCTGGCGTACGCCGGCAACGGCAAGCTGCAGGTAACCGGCATTCACCAGGTGCAACTGCCGCCAACCACGATGGACATGCTGGCCGACGCCAAGGCGGATCTCGAAGCCGCGCTCGCGGACGCCAGCGCCAAGGGCGAGCAGATCGCTTCTCTGGAAACCGAGTTGCAGGCGGCGCAGGCCGCTCTGCTGGCAGCGCAGGCCGCCGCCGACGCGGCGCAGGATGCGGCGGACATGGCCAACGCCGAAATCGACGCCATGAAGATGGAGATGCATCAGCCGTCCGAGGTGATGATCTCGTTTGCCGACCTGGATGCCAGCCTGGCGAACTTCGACAACGCCGTGGCGTCTCTCGCCGGTCCCGACGCAGTCTACGTCTCCAACATCATGTACGCCGGGCGGCCCTACTCGGCCCTGCTTGAGTACGCGGGCGGCACCACCGCCACCGTGAAGCAGGTGTTCGGAGCCGACGGCAAGCTGATTCCCGATTCCGTGAGCCTGGCTCAGACCGAAATCGCCTTCCGGTCGCCTGACACCTTCGCGGTGGCCAACGTGGCCGTCGGCGGCAACGGGTACTCGGGCACCCTGCAGTACACCGGCAACGGACAACTGCAGGTGACCGGCATCACCCGCGTCACGCTCCCGCCGACCGAGGCGGAGATGGCCGCTGCGGCCATTGAGGCGGCCAACGCCGGGGCAGCTCAAATGGTGAGCGACGCCAAGGCCGAGGCCGAGGAAATGGTAGCCGCTGCCATGGCGGAAGCCGATGCCGCGGTAGCCGCCGCCATGGCGGAAGCCGATGCGGCGCGCGCCGAGCTGGAAGCCATGAAGATGGCGATGCACCAGGCATCCGAGGTGATGATTTCCTTCGGCAGCCTCGACGCAGCGCTGGCGAACTTCGACAACGCGCAGGCGTCTCTCGCCGGTCCGGACATGATTTACATCTCGTCGATCATGTACGACGGGCAACCCTACTCGGCGCTGGTCAAGTACGAGGGCGGCACCACCGCCTCCGTGCTCGGCGTGTACGGGGCGGCCGGCAAGCTGATTCCCGATGCCGTCGGCCTGTCACAGACCACGGTCGCCTTCGTATCGCCCGACTCCTTCGGAGTTTCCAACGTCAACGTGGGCGGCGTCGGCTACTCCGGTACGCTGCAGTACACCGGCGGCGGGCAGTTGCAGGTAACCGGCATCCGCCGCGTCACCCTGCCGCCTACCGACGCCGAGAAGGCCGCGGCGGCAATCGACGCGGCGATGGCCGATGCCGATGCGAAAATTGGCGCGGCCATGGCGGAAGCAGACCAGATGGTCAACGACGCCAAGGCAGCGGCGGACGAAATGGTAAGTGCGGCCATGGCGAAAGCCGACGCCGCGATAGACGACGCCATGGCGCGTGCCGCGGCGGCGGAAGCGGAATTGGACGCCATGAAGATGGCCATGCATCAGCCTTCGGCGGTGCAGGTCGCCTTCTCGCAGCTGGACGCCGGCCTTGCCGACTTCAGCGGCGCCCAGGTTTCCCTGGCCGGTCCCGACGCCATCTATGTCTCCAACATCGTGTATGGCGGACAGCCCTACTCTGCCCTCCTCAAGTACGAGGGCGGCACGAGCGCTACCGTGCAGTACGTGTTCGGCCCGGTCGGCAAGCTGATTCCCGATTCGGTCGACCTGTCGCAGACCACGGTCGCCTATGAGTCTCCTGACTCGTTCAGCGTCTCCAACGTTGGTGTCGGCGGCGCCGGCTACTCCGGTACGCTGCAGTACACCGGCGACGGACAGTTGCAGGTGACCGGCCTCAACCGCGTGAACCTGCCGACGAAACCGGAAGTGCTGCTCGCCGACGCACAGGCAGAACTGGCCACGGCGATGTCCGAACTGGCCGCGCAGAAGCAGGCGCTCGATGAGGCGAACGTCGACGGCGAAGCAGCCCGGCTGGCGCTGGCGGCGGCGAACAACGCGCTCGCGGCGGCGAACAGCGAGCTGGACGCGGCCAACGATTCACTGACCGCCGCCCAGGACCGTGCGATGGCCCTGGAGACAGAAATGGCCGCCCTCATCGAGGGCTCGAGCCTGCCCGGGCTGAACGCCGGCCTGCTCGATCTCGAAGCCGCCAGCCTGACGGCTGCCGGCCCCAACGAGGTCTACATTGCCGGCATCCAGTATGCGGGTGCTCCGGTTTCGGCACGAATCAAGTATGACGCCGGAACCGCGACCGCCACGGCGCTGTTCGAGGGACGCAACCTGGTTGCCGACTCGCTGCAGCTCGACGCGGCGCAACCGAGTCTCCAGGATAACAAGCTGGTCATTTCCAACGTGGGAATCGAGGGCCGTGCCCACACCCTGACGCTGACGCGCGGCGACGACGGCCAGGTGGCCGTGGACGCCGTCGACGACGGCTGGGAGGTGCGGACCCGCGGAGAACTGGCCCGCGACAACCTGATCCGGTCCGGCAACTTCGTGGTGAACGGATTCGGCGGCGGGCAGGCGATGCCGGGCGAAGGATCGTGGGAATCGCAGGGTGGATCGGTTGTTCAGTCCGATGCCGATGCGACCCACGCCAAGTATTCGATTGCCGCGGATCAGTCGGCGGACGAGTTGCTGTTCGGATTCTCGGCCAACGCCAACGGCGGAAGCAAGGTTGGGTTCGGACTGCACATTCTGGCTTCCTCGACCCCACAATCCGGAAACACCTGGAACTACGGCAAGTCCTATCTGCTCTGGGTAACCCAGGATCCGTTCTATGACTCCGAGGACCTGCACCTGCAGTTCTACGAGTCGGCGGACGACAACACGCTGATGTGGCTGGCGAGCAGCAAGATCTCGCATGGCCTCTCCTCGATGATCAACGTCGAGGCACTCTACCGCGACACCGGTATGACCACGCTGCTGGTCAACGGCGAGGAGCAGCTCACCGTCAACGTCGGCACCGGGGTATCCGGCGGCGACATGATCGCGTTGCGCACCCTTGGCGGTCCGGTGGAGTTCACTCAGGTGTACGTAGCCGCGCCGTAGCAGTACCGTAGGCGCGGGCTACACCGCCAGCACGTTCTCTCGACTCGCGAGAGAGCGCGCTGGCGGTTTTTTTTGTCCGAAGAATCGAGCGCTATTGGGTCAGGATCAGGAAGCGGGTGCGAGTTGCACCTTGAAGGTGAAGGCGTGCTCTCCCCGCAGGCGGCTCGGCACGTCGATGGTCATCCCGGCGTCGGTGCGGCGCCACTTCAGCGTTCCCGGGACGCCGAGAGCGGTAACATCGGCCACCTCGTCTTCGTAGAACACGCGTAGCGCCTGAATGGTGATGGCATCACCCGGCCGGCCGAGACAGATTGCGTACACTGCGTCATCCCTGGTCGTGAATCGGATGTCCTCGGCCGTGAAGCGCGGCTCGCTCTTCTCGGTAAAGTGGCCGCTCCCCTCGTGCTTGGTGGGCCCTTCGCCAAACGAGACCCACGGCGTGGTGCCGAATATCGCTTCTCCGTTGATCTCCAGCCAGCGTCCCATGCCGCGCAGGCAGTCGGCGGCCTGCTCGGGTATGGTGCCGTCAGGACGCGGCCCAACGTTGAGCAGCAGGTGCCCGTTCTTGCTTACCCGGTCCACGAGGTTGTGGATCAACCGCTCCTCGGACTTGTAGCCGGCGTCCTTGACATACGACCACACGCCGTGGGCGTCGACCGTGGTGTCGGTCAGCCAGACGTGGTTGGTCAACTCCCACATTCTGCCCAGTTCCAGGTCCGCCACCCCGGTCATCGGCGGCAGGTTGAACCAACCCTTGGGAAGCTCCTTGAAGGTTACCACCACGCCGCTGCCCCACTCCCGCTCCTTGTTGTAGTAGTAGGCCAGGAACCGCTTGCGGCGCTGCTCGCGGATAAAACCGAGTCCGAAATCGAACCAGATCAGGTCCGGCCGGTAGCCGTCGATCACCTCGTACAACTTGCCCTCCCAGCGGTCCAGGAACCACTCGTCCGGACGGGCATCGGCGGCGTGCGGACCGGTGTACAGGTCGCGGTAGCGGGGGTCGGCGCAGTCGTAGCGCTGGTCATCGGTCGGAAACATGTACCAGTTCTGGGCATGGTGAAAGGTGGCGGCGAATTTCATGCCGCGGTCCCGGATCGCCTTGGCGAGTTCGCCGGTGACGTCGCGCCGCGGCCCCATCCGGGCGGCGTTCCAGGGGTTGATTTTCGAGTCCCACATCGAGAAGCCATCGTGGTGCTCGGCCACCGGACCGGCGAAACGCGCCCCCGAGGCCGCGAACAGGTCCGCCCACTCGTCGGCATCGAACTTGTCGGCGGTAAACCGGCCAATCAACTCCTTGTAGCCGACCTGCTCCGGGGGCCCGAAGGTCTCGCTGTGGTAGCGGTACTCGGGGCGCTCGGGGTTGTACATCTGCTTCGGATACCAAGTGCCGTTGGTGCCGTAGGCGGCGACCGAGTAGGGTCCCCAGTGGGTGTAGATACCGAACTTTGCGTCCAGGAACCACCGCGGTGTGGGGTGAGTGGCCAGCGACGACCACGTGGGTTGATACCTGCTCATTGATCTGCTCCTTGTTGGATTTCTCTTACTATGTCGGCCGTTCGGCCGCTCAGGAGGATGGTATTTCGATCGTGACCCGGCCGGCGACAATACGGACCGGGTAGCTGCGCACGCGCGCAATAGCTGTTGCCGCGGAGGTGCCGTCGGCAAGCAGGAACGACCAGCCGTGCCAGGGACACTGCAGGGCGGGCGACGCGGCTCCGAACACCGGGCGACCTTGTTCGAGGTGTGCGCAAGCATGTTCGACGATGCGCCCGCGCGACAGGGGCGCGCCCTGGTGCGGGCAACGATCGCGCAGCACGTGCCAGCGCCCCGCGTGGTGCACTACCACCAGTGACCGCCGTCCGACGACCACGGGCCGGACACTGCCATCAGGGAACGCCGCCACCGGCCCCACGTCGACGCCGGTGACGCGCCGGCCTGCGCCAGCTCGCCCCGCGCCCGGTTCAGGCGCGCTCGAAGTCGTAGAGACGGCGCGCATTCTCGCTGGCGACGGCGCGGTATCGGACGGTGTCCCGCAGCGCGCGGATCGCCTGATCCGGGGCGTCGAAGTCCCAGTGCGGATAGTCGGTGGCGAACATCAGAAATTCGTCGTTGCCGATCATGTCGACGATCTGCAGCAGGTGGCGCGGATCCTGCGGCTCCTCCATCGGCTGGGTGGTGGCGCGGAACTGCTCGCGAATGTACTCGCTCGGCAGCCGGGTGAGCCACGGCACCTCCTGGCGCAAGCCCCGGTAGTTCTTGTCGAGGCGCCACATCAGCGGTGGCAGCCAGGCGAAGCCGCCCTCGACCAGCGCGATGCGGCACTCCGGCAGCTCCTCCAGCACGCCCTCGCATACCAGGCTGATCACCTGCGACTGAAACGCCTGCGCCATGCCGGTGTGATCCTCGATGTAATAGGAGGGCCACCCGACGCCGGTGATCGGCCCGCCGCCGCCGCCAAAGTGGATGCCTACCGGCAGCCCCACCTCTGCCGCGGCGCGGAAGATGGGCCGGAACCGCTGCCGCCCGTACGGTTCGGGAGAACGCACCATCAGCAGCACCTGCACGAAGCGCCCGTCGCGCGCCACACGACGGATCTCCTCCGCCGCCGCCTCCGGATCCTCGATATTCACCACGATCGAACCGCGCCAGCGCGGATCGGCGTCCAGCCACTCGTCCGCCATCCAGCGGTTCACCGCCCGCATCAACTCGCTGCCGAGGTGCAGGTTGCGTACCTGCGACTGGGCGTACAGGGGATTGAGGATCGCGTAGGCCAAGCCCCAGGTGTCCAGCAACTGCCGGGCCGCGAACCGTTCATCGGTGCCCGGATTGCCGCCCCCCGGCGGATAGGCGTCGCGCCGCGCGGCGTTGGCGTACACCTTCGGGTAGTGGTTCACCATCGGCTCCTGGTAGCCGGTGTCCTGCACGAAAGCACGCCAGCGCGGGGCCAGGTAGGGGTACAGAGCCTTGATCGACGTGGGGGCGTTGTGGCAGTCCGCGTCGATGAAACCGGTGGTGGCCGGTCGGGAGGCCTCTTTGCTCGGCGCTGTGAGGGTGTCCGACATGACCGCATCATAGCGCAACGGCGATGGTGGTGGAACGTGGCGGCAGACATCGGCTACCCTGCGCGCCATGGCAGAGTTCACGACTTGGCGGGCGCGCATGGGCGGCCGCAACGCCGCCCCGGTGGTACATCACCCGGGCCTGGGCTGGTGGCGCGAGGCGCGCTTCGGCATGTTCATTCATTGGGGCCTGTACGCCATTCCGGCCGGCATCTGGAAGGGTGAGCCGGTGGATGGCATCGGCGAGTGGATCATGTTCCGCAAGCGCATTCCGCGCGCCGAATACGAGACCCTGGCGGAGCAGTTCAACCCGGTACGGTTCGATGCGAAGGCGTGGGTGGATCTCGCCGTGCAGGCGGGCATGCGCTACCTGGTGATTACCGCCAAGCACCACGACGGCTTCGCCCTGTATCGCTCGCCGTGCTGCCCGTACAACATCGTGGACGCCACCCCGTACGGGCGCGATCCGCTGGCCGAGCTGGCGGATGCCTGCCGCGATGCCGGCATCAGGCTCGGCTTCTACTATTCCCAGGACCAGGATTGGCACGATCCGGGCGGCTCCCGCAACGACTGGGACTTCGCTCCCGAAGAGAAGGACTTCGCCGCCTACCTGGAGCGCAAGGTAAAGCCGCAGTTGCGCGAACTGCTCACCGGGTACGGCCCGGTGGGGCTGATCTGGTTCGACACCCCCTACTCCATCAGCCGCGAGCACAGCATCGAGCTGCGCGACTTCGTGCACCGGTTGCAGCCGGATTGCCTGGTGAGCGGGCGCATCGGCAACGACGTGGGCGACTACGGCAGCCTGGGCGATAACCAGATTCCCGCCGGCCGGGTGCAGGCGGACTACGAGACCCCCGCCACGCTGAACGACACCTGGGGCTTCAAGAGTAACGACCACCACTGGAAGTCGGTGGAGAACCTGCTGCTGCTGCTGATCGACCTGGCGAGCAAGGGGGTTAATTACCTGCTCAACGTCGGCCCCACGGCGGAGGGGGTGATCCCGGAGCCGAGCGCCGAGCGGCTGCGCGCCATCGGCGCCTGGCTGAAGGTGAACGGCGAGGCGATCTACGGAACGCAGGGCAGCCCGTTTCCCTACGAGCACGACGGGATGCGCATGACCACCCGGCCCGGGCACCTGTTCCTGCACCTGCTCGAGCCGGAGGCGGAGCTGGTCGTGCACGGGCTCAGGTCGCAGGTCACCGGTGCGCGCCTGCTGGGATCCGCCGCGCCGGTGCGGCATACGCAGGATCGTTCCGCCGCCGGCGACGTGGACCGCCTGCGCCTGGAGCTGCCCGACCTGAGCGACTGCGATCACGTGCCGGTGGTCGCACTCGATCTCGCCGGCGACGCGGAAACCGACCCGCTCACCGTGCAGCAGCCGGACGGCGCCATCCACCTGCACGCCCACCTGGCGGAGGTGGACCAGGGCCCGGGCTCCACCCTTGAGGTGCTGTCCAACGGCATGACCGCCGGCTGGACGGACACCGCCGACGAGCTGTCGTGGCAGGTAAAGGTGTTCGCTCCCGGCAGCTACGAGGTAACGGTCATCACCGCCCCGCAATACGAAACCACCGAGGTGAACGAACACCACCTGGAAGTGGCCGCCGCGGGCGGCGCGGCCGGCGGGCCGCTGCGCGCCGCCCGCGAGCTCGACACGGCGCGCTCGCAGTATTTTCCCGAATACGCGGTAACCCTCGGCCGGATCGCCGTCGACGCTCCGGGCACCCACCGCTTCACGCTGCGCGCCACCCAAGTGGTCGACGGAACCCCAGACGGCGTCACCGTATTCGGCGCCACCCTGCGCCCGGCGTAGCAGCGCAACCTGCACGGCCCTTGCACGACATGGTATCGAGCCGGAGGAGCTGCTGCTCGCCCGCGCCCTGAGCATCGCCATCCCCGTCGGCCTGGAATACAACCGGTTCTTGGCCCACCTCACCCAGGGCTTCACCGCCGGCGCCGTAAAGGGGTAGCATCGGCGAGAAGCCATGCCAGTTCGTCGGGACGAGAATACGGAACCACTGGACTGGAGAGGCGTCGAGCGTTTCTTCGACGAGTACGGGTGCGTGATGATGGATCATCCAGAGTTGCGTTGGTACCAGGAGTCGTGGGGAGCGCTGGTGCGGTCTGGTCTCAGCGGAGGGACAGCATTCGAGGATTCTGAACACGCCCGAGCGCTCTTGAAGCTACGGGCGATATGCCTGTTGGCGATGTACGTGGGGATCTATCAGCAAGTCCCCGACGGGCCCGAGCTCGGGGGGTGTTTCTTCGGTCATCCCGGGATCTGGGAGTATCTCGAAGCCTTGCACATGGACGATAACATGCTATGGGAAATGGCTCGGATCCACAGGTATCTGCCGGAAGAAGAGCGCGGAACGGTCGAACGAACGGACGACGACGAAGAGGAAGACGAGGATGAAAACGTAGAAATCCTCCGTGATGCTGTGGTGGAGCTCATCAGGGAAGAAAACGACTCCATCTACCAGGCGCTCGCAGCACACTACGGGGGCACGGTTGGACTGTTCGCTTCCCTTTGGAACTCTCGCTTGCCGCCGGATCGAGTCGAGCCTGCCGAAGATCTCGTCAACCCCGCGCTTCCTCCGAACGCCGGGTTGGAGTATCTGCTCACCTCTCCTGAATTGGGCGAAAGAGCTGAGGTCTTCCAATACGTTGACGGTGGCATGAGGAACTGGGAACTGGATGCACCGTATTGAATTTGAAAACCCACCTTGCATCGTCCGAGGATCAGGCAGCGCAACACTCGGCTGCTCCAGCTTCGGCCAGTTTGACCAAGATTGGTGCTGTCATCTAGAGGCATGCTCATCGTTTGCCACCGCTGCGGGAGGGCCGGCCATACACGAAGCTATCGCTGACAAGAGAGGGTTACTGACCGAAGTCTGCCGACGCTACGGCGTTGCGCGCCTCGAAATGTTTGGATCGGCGGCGCGCGGCACGGATTTCGACCCGCGGACCAACGCCGCCGACTCTCTCGGACGTTTCAATCCCGACACCGGGCTGGTTCCCTTCGATCAGATTCTCAAACTCGCCGAGGCTCTGAGCCACATCCTGGGCCGTCCCGTCGACCTTGTGCAATCCGCCGCAGTCCGCAACCTCTATCTGCGCGATACCATCGAGCGTATGAGTCCGTCGATGCCGCATCCCGCCCGCGTGGCTCACCTTGCGCAGTTGCCGTCGGCCGGAGCATCCGAGGGGGTCAAATAGATGCTCACGGCCCTAAGTTTCCGACGAGACTACCCACCATGAAGAACTACCGGTCGCTCACACCCGCGAGCAGGAGGCGAGCTCGGTTGACGCGATCTCATGGTTGACGCCGAGCACAAACCCGTACGCAATGGCACCCACAGATGACGTGTCGGGGGTCGGAATGGCTCAATTCGTAAGTTGGTGCGAGCTGCGGAGTCAGTCGGCGGACGTGTGGCGATCCCTCGCTCAGGAGAAGGATCTGGTCGTCACCTCGAACGGCCAGCCGGTAGCCATACTTGCAACCGCGTCGGCCGCGACTTTGGAAGCGACGCTTTCCGCGCTTCGGCAGTCCCGGGCGCAGAGCGCCGTGGCGGCCATGCAACAGCGCGCCCGCGCCACGGGGACCAATCGACTGACCGCCGTAGAGGTAAATGCTGAGATCAGCGCGGCCCGGCGTGGCCGGAGTGGATGAGGATCGTAGCGGGGCAGCGCTACCTGCGCCGTAATCGCGTATTGCCGCGCGGGCAGAAGATCGGATAGGTTGGACGCGACGCGAGTGGGCGGCCCGTGGGCGGTTCAGATTCGTCGTCAGTATACGCCTTGTGAGGAGCGCATCATGTCCGATTTATCCGCCGGCGGGGTTGGCGATGTCCAAGCCGCGTGGCAGAGCCAGGAACTGGGTATCGCCTTCTTTGGCCTCGGCCGGCTTCGCGAATGGCATTCGCCGCGCGAGGATCTGTGCGTCGCCAACCTTTTTCAGTCCTACTATGTTCTTGCCGGCCGCGCGATAACCAACGCCGGCGCGCGCTTGGTGAAGCTGAACGGCGCCGAGGGCCTGTGCGTTATCCCGGCAGGCCGCATGGCGGCCGGGATACGTGCCCTGTGCGAGCTCGCGGGCGAGGTGCGCTTCCTGGCCAGCGACCGCGGCTTTGACGCCCACCTGAACGCTCGCGTGCATTTCGGCCCCGTGATGAGCGGCGAGTTCGGGCCGCCGGGGTTGCGCCGCTACGACGTGATCGGCAAGACCGTGAACGTGGCCGCCCGAATGGGCGGGCGCGGCGTGGTGCTTACTGCGCAGGCGTACCGGCAGCTCGATCACGTCGCCCGGCACCGGTTCGACAAGCATACACCGCCAATCTCGTACCACTGGCGCGCCGAACGGGACGGGTAGCCCCATGCAGCTGTACCACGGCACCACGCGGCGCAGCGCCGAGCAGATCGCCATCGCGGGATTCGCACCGCGCAAGCCGTCACGGCGGGTATGGTTCGCGCAGAGCAAGAGCTATGCGCTACTCCGCGCCAAGGTAAAGGCACGGCGCAGCCGCGACCGCCCGGTGGTGCTGGTGTGCGACCTTGACCTGGCGGCATTGAAGCGCAAACTCGGCAGCAAGCGCGTGGTGTACCGGGCGGGCATCGTGTCGATCAACGGCAGCCTGCCGGTCACGGTGCTGCGCCATGCCCCCGGGGTGTGGGATCCGCCGTCCTCCGAAGCGGAGCTGGCGGCGTGGTTGAACAACGTGCTCGGACTCAAGGCGCATCGCGGCATCGCGCGCAGCGAGCCCGGTCTGATACGGCTGGCGCGCTGGATCCGCAACCGGCGCATGTCGCAACCGCGCTCCCGCCTGCGCGACAGCGAGATACTGGAGCGAGCAGCCGGGTGGCTGCCGGAATGGTTCGCCAACGTGTCGATCGATCCCGCCACGCTGCGGGTCCATCGGCATGCCGCCGAACTGACGGTGTCGCCTGACCTGGAGCAAACGGAGAGCACGGCGGAGATTACCGACGAGGTGGAGGAGGCTCTCGCATCGGGCAACGCCCGGCGCCGGCTGCGCGGCCTGCGGCGGCTGGGCCGTGCCGGCGACCCCGACCTGGTCGACTGGTGCGCGCTGATGCTCGGCGACGACGATCATACGGTGCGCCGTACGGCCCTGGAGCTGATCGCGAGTTCCGCGGACGGCGATCTGCAGCTGCTGCTGCCGTTCGCACGATGTAGCCATAAGGGGCTACGTTCGGCCGCGATCGCCGGCATGGCGCATCTCGGCAGGGAGGATGCCGCCGAATGGTGTTTGCTCGGCCTGCGCGACCCCGACGACGTGGTGCGGGTAGCCGCGGCCCGGGAATTGCTGCGCTTCGACCCGCACCGCCACCGCCGGCTGTTCGAACTGGCGCTCTACGACCCCAATCCGCAGGTCGCCGACATCGCCCGCAAGCTCAGTGCCCACCAAGGCTACCATGTGTTGAAGCCGCGCTGGAGTTGAAGCAGCGCATGCGCAGGAACCCGCGCACGGGTATCATGGGCGGCGAGGGGGCAGCATGACGATTGACTACGGCGGCAAGGTGGTGCTGGTAACCGGCGCCGCGCAGGGCATCGGGCGCGGCATCGCGCTGGAGTTCGCTGCCAGCGGGGCGCGCGTGGCGGTGGTGGACGTGGATGCCGCGCACGGCGAGGCGACCGCCCGCGAGGCGGCGGAGCGCGGGCCGGGAGCGGTGTTCATCGCCGCCGATCTCGGCAGCACCGAGCAGTGCCGGCGCGCCGCCGCGGAGACGGTGGCACACTTCGGCGCCATCGACGTCCTGATCAACAACGTCGGCATCCAGAGCACCGACTCCTACCGCAACGTGGAGGGCACCTCGGAGGAGCTGTGGGACCGCATCCTGGCGGTGAACCTGAAGAGCCACTTCCTGATGGCCAAGTACTGCATCCCGGAGATCCGCAAGCGCGGCGGCGGCGCGGTGATCAACGTGGCCAGCGTGCAGGGCCTGCAGTCGATGCCGGAGGTGCCGGCGTACGCGGCCAGCAAGGGCGGCATACTGTCGCTGACCCGCCAGATGTCGATCGACTACGCCAAGGAGGGCATCCGCGTGTTGGCGGTCAACCCCGGCACCATCGACACCCCCCTGGTGCAGGAGGCGGCGGCTGCCACCGACGATCCGGCCGAGGCGATGGCGATGTTCGCCCGCAACCAGCCGCTCGGCCGTCTCGGGCGCCCGGACGACATCGGCAAGGCGATGGTGTTCCTGGCCAGCGAGCACGCCGGCTTCATGACCGGCGAGCACGTGAACGTGGACGGCGGCGTGATGGCGATCGGCGCCTGGGCGGCGCCGGTTCCAGAGTGGTAGGATTGTGCCGATGAGTTCCCCTGCCCTGCAACTCGGCGTAAGCCACCAGACGCCGGCAACCCTGACCCCGGAACGGATGCGCTTCCTGCGCCAGATGGGGGTGGAGAAGATCGAGGTGCGCATCCCGAGCAGCGCCAGCGGCTACGACGACATCTGCCGGGTGCGCGACACGGTCGAGGGCGCCGGCCTCGGCCTGCACGAGATCATGCTCGCCGACCGCTACAGTTGCCGCCCCATCGCGCTCGGGCTGCCGGACAGCGGCGCCGAGATCGACCTGTTCAAGCGCTTCATCCGCGACCTCGGGCGGGCCGGCGTCGGCGTCATGACCTACGCCTGGCACACCGGCGGCGCCTACGCCACCGGGCGCACCGAGACGCGCGGCTGCAACACGCGCCTGTTTCAGCTCGCCGAGGCCCAGGCGCTGCCCGACGTGTACGACCGCCGCTACTCGCACGACGAACTGTGGGACAACTACGCCGCGTTCATCCGCGAGATCCTGCCGGTGGCGGAGGACAACGGTGTTCGCCTGCAACTGCACCCCAACGATCCCCCGGTGGACCACCAGGGCGTGCCGCGCCTGTTCAGCAGCCGGGTGGCGTTCCGGCGTGCGATGGAGGTCGCCGGCCACAGCCCGCACTCCGGCATCCTGTTCTGCGTCGGCTGCTTCGCGGAGATGTTCGGCCCCGACGGCGGCGGCGAGGACGTGGCCGGCGCCATCTACGAATTCGGCAGCCGCGGCCACATCTTCCAGGTGCACTTTCGCAACATCAGTTCGCCGATGCCGGACTTCCACGAGACCTTCCCGGACAATGGCTATCTGGACATGTACCGGATCATGACCGCGCTCGCCGAGGTCGGCTACGACGGCATGGTGGTTCCGGACCACGTGCCGCAGCTCGACGACGGCAGCGGCACCGACGGAGCGGGCGAAGCGTATATCCTCGGCTACATCCGCGCGCTGATTCAGGCGGTCAGCGCGGACCGGCGGCGATCGTCCGCGTCATGAGGCGCGCACGCTCCCTCAGCGTACGCTCTCTCAGCGTACGTATCGCCACTCCATGGCGCGGTCGTTTTCGTACGGCATGTAGCCGTGAAACGGACGCGGGTCGTCGTCGAATACCATGGCCAGGAAGTGCCGGTCGCCGTCCCACAGCGGCAGCGACAGAAGATCGGCGATGGCGTGCCACTCCAGGACCCCTTCCGGGTTGCTGGTGAACGGTTCACCCTCGAACCGGTCGATGCGGAAAATGAATCCGAGCCAATCCTCGCCGCGCGGCCCGAAGCCGGTCCAGTTGATGGTGCCGCGCAGGGACATTTCCCGGCACTCGATGCCCGCCTCCTCCCGTATCTCGCGCCGCATGCAGGTGGCGATGTCCTCACGCGGCTCCATCTTGCCGCCGAGGCCGTTGTACTTGCCGAGGTGGTCATCGTCGGGGCGGGCGTTACGGTACACCAGCAGGGTACGCCGGCGATCGGGCGAGACGACGTAGCCGAGAGTTCCAACGATGGGGGTATATACGCTCACAAGGCATGCATACGTCCTGTACCGGCGCTCGTCAACAGCCGGCGGGGGCGTGCCCCGCACCTCCGGGAGCCGGTAGATGAACAGCGCCCGCGGCCGCGGACCGGCCGACCCCGGGCGGCGCCGCTTCCTGCGCTGGCTGCCGCTGCGGCTGCTGGATATCGCGGCGCTGCTCCTGTCGCTGGGCGTGGCCGGCGCCATCACGCGCTGGGTGCTCGGCTCGCGCAGCGGCCGCGCGATGATACGCGTCACCGCTCCCGACGCCACCTGGCTGCTGCGCCCCGAGGAAGACCAGGTCCTGGACGTGAGTGGCCCGCTCGGCAGCAATCGCATCGTCGTTCGCGGCGGCGAGGTGTTCGTGGATGCGGCCCCCTGCGCCAACCAGATCTGCGTGAAGACCGGCACGGTGTCGCGGCCCGGCCAGTGGATTGCGTGCCTGCCCAACCGCGTATTCGTGGCCGTGGAGGGCAGCGGCGCGGAACAGGTCGACGCGCGCAGCTACTGACGCGGCGGGCCCGGAACCACGGCAATGGTGATACGGTGGTGATACGGCCGCCGCTCTTGACCGATTCGGCGCAGTGCTTACGATGGCACGGTGAGTAATGACGCACTGCGCGCCGCGTTCCGGCGCGACGGCTACCTTATTGTTGAGCGTTACCTGCCGGCCCCGCGCGTGGCGGCGATCCTGGACGCGGTAGAGAAAATCTACGCCGCCGAGGGCGCCCGCGCCGGCTGGGAGCAACCCGCGGTGGCCCCGTTCGTGCGCCGGCTGTGCAACCTGTTCAGCAAGGGCGACCTGTTCGTCGAGCTGGCTACCGATCCACTGGTACTGGAGTTCGCCGAGATGACAATCGGACGGCCCGTTACCTGGCACGCCATGAACGCCCACGATCCGCTGCCCGGCCACCAGCATCCGCACCAGGCCATTCACGCCGACCGGCAGAGCTGGCGCGACTCCCCCGCCTACTTCAACGTGCTGTGGGCCCTGGACGAGATCACCGCCGAGAACGGCGCCACGCGGCTGGTTCCCGGTTCTCAGCGGCGCCCGTTCCCGGCCACTGAGCTGGCCGATCTGTACGCCCCGGTGCCCGGCGAGGTGCTCGCCACCTGTCCCGCCGGATCGGCGGTCCTGCTGCACGGCGACACCTGGCACGGTGCCCGGGCCAACAACAGCTCCGGCCCGCGGCGCATCCTGCACATGGGTTACACCCGCCCCGGAGCCGCCACGCAGTACGAAATCGCCGCCACCCTGTCGCCGGAGCTGCGCCGCCGGCTGGCGCCCCTCTCCGACCGCCTGGTGCTCCCCTGAGCGGCACGATGAGTCTGATCACGCTGATTCTCGCCGGCGGCAGCGGCACGCGGTTGTGGCCCGCTTCACGCGCCGCCACGCCCAAGCAGTACCTGAGCTTCGACGGTGGGCCAAGCTACCTGCAGCAGGCACTGCTGCGCGCATGGGCGGTGTCGTCAGACCTGGTGATGGTGGTAACCGCCGAGGACCAGATGGACACGGTTGCGGCGCAGACCGCCGCCCTGGATGCGCCGCCGGGCGCCGCGCCATGCTACATCGTCGGCGAGCCGGCCGCGCGCAACACCGCCCCGGCGGTAGCCCTCGGTGCGAGTCTGGCACGCGGAATCGGCGCGGCCGGCGGTGACGAGGCTGCGCTGCTGGTGTTGTCGTCCGATCACGCCATCGAGCCGGAGGCCGCGTTCGCCGCCGACGTGGGCGCGGCGCGGCGCTTGGCGGCGCAGGGCTGGCTGACCACGTTCGGCATCCGGCCGACGCGCCCGGAGACCGGCTACGGCTACCTGGAGCTCGGCGAGCAGCTCACCGGCGGCTACCGGGTGGCGGCGTTCCGGGAAAAGCCGGATCGCGCGAGCGCCGAGCGCTTCATCGCGGCCGGCGGATTCCTGTGGAACGCCGGCATGTTCCTGTTTCCCCTAAGGCTGCTGGACGCCGAACTGCACCGCCACGCACCGGCGATCGCTGCACTGCTCGACAACCCCCCGATCCGCACGGCGCCGCGCGAAACGGACCAATCGCTGCGCCCGCCGGTGGTGCCGCCTTCGCCGGAGCTGCGCGCGGCGTACGCGGGCCTCCAAGGCATTTCCGTAGACTACGCCCTGATGGAACGCAGCGACCGGGTGGCCGCGGTGCCCGCCTCGTTCCGGTGGAGCGACGTGGGCAGCTGGGACGAGCTGGCGCGAATTGCGGACGGCGACGCACCGGTGGCCGCGGCGGAGGCGCATGGCAATACCGTGTTCAGCGACTTGCCGGTTGCACTGGCCGGCGTCGACGACCTCATCGTGGTGGTGAACAACGGCGCCGTACTGGTGACCCGCAAGGGCCGCACCCAACTGGTGCGCGACGCGGTACAGGAGCTCGGCGAACGGCGCCCCGACCTGCTGTAGCCAAAGCGGGAGCTACACCCAGGAAACCTGCTCGATCTCCCCTGCCAGGGCGATATCCTTGGCGGTTACCCGGTTGCCGGCGTCGTGGGTCGCTAGCGTGACCCGCACCCGGTGGTAGACGTTCCACAACTCGGGGTGATGATTTGCCGCCTCGGCGGAAAACGCGATTCTGACCATGAACGAGACCGCTTCCCGGAAGTGGGAAAACGTGTACGTCTTGGTGATCGCATCGCCGGCGTGCTCCCAGCCGGGCAGCTCCGCCAGTGCAGCGCTTACCTGCTGTTCGGTCAACGGTTCAGCCATTGTCTGCTCCTTCGATTGGCGCCGATTTGAGGCGCGGTTCCTGTCCTTCGATCAGAATGCGTACCGCCTGCAGGCGGGGAAAGTTGACGAGAATGACATCGGTCAGGGTAGCGATCCGTTCAGCGCCCGTGCTGGCTACGGCCGTGGCGCCGGTCCAGGCGTGGTGCGACAAATTGACGTACGCCACGCCGTCCGCCACGTGGGTGGAAATGACCTGCACGCCGGCCGGCAGCAGATGATGTGTGCGATGATCCGCCGGACCGAGAATCGTCTCCTCCACCAGTAAACGCAGCGCGGATTCCTGCTGCGACCGGTACGGCACGTAGCGCACCTCCTGGTGCAGCACCAAGCCCTCGCTGTGGCCGGCGCCCTGGTATGGCACCTCGGGAAAGAACAACACCCGCCGCACGCTGCCGTTGGCCTCCGGCTGCAGCATCAACGCGCTGTATCCGAGCACGACCAGCCACGCTACCACCGCGACCGCGGTTACCAGGTTCCAGTATTCCCCGCCCCCGCTCCGGCGCCCAGGCTGCGCCTCGTGGCTGCCGCCGCTTGCATGCCGCTCGGCTTCCGCCCTCGCGCGCAGCGACCGGGCCGGCTCATCTGCTGTCACTCTCCTCATAGGTGGTCACGAACGCCGCTACGGCACTGTAGATGGCCTCCGCCAGGGTCCGCAAGTAGTCCGGGTCCAACAGCAGCTTGGCCTCGCGCTTGTTGGTGGCGAATCCCAGTTCGACCAGCACCGCCGGCATCTTGGCGTTGCGGACCACGAACCAGGACTCCTCGTGGACGCCGCGGTTAATGCTGCGGTCGCCCACGCGATGCTGGAAGTGGTCGATGATAGTGTGCGCCAGAAGCTGCGAATCGCGGGTGAACTCCTCCTCCTGTACCGAGTTCAGGATCGGCGCCAGTTCCCGCGACTTGGCCGCCGAGCTGTCGGGCAGGATTACGTCGCGCCGGTGATTCTCCGGCAGGTGCCACACCTCGAAGCCGCGCGCCACCTTGCTCAGCGATGCGTTGGCGTGAATGGAGATGAAGATCACCGGCGCCCCGGTCTCGTTGAGCAAATTGTTGGCCAGCAACGTACGCTCTTCCAGGGTCAGGTAGCGATCGTCGGTGCGGCTCAGCACCACCCTTTTGTCGGGAAAGCCTTCACGGAGCAACCGGTGCAGCACGATGCTGGTTTCCAGGACAATGTCCTTCTCCAGCATCGTCACCTCGCGCCCATCCATGACATGGTTGGCGACCGCGCCCGGATCCTTGCCGCCGTGGCCCGGATCGATCAGGATGGCGCCAATTCGGTGCACCGGGTGTCCGGTTCCCTCCTGCAACACCCGGCGCAGTTCATCGGCCCCCATCGCCGGTATCTCCACCGCACCGGCGCGGCGCACGACATCGCCGACGAATAGCGGTTCGGAGCCATCCACCAGCACCCACGGCGTACCCACCCGAAGCGCTACCCTGCGGTTACCGGCCGCCAGCACGCCCAACTGCCGTACCGGGTTCCACTCCAGAACCGCGCCGAGTTCCTCGGCGAGCTGCAGCAGGTCCACGCCATCGGCTACCGCGGCGGTCGTTCCCGAACCCGCGATGGCGGCCTGAATGAGGATGGCCGCAAACAGGCGGCGACCCCGCCTGAGCGGACCGGCAAACGCCATGTCACGGAGTGACCGTACAGAGACAACTTGGCCCATCATGAGTGATTATCGTCCCGCTGCCGCGGTCGCGTGAGTCGGCGGCGGGCACCGGCCTCGTCAAACTCGTCGATCTTGTCGATTCGGTTCTTGCCGTTCTTGTGTGCCGGTGCCGGTGGACCGTATGCTCGGGACAATGAGAAGATGGCCGCAGGGACCGCACGACGGACGTCCCAATCCCGCGCCGCGCACCGCGTCCGAGAGGCCCCTGCGCACGGCGTCCGACCCCGCATCCGTCAGCGGCGACCGGCGCCCGCTCACCGTCGGCGAGCTGACCCGTCAATTGCGGCGCCTCCTGGAGGACCGCTTCTTCGATGTGCTGGTGGAGGGCGAAGTGAGCGGATTCCGGCCGTCGAGCACCGGCCACTACTATTTCAACCTGGTCGATCGCGAGGCAACGCTCAACGTCGCCCTGTTCAAGAACCGCCACCACCTGCTGAGCTTCGTGCCGGCGGACGGCATGCTCGTGCGGATACGCGGCCCAATCTCGGTGTACGGCAAGCGTGGCAGCTACCAGCTCATTGCCGAGACAATCGAGCGCGCCGGCGACGGCGACCTGCTGGCGCTGCTGGAACGGCGCAAGCGCGCACTCGCGGCGCAGGGCCTGTTCGCCGAGGAGCGCAAGCAGCAGCTTCCCCTGCTGCCGCGCCGCGTCGCCCTCGTTACCTCGCCCACCGGGGCTGCCGTCCGCGACGTGCTGCGTGTGCTCGGCCGCCGCAATGCCGGTGTCGACCTGGTGATTCTGCCGACCCCGGTACAGGGACCGGACGCCGCCGACCGCATAGCAAAGTGCATTCGCGCCGCCGACCGCTGGCAGCTCGGCGACGTGATCATTGTGACCCGCGGCGGCGGCTCGCTGGAGGACCTGCTGCCCTTTTCCTCGGCGGCGGTAGTGCTCGCCATCGCCGAGGCCGGTACACCGGTCATCTCCGCCGTCGGCCACGAGGTGGACGTGGCGCTAAGCGATCTCGCCGCCGATTACCGCGCCCCCACGCCATCCGCAGCCGCCGAGGTGGTGGCCGCCTCGCGCGCCGAACTGCAGCGCCGGGTAACGGGTCTGCGCAACACGATCGGCCTGACAATGGAGCGGCGCGCACAACGCCATCGGTCAATCTTGGACCGCTGCGGACCGGAGCAACTGGCGCGCAGCATGCGCCTGCTTACCCACCCGGTGCAGCAGCGCCTCGACGAAGCGCGCGGCGAGATGCTCCAGGCAGCTACTGCCCAAGCTGGTAAGTTGCGCCACCGGCTTGAATTGGCCAGCCGGAGCGTGGCCGTGGCCTCGCCGCGGGCGGTGTTGCAACGCGGCTTCGCGCTGGTCACGGCGGCGGCGGACGGCAGCTACGTGACCGCCGCGCAACAGGTACGCAGCGGCGAACAGGTGCGTGTACAATTCCACCGCGGCGCGCTGCACGCCTCGGTAACCGAAACAGAAACAGAACCGGAGACGGAACAGGCAACGAATGGAAACCTTTGAAGAACGCTTGCAGCGGCTGGAGCAGATCGGCGAAGCCCTGCGTCACGGCAACCAGCCAATCGATCAGGCCATGGAACTGTTCGAAGAGGGCGTAAAGCTCGCCAAGACGCTCGAGCGCGAACTGGCCAAGATCGACCGCCGCATCGAGATCGTGGTGAGCGAGCCGGAGCACGGGGACTCGGCGCCGGTGCTCGAATCGTTCGCCGACGCCGGCGGCCATCCCGGAGACCTTGCGTAGCGAGCGCTCGCTCGCTCGCTCAGCTCCTCAACGCAGCGGGGGCAGCTCGACGAGGTCGCCGACCTCGATTCCGGCGCGCTCCAGCGCCCCCTTGTTCACTTCCAGGGCATAGCGAACCGGATACCGTGACGGGACCGGAGCCTCCGAGTATGGCTCCATGTCGGCCACGTGCACGATCACGCCGCGCGCGTCGATGAAGGCAATCGACAGCGGCAGCGGGGTGTCGCGCATCCAGAACGAGACGGTCTCCTCGTCGTCGAATACGAACAGCATCCCCTCGCGCTCGCCGAGCCGCTCCCGGAACATCAGACCCTGGCGGCGCTGCTCGGGAGTCACCGCCAGTTCGACGTCGAATTGTTCGCCGCCCACCGTCAGCCGGACCCGGCCATCGTCGGAGCCGCAACCCGCGGCCGTGAGAGCCAGCAGACCAGCCGCTACCAGTATTGCCGGCACAGAAATGAAGACGGAGCGAGCGGCCGCTACACCCGCTCGACGGAGCGCTTGAATCGCTTGTAGATGGCGTACAGCGGCAGATCGAGCTTCTTGGTGTCCGACCAGCGCCGCAGCGAGTCGCCGCGATCGGAGGCCGCGCGCGAAGCGTAGCTGCGCAGCACCTTCTCCTCGCGGCGCAGCCGCTTGAACCGGTATTTTTCTTCGAGCAGCAGGACGAACTGCGCCACCTCGCCGCGTTCCTCATCCGACAGGGCATTGATTGCACCGCCCGGGCCCCCGTCGCCATCGGCGCTCTTTTCGGGATCCAGAATGGCGCGCACCGCCTCCTCGAAGTTGCCGCTCTCGGTACGGTGCAACTCCCGCTCCACGCGGGCGAGGAACGAACTCGGCACGAACTTGATCCGGTCCACCGAGTTGCGCAGGGCGATCCGCTTCTTCATCGCCGCGTCCGAACCGAGGTCGCGCCGTCCCATGAACAGGTAGGTGCCGATCCCGGCGGCAGCGGCCACCAACAACTCGTCGACGATCAGGATCGGATCGGGCACCGCGTAGGACAGGATCATGAACGACGCGAAGAATGCGCCGGCAGACAGCAGGAACCGTGGCACGAAGCGCGCATCGGACAGAAACCGGCGTACGGCGTCCTCAACGGCGCGATACAGGTCGTTGCGAAACGTGGTAAGCAGCGAGACCGGCGGCTCGGCGCCGTAGCGGCCCTCAATCTCCTGCGTTTCGAGCGCGGTGCGCAATTTGTCAGGCGCCTCGAACGGATTGAGGATGAGCGACTGACCGTCAGTTCGGTAGAGATGAAAGATGTACTTCGGCTCTTTCTTCCCCATCACACCTTCCCCATCACACCCATAGTAAAGCGCCGCAACGCGCGCCGGTCAATGCAAATCTCCCCAAGCCGCGCCGATTTCCGCCGTGCCTGTTCCCTACAGCCGTGCCGCCGAGCGCAGCGCCCGGCCGGCGAACACCGTGGCCAGGTGACGGCGATAGTCGGCGCCGGCGAACGCGTCGCTGAGCACTTCCACTCCCTGTGCCGCCACGGCCGAAGCCGCGTCGATGCCGGCGCCGGTGAGCGGCTGACCGCCGAGCGCACCCTCGACTCCGGCATCGCGGAACGCCGCATTGGCGACGCCGGTAAACGCCACCCGCACATCGGTGCACACGCCGGCGTTGGCGGCGACCACCGCCGCGCAGCCGACGACCGCGAACCGCGACGCGGGATGCGGAAACTTGGCGTAGCAGGCGCCGGACCCCGGCGGCTGCGCCGGAACACGGACCTCGGTGATGATCTCGCCCGGCTGCAGGCCGGTCAGAAACAGATCGACGAAGAAGTCGCCGGCCTCGATTACCCGCTCGCCGCCCGGGCCGCGCGCGACGATGTGGGCGCCGCTGGCCAGCACCGCGGCCGGATAGTCCGCGGCCGGGTCGGCGTGCGCCAGCGAGCCGCCGATGGTGCCCATGTTGCGCACCTGCGGGTCGCCGATTACCGCCGCCGCCTGCGCCAGCAGCGGCGCCTGCCCGGCAACGACGGTGGAAGTCGCCACGTCGTGATGGGTGGTGGCGGCGCCGATTGCCACCCCGCCGCCCTGCTGACGGATGTAGTTCAACTCATCCAGGTGGCCGATGTCGACCAACGTCCCGGGGGCCGCCAGACGCAGCTTCAGCGACGGAATCAGGCTGTGTCCGCCGGCCAGCAACGCCGCGTCCTCATGCTGCCCCAGCACCGCCAGCGCGTCGTCCACGGAAGCTGCACGGTGATAATTGAATGCACTGCTCATCAGATTCTCCTTGCCTTGCCGAAATCCTACTTGCCCGAAATCCCTACGACCCGGCCTGCTGGATCGCCTGCCACACGGTCTGCGGCGTCAACGGCATCGGCAGGTCTCGCACGCCCACATGCCAGAGTGCATCGACGGCCGCGTTCACGACCGCCGGGGTGGCACCGATGGTGCCCGCTTCGCCGGCGCCCTTGGCGCCCAACGGGTTGTGCGGACACGGCGTCACCGTCCGCCCCAGTTCCAGGGCGGGCAGATCGTCGGCACGCGGCATCGCGTAGTCCATGTACGAACCATTGACCAACTGGCCGTCGCCGTCGTAAATCGCGCCTTCCAGCAGCGCCTGGCCGATGCCGTGACACACGCCGCCGTGCACCTGCCCCTCGACAATCTGCGGGTTGATCACGTTGCCGACGTCGTCGACCGCCACGAACCGCTTCAGCGTGACCTTGCCGGTGTCGGCGCACACCTCGACGATGCACAGGTGCGCCCCGAACGGAAAGGTAAAGTTGGCCGGATCGTAGAAGCTGGTGAAGTCGAGGCCCGGCTCCAACCCCTCGGGGTAATTGTGCGGGACGTAAGCGGTAAGCGCCACGTCGCCGAAGCCGATCGACTTGTCGGTGCCGCGAACCGTCCACTTGCCGCCGGCGTACTCGAGATCGTCCTCCGACGCTTCCAGCAGGTGGGCGGCGATCTTGGCGCCCTTCTCCTTGACCTTGTCCAGGCTGCGCACGATGGCGCTGCCGCCGACCGCCAGGCTGCGCGACCCGTAGGTGCCCATGCCGAACGGCACCTGGTCGGTGTCGCCGTGGATGATGTCGACATCCTCAATCGGAATGCCGAGTTGGTCCGCCACCACCTGCGAGAAGGTGGTCTCGTGGCCCTGGCCGTGGCTGTGGCTGCCCACGAACACGCTCACCTTGCCGGTCGGTTGCACGCGCACCACCGCGCTCTCGAACAGGCCGGCGCGCGCACCGAGCGAGCCGACCACCGCCGACGGCGCGATGCCGCACGCCTCGATGTAGGTGGAGAACCCGATACCGAGGTAGCGGCCCTCGGCGCGGGCGGCCGCCTGCTCCTCGCGGAAGTCATCGTAGCCGACCATCTCCAGTGCCTTGTCCAGCACACCAGCATAGTTGCCGCTGTCGTACTGCAGCGCCACCTGGGTCTGGTAGCCGGGCTGCTCGACGCCGTCGAACGGCGGAATGAAGTTGCGCCGCCGCAACTCGCCGGGATCGAGGCCCAACTCGTGGGCGGCGGTGTCGACCAGCCGCTCCAGCAGGTAGGTGGCCTCCGGACGGCCCGCGCCGCGCAGTGCGTCGACCGGCACGGTGTTGGTGAACACCGCCGTCACGTCCACGTAGATCGCCGGCGTGGTATAGAGCCCCTGCAGCAGCGTGCCGTACAGATAGGTGGGCACACAGGTCGAAAACGTCGACAGGTAGGCGCCCACGTTGGCGTGGGTGGTAACCCGCAAGCCGGTGAAGTTGCCGTCCGCGTCGAGCCCGAGCTCGGCCTTGGTAACGTGGTCGCGGCCCTGCGCGTCGGAAATGAAGCTCTCGCTACGCTGCGCCGTCCACTTGACCGGACGCTCGATCTGGCGCGAGCACCAGATCGCCAGCACCTCTTCCGCGTAGTGGAAAATCTTGCTGCCGAACCCGCCGCCGACGTCGGGCGAAACCACCCGCACCTTGTGCTCGGGCAGGCCGAGCACGAAGGCGGTCATCAGCAGCCGGATCACGTGCGGATTCTGGCTGGACGTGTACAACGTGTAGTGGTCGCGTGCGCTGTCGTAGTCGCCGATCGCGCAGCGCGGCTCGATGGCGTTCGCCACCAGCCGCTGATTGGTGATCTCCAGCGTGGTGACGTGGGCCGCCGAATCGAGGGCGGCCGCGGCCGCGTCGGCGTCGCCGAGGCCCCAGTCGAACGGCACGTTGCGCGGCACGTCGTCGTGCACCAGCGGCGCACCCTCGCCCGCGGAGGCCACCGTGTCGACGGCCGCCGGCAGGATTCCGTAGTCCACTTCGACCAACTCGGCGGCGTCCTGCGCCTGGTCCCTGGTTTCGGCGATCACGATCACCACCGGGTCGCCGACGTGGCGCACCTTGCCCACCGCCAGTACCGGATGCGGCGGCTCCTTCATGGTGTCGCCGTTCTTGAAGTCGACCTGCCAGCCGCACGGCAGCCCGCCCACGCCGGCGTCGGCCAGGTCCTGGCCCACGAACGCCGTCACGACCCCGTCCGCGGCAAGCGCCCTGGAGGTATCGATGGCGTTGATGGTGGCATGCGCATGCGGGCTGCGCACGATCGCGGCGTAGGTCATGCCCGGCAGCTTGATGTCGTCGGTGTAGCGCCCCTTGCCGGTAATGAAGCGCCGGTCCTCGACGCGCTTGACCGCTTGGCCGATATATTTCGCCATAGCCGGACCTCCTAAGCCGCCGAGCCGGCCGCGGCGCGTACCGACTTGACGATGTTCTCGTACCCCGTGCAGCGGCAGAAATTGCCTTCCAGGGCGTGGCGGATCTCCGCGTCGCTCGGGTTGGGGTTGCGTTCCAGAAGCTGCCACGCCGCCATGATCATGCCGGGCGTGCAGAAGCCGCACTGAAGGCCGTGCTCCTCATGGAAGCCCTCCTGCAACGGGTGCAGCGCGCCGTTGCTCGCCAGCCCCTCGATGGTGGTGAGGTCGGCGCCGTCCGCCTGCACCGCCAGCAGCGTGCAGCTCTTCACCGCCTTGCCGTCGACGATAATGGTGCAGGCGCCGCAGCCACTGGTATCGCAGCCGACGTGGGTTCCCGTCAGCCCCAGGACGTCGCGCAGGAAGTCTGCCAGCAGCAGCCGCGGCTCCACCTCTTCCTGGTAGCCCCGGCCGTTGACGGTGACGTTGATTGACACACTCATGAATCCCCCTCCTGATATGACGCCGCCGGTTGCGGCGATGCGTCGTTGAGTTCTCGTTCCAAAGCCTGAAAAAACTGCTTGGTGAGCAGGCGTCCGACGCCGCTGAGCACGCGCTGTCCCATGCGTACCAGCAGCCCGGTGAGCCTGGCGTCCGCGGCGAAGGTGACCCGGGTCTGCTCCGGATCGGCGCCCGCGACGGGCGTGGCGGTGACCAGGGCCTCCGCGGTTGCCGACCCGGCATTGCCGGCCACGTCGATCAGCAGCCGGAAGCGCTGCGGCGCCACCCGGTCCGCCACCCGCAGCGTACCGCTGAAGGTGCTGTTGATCGGCCCCATCTTGATGGCGAAACGCGCCTGGTAGGAATCCTCGCCCTGCGCCTGCAATTCCTGCAGCCCGGGCGTGATACGGGCCAATACACCGGCATCGTTCAACTGTTCCCAAACGTGCCCTCGACTGGCGGAGATGGTGTGCTCGCCTTCCAGATGCATCTATCGCCTCACGCCGTGCCCCCGACTATAGCCGGTAACCCCTGCCTCGTCAAAGCACCCGAAGCCGGATCTAGCCGGATCTAGCCGGATCTCGCCGGATCCGGCCTCAAATTCCTGGTCCGGCGATTTATTAATAGCACTTCAGTATAGTAATCTTAATTAAGCATCTTGACCCTTCCCTCCTCTCGGTTGACAATCAAGCGACATGCTCTAAGCTGGCATCAGGCGGACTCTACTGGCTCGCAGGAACCACCCTCATGCTGTGTTCGGCCCCTGCGGCCCCTCCCTGATCCTCGCCTAGCGAATGGCACAAAGTGAAGGAACCTTCGTCGAAATATGCAATTGGGGGCCGATGTAGGCTGGACTTTGTATTATAGGTCGTCTATTCTTCGTCTGCTATGCCTGCTCGTCTCCCGCTCATGGCCAAAACCCCCTTCCAACTCGATACCGCTCCCCTCCGCGAAGCCGCCAGCCCGCACGCCGGCGCTCTTGCCACCTCCCGCGTATTCCGCTCCCTTGGCT
>MPNH01000039.1 GCA_002238925.1 Spirochaetaceae bacterium bin103 | reverse complement strand
CGGGCGGTCCCGACAGCGGTCCACCGCGAACTCGCAGCGCGGGGCGAACGCGCAGCCGGCCGGCAGCCGCAGCGGGTCGGGCACCGCGCCGGTGATCGGGGTGAGCCGGGCGCCGCGCGGCGCCTCCAGGTGCGGAATCGACTGCAGCAGCGCCCGGGTATAGGGGTGGCGCGGCGCGGCGAACAGCTCCGCCGTGGTGGCCTGCTCCGCCACTTGGCCGGCATACATCACCACCACGCGCTGTGCCATCTCCGCCACCACGCCCAGGTCGTGGGTGATAATCACCACCGCGGTGCCGAAGCGCGGCGACAGGTCGCGGATCAGCTCCAGGATCTGCGCCTGGATGGTCACGTCCAGCGCCGTGGTCGGTTCGTCGGCAATCAACAACGCCGGATCGCAGCTCAGCGCCATCGCGATCATCACCCGTTGCCGCATGCCGCCGGAGAACTGGTGCGGGTAGTCGAACACGCGCTGCTCCGGCGAAGGAATGCCCACCAGGCGCAGCATTTCGAGCGTGCGTGCCAGTGCCTGCCGCTTGCGCAGGCCGCGATGGATGCGCAGCGCCTCGATGACCTGTTCGCCGATCGCATGCACCGGGTTCAGCGACGACATCGGCTCCTGGAAGATCATCGCTATCTCGTTGCCGCGGATGCGCTGCATCTGCTCCGGGGTCTTGCCGAGCAGGTCTTCGCCGCGGTAGCGGATGGAGCCGGCCACCACCCGGCCGGGTGCGTCCACCAGTCCCAGGATCGACAGCGCGGTCACCGACTTGCCGCAGCCGGACTCGCCCACCACTGCCACGGTCTCGTCGGCGAGCACCTCCAGGTCCACTCCGTTCACCGCGGCGACCACGCCCCGGTCGGTGGTGAAGTGGGTGGCCAGGCCGCGCACCTCGAGCAGCGGAGCCGGCGAATCGTTCATCGGCTCACTGCTTCATGCGCGGATCGAGAGCGTCGCGCAGGCCGTCGCCGAGGAAGTTGAAACACAGCATGGTGAGCGCTAAGGCGATGCCGGGAAAGATGGCCAGGTGAGGGTGCGAGCGCATGCTGGTGATGCCCTCGGCGATCATCGCGCCCCAACTCGGCGTGGGTGGATCGACGCCGAGTCCGATGAAGCTCAGAAACGCCTCGGTGGCGATCAGCCCCGGAATCATCAGGGTCACCTGCACGATGCCGGGACCGATCAGGTTGGGCAGCAGGTGGCGGACCACGACCCGCCCCGGGCGGGCGCCGAGGGCGCGTGCCGCCTGCACGAACTCGGTCTCGCGCAGCGACAGCGCCATGCCGCGCGCCAGCCGTGCCAGCCCCACCCACGAGGTGAGGCTGATGCCGGCCAGAATGAACAGCATGCCGCCCATTGCGCGGTCCAGCGACACCACCGCGCGCACCAGCGCACTCGGATCCTCGCGCTGGCCGAAGCCGAGCTTGAACACCACCAGGAGCAGGATGATGAACAGCAGGCTCGGGAATGCGTACAGCAGATCCACCACGCGCATCATCGCGTTGTCCGCCCGGCCCCCGGCATAGCCGGCCACGGTACCGTAGGCGACACCAATCAGAAATGCGGTCATCGCTCCGAGCATGCCCACGGTCAGGGATATGCGGGCACCGAAGATGAGCCGCGACAGCACGTCGCGGCCCAGGAAGTCGGCCCCCAGCACGAAGTCGGCGCCCGGTCGCGCAAACGTCTTCTCGAAGTCGCCTTCCGCGAAGTGCCGCGGCGCGAGCAGCGGAGCGAGCGCGGCGACGGCCAGCAGCAGCACCACCACGGCCCCGCCCGCCACAGCGAGCCGGTTGCCGAGCAGCCGCCGCCAAGCGTCCTGCCACAGGCTCTCGCCGCCTCTGCGCGAAAGCGTGCGCCGCCGGTCGGCTGCGCGCGGCGTCGCGGGCGGCGGACGAACGCCCGCCGCCACCTTCAGGTTGCCTCCAGGCGTATGCGCGGATCGATCCAGGAGTAGGCCAGGTCCACCGCCAGGTTGGCAATTACCAGCACCGCCGTGTACAGCAGCGTGGTGCCCATGATTACCGGATAGTCGCGGTCACCCACGGAGCCGACGTAGAAGTCGCCCAGGCCGGGGATGGCGAATATCTGCTCGACGACCATGGAACCGGTCACCAGCGCCGCGAACAGCGGCCCGAGCACGGTCACCACCGGGATCAGGGCGTTGCGCAGCGCGTGATGGACAATCACCCGCCGTTCGCTGACCCCCTTGGCGCGCGCCGTGCGCACGTAGTCTTCGCGGATTACCTGCAGCATGCTCGCGCGCGTCAGCCGCGCCAGGATGGCGGCCTGCCCGATTCCGAGGGTAAAGGCCGGCATTACCGCCTGTTGCCACGAACCCCAGCGCGCCACCGGCAACAACCCCAACTGGAGCGCCAGCCCCCACATCAGCAGCGGCCCCAGAGTCAGCGCCGGCACCGAGACGCCGGACACCGCCATGAACATCGAAACGTAGTCGGCGACCGTGTTCTGGCGCAGCGCCGACACGATGCCGAGTGGGATGCCGATTACCACCGCCACGCCCAGCGACAGCGTGCCGAGCACGAACGACACCGGGAAGTGGCGCGCGATGATATCGTTCACGCTGCGGTCCTTGGACAGGTAGGAAGGGCCGAGGTCGCCGCGCAACGCGCCGCCCATGTAGCGCAGGTACTGGCGCCATACCGGCTCGTCCAGGTGGTAGTGCGCCTCCAGCCGGGCGATCACCTCCGGCGGCAGCGGCTTGTCCTCCTGATCGAACGGATTGCCCGGAACCGAGTGCATCAGGAAGAAGGTGACCGCCGAGATTACGCCGAGCACCGGCACCAGCCACAGCAGCCGGCGTATCAGGTAGGTCAGCACCGCGATTCCGCGGCACGCGCGGCGGCCGAGGAGGAGGGCAGGCATTGCACTGCAACCTCCCCGCGGCCGCTCCCGCGCACCCGCGTCAAGATCAGTTGACCTCCCAGTCCTTGAACAGCTTCATGAACTGCGGCGTCTGCGGGCGATCCACGTGCGGCTTGGTAAGCGAATTGTCCGCGTACCAATAGATCGGGATCACTCCCACCTGATCCTGCACCAGGATGCGCTCCGCGATACGGTACAGTTGCTGCCGGGTTGCCAGGTCGCTCGCCACGGCGGCTTCTTCGATGATGCGGTCGTACTCCGGGTTCTTGAACGTTGCCGGCTGCCCGACGCTGCTGTGGAACAGCTCCATGTGGATGTTGTGGGCGTCCGGATAGTCCATGCCCCAGCCCATGCGCCACACGTCGTGCGCACCCTGTGCCGCGTTCACGGAGTAGGCGCGCCCCTCGACGCCGCGCAGCGAAACCGTGGCGCCCAGGGTGTCCTGCCACATCTTCTGAATCGCCTGGGCGATATTCTGGTGCAACTGGCTGGCGTTGTAACCGAGCTCGATTTCCGGCAGCCCGTCGCCGTTCGGGTAGCCAGCCTGCGCCAGCCACGCCTTGGCCTGCTCCGGGTCGTACGGAATGCCGATGCCGGTCTCGTTGGGCACGTGGCCGGTAGATCCGGGCGGTGTCATGGTGGTCGCCGGCACCTCGCCGCCGCGCGTGATGCGGCTGGTGACCGTGTCCTTGTCCAGTGCCGCGGCGAACGCCTTGCGCACCAGTACCTGGTTGAACGGCGGCTTGGCCATGTTGAAGAAGTAGTAGTACACCACGAACCGCGGGCCGTTGTAGTACTCGGGACCGAGCATGTCGTCGTCGCGGATGCGGTCCAGCTCGCCCGGCGGAATCGACTCGATAAAGTCCAGCTCGCCCGCTTCGTACATCGCCAACTGGGTGGATGCGTCCTTGACCACGAAGAAGGTGATACGCGGAATGTCCACGTTGCCGGCGTCGAAGTAGCTGTCATTGCGCTCCAGCACGTAGCGGTCCTCCGCCACCGCCTCCACCAGCTTGTAGGGGCCGTTGACCACGATGTTCTCCGGCTTCACCCAGTCGGTGCCGTGCGCTTCGCGGGCCGCGCTTGGCACACTGTGGCCCATCGAGCTGAGCGAGGAGAGAAACCAGGTTGCCGGCTCGGTCAGGGTGATGGTGAGCGTGACATCGTCGACCGCGTGTACGCCGAGCGCCGATACCGGCTGTTCGCCGGCGTTGACCGCGGCGGCATTTTCGATCACGAACGCGCGATAGGAGATCGGCGCCGCGCTCTCCGGGTCGACGATGGTCCGGAACGAATACTCGAAATCGGCGGCGGTCACCGGACTGCCGTCGGACCAGGTCAGGCCGGACCGCAGGGTGAACGTGTAGGTGCGGCCGTCCTCGGAGACGGTCCACGACTCGGCAGCGTTCGGGATCGGCTCGGAGCTTCCGTAGTCCCAGTCCACCAGGGTCAGAAACTGCTGCGCGGCCAGTATGTGCAGCCAGTTGGTCGCCGGATCGAAATTGCCCGGGTCGCCCGGCAGCGCCAGGCTGATCCCGGCTTGCCCCGTAGCACCCGATTCTCCCGCGGCATTGGCGAAACTGCCCGCCGCAACCGCGACCAACAGCGCCAGCGCAACGCCAAGTACTCGTGTCATTATGGTCCTCCTCGGCAGATTCTCTTGGTACCTGCCGTACATCTCTACCGTATTATGCACCGTGCCCGCACACACGCGTCAAACCGATAGTTGCGGTGTTGCGCCGCGTTCCTTGCTAGCGGCAGTGCGCCACGGCGCGGACGTGGTAGCCTGCCGGCATGCAACCGGTCATCCTGCACGAGACCTCTTTTTTCGGCGCGCTGTCCGTGGAGCGGCTCGACGGGGCGCTGCGGCCCTGGCGGCTGCCCGACGACCAGCTTGAACTGTACCCGGCGCCCGGCGACTCGCTGGTTGGCCGGGCGATGGAGAGCAGCGGGGTCCGGCTGCGCCTGGCAACCGATGCCCCGGAGATCGGCATTGGGTTCCGGCCGTTGCGGGGCGAGCCGATGGGGGAGGGCCACAGCCTCGACGTGACGCTCGACGGTGAGTTGGCCGCCAGCGTGCAGGTCGCACCCGGTGCGAGGAGCGCCAACTTCAGCGGGTTGCCGGCCGCCGCCAAGGTGGTGGAAGTGTGGCTGCCGCATACCAGCCCGATCGAGGTTACCGGCCTGGCGGTGAGTCCCGGCTGTTCCTGCGAGCCCGCTCCCGACCCGCGGCCGCGGTGGGTCACCTACGGCAGCTCGCTCACCCACTGCCGCCGCGCGCACAGCCCGGCGCGCACCTGGCCGGCGATCGTGGCCCGGCGGCGCGGGTGGCACCTTACCTCGCTCGGGTTCGGCGGCAACTGCTGCCTGGAGCCGATGCTCGGCATCACCATCCGCGACCTGCCGGCGGACTTCATCTCGCTCAAGCTGGGCATCAACTGCATCAACAACGGCGCGCTGTCGGCGCGCACCTTCAAGGCGGCCGTGATCGGCTTGGTGCAGATCATCCGCGAACGCCACCCCGACACCCCGCTGGCGCTGATTTCCCCGATCGGCTACCCGCCGCACGAGACCACGCCCAACCTGGTGGGTTACACGATCGGCGGCATGCGCGAGGACATCGCCGACGCCTACGCCCGCTTGGCAGGCCGCGGCGACGCCAACCTGTACCATTTCGACGGCCTCGAACTGTTCAGCCTGGACGAGATCGCGCGGTACGCCGAGGACCAGTGCCACCCCGACGCCGACGGCATCGAGCTGATGGCCGAGCACTTCCTGAACCGCGTAGCCGCCCGTATCCCGCTCCCGTAACCGACGCCGATGCCGGTCAAGGTGGGAGCGCGGGAGCGCAGGCCGCGTGGTGGCGTTGCTTACCGGGGTAACGTCATGCCGGGCGACTCCGGAGCGGAGCCGTTCCGGCTGCTGCTGGCCGAACGGGGATGGGGGCCGTGATGCGCGGAATCGCCAACGTCGGCAGGTTTCTCAGCGACAACAAGATGATCTGGGAGCGTCGCATCGCGGCGCAGCCCGAGCGTCTCTGGGATGCGATAGCCACCAGGGACGGACTGAGCCGCTGGTTCATGCCGACCAGGTACGAGATCGCGTTGCATGGGCGGTTCTCGTTCGAGGGCGGCTGGGAAGGCACCGTAGCGGAACTCAGACCGTTCCACCACGTACGGTTTGACGTGGATGGCGACAGCGGAGCGTTTCTTCGACTCGAGATGGAGGCCGGCGACGGTGTGCATTCCTTTGCGCTTGCAGACCGAATGGGTGATGGCGTGGATGCGAACCGGTGGAAGGACGAGCCGCCGCATCGGCGGTATCAGCCTGGTGGACCCGGAACCCACTGGAGCGGCGTCGCCGCCGGCTACCACGCCTTCGTCGACGCGCTGGAAGACCACCTCACCGGCCGCAGGGTTTCGTCAGACCCGTCAGACCATGACGAGCTGTGCAAGGCATACCAGCAGGTACTCAATGCTCGTTTCCGACCTCAAGGGAGGGCGGGTTGACCGGAGGCGGGGGCTTGTCTACAACAGGCTGCATGTTGATTGGTAAGGCGGGGTGCGCAGGGGGCTCCATCGGGGAGGTGGTGGACCAGTTGTGCGCCAACCCGATGGTGGCGGCGCGGCAGGCAGCCGGGGTGGGCTTCGAGCCGCCCTCGCGCGCGGCGCTCATCGACGTGCTGGAGGGCCTTCGCTCCGCCCTGTTTCCCGGCTACTTCGGCCTGGTGCAGATGACCGAAGGGCTCAGCTTCCACGTCGGCTCGATCCTGGAGGAGAAGCTGCGCCACCTGCAGGAGCAGATTCTGCGCGGCCTGGTATTCGCGCACTGGGGGGAGGAGGGCGCCCCGGAGCAGCTGCGCGACCAGAACGAGGCGCGCGCCGCGGCGGCAACCCGCCACCTGCTGACCCGCCTGCCGGAGCTGCAGCGGCTGGTGCTGCTGGACGTGGAGGCGGCCTACGCCGGCGACCCGGCGGCGATGAGCCGCGACGAGATCATCTTCAGCTACCCCGGCGTGCAGGCAATCATTCAGCACCGCATCGCCCACGAACTCTACCTGCTGCACATCCCGCTTATTCCGCGCATCATGAGCGAGCATTCGCATAGCCTTACCGGCATCGACATCCATCCCGGCGCCACCATCGGCGAGAGCTTTTTTATCGACCACGGCACCGGCGTGGTAATCGGCGAGACCTGCGAGATCGGGCGCAACGTGCGTGTCTACCAGGGCGCCACCCTGGGCGCCAAGAGCTTTCCGCTCGACGCGCACGGCCAGCCGATCAAGGGCGTACCGCGCCATCCGATCGTGGAGGACGACGTGATCATTTACTCGGGGGCCACGATTCTCGGCCGCACCCGCCTCGGCAGAGGGTCGATTATCGGCGCCAACGCCTGGGTCACGCGCGATGTCGACCCCGGCGCGATCGTGACCCGCTACCACGGCGAATCGGGCGACTTGCGGGTGGAGGCGCCGGCTACCGATGGCTGACCAGGCGGCGGTGTTCGTGGTCGGCTCCGTCAATACCGACCTGGTGGCATACATGGAACGACTGCCGGGGCGTGGCGAGACGTTGATGGGCCGGCGGTTCTCCCAGTTCGGCGGCGGCAAGGGAGCCAACCAGGCGGTGGCCGCCGCCCGCGCCGGCGCCGCGGTCTCGTTGCACGGCGCGGTCGGCGAAGATGCCTTCGGGCAGGCCGGGCGCGCCGCCCTGCGGCAGGCGGGGATAGCAGTCGACGGCCTCCTGACGCTGCCGGACCATGCCTCGGGAGTGGCATTGATCTTCGTCGAGGCCGGCGGCGAAAACCAGATCGTCGTGGTGCCGGGGGCCAACGTGGAGTTTGTGGCCAAGCAGGTACCGCCGCCGCCGTCCGGGCCGGCTGTCCTTCTGCTGCAGAACGAAATTGCCTCCGACACCACGTTCGCCTGCGCGCGCCGCTGGCACGACGCGGGAGCCCGCGTCGTATGGAACCTCGCCCCGGCGCTGCCCGGCGCTCCACCCGCCGATGCGCTCGCGGCGGCCGAGTTCATTCTGGTGAACGAGGTGGAACTGGCCGCCCTGGACGGCGGCCCGGCCGCGGTCGACGTCGGAGCGGTTGCCGCGCGCGTCGCCGGACTCATGTCCGTACCCGGCGCGGTCCTGCGCAACGTGATCGTCACCATGGGTGCCGACGGCTGCCTGTGGGCGCATCGCGCCGGCACCGGCGGCGTGGTCCTGCATCGCCAGCCCGCGTTGCCGGTCGCCGCGGTCGACACCGTCGGCGCCGGCGATTGTTTCTGCGGCGTGTTTGCGGCGACCATCGCAGCCGGCGCCGCGACGGCCGACGCTCTGCACCGCGCCACCGCCGCGGCGGCACTTGCGGTGCAGCGGCCGGGCGCGCAGCCGTCGATGCCGACGGCGGAAGAGATCGACGACGCCGTACCCGCCGTGCCCCCCGGCAGCGCCACTACCGCCTCTTGAATCCAAACGGTCCCGGGAGCGTGCCGCCGCGCACTATTGACCGAGTGCGATATCCCGCGGCCCGTCGAGGCCGGAATCGATGATCACCTCGTGGTTCTGCCCGCCGACATCCGCACGCTCGATGGTGTCGTGGTCGAAGTCCACCCAGTACACCTTGCCGTTGTCGGAATCCACCGCGATGCCACGGGGGTTGCGGTTGGTACCATTGAATACTTCGGTGCGGACCGGATTGCTCAGGTTTGCGCTTGCGACGTTGCCTCCGTCTCCGGTTTCCGTCCAGTAGATCTTTCCGTCGGCGGCATCGAGCGCGATGCCGTGAGGGCTGGCAACGTCCGACACCAGGGTCGATGCGTAGGTGCCGTCCAGATTCGAGACCCGGATGCGATCGAGCGAATTGTCGGCCCAGTATTTTTTCCCGGACACCGCATCGACCGCTATCCCGGATGGATCGTTGGGGCGGATGCCGACCCACTGACGTCCGCTGCCATCCAGGTTGGCGCGCCTGATGGTGCCGGTACCGATTTCGGTCCAGTACACCTTGCCGGCCGACACGTCGAGTGCGATTCCCGAGGGACCGTGCACGTTATCCGTCACCAGGGTCTCGGGATTGCCCCCATCCAGGTCGGCGCGGCTAACGGTATTGGAGCCGTTGTCGGTCCAGTACATCTTGCCTGCGGTCAGGTCAAGTGCAATTCCTTCGGGAGCGTTCAGCGGGGCGTACGTCGCAGAACTTAGGAGCGTTTCGACGTTGCTCCCATCCACGCCGGCCCGCTTGATCACCTTGCCGCCGCTTTCCACCCAGTAGATCTTGAGGCTCGGCTCGGCGCGTGGGGTAGCCGCTTGATCCGTCCCGGTCGTCGCCATGATCGAAGGCGACCACGCGCCGTCGCCGGTGGTGAATGTCGCACGCAACTGCACCTCGTACTCCGTGCCCGGTTCCAGGCCGGAGATGTCGACGGATGTGTCGGTACTCGCAATGTCGCGCTGCTCGATCCATTCCGTCCGGTGGCTTGGACGCCAGCGCAGTTTGTAGCCGGATATGGTCAAGTCGGTGTCGGGTTCGCTCCAGGTGACCGTGACGGTGGTCGGACCCGGCGTACCTGGCGCTACCGATGGTGGAGCCACCGTCTGCGGGTCGGTTGCCGCCAGGGTCCTCACGCGGACGGCCGCCGACCATGCACCATCGCCGGTCGCGAACACGGCACGCACCCGCACGACATACTCCGTGCCCGGTTCCAGACCTGTGATGGTGAACAAGACGGCGGTACCCGCGGTGCGCTCCTCGGACCAGCTCGAATCGGAATGCGCGCGCCAGTTCAGCACATAACCGGTAACGACGAGATCGGTGTCGGGCTTGTTCCAGGTGACTGTGACGGCGGTCGGACCGGGCGCTGCCACCTCTGCCAGTGGCGGATCGACCGCCTTCGGGTCTGGCGCCGGCGGCGGTTCGGAGCCGACGGCGCGGGATTGCTTCCCTACCATGCCGCCGCATGCGCCGAGCAGCAGGCCGGTACAGGTGAGCACGACCAGAATCCAGGCCCGCGCGGCGCGCGGGCTGTGCCGCACTACGCCTCGTGGCACGGCTTCTTCGCAAGTCGGGAACGCATCGGAAACCTCCGCCGGTACCGTCATGCCGCCCGTTGGCTGCGTGGGATGGCCTCCCGGTACGCTGTTACACCAAACGTAATTATGTCGCAACCAGGAGATCTTCTCGTACATGTAATGCTCCGTCAACCGCGGCATGCCACATGCCGTGCGCTGTTGGCTCACGACGGTCCGAGCATCGGCAACGCGTCGCACGCACGAGCGGACCCGGGGGCCAATGAGCGGCGACGACGCACGTTGACTGCAAGGTTGGCGGAAGAGCGCGTCACCCGTGCGCGCCGAGCCGTTTACCGGTCACCGGCGCGCCGCGGGAATCGGCGTGGAGAAAGGCGTGGGCGTCTGCGTCGTCTACGGTTGCACTCGGCGGAATTATTCCCTATATATTAGCGGGGCTGGCGGGCCGCGCCGCGCGGGTCGTCCGTGTGCGACTGCCGCCAACCTCAGCGAACGTCGATCACCTGATGTGAACCTCGTGATTAACAGGTATCAGCGAGAACCTTACCGCGAATGGCATATATGCCGCTGGCTCGCATGCCGTCCGGGGCCGGCGGTCCCGGCATGCCGCTGGCGCAGAGAGGAGTGAATGGCAACCATCAAGCTCAAACGGGGATACGACATTCCCCTTGAGGGGGACGCCGCCGCCGCGATCGAGGATGCACCGGCGCCGGCGACCGTGGCCATCAAACCGAGCGATTTCCACGGCCTGATCGCCCGGCTCGACATCGAAGAGGGCGCGGCCGTCAAGGTCGGCACGCCGCTGTTCCATGACAAGACGCACACCGACCTGCTGTTCACTTCGCCGGTGAGCGGCATGGTGGTAAACGTCAACCGCGGCGCCCGCCGCGCCATTGAGGAAGTGATTATCCGCCTCGACGGCGGCAGCGGCGTTGACGCCTTCAAGGTGCCCGACCCGTCCGCCGGCCGGGAGGCCGTGCTCGCCGCGCTGCTGCGTTCGGGGCTGTTCCCGTTCTTCGTGCAGCGCCCGTTGGCCCGGCTGGCCGACCCGACCGCCACCCCGCGCGACATCTTCGTTGCCGTAAACGAAACCGCCCCGCTGGCGGCGCGCTCCGAGATGCTGCTCGCCGGCCGCGAGGACCACTTCGCCGCCGGCATCGCCGCGCTGGCCGCCCTGACGCCGGGCACCGTGTACGTCTGCGTCGGCCCCGACACCCCGCCGCTGCCCGACCTGTCGGCCATCGGCAACGTGCAGGTAAACACCTTCGTCGGGCCGCATCCATCCGGCAACGTCGGCGTCCACATCCATCACCTGGCGCCGATCAGCGGGCGGGGCGACGTGGTATGGACCTGTTGCCTGAAGGGCGTGTTGATGGTTGGCGCCCTGTTCGCGACCGGCGCCCTGGACCCGAGCGTGACCGTGGCGGTGGCCGGCTCGGCGGCTCCCGAGCCGCGCTACCTGCGTACCGTGCACGGCGCGCGGATCGACGTGCTTACCGGGGACTTGGCCGACGATCAGATCCGCTACATCTCCGGCAATCCGCTTACCGGGCGCCAGATCAGCCCGGCCGGGTTCCTCGGCTTTTTTGACAGCACGCTCACCCTGCTGCCGGAGGTGGTGGAGCCGGAGCTGCTCGGCTGGGCGCTGCCGGGGTTCAAGGCGGGCAGCCGCTCGCGCACCTTCCTGTCCTCCTGGTTGGCCCGGTCGCGCCCGGTGCGCAAGCATACCGGCCTGCACGGCGGCGAGCGCGCGTTCATCGCCACCGGCATCTACCGCGAGGTGCTGCCGATGGACGTGCACCCGGAATTCCTGATGAAAAGCATCATGGCCGAGGACATCCCGGAGATGGAGGGGCTCGGCATCCACGAGATCGCGGAGGAAGATGTTGCCCTGTGCGAATACATCTGTCCGTCCAAGATCGAGTGGCAACAGATTACCCGGCGCGGCCTCGACTTCATCGAGCGCGAGACGTAGGCGACGGACGATCGGCGCCGGAGGAGCAGGACAGACGTGCAGCAGTTGCTGAAAGGGCTATTGGAGCGGGTCGAACCGCTGTTCGAAAAGGGCGGCAAGCTGGAGAAGATGTACCCGGCGTACGATGCGTTCGCGACGCTGGCGTTCGTATTGCCGAACCGCACCCACGCCGGCGCCCACATCCGCGACGACTTCGACTCCAAGCGGATGATGGTGACGGTGATTTTCGCCCTCATCCCGTGCACGCTGGTGGGCGTCTTCAACATCGGCTTCCAGCGCCTGCTGGCGATGGGGGTGGAACCCGCTTTCGGGCCGGCGGTGGTGCAGGGCCTGATCCGCTTCCTGCCGATCCTGATCGTCACCTACGCGGTGGGGCTGGGCTGGGAGTTCCTGTTCGCGGTGATTCGCCGCCACGAGGTCAGCGAGGGGTTCCTGGTCTCCGGGTTCCTGGTGGCGCTGATCGTGCCGCCGAGCATCCCGCTGTGGCAGCTCGCCGTGGCCACCACCTTTGGCGTGATCATCGGCAAGGAGATCTTCGGCGGCACCGGCATGAACATCTTCAACCCGGCGCTGGTGGTGCGCGCGTTCCTGTTTTTCGCCTACCCGGCGCAGATCTCCGGCGACCGGGTATGGGTGGCGCTGGACGGCTACGCGTCCGCATCGCCGCTGGCGATCGTCGCCGAGGGCGCCGAAGCGCCGATCGTCGACGTGCTTGCCGCGCAGGGCGTGACCTGGTTCAACTCGTTCATCGGGTTGATCCCCGGCAGCATCGGCGAAACCTCGACGCTGGCGATCCTGCTTGGCATCGGGTTGCTGCTGATCACCGGGGTGGGCAGTTGGCGCATCATGCTGTCGATGCTCGCCGGCGGCGTGGTAATGGCCGGCATCCTGAATCTCGCCGCCCCCCATCCCGGCCACTTCCTGGCGCTTCCGATACACTATCACTTGACGTTGGGAGGGTTCGCCTTCGGCCTGGCCTACATGGCCACCGATCCGGTATCCGCGGCCGCCACCGACACCGGCAAGCTGATCTACGGCTTCCTGTGCGGGGTGCTGTCGATCCTGGTGCGAATACTGAACCCGGCGTTTCCGGAAGGGGTGATGCTCGCTATCCTGTTCATGAACATGTTCGCGCCGCTGATCGACCATTTCGTGGTGCGTTCGAACGTCAAGAAGCGCCTCGCTCGCGCCACGGTGCCGGCCACCGCCGACGCCCGCGTCACGGAGTAACGAACGGTGAATCGCAGCAAAGTCTATTCGGTGGTGTTCGTCCTGATCATCACGGTGTTCTGGGGCTTCGTGCTCTCCTTCGCCGCCACCTCGCTGCGCGAGCCGCAGCAGGCCAACGAGACGCTCAACATGCGCACCAACATCTTGCTGGCGGTAGGCCTGGTGGAGCGCGACAACGACCTGGGCGCGGACGAACTGAACAGCATCTACGAAGACTCGGTGGAGAGCTTCCTGGTGGATCACGAAGGCAAGGTGATCGGGGACAGCACCGCGGAGGGAGTGGATCTGGAGGAAGAGCTGGAGAATCCGGATCCGGACGCGTGGCGGCTGCCGGTGTTCGTGGTTACCGAGGGCGGGCGCGCGAGCGTGTATGCCATTCCGGTGTTCGGCAAGGGGCTGTGGTCGACCCTGTACGGCTATCTGGCCCTGTCCGACGATCTGGACACGGTGCAGGGCATCACCTTCTACAAGCACGGCGAAACCGCCGGTCTCGGCGCTGAAATCGAGCAGGCCTGGTTCCAGGACAACTTCGTCGGCAAGAAGATCTTCGAGGGCGGCGAGTTGCGCTCGATCGAGGTGGTCAAGGGCAAGGTAGGCGACGTGTACTCCAACCCGGACGACCACACCTACGCGGTGGACGGCATCAGCGGCGCCAGCATGACCGGGCGCGGCGTGACCGATCTGCTCGAAGAAAAACTCAACATCTACGGGCCCTACATCAGAAGGGTACGAGCCGAGACGGCTCAGGGGAGGTAAGGAATGGCAGACCCGAAAGTACTCCCGCAGGCACCGGCCATCGAGCGGGAGCCGCTATTCTCGCCGCAGAATCGCACCGTGCTCAAGGATCCGCTGTCGGACAACAATCCGATCACCATCCAGGTGCTCGGCATCTGCTCGGCGCTGGCGGTGACCACGCAGGTGAAGCCGTCGCTGGTAATGGGAATTGCGGTGATCTTCGTGCTGGTGTTTTCCAACCTGATCATCTCGCTGATGCGCAACCTGATTCCCAACAACGTGCGCATCATCGTGCAGATGACGGTGGTGGCGTCGCTGGTGGTGGTGGTGGACCAGGTGCTGAAGGCGTACGCCTACGACGTGTCGCGCCAGCTCTCGGTGTTTGTGGCCCTGATCATCACCAACTGCATCATAATGGGCCGCCTGGAGGCGTTCGCGATGACCAACAAGCCGTGGCCGAGCGTGCTGGATGCCCTCGGCAACGGTCTCGGCTACGCCCTGGTGATCCTCGCCGTCGGCTTCTGCCGCGAGCTGTTCGGCAGCGGCAAGATCTTTGGTTTGCAGGTGATTCCGCAGGCGCTCTACAACGCCGGCTACGTGGACAACGGCCTGATGGTGCTGGCACCCGGGGCGTTCATCCTGATGGGACTGCTGATCTGGGCACAACGCCGCATGAGCGGCTACGCCGAGGAGGCTTAGGCGATGGAATTGGTCAACCTGGCGCTCAAGGCGATTTTCGTCGAGAACATTCTGCTCGCCTTCTTCCTGGGGATGTGTTCGTTCCTGGCGGTTTCCAAGCAGGTGAAGACCGCCATCGGCCTCGGCTTCGCGGTCATCTTCGTGCTCGGCATCACGGTGCCGATCAACTGGCTGGTGCACGAGTTTCTGCTCAAGTCGGGCAGCCTTGCCTGGGTCAGCCCGGCCATGGCGGAAGTCGACCTGAGCTTTCTCAATTTCATTGCTTTCATCGCCGTGATTGCCGCCATGGTGCAGTTGGTGGAGATGGTGATCGAGAAAACCTCGACCGGCCTGTACCATGCGCTCGGCATCTACCTGCCGCTGATCACCGTGAACTGTTCGATTCTGGGCGGCTCGCTGTTCATGGTGGAGCGCAGCTACTCGTTCAGCGAGTCGTTGGTGTTCGGCCTGTCGTCCGGCGTGGGCTGGGCCCTGGCGATTATCGCGCTCGCTTCGATCCGGGAGAAGATCCGTTACTCCAACGTGCCGCCGGCACTGCGCGGCCTGGGCATCACCATGCTGCTGACCGGCCTGATGTCGATCGGCTTCATGTCGTTCTCCGGCATCTCACTGTAAGGGGGCAGACGAACCATGTTGCAGGTATTGGGAAGCATCATCGTGTTCCCGGCCGTGATCGGCCTTCTGACGGTGGTATTGCTGGCCGCCGAGGCGCGGCTGCGTCCGCAGCGCAAGATCAAGATCACCATCAACGGCGACGAGGCGGGCGCCGTCGAAGCCGACGCCGGCGGTACCCTGCTCAATACGCTGTCGAGCAGCGGGGTCATGCTGCCGTCGGCGTGCGGCGGCGGCGGTACCTGCGGCGTGTGCCGCTGCCAGGTAATGGCCGGCGGCGGCGATATCCTGCCGACCGAGCAGCAGCACATCAACTTCCGCGACGCCAAGGAAAACTGGCGGCTGTCGTGCCAGGTGAAGGTGCGCGACGACATGCAGGTGCAGGTGCCGGATGAGGTATTCTCGATCAACAAGTGGCAGTGCGAGGTAATCTCCAACGACAGCGTTGCCACCTTCATCCGCGAATTCGTGCTGCGCTTGCCGGAGGGGGAGAACCTCAACCACCAGTCCGGCGGCTACATCCAGATCGAGGTGCCGCCCTACGAGATCGACTTCGGCAAGGATATCGAGGTCGAGGACGAGTACCGTGGCGACTGGGAGCAGATGAACCTGTTCTCGCTGAGCGCCAAGAACACAATACCCATTCAGCGCGCCTACTCGATGGCCAACCACCCGGCCGAGGGCAACATCGTGATGCTCAACGTGCGCGTTGCGACGCCGCCGCGCGGCATGGACGTGCAGCCGGGTCTGGCCTCGTCCTACGTGTACGCCCGCAAACCGGGCGACGTGGTGACCATCTCGGGTCCGTACGGCGAGTTCTTCATCCAGGAGACGGACCGGGAAATGGTGTACATTGGCGGCGGCGCCGGCATGGCCCCGCTGCGTTCGCACATCTTCCACCTGTTCCACACGCTGAAGACGGGGCGCAAGGTTTCCTACTGGTACGGCGCCCGTTCCAAGCGCGAGATTTTCTACGAAGACCACTTCCGCGACATCGAGGAGAAGTTCCCGAATTTCTCCTTCCACATCGCGCTGTCGGAGCCGCTTCCGGAAGACAACTGGACCGGTCCGGTGGGCTTCATTCACCAGGTGGTACTCGAAGAGTACCTGGGCAAGCAGGAGGCGCCGGAGGACATAGAGTACTACCTGTGCGGGCCGCCGCTGATGCTGACCGCGGTGCAGAAGATGCTGTACGACCTCGGCGTCGAACCCGAGATGATCCGCTACGACGAGTTTTGAGGCGCTAGGTCTGGCTGCTCTTCCCGGCACCATCGACGTCGCGCCGCCGGCTGGTGGCCGGGACGCCGCCCTGCAGAGGATCTATGGGTCGATCGCCCGCGACCTGCAGCTCGTCGAAGTGGGTCTGGAGAGGCAGATCCGGGCGCTCGCCGAGAACCACGAGAAGCTGGTCGACCGGCACGCTTACCTCAAGGAGGTAATCTCCTCGCTGAGCGCCATGCGCGGCAAGCTGCTGCGCCCGGCGCTGGTGCTGTTCAGTGGCGGCGCGGTGCGGGAAGCGGGCGCCGGTCCGCAGCCCGACTCGCCGCTCATCGCAACGGCGGTGGCCGCGGAACTGGTGCACGCCGCCTCCCTGATCCACGATGACATCATCGACCATGCCTTGGTGCGCCGCGCCCACGCCGCGTTGTACCGGGAGTTCGGCACCAGCATCGCGGTTCTGGTCGGCGACGTGCTGTACGCACAGTTCTTTTCCTTGCTCGCGGAACTGCGGGTACCGGCCGAGCAGCGCCTGCGGCTGGTTCAGCTGTTCTGCGCGGTTACCAAGACCATGAGCCAGGGCGAGATCTTCCAGCACGGCATCAAGCGCTACGAGTTGGAGATCACCGTCGAAGACTACCTGGCCATCATTCGCAGCAAGACAGCGGCGCTGATGTCGGCCTGCTGCGCCGCCGGAGCGTTGGTGGCCGGTGGCTCGGAACAACACGTGGCGGCCGCGGAGGAATTCGGACTGCAGTTCGGCCTGGCGTTCCAGCTCATGGACGACCAGATGGACCAGGACGCCCTGGCATCCGACCTGGCGCCGGACCGCCAGGCGCGAACGCACGCGGCATTGGCGCGCACCGCGCTCGCGGAACTGCCGCCCGGGCCGGCGTGCAACTCCCTCGACGACCTGACCGGTTTCGTGCTTGCCCAGAAGGCGGAGCCGGCAACGGCTCCGGCGCACTAGCAGTGCGCGCGTTGCTCAGCGCAGCAGTTCTTCGCCGCTGAAGAAGCAGCCGATCTCGATTGCGGCGTTGGCGTCGGAGTCGGAGCCGTGGCAGCAGTTGCGTTCGATCGATTCGGCGAAGCGCCGGCGGATGGTGCCGGGCGCCGCGTCCGCCGGGTCGGTGGCGCCCATCGCATCGCGCCAGGCGGGGACTGCGGTGCCGCCCTCCAGGACCATCGCCACGATGGTGCCGGAGGTCATGAATGCAACAAGCGAGTCAAAGAACGGCCGTTCGCGGTGCACGGCGTAGAACGCCTCCGCCTGGGCGCGGTTCAGGTTCACGCTTTTCATGGCGACGATCGTCAGGCCGGCATCGAGTGCGGCGTCGACGATCTTGCCGGTTAGCCGGCGTTCGAAAGCGTCGGGTTTGATCAAGGCGAGAGTTCGTGTAAGGTTCGGCACGCCCGCAATATAGTGTCGCGGCCGGGCGGCGATCAACGCACCGCGCGCTGCCCGGGCGGGCAGGCCGGGAAATTCAGTCCACCGATATGTAGGACATTTTCGGACTGGCCGACAATATGGTAGCAAGTCGTCAGTAACCGCGACCGTAGAGCGGCAAGAACGCACTTGGCGCGGATCTTGCTGTGACGATACTATCAGCACAGGTGGCGCGGGCCCGAGGTCCGCGTTCATCACGAGGAGGAACACTCATGGCACTCAAGACGCCCGGCGATGTAATGAAGCTGATCGCGGACGAAGGCGTGGAGGTAATCGACATTCGCTTCATGGACTTTCCCGGTCTGTGGCAGCACTTTTCGATTCCGTCGCGCGAGCTCTCGGAGGACGACTTCGAGGCCGGATTGGGGTTTGACGGCTCCAGCATCCGCGGTTGGCAGACCATCAACGAGTCGGACATGCTGGTCATGCCGATTCCGGAGACCGGCTTCATCGATCCGTTCATGGCCCGCAAGACGCTGGTGATGATCGGCAACATCAGCGATCCAATCACCGGCCAGGACTACACCCGCGATCCGCGCAACATCGCGCGCAAGGCGGAGGCCTACCTGCGCTCCAGCGGCATCGGCGAAGTCGCGCATTTCGGTCCGGAGGCGGAATTCTTCATTTTCGACGACGTGCGCTTCGACCAGAACGAGCACGAGGGCTACTACCACATCGACTCCGAGGAGGGGCGCTGGAACTCGGGGCGCGTGGAGGATCCCAACCTCGGCTACAAGCCGCGCTACAAGGAAGGCTACTTCCCGGTACCGCCGACCGACAGCCAGCAGGATCTGCGCAGCGAAATGATGATGACGCTGGAGAGCATCGGCATTCAGATCGAGGCGCAGCACCATGAGGTGGCTACCGCCGGCCAGGGTGAGATCGACATGCGCTTCGCGCCGCTGGTGACCATGGCCGACAACATGCTCAAGTACAAGTACGTGGTGAAGAACACCGCGCGGCGCTACAACAAGACGGCAACGTTCATGCCCAAGCCGTTGTTTCTGGATAATGGCAGCGGCATGCACACCCACATGTCGTTCTGGAAGGGTGGCACCAACCTGTTCGCCGGGGACGGCTACGCCGGCCTGTCCGAGATGGCACTGCACGCCATCGGTGGTCTTCTGGCGCACGCGCCGGCGCTCATCGCGTTCACCAATCCGACCACCAACAGCTTCAAACGGCTGGTGCCGGGCTTCGAGGCGCCGGTGAACCTGGCTTACTCGCGGCGCAACCGCAGCGCGGCGATCCGCCTGCCGATGTACTCCACCTCGCCCAAGGCGAAGCGGATCGAGTTCCGGTGCCCGGACGCGTCGTCCAACCCCTATCTCGGGTTCTCGGCCATGCTGATGGCCGCGGTGGACGGCATCACCAACAAGATGCACCCCGGTGAACCGCTCGACCGCGACCTGTACGACCTGCCGCCGGAGGAACTGGCCAAGGTCAAGACCACGCCGGGGTCGCTGCGCGAAGCGCTCAATGCGCTGCGCGAGGACCACGAGTTCCTGCTCAAGGGCGACGTGTTCACCGAGGACGTGCTGGAAACCTGGATCGAGTACAAGATGGAGAACGAAGTACAAGCCCTCGATCTGCGGCCCCACCCGTGGGAGTTCGCGATGTACTACGACATTTAGTACCGCCCCACCTGGTACCGCCCACCTGGTACCACGTTCGACGGCCCCCGGTGCGTGCAGCGCATCGGGGCCTTTTTTTTGCGCCGGTCGTGTACTCTTGCGCCGGTCGTGTACACTGTGGGACAGGCCATGAAGCCGCGCCGCGACTTGCTGACAGCGCATCTTGAGGGGGTGGATGAAGCCTTCATCGATGCCCACCTGACCCGCCTTGGGGAAGAGTACTACGCGGAGTTCTCGCTGCCGGAAGTGGTGCGCCACATCCGCGAGCTCAGCCGGCTGAGCAACGACCGCCCGGTGGCGATCCTGGTAGAAGAGGGCAGCGCGCCCGCCGCCGAGGCTGCCGGGGCCGCCGACGGGGCCGAAATCGCCGCCGCCGCCGCGTTGGTGTGCACTATCCTGGCGGCCGACTACGCCGGGCTGTTCTCGCTGATCACCGGCGTGTTCGCCGCCGGCGGCTTTACCATCGACGCTGGCGCCGCCTACACGTACGGCCCGGCGGTCAGTTCCGCGCGGCGCGCGGGCAGTGGCGGCCCCGCAACCACGGGCGGCGGCGGCGCCGCTGCGGCCGCTGCCGCCCGGTACCGCGGCCGGCGGCACGGCATGCGGCGCGGCGCAGCGCGGCCGCGGCAGCCCGCGGTCAGGGCCATGATCGTCAACCAGTTCCGCGGCCGCCGCGTGACCGCCCAGGCTCGCGCGCTGAGCATCGCCGCCTGGCGGCAGCAGGTGGAACAGCGTATGGCGGCGGCGGTCGCCGACCTGGAAGGCGGCGCGGCCGAGGCGGCGCGGCGGCGGGTCAGCGAGCTGGTTGCCGATACGATCCGCGGCCACTGGCAGCGCACGCCGGTGCTGCAACCGGTGCAGATCGACATCACCGACCAGACCGCGGCCACCGGCGGCGGGGCGGTGACCCGCATGCGCATCGTGGCCGAGGACACGCCGCTGTTTCTGTACAGCCTCAGCGCCGCGTTGGCGTTGCGCGGGGTGCTGATCGAGCGCGTGACCATCCGCACGGTTGCCGGCCGCATCGAGGACACCATCGACGTGGTGGACCGGGCCCGGCAGCCGATCCGCGATCCGGTGCTGCTCGACCAGCTCAAGCTGTCGATTCTGCTCACCAAGCAGTTCGCCTACTTTGTCGGCGTCGCGCCCGACCCGTACGCGGCGCTGCGGCGGTTCGAGCAGCTCAGCGAGCAGATCGCCGACCTGCCGGCCAAGGGACAGCTCCTCGCCCTGCTCGCGGATCCCGGGGTGATGGGAGACCTGGCGCTCCTGCTCGGCAGCAGCGATTACCTGTGGGAGGACTTCATCCGCCGGCAGTACGAGACGCTGCTGCCCCTGCTGCAGGGCGAGCGGCGCGACAACCTCAGCGATGCCGCCACCGTCGGGCAGCGCCTGCGCGAGCGCGTGGACGCGGCCGCGACGCCGGAGGAGCAGGTTGCCGCGCTGAATGCGTTCAAGGACCGCGAGGCGTACCTGATCGATCTCGAACACATCCTGCACCCCGAGTCGGGCGTCGCCGAACTGGCGGAACGGCTGACGCGGCTGGCTGAATTCGTGGTGGAGTGTGCGCTCGAGCTGGCCGTGGAGGCGTTGCGCCCGCGTTTCGGCACGGCTCGCACCCTCGGCGGCATCGACACGCGCGTGGCGGTCATGGGACTCGGCAAGCTGGGCGGCAGCGCCCTCGGCTACGCTTCCGACATCGAACTGATGTTCGTGTTCAGCGACCACGGCAGCACCACCGGCCCGGAGCGGATCGGCAACGCCGACTACTACGACCGGCTGGTGCTGGAGACCGTGCACCGGATCAGCGCCAAGCGGGCCGGAATCTTCGAGGTCGATCTGCGCCTGCGACCATTCGGCGACGCCGGGCCGCGCGCGGTCAGCCTGGAGAGCTTCGCCGACTATTACGGGCCGGACGGCGCGGCGCTCGCCTACGAACGGTTGGCACTGATCCGGCTGCGCGCCGTGGCCGGCAACCGCGTGCTCGGCGCGCGCATGGAACGGCTGCGCGACGAGTTGGTGTATCGCACCGGCGCGATACCGCTCGCCGACGTGCACGCCATGCGCCGCCGCCAGCTCGCCGAGCATGGCGCCGGGGAGCGCCTCAATGCGAAATTCAGCGCCGGCGCCCTGGTGGACGTGGAGTATGCGGTGCAGATGCTGCAGGTTCGCCACGGCGACACCCACGCCGCGCTGCGCACGTCGAGCGTGCACCAGGCGTTGCGGGCGCTCGCCGGAGAGGGCATTCTCGATCCCGCTGAGGCGGAGCAGGTGCGCGGTGCCTACGATTTCTATCGGCGCCTGATCAACGCCCTGCGCATCCTGCGCGGATCGGCGCGCGACCTGCATCTGCCGGCCGCCGGAGCGCTGGAGTGCGGCCACCTGGCACGGCGCATGGGCTACCGGGGGACCGCGGAGCTGACGCCGGCGCAACTCCTGTACCTGGAATTGGAACGGCGCCGCGAGCAAGTGCGCCGTTTTGTCGACACCCGTCTCGGGCACGGCGTGCTGGGCTCGGGCAGTATCGGCGGCATCGCGGACCTGGTGCTGAGCCTCGATGGGGCCGCCGAGCCGCCGGCCGAGGCGGCGTTCGTGTTCAGGCGGATGGGTTTTGCCCAGCCGGAGCGCGCGCTCGGCAACCTGGCGCGGCTGGCGCGCCGGGCGCCGGATCGCAGCGAGTTCGCGCGGCTCGCGGTGCTGGCCGCCGACCAGCTCGCCGTCCAGTCCGACCCCGACCGGGCGCTCAACAACTGGGAACGATACGTGGCCGCGGTCGACGACCCGGAGCACCATTTTCAACTGATGCTGCTGCAGCCGACCCGCCTGGACCTGTTGGTGCGGATATTCGCCACCAGCCAGTTCCTGTCCGACGCCCTGGTGCGTACGCCCGACCTGTTCGACTGGGTCACCGAGCCCAGCCGGCTGCGCCAGCGCCGGCGGCTGCAGGACGTGGTCGGCGACCTCGACAGCGGCAGCGACTGGCTGGCGCGGATCGACGCGGTGCGGCGCCGCGAGATACTGCGCATCGCGATCCGCGACTACTGCCTGCAGGCGCCGGCCACCGACGTCATGCACGAGCTGTCGGTGGTGGCCGAGGCGCTGATCAGTGCGGTGCTGGAGCAACTGACCGCCGGCCGGCCGGAGGTGCGCAAGCGCGCCTGCGTGCTGGCGTTCGGCAAGCTCGGCGGCGGCGAACTGAATTACAGTTCCGACATCGACCTGGTCGCACTGTACGACGACCGCGGTCTGCCGGAGGCGCGGCGCGCCGAAGTGGCGGCCGCGGTCACCGAGCTGGCGCGGTCACTGGATCGGGTGCTGGCCGCGCGCGCCGACGAGATGGCCGCCTACCGGGTGGATTGGCGCCTGCGCCCGTACGGCGGTTCGGGCGAGCTGGCGCATTCGCTCAGCGCACTGACCGCCTATTACGACGGCCCGGCCAATGACTGGGAGGTGCAGGCGCTGCTGCGCCTGCGCCCGATGGCCGGCAGCCGCGAACTCGGCGACGAACTGCTGGCGCGGGCACGGCGCGCGTTCGCGCGCTTCGGCGCCGACCCGGCCACCCGCGGCGCGCGCGTGTTCGCCACCATCGAGCGCCTGCGCGAGTTGGCGGTGGTCGAGCACGGGCGCAGCCAGCAGCGCCGCGGGCAGGACATGCAGGCCGGGGGCGTCGCAGGTGCGCCGGGGGCAGGACATCAAGTCCGGGGTCGGCGGGATACGGGACATCGAATTCCTGGTCCAGGGGCTGCAGATCCAGTACCTGGGGCGCCACCCGGAACTGATCTGCGGCAACACCGTCACCGCCATCGAGCGGCTGCAGCAGCTTGCCATTCTCACCCCCGACGGCGCCGGCCTGTTGCGCGAGGACTACCTGTTTCTGCGCGGCCTCGAGCACTACCTGCAGGTGTTCGAGGATCGCCAGGTACACGTCCTGCCGAGTTCACCCGCCACCCTCGGCGCCCTGGCCCGGCGCATGCTCGGAACCGGCGCCGGGTCGGCGGAGTTTCAGCGCGCCGTGACCGCGGTGACCGAGCGCGTGCGGGCCACCTACCTGCGGGTGGTGGGCGAAGCCAGGAAACAGGCGACCCCATAGCAGCCCGGTCCGTGTTGCCAGGGCCTGCCATGGGGCCGGATCAAGGGCGAACCGGGTCAGCCGATGGCGACCTTGCCCACCTCGCCGGAGCGGATTCGTATGCATTGATTGAGATCGAGGACGAAGATCTTGCCGTCGCCGATCTCTCCCGAGCGGGCGCCGCGCACCACGGCGTCGATGGCGCGTTCCAGGTACTCGTCATTGACGGCGATCTCCATGCGCACCTTCTTGAGCAGGTTCACTTCGATCTGCACGCCGCGGTACGTCTCGGTGTACCCCATCTGCTGCCCGCATCCGAGCGCGTTGGTCACCGACATCTTGCCGACGTCCTCCTTGAACAGCTCCTGCTTCACGTCATTCAGCTTGTGCGGCTGAATGTAGGCTATTATCAGCTTCATCCTTGTCTCCTCTTAACGTCACTTAACGTGTCGTGTACACCTCGAAGTCGGTGTACGCCTCGGCGCCATGCTCCTCGATGTCGAGGCCGCGCAGTTCCTGGTCCCGGCTCACGCGCAGTCCGATCGTGGCCTTGATCACGCTGAATAGTACCAGAGAGGCAACGAATGTCCACGCAAATACCGCCAGCACACCGACGATCTGGATGCCGAGCTGACCGAAACCGCCGCCGAAGAACAGGCCGTTGGTGCCGCCGAACTGCTCCTGAGCAAACAGTCCCACGGCGATGGTGCCCCATGCGCCGACCACGCCGTGCGCGGAAATGGCGCCGACCGGATCGTCGACCATGAGCACCCGGTCGATGAATTGAACCGCCAACACGACCAGCACGCCGCCGAGGAATCCGATGACCACCGCACTGCCCGGCGACACGTTGGCGCAGCCCGCGGTGATGGCGACCAGGCCGGCGATCGCGCCGTTGAGCGCAAACGTGGGATCGGGCTTGCCGGAGATGATCCAGGCAAGCACCAGCGCACCGACTACGCCGGCGGCCGCGGCCAGGTTGGTGGTTACCGCGATGGCGGCGATCGACAGGTCGGTACCCGCGACCGTACTGCCGGCGTTGAAGCCGAACCAGCCGAACCAGAGCAGGAACACGCCGAGGGCGGCGAGCGGCAGGTTGTGGCCCTGGATGGCGTTCACCATCACCTTGTCCTTCCCGCCCCTGGATCCCGAACCGTTGCCGTTGCCGCGTATGTACTTGCCCTCGCGGGCGCCGAGCACGATGGCTCCCGCCAGCCCGGCCCAGCCGCCGACCGAGTGCACGACCGTGGAACCGGCGAAGTCGATCATGCCGAGGTTTGACAGCCAGCCGCCGCCCCAGATCCAATGCCCGACCACCGGGTAGATCAGCGCGGTGATGAACACCGAATACACCAGGTAGGCCTTGAACTGGGTGCGCTCGGCGACCGCGCCGGACACGATGGTGGCCGCGGTAGCCGCGAACACTACCTGGAACATCCAGAAGGTGAAGTCGGAGATCCCCTCCGACACGTCCACCATGGCGCCGCCCAGGAAAAACTTGTCGGTTCCGATCAGGCCAGCGGCATCGGCGCCGAACATGATGCCGAAGCCGACCGCCCAGAACGCCAGCGAGCCGAGCGAGAAGTCCATCAGGTTCTTCATCATGATGTTGGCTGCGTTCTTGGCGCGCGTGAAGCCGGTCTCCAGCATGGCGAAGCCTGCCTGCATCAGAAATACCAGCACCGCGGCCATCAGGGTCCATACGGTGTCGATCGCTACCGCGTTGGCGGCCGAGTCGGCAAAGGCGATGGCGGCGCCGAACACCAGGAGGGCGCCGGCAATGACGAACAGTCGTCGCATGTCTTCCTATCCTCCGTGAAAGAAATGTGAGTGATGCATTTTCTTAAGCAACAGTCATGCCAAGTGTATGGCCGGGGCACCGGAGGCTTCCTGCCACGGGGCGGTTGGTAGATTCTCCTACCTGTTGGTCGGACGGAAGGGTGGGAGCTACGGATATGTGGGACTATGGGTTGCCGTCAGCTCTTGTAGGCGGTGGGATCGATCCGGTACTTGCGCACGCGCAGGCCCATGATGCGTTCGCTCACCTGCAGCGAGCGGGCGGCGCGCGCCATGTTGCCGCGGGCCCACTTCAATGCGTCCTGGATCAGTTCGCGCTCAATGGCGCCGACGGCGCTCTGCAGGCTGCCGCGCGGGGTGGTGCCGCTCGCCTCCGCGGTTTGCAGGGTGGGCGGCAGGTGGTGGCCGTGGATCACGTCGTCGTTGCTCAGCAGCACCGCGCGTTCGATGCAGTTCTCCAGCTCGCGCACGTTGCCCGGCCAGTGGTAGCTCATCAGCATGTCGATGGCCGGCGTGGTGATGCGTTTTATTTCCTTGTGGTGCTCGCGGCCGTAACGGGCGACGAAGAAATCGGCAAGCAGCAGCAGGTCGGTCTTGCGCTCGCGCAGCGGCGGGATATGGATCGGGAACACATTGAGCCGGTAGTACAGGTCGGCGCGGAATCCGCCCAACTCGATCAACTCTTCCAGGTTGCGGTTGGTGGCGGCGATCACGCGCACGTCGCTGCGCAGGGTGGCGTTGCCGCCGACGCGTTCGAACTCGCCCTCCTGCAGGACCCGCAGCAGCTTCACCTGGGTGGCCGGCGACAGGTCGCCGATCTCATCGAGAAACAGGGTGCCGCCGTGCGCCAGCTCGAAGCGCCCCTTGCGGGTAGACACCGCGCCGGTGAACGCGCCGCGCTCGTGGCCGAACAACTCGCTCTCGATCACCGATTCCGGCAGGGCGGCGCAGTTTACCTTGATGAACGGCTTGGCGGCGCGCGCGCTGTTGTAATGGATGGCGTGTGCCACCAGGTCCTTGCCGGTGCCGGTCTCGCCGCGCACCAGTACGGTGGTGTCGCTGCGGGAGACCTGTCCGACCAGGCGGAACATGCTGTTCATGCCCTCGGAGTTGCCGACCAGGTTTTTCGGCCGAAAGCGGTTCTGCAGTTCTTCCTGCAGGCGATTGTTTTCCTCCAGCAGAATGCGGCGCTCCTCCTGCGCAGCCTGGCGCAGCTTCACCGCCTGCGAAATCATCGACGAGATTATGGATAGTAGCCGCACGTCTTCCGAAAACGGCACCGCGGGCGGAAACAACTTGTCGGTACTCAGCGAACCGATCACCGAGTTTCCGGACTTGATCGGCACGCAGATGAAGGACAGCTCGGCCAGCACCGAGTTGCTGGCGGCGCCGGTGCGATGCACCATCTCCGGTTCGTCGGCAATCTTGGGCACGACGGCAGGCTCACCGGACTGGATGACCCGTCCCGTTACGCCCTCGCCGATCTTGTACGATCCGCGGCGCTGCTGACTGGCCGACAGTCCGTACGCCGCCTCTATCGAGATGCGTTCGGTGGTGCGGTTGACCAGACTCAACACGCCGAGACGTATCTGCATATGGTGTCCGAGTGCTTCGAGCACCGGGTGCACGATGTCACGCAGGTTGAGACTCGAGTCGAGGATCCGACTGATATCGAACAACAGCGTAAGCTCGTTGACCTCGCTTCGAACCCTGGGGGTGGACACAGCCGCCATGAACGCTACCGAAATGTAGCTTGATCGGGATACATTGCCAACCCGCGGGCGTCAGATCGCCGGCCGATCCCGCAGAATCCCGATAAGCGTTGACAAACGCGGCGCGGCTCGGCAAACAGTGACGCCGATGAATCCCATTGCCAAGCAACTCAATCAGACGCTTTCCGGCACCCGAATTCCGGAGCTGCTGTCGGACTTCGGACGCCGGCTCTACTTCCCGCGCGGGGTGGTTGCACAGACCGCCGAGGCCGCGCGCGGCGCGCATCGCTTCAATGCCACGGTAGGCATGGCCACCGACGGCAGCGAACCGCTGTACCTGGACTCCATTCGCAGCCTCATACCGCACCTCACACCGGAAGAGATTTTCACCTACGCACCCACGGGCGGGTTGCCCGAACTGCGCAGCCGGTGGCGCGACGAGATCGCGGCCAAGAACCCCAGCCTGCGAGGCCCGGCGTCGCTGCCGATGGTGACCAGCGGCCTGACCCACGGCATTACCGTGGCCGCCGATCTGTTTGTGGACCGCGGCGACCTGGTAATCGTGCCCGACCTGTTCTGGGGCAACTATCGGCTCATTGTGGAGGAACGGCGTCAGGCCCGCCTCGACACGGTGCCATTTTACGATGCGAACGGCGGCCTGGGCGTGTCCGCACTGGAGGCTGCCCTGAACGAGCTGCCGGCCGGCGGCAAGGCGGTGCTGGTGCTGAATTTCCCCAACAATCCGACCGGCTACACCCCCACGACCAGCGAGATGGGCGCCCTGGCCGACGTGCTGCGGGCGGCCGCCGGGCGCGGCGTCAACCTGGTGGTGATTTGCGACGACGCCTACTTCGGGCTGTTCTTCGAGTCGGAGAGCTGCCGGGAGTCGCTGTTCGCGTATCTCGCTGACGCCGACGAGCGCCTGCTCGCCGTCAAGGTGGACGGCGCCACCAAGGAAAACTACGTATGGGGCTTTCGCATCGGCTTTCTCACCTTTGCCGCCCGCGGACTGACCGACGAGCACTTCGCGGCGCTCGAACAGAAGGTGATGGGCGCCGTGCGTTCGTCGGTGTCCAGTTCCAGCATGCTTGCCCAGAGCCTGCTGTTGCGGGCGATGCGCGCCGGTACCTTTGGCGCCGAGCAGGAGGCCAACCTCGCTGCCATCGCCGAGCGTTACCGGCGGGTACGTGCCATTCTCGACGCCCGCGCCGGCGACGGCGGCCCGTTGCAGCCACTGCCGTTCAACTCCGGCTATTTTCTGACCCTGCGCGTCGCCGGCGGCAACGCCGAAGTGTTGCGCCAGGAGTTGCTGCGGCGCCGCGGGGTGGGCACCATCTCGGTGAGCGACGACTACCTCCGGGTGGCGTTCTCGACGGTGGCGAGCGCCGACCTGGAGGCGCTGTTCGAGGAGATCTACGCCGTTGCCCGAGAGGTGGCGGGCGGCTCCTGACCGGCCGCGGCGAGGCTCGGCACTGGCGCGCGGTCGCCGGCGCGGCGCTGCTGGTGGCGGTGGCCGGATGCGCACGTACCGAGGCGGTGGTCGAGTTGTGGAGCGATCGCGCCGAGCTGGCGGCATACGTCGACGCGTTCAATGCGGCCGGGGGCCCGGTCAAGGTGGAACTGACCTACAGCGCGCAGCCGGGAGGGCGGTTGTTGAGCGGCGCCGCGGCGCCCGACCTGATCTTCGGTTCCGGCCTGGCGAGTCCCCAGCTGCATCGCCTGCTCGCCCCGCTCGACCGGTTGCTCGGCGGCGAACTGGCGGCCGACGGGTACTTCCCGGAGCTGCTCGCCGCCGGCTCCGCCGATGGCCGGCAGCTCACCCTGCCATTCTCGTTCAATCTGCCGGTGGTGGTATTTGCGCGCGCGGCGATGCCGGACATCGACCAGTTCCTGATGTCCGCGGAGGAGCTGCGGCGGCTTGCCGACGAATTCGACGCCCGGGCGCGGCCGCCGGGCGAACCGCAACTCGGGGGCGGGTCCGCCGGTGCCGATCCGCCGCGGCGCGACAGCGTCGGGTTTTCGGTGCTGTGGGATGCCGGGGTGATCTACCTGCTGGCACAGGCGCGCGGCGCCGGATTCGCGGCCACCGAGGATGGCGCGGTGGTGATCGATCATGCACGGCTCGCGGCCGCGGTCGGGTCCGCTCACGACTGGTTGAGCGCCGATTCCGGCGGTATTGCCGGTCACCAGTGGTTCGCCGACACCTACCTGCACCGGCCGCTCCATCAACTGGCGCTCGACGGGCGCATTCTCCTGTTCGTTACCGATATCGCCAGCTACGCGCGTCTCCCCGAGGAGAAGCGCGAACTGCTGGACTTCCGCTGGCTGACTGTGGATGGCGGTATTCCGATCCTGGAGGACTATCGGTCGTTCGCGGTTCCGTCCGCGGCGGACAATCCGGCCGGTGCGGGGCTGTTTCTGCGCTGGATTTCGCAACCGGAGATACAGGCGCACCTGCTGGAGGCGGCGAATTTCGCGTGGTTGCACGGATTTGGCCTTGCCGGCGGGTTCCCGGCGCTGCGCGAGATAAGCAAGCGCATCCTGCCGCGGTCGCACGAGTTCCTCATTGGCCGCCTGCCCGATGCGAGCCTGTTGCGCGTGCCGGCGCCGCCGCCCGGTGGCGGGCCGTTTGCGGGGGCGGGCGCCGCCGCCGGTGGACTGGGCGGTGCCCCGGACGGAGCTGGTGGAGCCGTGGCTGCACGCCGCTGTCATCGCCGGAGCGCTGCCGCCGCCGGGCCAGCCGCCGCTCGCGCAGGCGGTCACGCGCTGGCGGCGCACCGCCGCTGCACCGTAGGCCTCCCGGTGCGGCACGGCGAAATGGCCCGATTGGCGCGTATGGCGCGTTGACACAACTCTGCGCTTTCGTTACCGTCAGTAGCGCAAACAATTCCGTTATGAAATAACCGGCCACCCGGATGACCGGCATCGCCGGGCACCGAACGCCGGCAACAAAGAGGAGCAGGATATGGCGAATGTCGAGCTCAGGAACGTGACCAAAGTGTACGAAGGCGGAGTGAAGGCGGTCGACGCCGCCAACATTGCCGTCAGCGACAAGGAATTCGTGGTACTGGTCGGACCGTCCGGTTGTGGCAAGTCGACGACGCTGAGGATGATCGCGGGTCTGGAGGAGATCACCTCCGGCGAGTTGCTCATCGACGGCAAGATCATGAACGATGTGGCGCCCAAGGATCGGGACATCGCGATGGTGTTCCAGAACTACGCCCTGTACCCGCACATGTCGGTGTACGAGAACATGGCGTTCGGTCTCAAGATCCGCAAGTACGCCAAGAAGGAAATCGACGTGCGCGTGCACGAGGCGGCCGGTATCCTCGACATTGAGGAATTGCTCGAGCGCAAGCCGAAGGCGCTGTCCGGCGGACAGCGGCAGCGGGTAGCGGTAGGCCGTGCCATCGTTCGCAAGCCGAAGGTGTTCCTGTTCGACGAGCCGCTCTCCAACCTCGACGCCAAGCTGCGCGTGCAGATGCGGGCGGAGATTTCCTCCCTGCACTCACGCCTCCAGGCCACCATGATCTACGTCACCCACGACCAGGTCGAGGCGATGACGATGGGCGACCGCATCGTCGTCATGCGGGACGGACTCATTCAGCAGATCGGTACGCCGCTCGGGCTCTACAACCGGCCGGTGAACCGCTTCGTGGCCGGTTTCATCGGCTCCCCTCCGATGAACATCGTCACCGCCAAGGTGGTGGAGTCGGGCGGCCAGTTGATGATCGACGAAGGCGATTTTCAGATTCAGCTCGATGGCGATATGGCCGACACCCTGCGTTCGCACGTCGACAAGGACGTGTTGTTCGGTATTCGCCCCGAGGACCTGCTGTATGACGAGACCGCCGCGCCCCAGAACAACATCAAGGCACGGGTGGAGGTGGTGGAGCCGCTTGGCGCCGAGATTCACCTCTACGTGAGCACCTCGCAGAACCAGATCATTGCCCGCGTGCCGCCTCGCCATGACTTCCAGGTCGGCGAGGAGGTCAACCTTCATGCGGACGTCACCAAGCTGCACGTGTTCGACATGGAGAGCGAGGCCGCCGTCGCTCAGCCGTCCGGGGTCCGCGCTTGACGAACGGACTGCGAGAAATAGAGATACGTCGGAACGGCATATGAAGATTCATCGGCTTGCCCTTGCCATCCTGCTGCCCCTTTCGCTGGTCTACTGCGCTACCACCCCGCCCGGGCAGGAGGGCGCCATGGACGCTCCCGGGGGTACGCAGGTTTCCGTGGACCTGGCCGAGGAATTGCGGCAGGCCAGAGTGGCGATTGCCCGCGCCGCCGATGCCGATGCCGCAACCTACGATCCGGTCACCCTGCAAGAAGCGCGCGAGGCTCTTGCCGAGGGCGAGCGGTTGCGCGCCAGCGACCCGAAGGCTGCCCGCGAGGCGCTGATGCTGGCGTCGTTGAAGGCGAACACCGCCTACCAGAACTCGCTCGGCCTGGCCCAGCGTGCGCTGGACCTGCAGATGACCGATCTTCTGGAGCAGTTGCGCGAGAATCAGGTAGATCAGTTTGCGCCCGAGGAATACGCCGACGCGGTCAGCGCGGTTACCGACGCCCGTGACCTGTTCGGCGCCGGCAAGTTGTCGGACGGCGCCGACGCGGCAGCGGCGGCCATCGCGCGCATGGAGTTGTTGCGCGATACGGTAGCCGATCAGCTTGCCCGGGTGCTCGAGTTGAAGAGTGCCAGCGAGGGGCTGATCGATCGTATTGAGCAGGTTGGGGCCCGCGTCGGGTCCGAACAGCGGGTTACCGAGTTGCAGGAAAGTTACGAGTCCGGCAAGGAGGCACTCGACCGGTTTGCCCTCGACGACGCCGAGCGCCAGTTCGGCGCGGCCCGCAGTGCCGGCCGCGCCGCGTTGCCGGCCGGCGACATGAGTACGGGCGAGGTCACCATGGATCAGGCGGACGAACTCATGCTCGTGGTGATGAGCGAGCTCGAGAGCGCCTCCCAGTTGAACGTGATTACCGACGACGAGATCGTGGTCGAGCCGGCGCCGTGGGATGGTTCCCCCTATGTGGAGAGCGGCGATGCCGGGTCGGACGCCGCGGCGCGGGAAGCGCTGAAGCCGATGGCCGGAGCCGGCGTGGAGGACGTGCCGCAGCACGCGCTGCTGGAACATGCCAAGGAGTTGTGGCGGCTGGGTGTCGACCAGCGCAATGGCGGAAATTACCGGCAGGCCGTGACCTACTTTGAGCAGGCGCAGCGCTACGCCGCGGCGTTCGCGGAGTTCGCAGTGACGCAGGTGTACACGGTTCGCCTGATTCCCGAGCGGCGCGAGTCGTTGTGGCGAATTGCCGAGTACGACTTCATCTACGGCAACCCCTGGTTGTGGCCGAGGATCTGGCATCGGAATCGCAAGCTCATTCAGAATCCCGACCTGATCTTTCCCGGCTGGCAACTCTACATCCCGCCGCGCTGACGCCGCGCGGCGGGATACCGCGGCAGGGGCGGTTGGAAGGGACGGCGCGCCCGTTGCTGTGTCTCAGCCTCACCGAGCCCAACCTCGGCGCGTGCCTTGACCAGGTGCGAGCCCATCGCCACTTGGTCGACATGGTGGAGTTGCGGGTTGACCTGCTGCACCCTGCGCATTGGGGCGGCATCGCGCGCTTCGCGTCCGAATGTCCGTTGCCGGCGCTGTGCACCATTCGCCGGACCCGCGACGGCGGCGGCTGGGTGGCGCCGGAGGCGGTGCGCCGCCGGCTGCTGACCGCCGCCGCCCGCGCCCCGTTCCGCTTTCTCGACCTTGAGTCGGATCTGCCGGCCGGTGCGGTCCCGCTGCCGCGCCACGGACCGCGCATCGTTCGTTCGCTGCACGACATCGCCGGCACGCCGCAGCACCTGCCGGCGCTGCTGCGCTCCCTGCCGCGCAGCGGGCGCGAGATCCCGAAGCTGGCGGTAACGCCGCACGGCTGCGCGGACCTGGCGCGCATTGTCGGTGCGGCCCAGGCGGCCCCGCGGCCGCACATCGTGATCGGCATGGGAGACTTTGGCGTGCCGACGAGGCTGCTCGCCGCCAAGCTGGGCTCCTGGTTGACGTTCACTTCTACCGGAGGCCGGACGGCGGCACCGGGGCACCTGGACCCGCACGCCATGCAGCGGCGCTACCGCTTCGGCGCGGTCGGCGCCACCACCCCGGTGTATGGCCTGATCGGCAATCCGGTTGCCCACTCGCGCTCTCCGCAGATCCACAATCGCGGCCTGGCGGCTGCCGGGGTGCCGGGGGTGTACGTGCCGTTCCTGGTCGATGAAGCAGCACGCTTCCTCGATCTCGCCGCCGCGTTGGGCGTGCGCGGGCTGTCGGTAACGATACCGCACAAGGAAACCGTGATGGACCTGCTGGACCGGGCCGACCGGTCGGTCAGCGGGGCCGGTGCCTGCAACACGTTGGTGCAGGAACGGGGCCGCTGGGCCGGCTACAACACAGACGCGGCCGGTTTCATGGAACCGTTGGCGGCCATGCTGGCCGGCGGACGCATTCGCCGCGCCACGGTGATCGGCGCCGGCGGCGCCGCCCGTGCCATCGTGTGGGCGTTGCGCGAGGAGCGAGTCGACGTACTGATTGCCAACCGCACCCTGCCGCGGGCGCAAGCGCTGGCTGCGCAGATGGACGCGGAGGCGGTGGCGCTGACGGCTCCCGACCTTGCGCAGCGCATCGCGCGCTACTCCGACCTGATCGTGCAGTCGACGAGCGTCGGCATGGAGCGGCATGACGCGGCTCCGGCTGCGCAGGATGACCCCATCGCGCACGTGCCGCTCGCCGGGCACGAGGTCGTATACGACATCGTGTACGCTCCGCCCGAGACGCCGCTTCTGAAGCGGGCGCGGGCCGCCGGGTGCGAGATCGTCTTCGGTCGCGAGATGCTGCTCGGGCAGGCGTACGCGCAATTCCACCTGTTCACCGGCGTGCAATATCCAGCCGCTGAACGCCGCCGTCTTCAAGAGGCGCGCCCCTAGCGTCGATTATTGAAGAAGAACAGGCGGCAGCGGCACGGTCGCGGCCGGCCCGGGTAGACGGCGCATCGCGGGTTCACGCGGGCACTCGAGGGGGGTGCACATGGATTCAAGGAATCGGCTCTGGTGGGTGATGGGAGGAGTAGCACTCCTGCTGGTGGTCGTGTTGACCGGCGGACTGTACTGGCTGCGTCCGGTCGACAGCGTGGCACGGGCCGACCTTGCCCTGCCTCGCCCGCAGCAGGACGCCCAGGCGTTCGAGTACGTAGCCACGCCGGGGGTGGCATTGCGCGCCGAGCCGGCGGCAGACGCGACGCCGTCTGGCGAAACGTCCGCCGCGGACACCGCGCAGGCATCCGGCCAAGACACTGCCAGCGCTGCGCAGCAGCAGCCCGCTCGGCAGCCGAGGCCACGGATCACGCTGGACACCCAGGAGCCCGCCACTCCCACCGCCGCCCCCGAGGTGCGCGCCATCGCTACGACCAGCGCAAGCCCGGAAGCGGCCGTGGCACCAGCGGCCACCGCGGCTGCACCCGCCGTGAAAAAGCCCGCCGAGGCGAAGCGCAGCGCTACTCTCGGCAAGCTTGCCCCGACGTTGCCGTTGCACGAGTTCTGGGTACAGGTCGGCAGCTTCGCCAGCCGTGCACGCGCCACCGCCCTCGAGCAGCGTCTGAGCGACCAGGGCATTGTCAGCCGCGTCACCACCCGGTCTACCGATACCGATGTATTCTTCCGGGTGCGCGTCGGTCCCTACGGCAGCCGCCACGAGGCGGAAAAGTTTCTCGCCTGGGTGCAGCGGGTGGACGGAATGGACGGAAGCTACATCTCGGAGGTGCGCGACTCCGGCGGCTGATGCGCTACTCGGCGAGCGACAGGGCGACCGCGCTGCCGACGCCGATCAGCGCCACCAGCAGCGTCATGCCCAGCCGGGCCCAGAGCTGGCGGCGGTAGGCGGTATCGATGCTCCGGAAGCCGGCAAAGCTCACCAGCACGCCGCGTCCGAGCAGTACCAGCGGCAGCAGCAGGATGGCGGCAGTCAGATCGATCGCCAGCGGGGCGAACAGCGTCAGCGCTACGAATGAATACGCCGGTTGCAGATACAGGCTGACCACCAGGCGAACGATCCACAGCGGGGCCAGGACGATCCACAGCAGCGAGTGCCAGCGGTTGCGAACCAGGTTGGCGAGCAGTACACATAGCAGTGCCCATACAAACGGATAAGCGAGCGCGACGCTCACCGTCGCCGCAACCGCTGCCAGAATGAGCAGCATCAGCGCCGCCGTCGCAAGATAGAAGCTGGTAATCGGCTCGCGGCGCTCCTGCGTGAACCATCGCCGCCCGACCGCGTAGTGGGTGACCGTGGCGATGACTGCGGCCACGCCGAGCTTCAGGCCCAGGAACAGCGCCGGTGCCTGGTGCCACAGGGTCGGATTGCCGCGTGCTCTCGTCAACAGGGCGAGGGCGGCAGAACCGGCGACGAGGGCGGCCACGGCGAGCGACGCCATCGGCGGGATGCGCCACGCGTATTGCCACAGTGTTGCCACCGCGTACCTGAGCTGCCCCGAGGCGGCAAAGGCATAGAAAATCACCGCGGCGATGGCAAACACCACCACCAGGACGTAGTCCTGTTCCGCGACAATGACCGGTGCCGTGGTGCCGCCGAGCAGGAGGTAGTTCCGGTCCCAGGCCTCAGGTATGCCATCCTCGAATTCCGCGGTGAGCAGAGAGAGAAACTGCGCCATCCGCGCCAGCCACAGGTCGGGTTCGGCACTGACGCCGGAGGCCTTGCCCGGCGCGGCGTCGTGACCGGACAAGCGCAGCGCCGGATGCCCGGCACGGAAGAACGGCGCCAGCCGCGGTTCCTCGGCCAGCCCGAGGCGTACCAGGTCGTTGGCGTGCGGGGCGGGAACGAGCACCGGATGGCCGGCCCGTTGCAGTGCGTCCACCACGCGGCGAATGAGCCACGGCGGCGCCACCTCCCGATCGCCTCCGGTGTGTAGTTCGAGGACGTCCGGGAGGCCGAAGAGGTCGAAATACAACACCGCGGTAGGAGCGTTGGCGAGATAGTCCTGCAGAAAGGAACGGCTGCCGAACGGGTACCCGCGATCGGCTTCGCCGCGCTCGCCGCCCAGAAACAGGAAGCGAACCGAAATGGGGGGACGGTCGTCGATTTGTGCGAGGAAGTGTGCGAATCCAAGAAGCAGCGCCAGGGTATGTCCGTCCGTGTACGGTTCCGTATCCGGTGCAGCGGATAGCGCGAGCGGGACGGCGATCAGCAGCGTATCGGCCCGGCGCCCGGCGATTTCCACTTCGACGATGGCCGACCGGGACTCGCCGAACGGCTCCGTTAACGAGTGCAGCCGGGGGCGCAAGCCGGAGGCAGACAGACGCCGCCGTATGTATTGCGCGGCCGTCCATTCCCTGGTCGACTCGTCGTCGCGGGCGGCGAGGGTGGTGAAAAAAGCCGCGTCCTCCGCGAATGCGTGATACCAGCGCGGCGCCTCCGTGTCCTGAGCGTGAGATGTCGCCGTCAGCGCGAGCAGCAGCAGCGCGGCGGAGATCGCTCTTGTTGCACGGAGCATGACGGTATATTAATGTGTAGCGGCCCGTTGTGCCGGGCCCCGCGATATTGATGGACTTGCTACCAGCGATAGTTTCACGGCGCAGTGCGAAGCGGTTCGACTCGCGCCCGGTCAGCACGCAGTGCCTGGAGCGTATTCTGCAGGCCGGGCGGTTGGCGCCGTCGGCGAAGAATCGGCAGGAGTGGCGGTTCATTGTCGTGAGCCGCGCCGACCTCCGGGAGAAACTGGCGGCGGCGTCGTTCGGGGCGGAACAGATCGAGACGGCATCGGCCGTCATTGCCGTGTGCACCACCAACGTCGATTACCGCATGCCGAATGGTCAGGTTTCCTACCCGGTCGATCTCGGCATCGCGGCCGCGTTCATGATGCTGCAGGCCACCCACGAAGGCGTCGCATCATGCGCCATGACGACCTTCGACGAGCAGGAGGTGCAAGACCTGCTGAGCATGCCTCACGCGATGCGCGTGGTGGTGATGCTGGCGCTCGGCTACACCGATCAGCAGCCGGCCGCGCAGACCCGCAAGCCGCTGTCTGACATCGTCGCGTACAATCACTGGTAGGGCGCACCGCGGCTATGGCAATCGATCCGGGGCGCCGGGCACGCATCGAACGGTGCACCAGCGAAACACAGATCACGGTCGGGATCGGGCTCGATGACGGCGCCGGCGGTGTGAGCATCGACACACCGGTGCCGTTCTTCAGCCACATGCTGGAAGCAATGTCGTTTCACGGCGGCTTTTCACTGTCGGTGCTGGCCCGCGGCGATATCGAAGTCGATCCACACCACCTCGTGGAAGACGTCGGGCTGGTACTCGGCGATTGTTTGCGCGCAGCGCGCGGCGATGCGCCGGTGGTGCGGTTCGCCAGTGCCCTGGTGCCGATGGACGACGCCTTGGCGGAGGTGGTGGTCGATGTCGGCGGACGCGCCTACGTGCACTACGAAGCGAGCTACCCGCAACCGGCGGCGGGCGATTTCGACGTGGCCCTGGTGCGCGAATTCCTGCTTGCGTTGGCAATGCGTGCGCAGATCAACGTGCACGCAACGGTGCGCCGCGGCGCCAATTCCCACCACATGGTCGAGGCACTGTTCAAGGCGCTCGGCCGCGCGCTGGCAGCCGCGTATGCGCCATCCGGCCGCGCGATGTCGACCAAGGGACGCGTGGGGTAGGGCCCCCGGCGGGGCCGCTAGAAATCCTCTATCTGGTGCCGGCTGGCGTCGGTCAGGAACTCCGGGATCACGTACACCAGCGGCGGCGAGCCGCTCCTGGTGGCGCGTTGCTCGGCGTGCCCCTTGCGCACCATCTCGTCGAGGAAGGCTCGCGAGTCGTCCAGAGTCCAGGGGCCGCTGGTGGCCACCTGTGCCGGAGACACCAGCCCGCCATCCGCCCTGGCGACGCGCAGAATCGCCTGTTCCAGCGATTCGGCAATCGGGGCGGCGGCTTCGCGCAGCAACTCCCGGTCATCCTGCTCGATTTCCGCATCGCGCACCATCGTCGGCATCCGGAACAGGTCCACGATCGCTCCGATCCCGAATACGCCGCCGGTCAGCAGCCACAGCAAGCCGGTGCCGTGCTTGCGCAGGTAGAAGCGGTGCACGCCGAGGGTTCCAAAACCGCCGACCGCCCACAGCAGGTATGCCAGCCCGAGAGAGTACATGCCGCTACGGTGAGTATACCCTGCTCACTTCGCGCGTGCTCAGGGATAGATGCGGCCCATGGTGCGGGGGAACGGTGCGCTCTCCCGCACATGGTGGGTGCCGGTGAGCCAGGCGACGGTTCGTTCCAGGCCGATTCCGAAGCCGGAATGCACCACGCTGCCGAAGCGCCGCAGGTCGAGATACCAGCGGTATGCTTCTTCCGGCAGACGGGCTTCGCGAATGCGGGCGCTGAGCAGCTGGTGGTCATCCTCTCGCTGCGAGCCGCCAACGATCTCGCCATAGCCCTCCGGCGCGAGCAGGTCGGCGCATAGCACCGTGCGGGCATCGTCTGGATTGCGCTTCATGTAGAACGCCTTCACGGCGCGCGGATAGTTTACCACGAACACCGGCTGCTGGTGCGCCTGCGACAGGGTCGTCTCGTCGTCCGCGCCCAGGTCCTGGCCCCAGGCAATGCTGCTCCCCGCGGCCTGCAGCCGGGCTACCGCGTCTCCATAGTCGAGGCGCGGGAACGGCGGCTGCACGGCATGCAACGGCTCGAGGTCGCGGCCGAGCGTGCGCAGTTCCGGTTCGCAGTTGGCCACCACGTCCGCCGCCACGGCGCACACCAGCTCCTCCTGCAGGTCGAGGTTGCCGCGGTTGTCCAGGAACGCGACCTCCGCCTCGAGCATCCAGAACTCGGTCAGGTGGCGCCGCGTCTTCGATTTCTCGGCGCGAAACGTGGGCCCGAAGTTGTACACCCGGCCCAACGCCGCGCAGGCGGCTTCCAGGTAGAGTTGTCCGGTCTGTGCGAGGTGGGCGTCACCGAGGTCGAAGTAGGGCAGGCTGAACAGGGTGCCGGCGCTCTCGCCGATGGAGCCGGTCAGAATCGGCGTGTCGACGTGTACGAAGCCGCGGTCGTCGAAGAACCGGCGCATGCTCGTGGCGGTACGGGCGCGCACCCGCAGCATCGCCTCCTGGCGCGTCGAGCGCAGCCAGAGGTGGCGGTGTTCGAGCAGGAAGTCGATGCCGTGCTCTTTCTTGGCAATCGGGTAATCGTCAACCGGGTTGTGCACCACCGTCACGGCGTGCACGCCGAGTTCGACACCGCTCGGCGCGCGGTCGTCCGCACGGACCTCGCCCCGCACCAGCAGACTGGCTTCCATCTTGAGCGTTGGCAGAGCGGCGAACGACTCGGGGTCGCACTCATCCTTTACCGCCACCCCCTGCACGCGGCCGCTGCCGTCACGCAACTGCAGAAACCGGATGCTGCCCTTGGAGCGGATGTTGTATAACCATCCCGCCAACTCCACCTGCCGGCCGGCGTGGGCCGGCAGGTCCGCTATCAATACGCGCGGCGCGTTCATGGCCGCTCCCATCGATGCGTCGTTCCGTTCCGGTCGATCATGCTCCGTTACTCCTCTCGCGCGGCGTGCAGGAGTGCCGCGGCGCGTTCCTCGGCGAAGGCGGCGCGCAGCAGACGGAGCGCCGCCGCGGGTCCGCCGGTAGTTGCCGAACCGCCCGGCGCCGGGTAACCGAACTCCTCCATGGTGCGCCGGCGCTCGCGCTCGTCGATGGCGCCGAGGGCGGCAACCTCGCGGGCGATGCACACCACTTCCCGCTCGCCGAGTCCGTTGAGGACCGGCGCTGACCGCTCGGCGCCGATCAGCAGCAGAAACCTGGCAACCTGTTCGAATCCACGGTCGCGTTCGGTGCCGCGTACGAAGCCGCGGGTGGCTGCATCGCTCACGGCGTCACCGGGCCGGCGGGCCGCAGCGGCGACCGCGTGTCCGGCTCCTCGTGCAACTTCTCGAACAGCTCCGGCAGCGGCAGCGGCTCACAATGCACCGGCGTGCAACTGTCGCCGTCCACGGTGGCGCCGAGGCCCTGGTTGCCGAACAGCGAGGCCAGTTCTGCAAACCATTCGCCGGTTTCCGCCGCCCCGGCGCCGGCGGCCGAAGCGGGCTGCCCGGTGTCGCCGCCAAGCCACCCGAGCATGCCGAGCAGGCGGCGCAGCTTCGGTACCACCTCCTGTTGTGCCGCGGCCATCAGGTCGAGGTAGCTGTGATCGCTTACCACCGTCGGGTCGCACGGGTGCGGCCACGGCCGGTGCCGCAGGTTGGCTGGATCGAGGTCGGCGCCCGCCGCGGCAAAGTGGAATACGGCGCTGCGCCGTTGCCGGTAGCCCTCCCGTCGGTCGACGGCGAGGGCGCGCTCCCGCATCCGCGAGTCGCGGTGGTCGGTGAGGGTGTAGAAGCGCATCGAGTCGGCGTAGGCGTTCTCGATGCGGCGCCGGTTGCGCGACTTGTAGCTGGCGGCCGGGTAGGCGTCGTCGACGCCCTTGACCAGCATTTTCAGCGTGGCGTACGGCAGACTTTCGCCACAGGTGACGTCGGCCAGAAATTCGAACTCGGCCAGTTCCTGTCCGCGCCGCGCGCGCAGAGCGGCCACGTCCAGGAGGCGCTCCAGCAGCGCGTGGCAGCGCCGGTACCGTTGTGTCGAAGGGTCCCCGTGGCGTACCCAGCCGGCACGGCAGATTATGTAGGGATGGGCGTGCCGGTCGAGGTCGGCATGGGTAGCAAAGCCGGCCAGAAAGGCGGTCTGCCCGACATCGAAGCGCCCGGTGCGATGCGCGCCGGAGATGACGGTGCGCGCCATGTGGGCAACCAGCGTGCCGAATCCGCGCCGATGAATCAGCGAACCGTAGCGCAGCGCCAGCGGCCGCGTGCGCTGATTGTGGTAGAACAGATCGGGCCCTTGCGCGCCGAGGCGGAACAGGTTGCCGGCTTCCTCCAGGAGCGCCTCGGCGTCGGGCGTGGCCTCGCGCAAGACGTCTTCTGCAAACAAGAGGTGGCTGATATGGGCAGGCATGCGGCCTGTGCACGCTATCAACGGTGCCGCCTCTTGACAACCGTCGAGGCCGTCGAGGCCGCGGCGGCGCCGTCCCCGGGAACGAAATCGTCCCGCCGTGCGCCGCTCGGATTGACCATGCGGGGACCGGGTCAGTAGACTATCGCTCGCATACCGCCGCTGTAGCTCAGATGGTAGAGCAGAGGACTGAAAATCCTCGTGTCAGCAGTTCGATTCTGCTCGGCGGCATCCATCCCGCGGTCACTCAGGCTGCCAGAAGTAGGGTCCGCTGAGGGCGCCCTTGTCCGCGCTTGGCAGCTTGCCGAACACGTACACCTCGTAACGTATCCCGGAGCGGTACTCGTCCCCGCCCAGGGCGATCTCGTCGCCGGCGGCTACCGACTCCTGCAGCACGCCCTCCGACAAGATCCACAGGCTGTAGTCCGCCGCGCCGCTCACCACGAATGTTCCTCCGCGCTGCTGCACGTCGGGCAGCGGCGTCGAACGGCGCTGTTCGGGAATGACGAACCGGGAATAGTCCCGCTCACCGCCGGCATCGACCAGCAGTACGCGGTATTCACCCGCCGGGAATGGCTGCTCGCCCGGCATGGCCAGCGAGGCGGCGCCGATCCAGGTCGCTCCGTCGCGCTCGTCACGCGTCCAGGTTTCGGCGGTGGCGCGCCAGAACAGCTCGCCGCCGTCGTGAATTACGTACAGTTCGTCGAGATCCTCCAGGCCGTCGGCATCAGCGGCGCGTACGAACACGCTGAGGCGCTCGTAGCGGCGCTCGAGTTCGCGGTCGTCGTAATCGACCAGCAGCCACTGCAGCTCGTACAACTCCGGGGCGCTGGTTTCGCAGCCCCCCAGTACTGCCAACAGGACGAGCAGGACGAGCAGGACGAGCATGGCCGTCGCGCCGGAGGCGGCCCTCGCCAACAGGGCATGATGGGCCGTCCCGATACCGCCCGTCACCTGCCCGCGCCGGAACCCGGCGCCTCCGCGTCGCGGGTGAGTTCGGCCAGCGCACGGCGCAGCGCCGCGATGAAACGCTCCAGCTCCTGCGCGGTGCCGATGCTCACGCGCAGGTATCGTGCGAGTGCCGGGTGGCGGGGCGTGCGCACGATCACTCCCTGCTCGAGGAGCCGCTGCGCCACCCCGGCCGCGGGACGCCCGACGTTCACCAGCACGAAGTTGGCATGCGACGGTACCGCCGCCAGGCCGAGTTGTTCGAATGCCGCGTACAGCTGCTGCTTGCCGCGCCGGTTGAGATTGAGCGTGCGGCGCAGGAACTGCTCGTCCTGCAGCGCTGCCAGGGCGGCCGCCTGCGCCAGCACGGAGGTGTCGAACGGCGGCCGGACGCGGTGCAGCAGGGCGGCCGTGTCCGGCGCCATGATGCCGTATCCGAACCGCACACCGGCCAGACCGTACGCCTTCGCCATGCTGCGCACCAGGATCAGGTTGTCCTGGCCGCCGGCGGCGCGCGGCCGCAGCTCGGGAAACTCCGCCGGGTCGGCGAAATCCCGGTAGACCTCGTCATGCACCAGCACCACCCGCTCCGGCAGCTCCGCCAGCAGGGCCTGCGTGGCGGCGCGCGAGAACAGCGCGCCGGTAGGGTTGTTCGGGTTGCAGACGAACACCATGCGGGTGCGCTTGCCGACCCGGTCCAGGATTGCGCCGGCGGTCAACTCCAGGTCGGGCATCGGTACCTCGACCACCGTCGCTCCCTTGGTCAGCGTCACGATCCGGTACATGTCGAAGGTAATCTGCGGCACCACCACCTCGTCGCCGGGGCGCAGGAAGGCGAGCGCCGCGGTCAGCAGAATGGAGTCGGCGCCATTGCCGGTAACCACGCATTCCGGAGCCACGCCGTTGGCCGCGCCGAGCGCCTCCTGGAGAACGGGGTTGATTACTTCCGGGTACTGGTGCCCGCGCTCGAGGGTGGCTGCCATGGCGGCCACCGCCTTGGGACTGGCACCGAGGGGATTCTCATTGGATGCAAGCTTGATGATGTCGGTGATGCCGAGTTCGCGCGCTACCTCGGCGATGGTACGGCCGGGTACGTAGTGCCCGATATCGGTGATTCCCGGGGCCGCGTTCCGCTCTGCGTCGAAGGCCATCGGTCAGGATCTGTGCTTGCTCATGGCGCTGCCGCACCGGCAGGGCGGCGCGGCACACCGCGGGTCAGCTTGTTCCCGGAGGGTTGACCCGGTGCCTGATTTTGCATATATATGCGCCGCGGTGAATGAAAATACAACTACCGAGCCTACCATAACGACCTTCCCCCATGCAACTCGCGCCGCCACCGCAAATCGCCGCCGCGCCGTTCGCGAACTGATCGCCGACGGTGCCATCAGCAGCCAGGGCCAACTTCTCGAGCACCTGTCGGCGCGCGGCCATTCTACCACTCAGGCGACCCTGTCGCGCGACCTGAAGATACTGAACGTGGGCAAGCTGCCCAATAGCCGCGGCGGCTATACCTACGCGTTCCGCGATGACGCCGTGGCCGGTTCCGAGGCGGACGTGCAGGCGATGTTTCTGCATGGCTACCTGGCGATCGCCTTTTCCGGCAACCTGGCGGTGATCCACACCCTGCCGGGCCATGCCGCCAGCGTGGCGTTTGCGCTCGACCGGCTGGCGGTGGCCGGGATCATCGGAACCGTCGCCGGCGACGACACGATTCTTGCCGTGCTGGCGGACGGAACCAGCGCGGATGCCGCGCGGGCGGCGCTTGGGCGGCGCATTCCGGGATTCGCGGAGCGCACGCCGTGACCGCTGCCATAACCGCCACCATCCTGGGCGCAACCGGCTACGCCGGTTCGCTGCTGTTGCGCCTGCTGCTCGAGCATCCGGCCGTACACACCATTGTCGCGGTGTCCTCCTCGCGCGCCGGCCAACCGCTCGCGGCTGCGCTGCCGGCGTTCGCAGGGCTGGCGACCGCGGCCTCCGACAAGCTCGGCGACGGCAACCTGGTCAGCGCCGACGATGCCGCCGAGCACCCGACCGACGTGGTGTTCTCCGCACTGCCGCCGTTGCAGTCGGCGGCGGGCGCCGCTGCCTATTTCGAGTCGGCCGTGGTGATCGACCTGGCCGCGGACTTCCGCATTCGCGACCACGCGCTGTTCGCCTCCGCGTACGGATCGGCGCCGCCGCGCCCCGACCTGCTGCCAGGCGCCGTCTACGGTCTCAGCGAGTGGCACCGCGAATCGATTGGGCAGGCGCCGATCATCGCCAACCCGGGCTGTTACCCGACCGCGGTGCTGCTGCCGCTGCTGCCGCTGGCGGCGGCCGGCGTGTTGCGCGGTACCGTGGTGGCCAACGCCATGAGCGGCATAACCGGGGCCGGGCGCAAGGTGAGCGCCGACTACCTGTTCACCGAGCTGAGCGAAAGCGTGACCGCCTACGCGCCCGCCCGCAGCCACCGCCACCATGCCGAGATGACCAGCGAACTCGGTCCGGTGGCGGACGATCTCGACCTGCTGTTTACCCCGCACCTGGTGCCGATGCGGCGCGGTCTGGCGGCTACCACGGTGGCGACGCTGCGCGAATCCGGCGCCGCGGCCCGCGTCGGCGGTATCCTGGAGCAGGCCTACGGCGGGTGCCGGTTCGTCGCCCTCACCGGCGACCGCATTCCGGCCACGGCCGACGTGTGGGGCGCTAACCGGTGCGACATCGGGTGGCACGTGAGCGGACGCGAGGTGGTGCTGTTTTCGGTCATCGACAACCTGTTGAAGGGCGCCGCCGGGCAGGCAGTGCAGAACATGAACCTGCGCTTCGGCCTGGCCGAGGGCACAGCCCTGCCGCTGCACGGCGAGGCGTAGCGCGATGCAACCCCGGCAACCGGTCGCCGCCGGCGAACTGCTGGTGATCAAGCTGGGCGGCGCCGCCGCCGATCACGAGCCGTCGCTGCACGCATTCCTGCGCGAGTTGGCGGCCCTGGCCGCGGGCGGGGCGCGCATCGTGCTGGTGCACGGCGGCGGTGCCGAGGTGAGCGCCTTGTCGCGCCGGGTGGGGCTGGAGCCGCGCTTCCGCGACGGTGTGCGGATTACCTCGCCGGAGGAGATGCCGTACGTGGACATGGTGCTGTGCGGCGCGGTCAACAAGCGGCTGGTACGCATACTGGGCGCGGCCGGCCTGCAGGCGGTGGGTCTGAGCGGGTCGGACGGCGCAATGTTCACCGGCGCGCCGCTGGCCGGCGCCGGCGCCGATGCGGACGGCAACCACACCGCGACGGTGGCGCGGGTGGACACCCGGCTGCCCCGCCTGCTGATCGAGCACGGCTACGTGCCGGTGATTGCCCCGACCAGCGTGCAGCCCCCCGCCCGGGCGGTGAACATCAACGCCGACGCGGTCGCACTGCGGCTGGCGCCGGCGCTGGCGGCCGACCGCCTGCTGTTCCTTTCCGACGTTCCCGGCATTCTGAAGCAGGGCGCCGCGCTGGCGGCGCTCACCCCGGACCAAGCGGCCGCGGAGATCGCCGCCGGCACTATCAGCGGCGGCATGATTCCGAAGGTGGAGGCCGCGCTGCATGCCCTCGCGGAGGGGGTGCGGCAGGTGGTGATCGGTCAGTTCAGGGCGCCGGGAGACCTGGCGAACCTGTTGACCGGGGCGACCGGTACCACCATGCTCCGTCACACTCACGATCTTCCAGACACTGCAACTCGGCAACCAACACAGGAGGTACGGTAATGCAACGAGATGGTGCGATAGTCAGCGAACACCCGATGCCGGGCGTCTTCACCCCGGAACTTCTGGTCCTCGACCGCGGCAGCGGTTGCCGGGTCAGCGACATCAGCGGCCGGTCCTATCTGGACTTCGGCGGCGGCATCGCCGTCAATGCGCTCGGGTACGGGCGCGAGGACCTCGCGGAAGCCGCGGCGGACCAGATGCGCAAACTGGTCCATGTGTCCAACCTGTACGCCACCGAACCCGCTCTGGCCCTCGCGGAAAAGCTCATCGCGTCGGCGCCCACACGGGCCGCGATCGGCAACGTGCAGTTTACCAACAGCGGTTCGGAGGCGAACGAGACGGCGCTCAAGTATGCCCGCCTGCTGGCCGCCCGCAGCGGGCGCACCGGCAAGCACCGCATTGCGTGTTTCAGCGGCGCGTTCCACGGGCGCACCATGGGCGCACTCAGTTGCACGCCCACCGAGAAGTACCAGGAGCCGTATGCGCCGCTGATCGGCGGCGTTACCGCGCTGCCGTTCAATGACGCCGATGCCGCAGCAGCCGCCCTCGACGACTCGTTCTGCGCCGTGATCGTCGAGGTGGTGCAGGGCGAGGGTGGCCTGGACGTGATGAGCGAGCGGTTCGCGCACACCCTCAATGAGCTGTGCCGCCGGCATGCCATCATGCTGATTGCCGACGAGGTGCAGACCGGCCTCAGCCGCACCGGCGAGCTGTACGCCAGCTCCCTGGTGGGACTGGAGCCGGATCTGATCACGCTCGCCAAGCCGCTCGGCGGTGGCCTGCCGCTGGCCGCGACGCTGATTCCGCGGCCGATCAATGCGTTGCTGCACATCGGCGACCACGGTACCACCTTCGGCGGCGGCCCGGTGACCTGCGCGGTCGGCAACGTGGTGTGGGATATCGTGGCGGCGCCCGCATTCGTGGCCACCGTACGCGCCCGCGGGCGGTACCTGCAGGCCGGTCTGCAGAAGCTGGCCGACGCCAGTCCGATGCTTGGTGCGGTGAAGGGCGCGGGCCTGCTTACCGGCGTCACGGTGACCGGCGAGGTGGACGGCGCACCGGCCATCGGCAAGCTGGTGCCCGCACTGCGCGACGCCGGCATGCTGGCGCTGCGCTCCGGGGACGACGTACTGCGGCTGGCGCCGCCGCTGATCGTCAGCGAAGCGGAAATCGACGAGGCGCTAGCCATTATCGCGGCTGCGGTCGCCGCCCTCGGAGGAGAGTAGGTGGCCGAGTTGGGCAAGGTCGTCCTCGCCTATTCCGGTGGTCTGGATACTTCGATCATCATCCCCTGGCTCAAGGACCGCTATCCCGGCGCGGAGGTAATCGCGTATTGCGCCGATGTCGGGCAGGCTGACGACACCAGCGGTCTGGAAGCGCGCGCCCTGGCTTCCGGCGCCAGCAAGCTGCACCTGCGCGATCTGCGCGACGAATTCGTGACCGAATACCTGTTCCCGTTGCTGCGCTCGGGCGCGGTATACGAGGGCAAATACCTGCTCGGCACGTCGATCGCCCGCCCGCTGCAGGCCAAGCACCAGGTGGCCGTGGCGCTCGAAGAGGGGGCCGACGCCGTCGCGCACGGCTGCACCGGCAAGGGCAACGACCAGGTGCGGTTCGAGATGACCTATCGTGCCCTGGCGCCGCAACTTGCGGTCATTGCGCCGTGGCGGCTGTGGGACATCCGCTCGCGCGAGCAGGCGATCGACTACGCCGCGGCGCATGGCATTGACCTGGCCGGCATTTCGCGCCGCAACATCTACTCACGCGACGACAACCTGTGGCACATCAGCCACGAGGGCGGCGACCTGGAAGACCCCGCCAACCGCCCCGGCGAGGCGCTGTTCCAGCGTTCGGTTGCACCGCGGGAAGCACCCGACCGCGAGACGGCCGTGACCATCGAATTCGAGGCCGGGGTGCCGGTGGCGGTGGACGGCGAGCGCCTGCAGCCGGTGCCGTTGCTCACCCGCCTGAACCGGTTTGGCGGCGCCAACGCGATCGGGCGCGCCGACCTGGTCGAGTCGCGGCTGGTGGGCATGAAGAGCCGCGGTGTGTACGAGACCCCCGGCGGTACCATCCTCTGGACCGCGCTGCGGGAGCTGGAAGCGTTGACGCTCGACGCCGACGCGCTGCACGCCAAGCAGGAACTGGCGCTGCGGTACGCGGAGTTGGTGTACAACGGCAAGTGGTTCACGCCGCTGCGCGGCGCGCTGGAGGCGTTCTGCGAGCGGCTGTGCCGGGTGGTGAGCGGATCGGTCAGCCTGGCGCTGTACAAGGGCAACCTGACCGTGATCGGCCGCGAGTCGGACAACGGGCTATACCGCCATGACCTGGCGTCGTTCGGGGCCGGCAGCTACGACCACGCCGACGCCACCGGCTTCATCAACCTGTACGGCTTGCCCGAGCAGGTACGCGCCGTCAGCCAGCGAGGCTAGTGCTGGCTTTGTCGGCTGAGGATTCCGCCGAGCGCGCGGCGCGGCGGTTGCGCAGGGAGCGCAAGCAGGCCGAAGGAGAGCTCGCCAGCGGCCTCACGTTCAGCGCGGTGTTCGTTGTCCTGCTGCTGGTACAGGGCGGCTGGTTCTGGATCTTCCCGTTGGCGTTCGCCGGCTTTCTGCCCGCCGTCAAGGGCTTCTTGTCGCTGCGCCGGATCGGTTCCCTGCGGCGTTTGCGCGCCCCGGCGCCCGACCCGCAAACCGAGGTGTTGAAGATCGCGCGCCGGCAGGGCGGGCGGGTCACTCCCGCACTGGTCGCGGTTGACACGCCGTTATCGGTGGAGGAGGCGGAGCGCGCCCTCGACCAGATGGTGAGCGGCGGCTACGCAACCATGGCGGTAGCCGACGACGGGCGCGTGGAGTACGAGTTCCGCGAGTTTCTGCCCCCGCCGGACCCGGGCCGGTGAGCGGGCGGCGTTGACCCGCCTCCGGCCGGGTGCTACATTCGCGGCACAATCGGGCTGTGGCGCAGTTGGTAGCGTACACGTCTGGGGGGCGTGGGGTCGGCGGTTCAAGTCCGCCCAGCCCGATATTTTTTCGGTTCGTGCCGGATCAGGATGAACAGCAAGCGCAGGCACGCAAGCGTGCCGTGCGGGCGCGCATGCGCGTCGCGTTGCGCGGCGTCACGGCTGCGCGGCGTACCGCGGCCGGGTACGCCCTGGCTGCGGCGCTCGCGTCCCATCCACGTTGGCCGGCGTGGCGCTGCATGCTGGGGTTCGCCGCCACCGGGCGCGAGCCGGCCACGGCGCCGGCGTTGAGCGCAGCGCACGAGGCCAAGCTGGTAGTCGGCCTGCCGCGGGTTGCGGGGGACCTGCTTCATTTCCACAGGGTGGCGCCGGCAGGCGCGTCCGCCGGGTTGCAGCCGGGGTATCGCGGCGTCGCCGAACCGGCCGCGGCCGCGCCGTTGCTGGATTTCGATTGCCTGCCGCCGGCTACGGTGGTGCTGGTTCCGGGCGCCGCGTTTGACCGTAGCGGTGGCCGGCTCGGCTGGGGCGGCGGCCACTACGACCGCGCTCTGGCCGCGCTGTCGCGCTCATGCGCCACCGCCTTCCTGGTCGGGGTCTGTTTCGCCGAGCAACTGATCGACCTGGTACCGCGCGCCGGCCACGATCTGCCGGTCGATCTCGTCATTGCCGAGCGGACGGTGGTGGTGGCGCGGCGCAGCCCGATGTCCGCCCCGTGAGTGATGGCCGCGGCAGCCGTTTCGTGGCATTGTAAGTGCATCGCAGGCGTCGGCCGGGCCAATCGCGCCCATGCCGGCAGGAGGGGAGCCGCCTTTGAGTATCAAGTCGTCGTTGGAAATCGCACTCGAACGCACCAGGGATGTGCAGGCCGATCCGGACACGCTCAAGGCCAGCAGTTTCGCCACCGCCGGCAAGAAGCTGGTGTCGCAGTTCCTTGGCGACCCGGAGCTGTCGCTCGCCAAGAAGGTGCGCGAGCACGACGGCAAGGAGCGCGGCTGGGTAAGCGGAGGCGTGTTCGATGCGTTGTTGTCCAACCTGGCGCTGCCCGCGGACGAATATGGCCTGAAGCGAAACCGCCGCACGATGGAGGGATTCTCCGCCATCCTGCGCGATCAACGCCGGCTGCGCATCATGGGGCAGCAACTGGAGCAGTTCTTCACCGAGTACATCCAGGAACGCCAGCAACTCAAGCAGAACGTTGACCGTCAGTACGCACCGCGCCTGCAGCAGAAGGAAGAGGAACTCGCGCGCCGAACCGGCAGCCGGGTGCGCATCGATCCGGCCACCGACCCCGAGTACGTGCAACTGCTGCGCCAGCAGATGGCGCTGCTCGAAGACCGCTACGGCACCGCGCTGCACCAGGTCAAGCAGGACCTTGGCAGCATGTTCGGACGCGGCTGAGCAGGGACCAGCCGGGCAGCACCTCGCCGCAATCCGGAACGACGCCTGTTGCCGGGGCAGACCCTGCTCAAAGCTGCGCTTGCAGTTCGCGGTAGCGGGCGAACCCATCCGCGTACAGCGCCGCGTGCCGCCTGTCCGGCTCGATTGTTGCGCTGATCTTCACCAGCCGCGCGGCCGCCTTGCCCACGCTGGCGTCGACGCCCAGCGCGCGCGCCGCGACGCACGCGCAGCCGGTCAGTTCCGCGTCCAGCACCTCCGGTATCAGCAGCGGGCGGCCGGCAATATCGGCCTTGATCTGGTTCAGGCGGCGGTTGCCGGCGCGCGCGCCGGATAGCCGGATCGCCTCGATCGGGCCGGCCGCCTCCTCGATCACCGCCACCGAGTCGCGCAGCGCGTAGCCGACCGCTTCCAGCACCGCGCGCGCCATCTGCTCAACGCCATGCTCCAGGCCGAGCCCGCTGAAAACGGCACGCACGTCGTTGCGCCATAGCGGTGTCCGTTCTCCGGCCAGGTAGGGCAGGAACAACACGCCGCCCGCGCCCGGCGCGTTGCGCGCGGCGCGCTCGTACAACGTGCCGTCATCCTGCGCGATGCGCGCAAACCACTCCATCGCCTTGCCGGTGGTGGAAATCAGCCCCGCCACGCTGAACAGGCCGTCGACGATGTGCGGCAGGCACAGCAGCCGCGGGTCGCCAACCGGGCGTCCTGAACAGTAGTTTACCCCGTCCGAGCTTCCCGACCGGTTGCAGGTCACCCCCTCCGTAACCGCCGCGGTGCCCAGCATGGCCATCACGTAGTCGGGTGCGCCGGCGTACACCGGCACGGCCGGCGGAATGCCCAGCACGGCCGCCGCGGATGCCGTGGTGGTGCCGAGCGGCGCACCGGTGGCCACGAACGGGGGCAGCTTGGCAGGGTCGATGGCGAGCGCTTCGACCAGTTCGTCATCCCAGTAGTAGCGCTGAAACGGCGGTGCCGGCAGCGCCGTATGCCAGCGCCCGGTAAGGCGCAACGCGACATACTCGGGGCCGGAGACGAAACCGCGGGTCTGCCGGTACAGTTCCGGGGCATGGCGATACACCCAGTAGATCTTGGCCAGGAAGAAGCTCGCCTCGCGGGCGCGGCCGGTGCGCTCCGCGATCAACTCGACTTCGGCGCCGCTGCGGCGGTCGAGCCAGGTGATCGCCGGGTGCAGCGGCTCGCCGTCCGCGCCGGCGGGTACCACGGTGGGCCCGTTGCCGGTTACCACCACCGCCGCCAACTCGGGCG
>MPNH01000038.1 GCA_002238925.1 Spirochaetaceae bacterium bin103 | reverse complement strand
CGGGGTCGTCACAGCCGGGGCGCTCACCGCGGGCGCGGCGCCGTTCCGGGCCGGGTCCGGGGCTGGGGCGGCGCCGGGGCTGTCCGCGGTGCCGTTGCCGCGCCGCTGCGTGTAGCCGTAGGCGGAGCCGAGGGTCGCCTTCTCCACCTGCGACGCGGCCATGGTGCGCAGGTAGTAGGTGGTCTTCAAGCCGAGTTGCCACGCCAGCTGGTAGATGTCCGACAGCAGCCGGCCCGACGTTCCCTGCATGAATATGTTCAGCGACTGGCTCTGATCGAGCCACTTGCCGCGCACCGCCGCCAGCCGCAGGTACCACAGCGGATCGATTTCGAACGCCACCTTGTACTTGCGGCGCAGGTGCGGGGACAGGTCGTGCATCTGCTGCAGGCTGCCGTCGTGGAACTTCAGTTCGTCGGCGGTTTTCTGGTTCCAGTGTCCGGCGGCGCGCAGGTCCTCCACCAGGTAGGGATTGATCACCGTGAACTCGCCGCTGATGTTGCTCTTCACGTAGATGTTCTTGTAGGGCGGCTCGAAACTCGGGAAGCAGCCGGCGATGTTGGAGATGGTGGCAGTCGGCGCGATCGCCATGGTGTTGGAGTTGCGCATGCCGTGGCGCGCCACGTGCTCGCGGACCGGCGTCCAGTCCAGCGCGCCGCCGGCCTCCACCGCCAGCGCCATGCCGCGCTCCTCCTCCAGCAGTGCGAGGGTGTCGTGCGGCAGCACGCCGCGGTCCCACTTGGAGCCGGGGTAACTTTCGTAGGTGCCGCGTTCGGCGGCGAGCCGCGAGGAGGCAAGAATGGCGTGGTAGGAGATCGACTCCATCATGCGGTCCACCACGGTCATGGTGTCGGGGTCCTCGTACGCCAGGTCGAGCTTGAACAGAGCATCCTGCAGGCCCATCAATCCGAGGCCGACCGGCCGATGGCGCAGGTTGGAGTGCTTCGCCTCCTCGGTGGGGTAGAAGTTGATGTCGATCACGTTGTCGAGCATGCGCATCGCCACGGTTACCGTGTCGGCGAGCAACTCCTCGTCCACCCCGTCGGCGCTGACGTGGTTCTCCAGGTTCACCGAGCCGAGGTTGCATACCGCGGTCTCGCTATCGGAGGTGTTGAGCGTGATCTCCGTGCACAGGTTGGAGCTGTTCACCACCCCGGCGTGGTCCTGCGGGCTGCGGATGTTGCACGGGTCCTTGAAGGTAATCCAGGGATGCCCGGTCTCGAACAGCATGCTGAGCATCTTGCGCCACAGCTTGACGGCCGGCAGCGTGCGGTGACGGCGCAGCTTGCCGGCGCGCGCCTGCTCCTCGTAATGGCGGTAGCGCTGTTCGAACTTGCGGCCGTAGAGCGCGTGCAGGTCGGGGGTCTCGTCGGGCGAGAACAGGGTCCACTCCTGGCCGGCGAGCACCCGCTTCATGAACAGGTCCGGGATCCAGTTGGCGGTGTTCATGTCGTGGGTGCGGCGGCGCTCGTCGCCGGTGTTGCGGCGCAGATCCAGGAAGTCCTCGATGTCGAGGTGCCAGGTTTCCAGGTAGGCGCAGGTGGCGCCGCGGCGCTTGCCGCTGCGGTTTATGGCCAGCGTCACGTCGCTGGCGATCTTCAGGAACGGCACCACGCCCTGGCTCTCCACGCCGGTGCTGCGGATGGCGGCGCCGGTGGCGCGGATGTTGCTCCAGTCGTTGCCGAGCCCGCCCGACCACTTGGACAGCTGCGCATTGTCGGAGAACGCCTTGAAGATGCTGCCGAGGTCGTCGCCGACCGTGGTCAGGTAGCAGGAACTGAGTTGCGGGTGGTTGGTGCCGGCGTGGAACAGGGTCGGCGTCGAGGGTACGAAGCGCAGGCTCGAGATCAGCTCGTAGAAACGGATCGCCTGCGCCTCGCGATCCTGCTCCGGCAGTGCGATGCCCATGGCGACGCGCATCCAGAACGCCTGCGGCGTTTCGATGACCGCGCCTTCGACGCGGGTGAAGTAGCGCTCGTACAGCGTCTGCACGCCCATGTACAGGAACTGGCCGTCGCGTTCCGGCCGCAGCGCGGCGCTCAGGCGCTCGAAGTCGTAGTCGAGCAGCCGCTTGTCGAAGGTGCCGGCGTTCACGCCGCGGCGGATGCCGTCGCGGAACGCGCTCCGGTAGTCGGCGTCGAGGGTGTCGGCGGCCAGCGGGGCGCCGATCACCTCCTTGTAGATGCGGCGCAGGAACAGGCGCGCGGCGAGCCGGCTGTAGGCGGGATCGCGCTCAATGAAGGAAGCGCTCGCGAGCAGCAGCGCCTTCTCGATTTCGGTGCTCGCGATGCCGTCGTAGATGTTGCGGATGGTCTCGCGCGCCACCTCGTCGACGGCGATCGACGCGGCCGGGGCGGCGCCCTGCGCGGCGTCGCGGATGGTGCGCGTCAGCTTGGCGATGTCGAACAGCACCACCCGCCCATCGCGGGCGCGTACGGTGAGCTTGCCGAGCAGCGACTGCTCGGCGACCTGGTCCTTGTGCTGTTCGCGCGCCTGCTGGCGCTCGGCCCGGTACAGGATGTACGCCTTGGCGATCTCGTACATTCCGTTCTTGACCAGGTGTTTCTCGACGATGTCCTGGATGTTCTCGACGTTGGGGTACAGTTCGGTGAAGCGGGTATCTATTTCGCCCACCACGGCCGCCACCACCGAGCTCAGGGTGCCGTTCTCGAGCGTGCCCCACTGGTCAGGGGGAGCGGTAGCCCGTATGGCTTTCGATATCGCGACACGGATCCGGCCGCCGTCAAAGTCGACGACCTCTCCGGTCCGCTTGATGACCATCTGGCTCACCTCAGGTACCCCCCCGCCGTAGCGCGTGTTCTGGAAAGAGCTCCCTCTGACCGACGGCGGCTTCCCCGGCCGCATTGTCCGTTTCGCGGACAGGGACCGGAAGATACGTGCCATCGTCGATGGCGCGTTCCACGTCAGCCTCGATGAGCTGAATGAGCCGCCGGGTCATGGAGGTGCCCCGCAGCGCGCACACCGCGTGAAACTGGTCACGAAGTCGTACCGGCACCTGCCTGACGTTGATCGCCCCGTAGGCCCGCATTTGTGCTCCCTCCAGAAGTTCCCTGCCGCCTCCCGGCATCTGCCGACGCACGCTCTTGGTGCCCCCGCGGCGCAAGACACGGCAGGGTATCAAACGTATCACTTGTATCATCGGCACGTCAACGCACTCATCGCAGCGAAAAATGGCATGCGCACCGATCACGCCGTGCGGCGCCGGTGCCCGGCGATGCGGTCACAATACCCCTGATATCCCCGGATATCCATACGGTAGCGCCGCCATGTGATGCGATATAAGAGGCAATTGCGCTTTCGCAGATTTCGGGGCCGTTGAGCGGTCGGGCATGTCCGACAGGACGCGGGCAGGACGTTGCCGGCCTCGCTGGCGAAGATGCAGTCGCGCGTCAGCATGACGAAGCCGGCGATCAGCGAGTTCCCACATCGGGCGCTTTCACCGGTGCTCCCGATGGTTTCGGGGATTCCGCGGGATGTGGGGCAAGAAATCCCTGCCTCCGCTATCTCACTGCCGGCATTGCACTTACCGACAGCGCAATTCCTATATAATCGTTCCAAATGAAAGCAAGTTCGCCGGCACCGAAGGCATTCGGTTCTTCCGTGTCTCGCAGGGCCTCCTTTCTTCGGTGCGTCCGGCTCGTGGCGGTGATCTCCGCCATCGTGAGCGTGACCGGCGCGTGCGAGTTCAGCACGGGATCCCGCAATGTACACGAGATGTTGTCCGCGCCCGTGTGTCCGGCGAACCTGACGGCGGTGTCCGACGATGGGCTGGCTGTTGACGTAGACTACGATGTGCCAATCGTCCAACTAAAGGACGGGGCGGCGACGGGCGTCTGCTCGCCACCCCCGCTCTCATCATTCGAAGTCGGGTCTCACGAGGTAAAATGCGCGTGGTCGGACGACCCGGAAGCGGTGTGCGCGTTCTCGATCACCGTGTCGCGGGCGTTGGTGCTGGTTGGCCCGACCATGTTCACGGTGGTCGCGGGCAAGACCGAGGTCGGGACGTTGCGGGCCTCGGTCCCCGACATGCCGACGGTGGTGGCGGTGTGGTCGATAACCGGTGGGGCGGACAGTGCCCATTTCACGTTGAGCGTGGACGGCGGGTTGGCGTTCGTGACGGCCAAGGACTACGAGGCGCCGGACGACGCCGATGGCGACGGTACCTACGAACTGGCCGCGCGCGCCAGCGCCGGTGCGGTCGAACTTTCGGTGGATGTGACTGTGGTACTCGCGGTCTCCGAGGAAGTACCGGCCAACGGCGAAGGGGCTCCGGCCAACGGCGGCGCGGACCAGGCACCGGTGGACGTTCCGACCGGCGGCATCTGTAACCGGACCCTGCAAGTGCGCACGGCGATCGTGGACCTGATTGCCAACATGGATACCTGCAGCGCGGTGACTGACGATCACCTTTCCGCGGTAACCGGTACGCTGAATCTGAACCGGAGCGGAATTTCGTCGCTCCGCTCGGGCGACTTTGCCGGTCTCACCGGCCTCGGCGCCCTGCTGTTGGCGCGCAATGAGCTGACGACGCTTCCGGAAGACGTGTTCGCCGGGCTCGACAGCCTCCGGACCTTGCGGCTGTACACCAATGGGCTGGAATCGATACCGAGCGGGCTGTTCAGCGGCCTCGGCGCCCTGGAGATCCTCGACCTGGAGTTCAACAATCTGTCTACGTTGCCCGCCGCTGTATTCGACGGGTTGAACGTCTGGTTTCTTGGCCTGGATGGAAATCAGTTGGAGACACTCCCGGGTGGGCTGTTCGATTCGCTCGGCGACCGTGACCTGATTCTGGATCTTTCCAACAACCGGTTGACCACGCTGAGGCCCGACATTTTTTCCGCCCTGGACAACCTCGTGTGGTTGGATCTGGCGATGAATCAGCTGCCGACGCTTCCGAGTGGGGTGTTTGATGGGTTGACCAAATTGAACTCCCTGTACCTGGAGGATAACCCGGGCGCGAGTTTCACATTCACCATGACGATCGAGCGTGTTTCCGGCGCGGACAAGGTGGTGGTAGTGGTCGCCGAAGGTGCGCCCTTCGACATGACGACCACGGTCAGCGCGTCCGGTGGCGCGCTGCCTGACGGGGTAACTACCGTCACGGTACCGACCGGCCATACGAGAAGCAACGAGATAGCGGTGACTCCCCTGGACGGCGCCACCGTGAGCCTGGGGTTGCAACCGAACGTGCCCGCGGATTTCGACGGCATCCGAACGGCGGTGGGCGGGCCGGTCACGTTCTAATTCTAATAGTGTCCCGGCTCTCAAATCCTTTCACAGTAGTTCTTGACTGATTCAAGGATTTGACCGGCGCTTTCGTGCTGGAACGCGCGTGCGAACGTTGCGCAGCCGCTACGCCGCGCGCGCCGGGCGTTCTTCCCGATTCTCCGGCAAGACACACGTGCGCGCCGCCACGCTCCAGGAACTGCTCGGCCACCAAGTCGTCCACCACGGCGGCGAGCTGCTGGTCGGGGCAGCGCTCCTGCAACTCGTCGAAGGTCAGACAGCGCCGTTCGGTGAGCAGGCGCAGCACGCGCCCGCGCAACTCGCGGCGGGAGCCGGCGAACGGGGTCTGGCGGCTGTAGTGGGCGCTGCGCCGGTTCGGGTTGCCGGGAAGGCGGCCGAGTGCGGCTCCCCAGTCCATCAGCGCGTGGTACCAGTGTCGCGGCTGGCGGCGGTCGACGGTGCGCGCCACCAGCGGTAGCAGCGCCGCGTCCGGGACGGTGGCGGCGGCGGGGAAGAAATGGTGCAGGAACACGCGCCGGATGTTGGTCTCGATGAACGCCGCCGGTTGCGCGAAGGCAAACGCCAGCAGGGCGCCGGCGGTGGACGGCCCTACCCCCGGCAGGCGCAGCAGGGCGTCGCGGTCGGGCGGCAGGGCGCCGCCGTGTTCGCCCACCAGGACGCCGGCGGCGCGCTGCAGCGCCAGCGCGCGGCGGTTGTAGCCGAGGCCGCTCCACCGTTCCAGGACGGCGGCCAGCGGCGCAGCGGCCAGGGTGGCGGGGTCCGGGAAGCGGGCGAGGAAGCGCGCGTAGTGGTCGAGCACGCGCGTAACCTGGGTCTGCTGCAGCATTACCTCCGATACCAGGATGGCGTACGGATCGCCGGTTTCGCGCCACGGCAGGTGCCGGTAGTGGCGCCGCCCGTGCCAGCAGACCCGGCGCCGGAACCGTACCAGCGCGGTTTCGTCGAGCACGACCGGGGCGGCGTGCCGCTTGCTCGCGGCAAGCGGCGGGCCGTAGTTTGAGTCGGCGCGGTCAGCGCGCGCCACGGTTGTACCCATGGACATTGGACAGTTGATCATCATCGGCGCCGGCCCGGCCGGACTGGCGTGCTCGATCGCCGCGACCGGTGCCGGTCTCGATCACCTGGTCCTCGAGAAGGGCGCCATCGCCAACACCATCTACCGGTTCCCGGACGACATGACCTTCTTTTCCACCCCCGACAAGCTGGCCATCGGCGGCGTGCCGTTTACCTGTCCGGACAAGAAACCGTCGCGCCGCCAGACGGTCGCCTACTACCGCGACGTCGCCGTCCACTACGGCCTGCCGGTGCGAACCGGGCATACCGTTACCGCGCTGCGCCGGACGCCGGGCGGCTTTGCCGTAACCGCGGAGCAGCACGGCGCACCCTACGCGCTCGCGGCGCACTCGGTGGTGGTGTCGACCGGCTTCTTCGATACGCCGGTGCGCCTCGGCATTCCGGGCGAGGATCTGCCCAAGTGCTCGCACTACTTCCATGACGGCCACCCCTATTATGGCCAGCGGGTGGCGGTCGTGGGAGGCGGCAATTCGGCCGTGGAGACCGCGCTCGATCTGATGCGCGCCGGTGCCCGGGTGACGCTGATTCACCGATCCGCCGAGTTGCGCCGCGGGGTCAAGTACTGGGTGCGTCCGGAACTGGAGAACCGCGTCGCCGACGGCGCCATCGAGGCGCGCTTCAACACCGCGGTGGAGTCCGTGGAGCCGGACGCCGTCGTGGTGCGCGGCCCGGACGGCCGCGAGCGGCTGGCCAACGACGCGGTGCTGTTTCAGATCGGCTACCTGCCGACCGTCACCCTGCTGCGCCAGCTCGGCATCGGCAGCGACCCGGCGACGGCCGTGCCGGAGCACGACCCCGACACACTGGAGACCACGGTGCCGGGGTTGTTCGTGTGCGGCGCGCTGCTCGCCGGCAACATTGCCGGCAGCGTGTTCATCGAAGATGGCCGCGACCATGGCGAGCGCATCGTCGCCATCATCCGGCGCCGCCTGCAGGATCGCCGCCACGATAGCCGGGACAGCAGCCGGGACCGCGCCGCCGGCTGAGCCGCCGCGTACACGCCGGAAACGAAGCGCCGGCACCGCCGGCGTCACCGGATGGTGCCCATCCTGACGCCGGCAAACCTGCCATGTACGAACGCCGAGAGCCAACCGCCGGAACCGTGAGGGAACATGCTGTGGCTTCACGACGGGTGATGGGCGGGCCGCGGCGTTTTCAGTTTGCGGGTCGCGCGGCGTGCTCCACCGCGGCGGCGAGCAGCCGGCGCGCTTCGCCGTCGAGGCGCAGATTCGTGGCTTGCGCGGCCTGCTCGATCTGGCGCGGGGTGCGGGCGCCTACCAGCACGCCGCGCACGGCGGGGTGGCTCGCTCCAGGCAATGGCGAGTTGTTCGGCACGGACGCCGCGCTCGGCGGCGCACCGGCGCAGCGCGGCGGCGGCCTGCAGGTTGCGCGCCAGCAGCGGTTCGTTGAAGGCGGCGGCGCGGGTGCGCCAATCGTCGCCGGGCAGGCGGCGGCGCCGGCGTGCGTCGAATGCCTCGGTCAGGATGCCGGAGGCGAGCGGGCTGTAGGCCAGCGCCGCTACCCCGAGGTGCGCGCAGCGCGGCAGCAGTTCCGGTTCGGCGGTGCGGTCGAGCAGGTGGTAGGGGAGCTGCAGGGTCGCTACCGGGCGCGCGGCGTGGAGGCGCTCCAGGTCGCCGGTTGCCAGGTTGCACACGCCGCCGGCCACCACCTTGCCCTGCTCGACGAGGCGCCCGATCGACTCCCAGGCGGCGTCGATGTCGCAGTCGGGGCCCGGCCAGTGCACCTGGTACAGGTCGATGCGGTCGGTGCGCAGGCGGCGCAGACTGGCCTCGACCTCGTCGAACACGCTCGCCGCGGTGAGCCGCGGATAGGGCCGCCGGCTGCCCGGCTGCCACAGGAAGCCGCACTTGGTCGCCAGCCGTACCCGCGGCCGCAGGCCGTGCGCGGCGAGCGTGCGCCCGACCACCTCCTCGGCGTACCCGACTCCGTACACGGGGGCGGTGTCGATCCAGTCGATGCCCAAATCCACGGCGCGCACGATGGTGGCCGCGGAGCGGGCTTCGTCCTGGCGCCCCCAGGAGTAGCGCCAGCCCTGCCCGCCCATCGCCCAGGTGCCGAGGCCGATCGGCGACCAATCGGACGCCGGCGCGGTGTCCGTCACCGCGGGCCGCGGGCGGCGGCGACGCGCTCGGCGAGGGCGGAGTGGCGCTCCCGGTCGGCGCCGCGCCGCACCGCGATGGAGACCGCCATCTCGCTGCCGACCACCACCACCAGGCGCTTGCCGCGCGTCACCGCGGTGTACAGCAGGTTGCGGCGCAGCATGACGAAGTGCTGGGTGTGCACCGGAACCACCACGGCGGGAAACTCGCTTCCCTGCGAGCGGTGAATGGAGATCGCATAGGCGAGCACCAGGTCGTCGCGTTCGGGGCCGCCGTATTCCACGTCGCGGCCGCCGAAGTCGACCCGCACCGCGCCGGCGTCCGCATCCACGTGGATCACCTGGCCGATGTCGCCGTTGAACACCTCAAGCTGGTAGTTGTTGCGGGTCTGCAGCACGCGGTCGCCGGCGCGCAGCCGGCCCGCCGCACCATCGCCGGCCGCGGCCGCGGCGGCAGGATTGAGGCGGTCGCGCAGCCGCGCATTCAGTTGTACGGTGCCGAGCGGGCCGCGGTTCATCGGCGACAGCACCTGGATGTCGTGGCGCGGGTCGAGCCCGAAACGGCGCGGTATGCGGCTGGTGACGACGCGCTCGAGCGTGTCGGCCACCTGCTCCGGCTCCCGCCGCGCGATGAAGTAGAAATCCTCGCCGGCGGCGGACAGCTCGGCGGGATCGAACTCGCCGCGATTGATGGCGTGCGCGGCGCGCACGATCTGGCTGGCCGCCGACTGGCGGAACACCTCGGCGAGGCGCACCGTGGGAATGGCCGCGATCTGCGCCAAGTCGGCCAGCACGGCGCCGGCGCCGACCGACGGGAGCTGGTCGGCATCGCCCACGAACAACACCCGGCAGCGGTCGGGGATGGCGTCGAGCAGCGCGGCCAGCAACATGACGTCGACCATCGATGCCTCGTCGACCACCACCAGGTCGGTGGCCAGCGGGTGGTCGCGGGTGCGGGTAAAGGTGCCGTCGCGCGGGCTGAACTCCAGCAGCCGGTGGATGGTGCTGGCCGCCATGCCGGTCGACTCCTCCAGCCGCTTGGCGGCGCGTCCGGTGGGGGCGGCCAGTGCAACGCGCGCCCGGATGCGGCTGAAACTGGCGGCAATCCAGCGCACCAGCGTGGTCTTGCCGGTGCCGGGGCCGCCGGTGAGCACGCCCACCTTGCTGCGCAGCAGGCGCGCCGCGGCGGCCTGCTGCGCGGGCGACAGTTCGATTCCGGTATCGCCGGCGACCGCGGCGACGGCTGCATCCGGGCCGCGGGCGGGCGCGGCCAGCAGCGCGGCGAGGCGGGCGGCGGCGCGGGTCTCGGCGCCCGCCAGGTGGGGAAGGTAGCGCGCCGCGACCGTGCCGCCGGGCTGGCCGGCGGCCGGCAGCTCCATGCACACCATGCGCCCCTCCCGGCACAGGTCGCTTAGCGCCGCCAGCACCTTGCGCTGATCGGTGAGCCCGGTCAGCTCGGCGGTGCGCTCGCGAAGGTCGGGCTCGGGCAGGAACACGTCGCCCTCGCTCGCTGCCGCGCCGAGCTGGTGCAGGGCGGCGGCCTGGATGCGCTGCGCCGAGTCCGGGGCAATGCCGAGCTGGGCGGCGATGCGGTCGGCGGTGTGGAATCCCATGCCCGGCACGTGGCTGGCCAGCCGGAACGGGTCGTCCTGCAGCACCGCCCGCGCGCGGGCGCCGAATTGCCGGTAGATGCGCCGGGCGTGGGCGGCGGAGATGCCGTACGACTGCAGGAACAGCATGGTGCCGCGCTGCTCGTGCTGCTCGTGCCAGGCGCGCGCCACCTGCTTGGCGCGGGCGGCGCCGATGCCGGGCACCTCGCGCAGCCGGGCGCTGGCGTGGTCGAGCACCTCCAGGGTCTTGAGCCCGAAGTGGCCGACGATGCGGCGCGCGAAGCCGGGCCCTATGCCCGGCACCATCCCGGAACCGAGGTACTGCTCCAGGCCGGCCACCGTGCGCGGCGCGACGGTGGCGTAGGAGTGCGCCTCGAACCGGCGTCCGTACCTGGCGTGATCGACCCAGTTGCCGGCCAGGCGCACCGTTTCGCCGGGCTTGATGCCGAGCAGGTTGCCGACCGCAACCGCCTCGGCGCCGGCCTCCGTCTGCTGCAGGACCAGCACGGCAAAGCCGCTGTCCTCCTGCTCGTACACCACCCGGCTCACGCTTCCCTCCAGGGTCACGCGCGGGCTGTCACCGGGGGCGGGTCGCGGCACGGCGCGGGGCGGCGACGCCGGGGGCCTAGTTCGCTTTGCGCCGCGCGGTGATACCGAGCAGCTCGATCATGAAGGCGCTCAGGTCATGGTCCCCGGCCCGGCGGTAGGCGTGGTTGAGGTTGTGCAGCACGCGCTGCACGGTGCGCACCGGGTCGGAGCCGTTGCGCAGCATCTGCAGTTGGCGCAGGTTGGCGGGCGAGCGGGAGAGCAGCTTGCCCGCCTCCACCACGCGGCCGCGATCGAAGCAGTCGACCAGCACGATGCGCTTGTCGTGGATGACGCGCGCCAGAAAGTGGTTCGGCACATTGCAGCCCTGGATGTCCAGGCCGAGGCGGCGCCCGACCAGCATGTAGACTGCCACCAGGCTGATCGGAATTCCGCGCTTGGAAAGCACGACCGAGATCAGGTTGCTGTTGAGCGGATTGTAGAAATCGTCGCGGTTGCCGCTCAGTCCAACCTCTTCGAACAGAAACTTGGCCAGGCCGAACGCATCCGGGGTGAGGCCGGATCCGCGAAAGTCGTCGGCGAGATCGTCGAGCAGGTCCCCGGGGGAGAGCGGGAATTCGACACCGAGCTGGAACCGGGCGAGCAGGCTCAGGGCGGCCTCAATGCGGGGGCGCCGGCCCTCCACCGCCGCCCAACTCGGCCACCGCTCGCGCAGCCACGCCTTGCGCTGCCTGGCCAGCACCTGCCGCAGGGCGTCGTGCTGATCGGCATTCAGTTCGGGCAGGTGTGGCTCGGCGAGCAATTCCAGGTCGGCGCCCAGTACCTCGAGGGTGTCCATCACCCGCCGCCGCACGGCCGCGGTGTCGTCGTCGAGCAACTGCAGCAGGTAGGGAACCTGGCTGCGAGTGTCGTCGTCGTTCTTCATCTCCGCTAAGGACAGAGCCTACTCCCGCGGCAGCGCGAAATCAAGGGCGCGGGCGCAGCCGATCGTGGCCGCGTCAATCGGGCAGGTACGCTTCCAGGTCTTTCTCGATTTCGGCTTCGCTGAACCCGAGCTTGCGGTCGTAGCGGATGGTCTTGGCGACGCGGCGGTCGCGGTCGGGCGAACGCACGTAACTTTTCGGCAGCAGTCCCTTGGCCAGCGCCTCGTCGACCAGTTCGGCCGTCCGTTCGGCGGTCATCAGGTAGCGATCGTTGAAGTGGCGCATGGCGAGCGCGCACCAGCGCAGCAGTGCAAAGGTGACGGCGGACGACACGACCGCGATGACGATGTCCTGGATCCGGATCGAGGTGCTCTTGCCCTCCCAGCCGATGCCGGCGCCGATCGCCAGCGAGGCCAGCACGCTGAACGACAGCAGCCAGGTCGCCAGCCGCCAGCGCCGCCAGTAGGCGCGGTGGGCGGTCACGGTCAGCGGGTATTGATTGCCGGGGGCGGTGGGCCGGCCGGCCACAATTGCCTGTCTCACAGCCGCAAGTCCTCACTGCAAGGTACTGCGAACGCGGTCCGTCCGCCACTGTCCCCGCCGGCCGCGCCGAGGCGCCGGCCCCGCGCCGTCCGGTGCGCTCAAAACCGGACCACCGAGAGCAGGCCGGTGGTCAGAAACGGCGCATAGGTAATTACCAGCACCACGACAAGCAGGACCAGCAGGAACGGCACCACGGTCCGGTAGACGCTCACCAGGTCCTTGTCGAAGCGGTAGGAGGACAGGAACAGGTTGATGCCCACCGGCGGCGTGAGGTAGCCCAACTCCAGGTTGGCCAGGAAGATGATGCCCAGGTGAACGGGGTGGATGCCGTACGAGACACCGAGCGGGATCAGCAGCGGCCCGAGCACCACGATGGCGGAGAAGATGTCCATCAGGGCGCCCGCCACCAGCAGGGTGAGGTTGAGCAGGATCAGGAACAGCAGCGGCGAGCTGATCGCGCCGCTCGCCCACGCCGCCAGGCTGGTGGGCACCTCGGCGTCCACCATGAAGTAGGACAGGCCCTTGGCGAGGGCGAGAATGATCATTATGCCGCCGATGATCGGCGTGCACTTGGCGAGCACGCGCGGCAGGGAGCGCAGGGGAATGTCGCGGTGCACCAGCGTCTCCACCAGCAGGACGTAGAGGGTGGCTGCCGCCGCCGTTTCCACCAACGAGGTGACGCCGCCGAAGTAGAGCGCCACCACCACCACCGGCAGAGCCAGTTCCCAGGCCGCGCCGCGCGCAGCCAGCAGGGCCGGACGCAGGTGGAAGCGGGGCCGGTCGCCGCCGGTGCCGGGTGCGGCGTCGGTGCGGCGCCGGAGCGCCTGGAAGATGCCGAGCGCGGCCAGGGCGAGCACCATCAGCACGCCCGGTACGAAGCCGCCCACGAACAGCTGGCGGATGTCGATCTGGGCGATGACGCCGTACATGATGATCGGCAGGGCGGGCGGGAACAGCAGCCCGATGCTGCCGGCGGCCGTCAGCAGGCCGATGCTGAACTGTTCGCGGTAGCCGTTGCGCTGCAGCATGTACAGCAGCAGTCCGCCGAGGGCGAGGATGGTGACCCCGGAGGCGCCGGTGAAGGTGGTGAAGAATGCGCACAGCAGCACCGCCATCACCGCCAGACCGCCGCGGAACCAGCTGAACCAGGCCTGGAACAGGGTGATAAGGCGTTCTCCCGCCTTGCTCTCGGAGAGAATGAAGCCCGCTACCGTGAACAGCGGAAGCGCCGGCACCAGCGGCTGCGACAGCATGGCGTAGGCCTCGTCCGGCACCACCTCCAGGGCACCGCCGGAGCCCAGGAACTGCAGCAGCGTGAAGCCGCTCAGGATCACGAAGATGGGCGTGCCAATGAACGCCGAGGCGACCAGCACCAGCACCAGCGGCAGGCGCGCCGCGGCGGCGACGGCGGCCACCGCGTCGACCAGGGCGTAGCTGGGGAAATAGCCGGGCACGGCTACCTGCAGCGCGTTGACCAGCGGCCCGACGCCGATCAGCAGCCCGGTGGGAATGGCGAGCAGGACCGCCGCGCGCGCCACCGGTTGGCGAAACCCGTGGACCACGAAATGCGCGGTCATGCCGGCAAACCCGAGCGGCAGAACCGCGACGGCAAACTGAATCGGCACCCCGCCCACGTCCTGGCTGGGATCGAACGCGATCAGCACCAGCGACAGGGCGCTGACCGCCAGGGCGGTAGTGACCACCACCGATATCGCGCTGGCGGCCGCTCGTACCCGCGCACCCCACGGGTCCGGCAACTGGTGGAGGCCGCTGGACAGGGCGAGATGGGACCCCTGGCGGGTGGTCACGACGCCGCCGAGCAGCGCCACCCAAAGGGTGAGGTGGCGGACGTACTCGCCGCTGGCGGCAAGCCCGCCGCCGAACAGCAGGCGCAGCACGGCGGCGGCGGTGGGCAGCGCCGCCAGCAGCACCAGCGCCGTGGTGACGGTGCCGTTTTCCAGGCGCGCGAGCAGGGTGCGGGGGGCGGCCGGTTCACCGACCGCCGCGTGCGCCGCGAGCGGCGACTGCGAATCTCCCGGCACCGGAGCACCCGGAACCGCCAGGTTACCCGCGGCCCCGGTGGCGGCGGGCTCTTGCGGCCCCGCGGACTTGTCCCGCCCCTCGGTCACCCGCGGCCCTCCCGGGCTGCTTCGGTCGCCGACAGCCGGTTGCGCAACACCCGCTGCACTCGAGCGGCGCTCTCGGCGTGGCGCCGGGTTCCACCGCGGGACACCGGCAGCTCCGTCGTCAGTTCAGTTGTCAGTTGCTGCCCCCGCGGGCGCGGTAGGCGTTGACCTTCTCGATAACCAGATCGTACGCCTCCGGATCGATCTCGTCGCCGATCAGGTCGCCGAAGTAGCGCCCGATGATGTCCGTGAACTCCTGCTCCAGCTCGGCGGTCGCCTCGTGCACCTGCAAGCCGTGGGCAACCATGACGTGTACCGCCAGGTCGTCCATCTCGTAGGCACCTTCGCTGACCCGCTGCGCGGCGACGGTGGCGGCGCGCATCAGGCGCGGGCGCAGGTCGGCGGGAATGCGCTGCCAGGCGCGCTTGCTGATCATCACCGCCCCGAACAGCGGCGTGAAGCGCAAGTCGGTCATGTGCGGCACGATGCCGAACCATTGGAACGATGCCGCCCCCGAGGGGCTGGACGCCACCGCGTCGATCATGCCGCTCTGCAACGCGGTGGTAACCTCCGCAACCGGCAGCGCCACCGGGTTGAAGCCGGCCTGCTGCCAGGCGCGCAGCACGGCCGGGCTGGCCGAACCGACCCACAGCTTGTGGCGGCGCAGGTCGTCCGCGGTATGCACCGGCTCGCGCGCAAAGAACTTCACCCAGCCGATCGGCGCCCACATCAGCGGTACGAAGCCGCGCTCCTCGAGCTGCTCGTTGAAGAACGGCGTCATCTCGTCGAGGATGTTGCGCATCTCCTCGTCGGTGCGCACCAGCATCGGCTGGGCGATGGCCAGCACGCCCGGGTAAATGCTGTTGAAGCTGATCGCGGTCATCGCGGCGGCCTGCAGTTGGCCGATGCGCATCTTGCGGATCATGTCCGGCTCGTTGCCGGCAATGCCGCCGGGAAAGATCTTGACCTCGATTTCGCCGTCGGAGATGCGCGCCCAGTCGGCGGCCAGGCCGCGCAGGGCAAGATCCCACGGCGTGTTGGCGGGAGCCACGCTGCCCAGCTTGATGGTGAGCGCGGTGGCGCTGGCGGTGCAGCACAGCGCCAGCACCAGCGCCAGCAGCATGCGCCGCCGCCACCTGCCGGTGCGGTGGCGCGGTTGAACCTCGTTATAACTCAACAAACAGATCCTCCATGTGTTCGAGCAGCCAGACGGCGTACTGCTGATCGAGCGTATTTTGCAGCCGATACTGCGCCACGTCCAACTCTATGGCCAGCGCATCGTCGAGCAGGCTGCGGAACGCCTCCGCATCCTGCTGGTTGATGGCCACGCCGGCCATCGCCAGGTAGGGTCCGGTGCGCTTGTCGCCGGAAGCGGCCACGGCGCGTGCGAAGTGCTCGGCGGCGAGTTCCATGCCGCCGCCGAGCGCCGTCGCGGTACCTGCATAGTAGCGGATCAGGATGTCGTGTGCGGCACCGCCCTGGTAGCCCTCGTCCCAGCCGATTACCGTGTGCAGCATCTGAGCGGCGTACGGTGCGGTGATCAGCAGCTCCATGTCGAACGGATCGGTGGACAGGGCGCCCAGGCACGCCGCCGCCGTCCAGTACATGAAGTCGATGCTCGAAGCATCCACCATGGCCAGCGCCCGGTCCATGGTGTCCGGCGACGCGAACAGAGCGCCGAAGCCCGGATGGCGCAGATCGAGACCGGCCAGCAGGTAGTCGCGCCCGCGCAGGTAGTGCAGCTTGGCGCGCTGCAGTTCGCTGATGCGCTGGTCGATCTCGGTTACTGCCATCTGCTCCGCCGGGCGCTGCACGAACGCATTGGCGTAGGCCACGAAGCTGCGCCCGGTGGCCAGATGCAGGCCCGGATCGTCGCGCGCCCGGGTCAGCAGAATCTCGTACAGCTTGAGGGCGAACGGCAGAGCGTCGCCGACCAGGCGCGGGTCCTGTTCGCTGGCGAACACGTCATCGTCGCCGGTTGCGCTGACCAGGTCGGTCACCGTGCGGGTGGCGAGCCGGTCGAGCGAACAGCCGGCGAGCATGGCGGCGATGCATCCGAGTACGCACAGCAGCCGGACGGCGCTGCGCCGGCCGGGGCGTCGAGTCATTGCGTGAGCGTGCGAGGCACGTGCTGCAGGTGCAGTCATTGTACTCCTTCCGGTTGCAGGCGCGGGAACAGCCGTGCCGCGTTGCCGGTGGTTTGCAGAGCGATCTGCTCGGTGTCGGTGGCGCGCACCGCCGCCAGCCGCTCGGCGACGTGGCGCAGCAGGGCGGGCTCGTTGCGGCGCCCGCGCAGAGGCTCGGGGGCCAGGTAGGGAGCGTCGGTCTCCAGCACCAGGCGGTCGGCGGGCGCCGCCGCGGCAACCGCGCGCACCTCGTCGGCGCGGCGGAAGGTAAGCATGCCGCCGATGCCGAGGTAGAAGCCGGCGGCGAGCGCGAAGTCGGCGGCGGCGCGGCCGGCGCTGAACGCGTGCAGTACCCCGGGCGGCTGCGGCAGGTCGGCGCGCTGTCCCCAGGCGCGCAGCCGTTCCAGCAGGTTGCCGGTGGCCTCGCGGTTGTGCAGGATTACCGGCAGGCCGGTTGCCGCGGCCAGGTCGAGCTGGGCGTCCAGCCACCGCTCCTGCAGCTCCGGGGCCGGCCCGCGGTAGTAGTCGAGGCCGATTTCGCCGATGGCGACCACCGCCGGGTCGCCGGTCAGTGCCCGCAGTTCGGGCATGACCCGGTCCGGGTCGCCCGCCTTCTCGCACCACAGCGGATGGATGCCCACCGCGACGCCGATGCCGGGGTAGCGCGCGGCCAGGTCCAGGGCAGCACGCGCGCTCGCCAGTTCGGTGGCCGGGATCAGCACGCCGGTTACGCCGGTCGCCCCGGCGCGCTCCAGCACCTGGTCGCGGTCGTCCGCGAAGCGGTCGTCGTCCAGGTGGCAGTGGGTGTCGACGAAACCGTTCACGCCGCCGCCCTTGCCTCGTGCAGCACCGGCTCGGGTACCGCCGGGGTGGCGCCGCGCCGGGTCGCCACGAAGGCGGCGTACCGGTTCGCCGCCGCCGCGGTGCGCTGCAGGTCGCCGCCGCGCAGCGCGTGGTAGAGGAGCGCGGCGGCGAACGCGTCGCCGGCGCCGACGGTGTCGGCCACCGGGACATTGATGCCGGGCTGTTCGGCGATGCACGGCACAATGGACCGCGTTGCCGCGGGCTGGCCGCCGCCGTCGGCAGGGGTGCCGAGACCGCCGGCACGGGCGCCGGCCAACAGGCAGCCGCGTGCGCCGCGGGTGAGACAGGCCACGCTGAGACCGTAGCGTTCGAGCAGAGCGGCGAGCATGGCGGGCTGGTCGCCGGCGGGCAGGCCGAGCGCGGCCGCTACCAGCGGCAGCTCCTCGTCGTTGAGTTTCACGGCGGTGGCGGCTTCGAGCGATGTGTCGAGTACTTCGGCGGACCAGAAGTGCTGGCGCAGGTTGACGTCGAACAGGCGCACGCAGTGCGGCGGGCAGGCGGCGACGAATGCGCCGATCACCGCGGCCGCGTCCACGGTGCGCTGCGCCAGGGTGCCGAAGGTGACCGCGTCGGTGCGGGCCGCCAGTTCCCGCCAGGCGTGGTCGAGCCGGGGATGGTCGAACGCCACCTGTTCGTGAATGGTGTAGGTCGGCGCACCGTCGTGCAGGGCGACGTCGACGGTCCCGGTGGGGTGGCCGGCAGCGCGCTGCAGGTAACGCCCGTCCACGCCGAGCTCACGCAGGCGCCCGGCCAGGTCGTTACCATTGGCGTCGCGGCCGACGCTGCTGGCCAGGACGCCGCGGTCGCCGAGCAGCGAGGCGTGGTAGGCGAGATTCGCCACCGCCCCGCCAAGTTCGCGGCGTCCGTCGGGAAACACGTCCCACAGCAGTTCACCGATGCCGACGACCACAAACGGGCCTCCAGATGGCGATCGCTTCGCAGCCATCACCATTGTTATCGGCCGTTTGACGGCGTAACTAGCGTGTAGTGTTAAGAATTGCCAAGGCGAACGCCAGGGCGAACGCCAAGGTCACGGCATCGGCGCTCCCGCCACGCCGTGACGGCGTCCGCGGGCACCTCCGGCGCGCGCCACAGCGCCCAGTTGAGGCAGGCGGTGAGGTCGGCCTCGTGCTCGACGCCGATGCCGAGCCGCACCAGCCGGTCGACGCCGATGCGGCGTACCTCGGCCGCGGCGGTGAAATACTCCGACACCGAGCGGTGGTGGTTGATCTTGGTGGCCAGGCCGTCGAAGCTGAGCGCGTAGCGCGGCACCCCGGTCATCGCGAGCACGTCGCAGAAGTGGCGGGTGGCGTCCTCGTCGGCGTCGCGCAGGCGCAGGCTGACCATCGATCCCGGCAGCCGGTAGTGGCGGGCAATCGCGGCGGCGTCGGGATGATCGGGCAGCGACGGGTGCAGCACCTCCGCCACGCGCGGATGGCCGGCCAGGAAGCGCGCCACCGCGGTCGCCGTCCGGCAGCGCCGCTCGAAGCGCGCGCGCGCGCCGCTCAGGCCGGCCAGGATGACGCGCGCGCGCCGCCAGTCCAGGATGCCGCCGCGCATTGCCTGCAGATCCATCGCCTCGTTGACCAGGTCGACGTGGTTGCTTGCCAGATAGCCCCACATGTCGCGGTCCTGGCCGGCGAGCGCCTTGGTGCCGCTGGCCACCACCGCGTCGATGCCGGGCACCGACAGCAGCGGCTCGCGCAGGCCCCACGGGGTGGCGATGGTGTTGTCCACCACCACCCGCAGGTTGCCGGCGCCGGCGGCGCGGGCGCGCGCGGCCACCGCCGCCAGGGCGGGCGGGTCAACCGCCCTGGTGTGCGGATTGGTGTAGGTCTCGGTGAACAGCATGGTGGTGTCCGGGCGCAGTGCCCGCTCGATGGCGCCGAAGTCACCGTCGTCGACCAACGTCATTTCGCCGCCCTGGCGCCCGGCGAGGCGCTGCAGGTAGCTCTTGGTCTTGTTGTACACGCTGCGCGTAACCACGGCGTGGCTGCCGGGTGTGAACAGCACGTCGCAGGTCAGCGCACACGCCTGCATGCCGCCGTCGGTGAGCAGGGCGCCGGCGGCCTGTTCCATGCGGCGCACCTCGGCGAGCAGCAGGCGGCCGCTCTCGGTGCCGTAGCGGCCGTAGGTCTGCGGCAGCTCGGACCACGCCTCGCCAGCCAGAAACACCGCCGCCGCCTTGCGCTCCTGCCAGCGCACCATCGGCTCGCTGCCGAACAGGTCGAGCTGCAGGGTCTCGCCGTCGGGGTGCAGGTAGGGCTGCCCGAGGCGGCGCATGGAGGCGTCGATGGCGTCGTGCAGCGAACGCGTCGCCGCGTTCATGGCCGCGCGCGCCGGCGGCTCCGCGGGCAGCGCGGCGGCGGCCGGGGCGCCGGCGGGCGGGGCGGGCAGCGCGGCGGCGGCCGGGTCGAGGTAGGCCGGGTCGAGCACTGTTCCCGCGCCGATCATGCCGAGCAGCGCCAGTTCGTGCTCCAGCATCGGGGTCAGCACCCCGGTGCCGGCGGCGCCGCGCAGCTCCTCGGCAGACCAGAAGCGCACCTCGTCGACCTCCTCCGGGTGCGGGCGGAACGGGCCGCCGTGCTCGATCCGGTAGGAGGTGACGTGCTCGGTCTCCACCGGCGAGCGCCACACGTACTCGTGCACCGGCGCCAAGGCGGCCGCGTCGACGGTAAGGCCCAGCTCTTCGGCGGTTTCGCGCGCCGCGGCTTCCGGGTAGCTCTCGCCGGCCGCCAAGTGGCCGCCCACCGAGGTATCCCACTTGCCGGGCTGGATCTCCTTGCTGGCCGAGCGTTTCTGCAGCAGCAGCCGGCCGCGGTCGTCGTATACCAGCACGTGCACGGCGCGATGGCGCAGGGCGGGTGCGCCGTGCACGCGGGAACGCGGAACCGTGCCGATTACCGTGTTGTCGGCATCGACCAGGTCCAACAGTTCCGTGTCCGACCGTGAAGACACGGTCAGACCAGGTCGCAGGCCTCCGCGGGCATCCAGTGGGCGTCCTGGTTCTTCCACTTCACATTGCAGCCGATCGGGTTGGTCAGCGGAACGGCCACCTCTTTGCCGGCGAGCACCGCGTCGAGGGCGTCACGCAACTCGCGGGTGGAGGCGCCGGCGGGGTCGCGCGGGTCGTCGTCCATGCGCCCGGTGTAGCGCAGCTTGCCGTCGCCGTCGAACAGGTAGAAGTGCGGCGTGCGCAGCGCCCCGTAGGCGAGCGCCACCTCCTGGCTGTCGTCGCGCACGTAGGCGAACTGGAAGCCCCTCTCGGCGGCGCGCTCCTGCATGTGCTCGAAGGAGTCGGTGGGATGGTCGTCGGTCTCGTTGGAGTTGATCGACACCATCGCCACGCCCTTGTCCTTGTAGTCGGCGTACAGGTCGTTGAAGCGGTCTTCCGAACCGATCACGAACGGACAGTGGTTGCACGCGAACACGACGATGAGCGCCTCCGCGTCGGCGAAGCTGGCCAGTGAGTAGTCGTTGCCGTCCACTCCCGGCAGGTTGAAGTCGGGCGCCTTTGCGCCCAGGTCGAGGGTAAATGCCATTGGGGTCTCCTTGGTTTCTGGACTCTGCTAATATGCCCGGCACCGGCGCCGGCCGGCAACAAGGCGCCGTCGCCCCGCCGCAACGGAGGAGCCGAATCGATGAAGATAAGCGCTGTTACTACCCGTCCCTTCCGCATCGACCTGAACCGTCCCATTGGGGATGCGAATTCGCCCCAGGGGCGGCGTGCTCTTGCGGGGTTGATCGTCTCCGTCCACTGCGCCTCTGGGCGCGGCGTCAGTGGAGGCTCCGAGCACGGCGGCGCCGAAACCACCGGCATATCCATCGCGCCGGCCGATGCCGGCGATGCCATTCGCGGCCTGGCGGAACTGCTCGTCGGTGCCGACCCGCGCGGCGTACGCGGGCTGTGGCAGCGCATGAACGATGCCCTGTTCAAGGGCGGTGCGGTGGGGGTGGCCGGCGATGCCATGGGCAGTCTGGACGTGGCGCTGTGGGATCTGAAGGGCAAGCTCGCCGGCGAGCCGTTGTGGCGCCTGCTCGGTGCCGCCGACCCGCGCGTGCGCGCCTACGCCAGCGGCCTGGACCTGCCGCTGGCCGACGCCGAGCTGGATGCCTACTACCGGCGCATGGCGGCGGCCGGGGTGCGCGCCGGCAAGCTGAAGGTGGGGCTCGATCTGCAGCATGACTTGCGCCGGCTGGCGATTGTGCGCGACGCGCTGGCCACGGCGCCGGTGGGATGCGGGGCGCCGGCGCTGATGATCGACGCCAATGAGTATTGGGCGCCGAAACAGGCGGTGCGCCGGGTGGCGGTGTTCGAGGAGCGCTTCGACCTGACCTGGGTGGAGGAACCGGCGCGGCGCTGGGACTACCGCGGCCTGCGCACCGTGTCGCGCGCCATCCGCGCCGCGGTGGCGACCGGCGAGAACCTGGACTGCCTGTCGCAGTACCGGCCGCTGGTGGAGCACGGCGCGGTGGACATCGTGCAGGTGGGCACCAACGCCGGCGGCATTACCGGCGCGCTGCAGGTGGCCGAGTTGGCGTACGCCTTCGACTTGCCGGTGGCGATGATGAACTCGCCGGGCAGCTTCCTGGCGCACGTGGCGGCGGCGCTGCCCAACCACCTGATGATCGAGGTGCTCGACGCCGGACGCGGGGCGATATTCGACCGCGACCTGGTGTTGCGCGACGGGTATCTGCACCTCGGCGAGCGGCCCGGCCTGGGCATGGTGCTCGACGAGGAACGGCTGGCCGCCGCCGAGGCCGCCGCGCGGGAGGCGGCGGCTGGCGAGGGTGGCCTGGATGCCGGCGCCGTACCCGCGGGCCGCCGCGCCGGCGCCGGCCTGATCGAGCACCCGCCCGAGCGGTGGCCGTGAACTGCCCGGGCAGCCACGCCGGCAGCCCCCCTGCCGAAAGCGCGCTGACGATGGCGCGCGGCAACGGCGGGCAGTGGCCGTGAGCCAGCCCGGCAGGCCCCCTGCCCTGCGCGCCGGTGAGGTGGGTCGCGCTGGGAGCACTGAAGCAGCCGCCATTGAACAGGGTGCGTTGCCGGAGCCGCGCGCGCGGCGCTCGCCGTGGCCGGGCGCAGTCGCGGTCGTGGCCGACGATCTCACCGGTGCAATGGACGGCGGCGTGCAGCTTCTGACGCAAACTGCCGTGGAGGTGCTGGTAAGCGCCGGCAGCGGTCAGAGATCGGCGCGCGTGCAGACGCCGCCCCCGGCGGTAGACGCTCCTGCATGTATCGCGCAAGCGGCGGATGCGTGGGTGTTGCCGGTGATCAACACGCAGACGCGCGGCATGCCGCCGGAGGAGGCGGCCGCGCGCTTTCGTGCGCTATGCCGGGACGTGTCCGCGGCGGGCCGCACGGTGTGGTTCAAGAAGATCGACTCGACGCTGCGCGGCAACGTCGGCGCCGAGTTGGCGGCCCTGCACGAGGCGCTGGCGCCCTGCGTGATCGTGTGCACGCCGGCGCTGCCGGAAGAGGGGCGCACCGGGCGGGGGGGGGCGCTGGCGGGGGGGGGGCGCGCTGCTGGTGGCGGGCGAGCCGGTCATGGCAACCCCTTACCGCGACGAGATACCCACCGCGCACGGCGCTGCCGCCAGCTCGGCGGTGATCGACATCGTTCGCCGCCAGTGGCCTGAGTGCCGCGCCGCCCATCTGCCCGCGCGTCCGAGTCGTAGCGAGATCGCCGCCGCGGCGCACGGACCGGTCGACCTGGTCGTGGCCGATGCCGCCAGCGACCGCGACCTGCATGCACTCGCGGCGGCAGCGGAAGGGGCCGCTCGCGGGGGCCGCCGGCTGGTGTGGGCGGGGGCCGCCGGCCTGTTGCGCGCGCTGACGCTGGCCGGCGCACCCGGGGTCGCCGCCGCGCCGCGCGCGGAGAGTGGCGATCCCGTTGGTAGCCGGGAACCTGCTCCCCCGGCGCCGCTGGTACTGGTCTGTGGATCGCGCCGCAGCCTGTCCCACAGGCAGGTGGATTTGGCCGCCGCCGCCGTCCGCCCGCTGCTGGTGCGCGCGAGCGCAGCCTCCGGCGCCGCGGCAAGCAAACGCTGGCACGTCTCCGGCGGCGCGGAAGATGGTGCACCGGGCCCACTGAGCGCCGTGGATGCAGCCGCGCTGTCCGCCAAGGCGCTGGCCGCCGGCCGGGATCTCTTTCTGTGCGCACCCTCGCTCGCGGAATCCGCCGCCCGGCCATCCGTCCCCGTGGCGGAGACGGTGGCGGCGGATCTTGCCGATCTGGCCGCGCGCGCACTGGCGTCGGCGGGCGTGCTCCCGCGCGCGCTGCTGCTGGTGGGCGGCGACACCGCATACGCCTGCCTGCGGCGGCTGGCCATTCACCGCCTCGAGCTGTGCGGCGAAGTGGAGCCCTACGTTCCGTGGGGCCGCGTGCTCGGTGGGGCGTGGGACGGCATGGTGCTGGTCACCAAGGCCGGCGGCTTCGGCGATCCCGACACCCTGCGCCGGGTAAGTGGATTCCGCCCCGTTGCCTCACCGCCGGTGCGCACAGTACGCTCCACGCCATGAGCGAGCGGGCACGTTCGTGAGGCGGCGGAGGCGCGCGAAGTCGATGCCGAGCGCATCGCGCGACGCCGAGCACGTGGCAGCCGCCGGCCATGCGAATGCGGCCGCCGCGTTGCGCGAGTTCGCCGACCCGCAAGGAGCATGTCATCAATGAATGATTCAGCCCAACCGACACTACGAGATGTCCTCACCGAGCTGCGCGAAATCCGCGCCGAACTCGCTGCGATGCGTACCGAGCTCGGCTCCCGCCTGGACGGAATCTGCGACGAAATCCGCACCATCCTGGAGGAGTTCGCCACCAACCTGCGTGCCGACCTCGCCGCCCGGCTGGACGGGGTAGGCAGCCAAGCCGAGCAAGCGCGCGCCGCCCTGCGCATCGTCGAGGACGACGAAACCTAGCCGCGCAGCGTCCGTGACACGCGGCGCTGATCGGTGGCAACACCCCACGGCCGCCCCGTGAGGATTACGGAGCGGTTCCTTGCTCAGTGCGGCGACGAACGCGGCATGCTCCGGGGTGCCGAGGCCAGTGTTCAACTCGGCGAGCACGCTGGCGAAGTCGCCGGCGAGGAGCGCACCCGAGGCGAGATGCACCCCAGGGAACGTTCGGCGGTATTCACGATAGGGCATTCCAATCACAGCCTTGAGGGGTTCTTCGCACTGCTGGGGAAACACCGGGTCGCAACCGTGGCCGATGTTCGATCGGTGCCGTACAGCCGGTTCGTCAGGCATTTCAGCCGGCAGCCGCTGGCGTCGGCGCTGGCGGCACGCGGCATCGACTACCTGTTTCTGGGTCGTGAATTGGGTGGGCGGCCCGATGATCCAGGCTGTTACGAACGCGGGCGCATCGTGTACGAGCGCGTTGCGGGGACCGAGTCGTTTCGGGACGGCATCCGTCGTGTGCTGCGGGGCAGCGCGGAGCAGCGAATTGCGCTCATGTGTGCGGAGCGGGAGCCGCTCGACTGCCATCGCACGTTGCTGGTGGCGCCGGCACTCGAGGCAGCCGGGGAGAAGGTGGTGCACATTCTCGCGGACGGTGCGCTTGAACGGAACCGTGCGGCGATGGACCGGCTGATCCGCATCCACGGGCTGCAGCAGGGCGATCTGTTCCGGACGCGGCAGTCACGGACGGAGTTGATCCGGCGGGCGATCGCGCTGCAGGCCGGACGTGTCGGCTACGTGAACGCCAGGTAGACCGGGGATCAGAAGACCGCGGCGGTGGGAAGGTCGGCCAGCAAGGTCTCCGGGAAGCGCAGGCAGGTGACCTGCTGCCAACGGTGCGGGATGAACATGTGGATGGTGCCGCGGTCGACGAACAGGTCCATGTAGGAACACTGGTGATTCCGGAACGGCGTGTCGAACGAGGGCTCGAGCGCATTCGCCAGCAGGAAGCGGGGCTCGGTCCAGGAGCGGCCGCCGTCGCCGGACAGGGCCACCCAGAGTTCGGAGCGGTCGGCCATCAATTCCGGCTTGGTGCCGTCGAGGCCGGTGTAGTCGAGGTCGTGATGCCGGTTGTGGTGGAACGCTGCCAGGGTGGCGCCGTCCGACAGCATGAACAGCATCGGCGGGGCATCCGGGTGGACCAGCGGCGTGGGTTCGGGATAGCTCCAGGTGCTGCCGTCGTCCGCGCTGCGCGCTTGCCACAGGTGGCCCTCGGGTGAGCGTGCCATCAGCAGCACCTCGCCGCCGCCGAGGTCGATGGGGCGGCCTTCGTCCAGCCTTCCGAACCCGCTCGCGAACCAGCCGCCGCCGCGCGCCCCGGGCAGCAGCTGCCAACTCGCACCCTCATCCTCGCTGCGCAGCACGTACTGGCGGGTCTGCAGCGGCCGGTGGCTCCAGTCCGCCTCGTGGGAGCCGATCAGCCAGCTCCCGGCCTCGGTCTCGCACATGCGCATCACCGACATGCCGGTAAAGCCCGGATCGTTGCCTGGCTCGATGAGCCGTACGCCGCTCCAGGTGTGGCCGTCGTCATCCGACCAGCGGTAGCCGATCGGCGCGTTCTCGCGCAACCCCTGGTCGCGGCGGTAGCGGTCCCAGATCGGCTGCGTCCCGAACGCGTAGAGGCGGCTGCCGGCACGCGGGATGAACGGCACGAAGCCGTGCTGGTTGTAGTCGATGTCGAACGCGATGCTGGGGCCGTGCCAGCTCTCCCCGCCGTCCGAAGAACGGAACGCCACCAGGTCGTTCACCTTGCGCTCTGCGCGCCCGTAGTGGCAGTGTCCCTCGGTCGGGTCGTGACCGGCGCTGTCGGTCGGGAACATCAGCAGGTAGTCGCCGCCCGGCGTGACCGTGGCCCGGGTCTCGAACAGCGACCCCGGCGCCCGGTAGATCACCTGCCCCCGCACCCCGGGCACCGCCAGCAGCCCGACCTCTTCCAGCACCTGCAGACCGCCGGGAGGCGAACTCATGTCGACCCGGACTCCATGAACGGCCACCTGCTCAGCCAGCGGCAGCGGTTGATACCTCATCGCGCGCGGCCGACCCTACCACCGCCGCAAGAACCCACTCAACCCGCAACAACCTACCACACGAGCGGCACCACCCAGGTTATACTGCCGGTATGAAGACGGCGGTGTCGCTGCCCGACGATCTGTTTCAAGCCGCGGATGTCACGCCCGTCGCGCTTGACCGCCGCACCCTGGTGAAGCGCGTGCGTAAGCTCGCGGAACGGAAGGTGGCGCTCGTTGTCCGAGGCGTCGACATCGTCCTGGGCCGCTGAACCCTCCCTGTTTACGATGATCGGGCTTTGCTCATCGGCGACCCGGAAACGCAGGTGGGCGCGATGAGAGACAGCTACGACTTCTCCAAGGCGAAACGAAATCCTTACGCGCAGCTCAAGAGACAGGTCACGATACGGCTGGACGTGGACACGCTGGAGTATTTCAAGGCACTGGCAGCCGGACAGCCGCATCCTCTACCAGACGCTGATCAATCTTTACCTTCGGGAGTGCGCCGACAGCCGCAAGCGGCTTCGTGTTCCGGTAGATTCGACGAGTCGAGATGACGCACGATCAACCGTAGCGTGACGTTACCGCTCCACGAGCAGCGGAGCGTGGCCGTTCTGGTCGCTGGCGGCGGCGTGGCCAGAGTGTACGCGGCGCTCGCGGCGGCGGCTCCAGCCCAAAGCCGCCCGACCCTGTGATTGTCGCGATGCGCGGAAGCGCACTAGCGCGGTTGGCCCTGCTGGAGATGACGATCGGCACGGTCGCGCCTCGTGGCGCGGTGCATGACAGTATCTGTGGTGGGCACGGAAGCCTCGTCCGCTTGTGGACGAACATGACGCCGCAACACATCTGTTGACTCACGGATATGAGTGCTGGTAGATTCGATGGCGGACGAGGAGTCAACAGATGGAGAAATCGCAAAATGGGCTGTTCTGAGGGGTAGCCCCTACAGGAGGAAGCCGATGAAGGCTTCGGAACTCAGGCGATGGCTCAAGAGACGAGGGTGTACCTTCGAGAATCATCGTGGTGGCAGCGGTCACGTCACCGTGCGGCGTGATGGTCTCGTATCGCAACTGCCGATGCACGGAGCAGGAAAGGACCTAGGAAAGCGTCTTGTTGCGAAGATCAAAAAGGACTTGGAGCTTGAGTAGAGGCTCCAAACATGCATTCTCCCTCACGGAGAGAACCGCTACAGTGCGACAGAAACAGGTCGCAGAGACGAAAAAATGCTTTCTTACCCCATTGAACTTGAAAGGGACGACGGAACCGTACTAGTAACGTCTCCGGATTTTCCGGAGTTGGTGACATTCGGAGAAGATCGTGATGAGGCGTTGGGACGTGCTGTCGATGCGCTTGAGGAGGCCATTGCCGCACGCATCCAAGATCGGAAAGACATACCGATGCCTTCTCAGAGTGGCGAGACCCATGTCCTACTGCCGACCCTTACGGCTGTCAAAGTGATCCTGTACCAGGGAATGCGGGACCAGGATATCGGTAAGGCCGAGTTGGCCCGACGCTTGGGCTGGCATCTGCCGCAAGTAGATCGCGTGTTGAATATCAATCACCACTCACGGCTCGATCAGATGGATGCCGCCTTGGGCGCAATCGGTCTACGCCTTGAAGTCACGTCAGCGGCTGCGTGACCCCATCACGCGCCTACCTTGTGGAGGGTGCGCGTAGAATCGAGTTGGACGCTGCCATGCCCGCTCGCGCCCCTCGAAATCGTACGATCTCATGCACAGAGGCGGAACGGGAACAACTCGTACGCCGCGTCATGCGGCTCGATAGCCCGGTCTCGTGCCGTGAGGTCGCAGGGCGGGTTGTCGGCGGCGACATCTTCTCTGTCGCCCGGCACCTCCCCCTCTCGTTCGTCGACCTGCTCATCCTTGACCCTCCGTACAACATCACCAAGGATTACGGCGCGAGCACCTTCAAGAAGAGACCGGCAGACGAGTATCGGCGCTGGTTTCAGGCCCTCGTCGATCTGCTGGTGCCGCTGATGAAGCCGGACGCGACGCTGTACGTGTGCTCGGATTGGAGCACGTCGACGGTGATCTATCCCGTCCTGGAGGCGTCCTTTCAGGTACGGAATCGAATCACCTGGGAACGCGACAAGGGCCGCGGCGCCAAGCGCAACTGGAAGAACAATGCCGAAGACATCTGGTTCAGCACCCGGTCGGACGACTTCTACTTCGATGTCGATGCCGTCAAGCTGAAGCGCAAGGTGCTGGCGACCTACCGCAACAACGGGAAGCCGAAGGACTGGTTGCAGGACCAGGATGGCAGCTTTCGCCTGACCCACCCGTCCAACATCTGGACCGACATCACCGTGCCGTTCTGGTCGATGCCGGAGAACACCGACCACCCGACCGAGAAGCCGGAGAAACTGATGGCAAAGCTGATCCTGGCGAGCTCGAAGCCGGGTGACTGGGTGTTTGATCCGTTTCTCGGCAGCGGCACCACCGCGGTCGTCGCGGAGAAACTGTCACGCCGCTGGTGCGGAGTCGAGATCGATGCCGAGTACCAGTGCCTGGCACTCAAGCGCCTCGCCGCCGCCCGGACCGACCCGTCGATCCAGGGCTACGCCAACGGAGTATTCTGGGACCGTAACGCTCTCCCCGCCCGTACCCCGCCCGGCGCAACCGCCAACGCCAACGCCAACGGCTACCCCGAGCTGTTCTCATGAGATCGCGGTTCCACACGACGGCCACCGTTACTCCACCGCGGCCGCGCGGCGAGCGGCCACCCGCCGGCTGCGAGACCAGGGCGATCCGCGGGCGCTCCAATGCGACGCCGCAAAGGAGCGAAGTACTAAGCGGTCGGCGGCGGCCGGAGAATACCGGCGGGCCGAACAACTGCACAGTGCTGGGTCGACAGTACGCGGCCTTTCGGATGTCGGGCAGCGATCGCCATCCCGGGGTGGGGCGCCGAGACTCGGAGTGCTCGAATCCCGGTACCCGGCGGTGCCGCTCACTCGCCTCTTTCTGGGGGCGGGCTGGGCGCCGGGGCGGGCGTGCCATTCGCGGGCGGGCACCACGGGTTAGTGGCGCCTTCAATCCACCGGCCACGCCCAAACCGAGCTGTATCCCACCCCGATGGGTCTACCGGATAGCCCATACCATATAGACAGCGCGCCATCATGGGACACGTGCGAGGCGCCCTACTTCTACAACCCGGGCCAGATTAGATTCGAGCACATCTACCCCCTCTGGTTCGAGGAGAGCCCAGTCGGCTCCCGAATCGATCTTCATTGCATACCGAAGGTTCCCTCCGCGGTCTACAAATGCTGCCAGTGTGGTCTTTTCCCTGGTGGTGTAATGGACTTCGGTAGATCGCTCGGTGTCTGTGATCCCGTCGACAAGAGGCGAAGTCAGGAGCTCCTTCCCGTCGATGGATATAAGCTGCAACGACGCCAGCAATCCTCCTGCCTCGTCAACATCTACATAGGCAGTTTGATCCCGATATTCTTCTTCGATACTAAACCGAAGCCCCACCGTGACGGCGTCATCATCGGGATAATCCTCTGCAGTGTCGACGATTCTGACGAGGACGATCTCGCACTCGATAGATGAGGAGCTGCCGAGTGTCGCTACGTCCGGCAACCGATGGAATTCGCGAACGAACAACGTCCCGGACGAACTCATGGCCTTCGAAAGGTCACTCTGTTCTGCGGTCTCACTCAGATTTTGAGCGAGCGTCGCCACGGTTCCGTAGATGAGGAACATGACTGTAAGTGCTACTTTGCGTAGCACTCCAGTGCCGCTCATGAATGGAGCCAACGCCTGCCTAACTACCATGGCCGGATTGTAGGCCGCCTGCCCCCTACCCGCAAGCGTTCGAAGCGCTGAGTGTCAGTGGGCCGGCACTCTTTCGGTGGGCGGCTTCCAACACGCGATGGCTAGGGTCTCGGTTTTCTTGTGCGGCTTCCGTGCCCACAGTGCGGCGGCGCGTGACTGACCACTCTTCGTGCCGGCACGCCGTTTAGCCGGTCGTCGTAGTGTTCTCCTCTTCGCCCGTGGCCCAACTGCGGGGCATGCACTGCGTTGGCAAGTGTGTCGCCGGCGCGTATCGCGGACGGGGCAGTCAGTAGTATAGTCGTCAGTGCGCCGACGCATCGCCTCAGGCTCGTCGTGAAATCCAAGAGTGTATCATGTGAGGATGTCGGCGCTGCTAAACGCACGGTCTGCTATGATGGCGCCGCGAGTCGATCCGGCCTTGCCGGACGAGCCACTATGAAGGGCCAGTTATTCACTCAGTTCTTTCTTGCCGACGGCATCCGCACGACTCCTGAGTGGGACGTAGCGGGTCCGAAGCTCGCCGACTTTCGCCGTGACGTGGGGAGCGTGCACGCGCGGTTCGAGGGGCTGCAGCAGCCGAATGAGGCAGTGACGGAGCAGGATCTGATTCGGCCTGTGATGGAATTGCTTGGCTGGAGCGAGTACCTGCCGCAGCAGGCGGCCGCCGGTCACGAGGATGTACCCGACCATCTGCTGTTCGCTGACGCGGCGGCCAAGGCGCGCGCTACCGGGCGGGGCAACTCGGACGAGCGCTTTCAGGATGCCCTGATTGTGCAGGAGAGCAAACGGTTCGGGCTCTCGCTCGATCAGCGGGATCGGACCGACGGGCATCGCGCCGGCACCCCGCACGGCCAGATGCTGCGCTATCTGACGACCGCCGACGTCGCCTCGGACGGGCGTATCCGGTTCGGCATACTCACCAGCGGCAGCGTATGGCGGTTGTATGACCGGCGGGCACGGCCGCGGGCGACGGGCTTTTTCGAGGCGGTCCTCGCCGACCTGCTCCAGCCGGGCAACGAGGATGGCCTGCGCGCCTTCCTGCTGTTGTTCGGTCGCGACGCCTTCGTGCTGCAAGGGACGGCGACCACGACGTTCCTCGAGGCCGCGCTCGCGGAAGGCCGGCGCTACGAGGAGTCGGTTGCACAGGATCTCTCGAGCGTGGTGTTCGAGCGGGTCTATCCGCGCCTGGTGGGGGCGGTCGCCGACGCTGCCGGGGCCGACAACCTGTCAGAAGCGCGCTCGGCGGCGCTTATCTTCCTGTACCGGCTGCTGTTCGTGCTGTATGCCGAGGACCGCGGGCTGTTGCCGGTCAACGACGAGCGCTACGACGACTACGGCTTGCGCAAGCGGGTGCGCGAAGACGTGGCGCGCCGCATGGCCGAGCAGGACACCTTCTCGGCGACGGCAGGGCACTACTACAACCGCCTGACCGAGCTGTTCCGCCAGATCGACCAGGGCGACCGGTCGATCGGCCTGCCACCCTACAACGGCGGCCTTTTCGCTCCCGAGGCGGCGCCCGTGCTGGAGCGCATCCGGCTCCCGGATACGGTGGTTGCCGAGATCATCTACGATCTCAGCCACACCGCGGCGGGAGGACCGGAACACGGGTTTCGCCGCTTTGTGAACTATCGTGACATGTCGGTGCAGCAACTGGGCTCGATCTACGAGCGCCTGCTGGAACGGGAGCCCACGCGCACCGCGGACGGAAGTATCGAGATCCGGCCCGACTCGTACGCTCGCAAGGACAGCGGCAGCTTCTACACCCCGCAAGAGCTGGTGGATCTGATCGTCGACCAGACCCTGAAACCCCTCGCCGAGGAGAGGCTGCGGGCATTCGAGGCTCGGGCGCGGCACCTGGCGTCGGACCGCCGCTCCAAAGCCGAGCGGATGGCGATGCTGGCGAGGCTGGATCCGGCGGAGGCCGTGCTTCGGCTCAAGGTGCTGGATCCCGCCATGGGCAGCGGCCACTTCCTGGTCACCGCGGTCGACTTCCTGTCCGACTACATCGCGGAGCTGATTGAGTACGTACCCGGCGTGCCGGTGTGGCTGCAGGGCGAGTATGAGTCGCCGCTGGTGGCGCGGATCGCGGAGATTCGGCGCGGAATCCTGCATCGGGCGCAAGAAGGAAACTGGATCATCGACGTGGCTCAGCTTACCGACCAGGCGATTATCCGGCGCATGGTGCTGAAGCGCTGCATCTACGGCGTCGACAAGAACCGCCTGACCGTGGAGCTGGCGAAGGTCTCGCTGTGGTTGCACAGCTTCACCGTTGGTGCGCCGCTGTCGTTCCTTGACCATCGCCTGAGGTGCGGCGATTCGCTGGTTGGCATCCGCGTACGGGATGCGATCCGGGAGCTGGATCGGCTCGGTGGATTGTTCGCCGCGTCGGCGATGGCCGGAGCGGAGGTCGCGGCCGAGGGGATGGAGCGGATTGAGGAGATGTCCGATGCCGATGTGGTGGAGGTGCACGAGTCGGCAACGGTGTTCCACGACGTGGAGGAGACCCGCCCTTCCGGTGGGACCCCGAGCAGCGCCGCCACCTCCGTGCCCGGCTCGACGCCCTCTACTTCCAGCTCTACGGCCTGTCCCGCGAGGACGCCGCCTACGTCCTCGACACCTTCCCCATCGTCCGCCGCCAGGACGAAGCCGCATACGGCACCTACCGCACCCGCGACCTCATCCTCGCCTACATGAACGCCCTCGCCGCCGCCGACACTGAGACGATTGTAGCGTTGTAGGCGGCCTGGATGCTGAACACGCAACGTGCGAAGCGGCCGCTGTAGCGGCGTCTGTCGGCGAGTTGCTCGTCGTGTCCTAATCCTTTGTGTGCAGTTCGGACGGGCGAGTGAGCGGTTACCCGCCATGGCCCGGAGCGTGGCGTGGTGGTCGGGTGGGTCGCTTGTAACTCCGGCTGACCCTACTCGTCATTCGGCAGCAGCCGTTGCTCACGTTCAATGCGCTGGCGGAGCATGTCCTGGAACGCAGCGTCACGTCTGCGCCCCTCGATGTGCTCCGCGATTGCTGAGCGGATCACGTGCGATACGGGTTGACCGTCCACGGCCGCGATGGTGCTCAACTGGTCGGACTGGTCGGCAGAGAGGCGAATCGTCATGGCTTTGACGGGTCTCATGCTTCAAAGTGTGCTATCGGAAAATGTGGTTGTCAACCTTCAGCCAACCGCGGTATCTTGGTATCAAACAATCACGGAGGACAGCTATGGAAGTAGACACCCCAACCCCCGACAAGGACAGCCCGGAGCACAAGCCGGCTATCATTCGGATCGACCGAACAGAGTACGAGTGGGCGGAGGAGAAGATCACGGGGGCTCAGCTCCGAGGTCTTCCGACACCTCCGATCCCCGCGGAGCGGGATCTGTTCCAAATCGTTCCAGGTCATCCCGACCGCCAGATCAAGGACGACGACACGGTCCAGGTTCACGACGGGCTGCGCTTCTTTACCGCCCCGAGCACGATCAACCCCGGCACCAACCCCGCTAGCCAAATGAGGATGTAGTAGTCGCCATGACACTTCCACAATCCGATGTCGCATATCTGGACGAACGAGCTGTTGCTCACGAGATCGCGACGGAGTCCGGCATGACCTGTGTCGTCGTGCCCGAGTGGCCGCTCCCGCGAGGGTTCGATCGGAGTGCATCGGACCTCCTGGTTCGGCTAAGTGCCGGTTATCCTGATGTCCCCCCGGACATGTGGTGGTTCTCCCCGGCTGTTCACTTGGCCAATGGCGCAGATCTGCCTGCCACCAGCGTCGTCGAAGTCTATCTCGGGCGTCAGTGGCAACGCTGGTCGAGACACTTCAACAATGGCCAGTGGCAGTCTGGAATTGATGGGCTTGCGAGCTTCCTTGCCCTGATTCGGCAGGACCTGGAGTATAGTGTGCCGAAGGCGGCTTGATGACGGTGACGCTGGTACTGCCGGACCAGGTCGCAGCCGAGCTCTTTGACGCGGTAGCTGTTACGGTGGAGTCCGCCTGCGTTCTGCTGGCGCGTAAAGTGGACACTCCAGGCGGCAATGTGCGCTTGCTCGGCCGGGCGTTGCATTGGGTTCAGGATGACGCCTACCGTAGACGCGAGGCGGCGGGACTTAGCATTTCCTCCCACGGCTACGTGCCCGCCCTCGCTGCTGCCGAGGCCGATGGGTGCGTGCCAATTTGGTTGCATACTCATCCCGGTATCGACTCAACGCCCAAGCCAAGCAAGTACGACGAACTCGTCGACCAACAACTCGCCGACCTCTTCCGACTCCGCGCAGCGAGCCCCCTCTACGGAGCGGTTGTTATTGCTCGGCCGCGGGGCCAACCTTGCTTCTCTGGTCACATCGAATCCGAAGGCCGGCGAACCGAGATTGATCGCCTGTGGATTACCGGCCGACGCTTCGCGCTCGTGCAGAATTGGAGAAACGGCACAACGCCTCCGGCCAAGCAATTCGACCGGAACATTAGAGCCTTCGGCGGCGACATCCAACAGATCCTCGGTGATCTTCGGATTGCTGTGGTTGGATGCGGTGGTACCGGTTCGGCTGTCATTGAGCAACTCGTTCGCCTTGGCGTACGCCATCTCCAGTTGTTTGATCCTGACACATTGACCGCCGGAAACGTCACTCGCGTATATGGATCCTACCTTGATGACGTGGGCGAGCCGAAAGTAAACGTGAGTAGTGCACATGTGAAGCGAATCGCCCCGGATGCCGATGTGACCACCGCTCAGTCCAAGATTACCTCTGAATCAACGGCGAGATTGCTGCTTGATGCTGATGTCGTATTTGGATGCACCGATGACAATGCCGGCCGGCTCGTGCTATCCCGGGTCGCGTCGTACCTGTTGACTCCGGTCATCGATTGCGGAGTTCTGCTCAGTAGTGGCCCTGGGGGCCACCTCGTGGGAATCGACGGCCGCGTTACTGTGCTCGCCCCAGGCGCGGCGTGTCTCGTCTGCCGCAGCCGCATTGATCTACAACGGGCGGCCGCCGAAATGCTACATCCATCTGAACACCGTCGACTTGCCGCAGAAGGTTACGCGCCCGCGCTGTCAGAGCCCGAGCCCGCGGTGGTGGCCTATACAACGCAGGTCGCGGCGGCGGCGGTGGGCGAACTGCTCGAACGACTCATTCACTATGGGCCTGACCCTGTTCCTACGGAAATACTGCTTCGCTCTCATGAGCGTGAGGTGTCGACAAACGACCAAACCCCGCGCGAGGGCCACTATTGCCACCCGCAGGCGCGGAAACTAGGGCTTGGTGTAACCAACCCCTTGCTGGAGCAAACGTGGCAAGGTTGAGTGAATTGTGTTCTTGGTGGCACTCGTTACCGCTTCCCTGGCGCTCTTGGCGGGTTGTTGGGCAAGTTGAGGCGGGAGACGACGTAGCCGAGCGCCTACCTTACCGCGGTGTAGTCCTCGTCAGTCCACGCGATCGAGCGACCTGGGTTGTTTTCGACTGTCCCTGCCGAACGCGACATCGACTCCTGTTGAACTTGGACCGCAACCGATACCCATTCTGGAGGATCGAATCTCGAAAGCCGCTATCGATTCATCCTAGCATCGACGACATCACTGCTCAACGCCGCTGCCATTTTACCATCCACAATGGTCGGCTCCGATGGGCAGTTGCTGCAAACAGGACGTAACAATATGAGTGAACTGGCGATACCATCCATCCGTAGCGAAACTCCGCCTGCTCCCGAGGGTAGTTCGCCAAACGCTTCCAAGACGCCCTTATACGAAGCGAATCACGCGGATCGCTACCAACGACAGACGCTCATCAAGCAGATACAGGACCATACGGAGAGTTCGTTAATCTGCTATGTATCAGGCATCGAATGCGTGGTTGACGAGAACGACACCATGCCATTCGTCGACCTGCTGCATAGAGTTCCGGCGAACCGCGACCTGGATCTGCTTCTCCATACTACCGGAGGGAGCATCGACGCTGCTGAGAAGTTGATGGGAATGATGAGGAGCCATGTTGGCGAACGCGAGCTTCGTATAATCGTTCCGGACTTCGCCAAGAGTGCAGGCACAGTCATGGTGCTTGGAGCTGACAGTGTGGTGATGAGCGACATGTCCGAACTTGGTCCAATCGATCCGCAGGCACGTCTGTTCGGCAGATGGCAATCCGTACAGAATTACCTTGATGCCTTTGCAGCCCATGCCGGCAAACTAGTAGCAGATCCCAGCGACGGTGCGGCGAAGATCATGCTAGGCAAACTTGACCCTGCAACATTGAAACTGTGTGAGGCGGCCAGAAGTCGGGCGCGCCAAGCGGCCGAGACTCTGCTGAGGCGTGGGATGTTCCGTAACGGTGGCAATTGGACGGGTACGGTGACAGAGCTGCTGGATACCCGGCGTTGGTTGTCACACGGCCAAATGATATCGTGGGAGGATGCCCGTGATCCGCTGATCGGACTCGCTGTGGAGCATCGTGCATATCAGTCTGCGGAATGGCAGCGCTATTGGCGGTTGTATTGTCTCCAACGCCTTGCTGTGGGAGACCGCCAGAAACTCTACGAATCTGACTACGTGTCGCTGATCATCGACTCGACTGCGTAATCAACGCCACACGGCGCCGATGGTGGCCGTGATCCAGTGCAGGGCGGTCATCTGCGGGGAGCCGGGTTGGACCGTCCGGAGAAGCGTCGGCCTCGTCCGCCTTGATCGCCGCTCACCGGGGTGGGTAGACAGGGGGTGGCGAGTGCGGGTAGGGTGGCGCGGCGCTGATGGAGAGGTCCTTCGGGATCGGCGACATCGCCGTTTATATCCCCCATCTACAGATTTCGCTCGATACGCTGATCGCACGGCACCGTGAACGCAACCCGCAGTGGGCCCGGACCCTGGCGCGGGCGCGGCGGCGCACCGGACAGGAGTCGCTGCGCTTCCCGGAGCCGTGGGAGGATGCCGCCACGATGGCGGCGCAGGCGGCGGCCGCACTGCTGGAACGGATGAGCGAGGCCGAGATCCGCTCGCTGCGCTACCTGGTGGTGGGCACGGAGTCCGGCGTCGACCAGGCCAAGCCGGTGGCGGCGCATGTGCAGGGCATGTTGCAGCGCGCCGGGTTCGCGCTGTCGGGGGCGCTGTCCACGTTCGACATTCAGCACGCCTGCGCCGGCGGGGCGATTGGCCTGGCGAGCGTGGGGGCGATGCTGCAGGTGAGCCGCGGCGAGGCCGGGCGCGGGCTGATAATATGCACCGACGAGGCGCGCTACGCAGCGGGCAGCAGCGCCGAGATTACCCAGGGCGCGGCCGCGGTGGCGCTGCTGGTGGAGCCGGAGCCGCGCCTGCTGAAGATCGACTTCGCGGCGATCGGTTATGCGTCGCGCGACGTGGACGACTTCTTCCGCCCGCACGGCTCGGTGGCGGCGCGCGTCAGGGGAAGGTTCTCCATCGATTGCTACCAGCGTGCGGTGGAGGAGGCGCTGCTCGACCTGGGTGCCCGCACCGGGCGCAGCATGGCGGCGCTGCTGGAGGAGGCCGACCTGTTCGCACTGCACGTGCCGTTCCGCTCGCTGCCGGAGGAGTCGATGGCGGGCCTGGTGCAGCGCCACCTGGACCTTGATGCGGCCGCGGCGGCGCGGTTTCTGGCCGGGCGGCAATTCGCGGACGGTACCGCCCCCGCCGCGGTGGTGGGCAACGTGTACTCGGGGGCGCTGTTTCTGAGCGCGGCGGCGCTGCTGGCGGCGCGCCACCGCGCATGCCGGTCGGCGCTGGCCGGCCAGCGCGCGGTGCTGGTGGCGTACGGCTCCGGCAACACCGCGCTGGCGTTCTCGGCGCGGGTCGGTGGGCAGGCCGGCGCGGTGCTGGAAAGCTGGTCGCTCGATGCCCTGATCGACCAGGGGGTGGAGGCGCCGCTGACCGCGTACGATGCCTGGATCGCCGACTATCCTGGCCGGCGCGGCGCCGAACCGGCCCCGGGACAGGTTCCGGTGCGCCGCTTCTACCTGCACGGGATTCGCGACGACGGCTATCGCACCTACCGGTACGCGGGATCCGCCGGGTGAGCTGGAACGAGCCGGCGGCGGCAGCGGCCGAAATCAGTACCCGCAAGGAGCACCATCTCGACATCTGCCTCGATAACGAGCGCTATCCCGACCCGGCGGCCGGCGGCACCAGCCTCGACCAGGTGCGGCTGGTGCACCGCGCGCTGCCGGAACTCGACTACGACGCCATCGACACCGCGCAGCCGTTCCTGCGCGCGCGGCTGCGGCTGCCGCTGCTGATTTCCTGCATGACCGGCGGCTCGGGGCGCGGGCGCAGCGCCAACCGCGCACTGGCGGAAGCGGCGCAGCGCGCCGGCGTCGCCGTCGGGGTGGGGTCGATCCGCCCGCTGCTGCGCGATCCCGACACCTTTGCCGACTTCCACGTCAAGCCGCACGCGCCCGACGTGCCGGTGCTCGCCAACCTGGGCGCGGTGCAGCTCCGCGACCTCGGCGCCGCCGCGTTGCGGCCGCTGCTGGAGCGGCTGGAGGTACAGGGGCTGGTGATCCACCTGAACGCCGGCCAGGAGCTGTTTCAGCCTGGCGGCGACCGCGATTTCCGCGGCCTGCTGGAGGCGATTGCCGGCGCCGTGGCGGGCTGCGGGGTGCCGGTGCTGGTCAAGGAGACCGGATTCGGCATCGGCCCGGCGGAGATCCGGCGGTTGCTCGGCCACGGGGGGCGCTATGTGGACGTGGCCGGCTTGCGCGGCCAGGGGGTGCGCTATGTGGACGTGGCCGGCTCGGGCGGCACCAACTGGATCGCGGTGGAGGGGGAACGGCTGGCCGCGCCGGAGCGGCAGAGCGCGCGTGCGTTCGCCGACTGGGGGTTGCCGACCGGGGTGCTGCTGGCGGCCCTCGGCGGCGCCGAGGCGGGCCGCGTGATCGCTTCCGGCGGCTTGCGCAACGGCGTGCACCTGGCCAAGGCGCTGGCCCTGGGCGCCGGGCTCGGCGCCATGGCGCTGCCGTTCATCCGCGCCGTGATGGCCGGCGGCAGCGACGGCGCACAGGACTTGATCGGGCGCATCGAACATGAGTTGCGCACCGCCATGACGCTGTGCGGCGCCCCAACGCTGGCCGCCCTGCGCGGCGCGCCGGTGATGCAGTCGGCCAATTTCCGCCACGAGGTCGCCGAACTGCAGCGGGCCGCCCTGCCGAAGTCGGCCTCCGCGGCCAAGGAGTAACAGGCATGGCTGAGTTGGAACTTCGCTACGGTGCCAACCCGCACCAGGCGGGCGCCCGCGTCACGGCGTCCGGCGCGCTGCCGTTCACGGTGCTCGGCGGAGCGCCCGGCTATATCAACTTCCTTGATGCCCTGAACTCGTGGCAGTTGGTGCGCGAGGCGCGCGCCGCGACCGGCCTGCCGGCGGCGACCTCGTTCAAGCACGTCAGCCCGGCGGGGGCGGCGCTCGGGCTGCCGTTGACCGATTCCGAGCGGCGGGTGTTCGCGGCCGGGACCGAAGAGCTGTCGGCCACGGCCGCCGCCTACGCGCGCGCCCGCGGCGCCGACCGCATGAGCTCCTACGGCGACTGGGTAGCGGTGAGCGACCAGGTGGACCTGGCCACCGCGCGGCTGCTGAAGCGGGAGACCTCGGACGGCATCATTGCCCCCGGCTACGACGCCGACGCGCTGGACGTGCTGCGCGCCAAGAAGGGCGGCGCCTACCGGGTGCTGGCGATCGATCCCGACTACCGGCCGCCCGCTACCGAGCGGCGCGAAGTGTTCGGGGTGACCCTGGAACAGCCGCGTAACGACACCGTCATCGACGGCGAGCTGCTGACCAACGTCCCCACGGCGGCGCGCGACATCCCGCCGGCGGCGGCGCGTGACATGCTGCTGGCGCTGATCGCCCTGAAGTACACCCAGTCCAACTCGGTGTGCATCGCGTATCGCGGCCAGACCATCGGTATCGGCGCGGGCCAGCAGTCGCGCATCCATTGCACCGCGCTCGCCGCCGACAAGGCGTGCGCCTGGCACCTGCGTTTTCACCCGGTGCTGCAGAAGGTGCGTTTCCGCCCCGGGGTGCGCCGCCACGACCGCGACACCTGGATGACCCAGTACGTGGGCGGGGTGCAGGTTACCGACGATGCCTGGCTGCGCGCCCAGGTGGAGGAGATGCCGCCGCCGCTGACCGCGGAACAGCGCGCTGACTGGCTGGCCGGGCTGGACGGTGCCGTGCTGGCCTCGGATGGGTTCTTTCCACACCGGGACAGCATCGACGTGGCACGGCGCTGCGGCGTGCGATACATTGTGCAGCCGGGCGGGTCGCTGCGCGACGGCGACGTGATCGAAGCGTGCGACGAGCACGGGCTGGCGATGGTGATGACCGGCTTGCGCCTGTTCCATCACTGAGCGTCTCGCCTGCGAGGAGGAACGGTATGGGCAGCAGCAACGGCAGCAATGGGAATCACGGCGATCACGGCAGCAACGGAATGGTACCGGTGGCGAGTCTGGAAGAGGTGCGCCGGCGCGGGGTGATGGTGACGCAGGCGGGCGACCGCTCGTTGGCGGTATTCGCGGACGGCGACGAGATCCACGCGGTGGACAACCGCTGCCCGCACATGGGGTTTCCGCTCGACCGCGGCAGCGTCAAGGATGGCATCCTGACCTGCCACTGGCACGAGGCGCGCTTCGAACTGGCGAGCGGCTGCACCTTCGACCTGTGGGCCGACGACGCCATCTCCTACCCCACCGCGGTGCGCGGCGACCAGGTGTGGGTGGCCACCAGCCCGCGCCAGCAGCGCGACGCCGCCTACCACCGGCTGCGCCTGCGCCGCGGCATGGAGATGGGGGTCGGGCTGGTGCAGGCCAAGAGCCTGATCAGCCTGCTCGGCGGAAATGACGGCCTGCTGCCGATCGTAGCGAGCGTGGTCGATTACGCGGCCGCCAACATCACCAGCTTCGGCGAAGGCATGGTGCGGCTCACCTGCGTAGCGCGCCTGGCACCCTGGCTGAGCGCAGAGACGCTGTACCTGGGAATGAGCTACGCGGTACGCCAACTGGCCGCCGAGGCCAACGATGGCACGGCGCGCCGTCCCCGCGATCCGCTCGCCGCGCCGGCGCCCAACGAGGCGCTGAAGGGGTGGCTGCGGCAGTGGGTGCTGACCCGCCACCGCGACGCGGTCGAGCGCACCCTGCTCGCCGGCGTGGCCAACGGCCTGCCCGCCCCCGAGCTGGCAGACCTGCTGTACGGCGCCGCGGCCGACCGGCTGTACGCCAACACCGGACACCTGTTCGACGCCTGCAACAAGGCGCTGGAGCTTCGCGATCTGCTCGACGGATCCGCACCCGACGACCTGCTCGCGTTGCTGGCCCCGTCGCTGGCCGACGCGCGCGGCGAGGAAGAGAACACCCCCTGGCACCACCCGGTGGAGATCGCCGCCGCCGTGCGCGCCGCCGAGGAGCGCCTGCCTGCCCTGCTCGCGAACGGCCGCGCCGCACCGGCGGCAGAGCGCGCCCCCGGTAGCACGGCGCCAAGCGCCGGCCCTGCAGCGGGCGAGGCGCCGGCACTGCTTGACGAGGCTGCCGAAGACGACCTGGTGGAGCGAATTCTCGGCGATGATCCGCTCGACGTCATCGCCGCGGTAGAGGGCTCGCTGGCAGGCGGTGCCGAGCCCGCCGCGGTGGGCGCCGCCATCTGCCGCGCCGCCGGCCTGCGGCTGGCGCGCTTTGCCACCTCCAACGAGGTCAGCGACTGGTTCAACCCGCAGCACACGTTGATATTCTGCAACGCCGTGCAGCGCGCGCTGCTGCGCACCGGCGGACCCGACGTGGTGCGGGCGCTGTACCAGGCCGCCATTGCCGTGTACATGGACCGCTACCTGAACGTGCCGGCCGCCAAGCTGCCGGCGGAGCGCGGTACCGCCATCCCGGCCGCGGACGGCGCGGCGGCGGCCGGCCTGCTCGACGCCCTGCTCGACGCCCTCGACAACCGCGCCGAGGTGGAGCGCGCCGCCGACCTGACCAGCAGCTACCTGCGCACGCCGACGACCGACTGGCACGCCCACCTGCGGCGCCTGGTGGACCGGCTGGCCTATGCCACGCTGCGCGAGGACCTGGACTTCCACACCCTCCAGGTGTTGGAGGCAGCCACCACGCAGCTCGCCGCGCGCGGCAACGATCGTGGCGCCGAGCAGATCATGGTGGGCGTGGTGCGCAACCTCGCCGCGCACTGTCCCACGCAGCGCGCCGGCTACCAGACGGCCGTGATCGCCCGCCGCCTGCAGCACGGCGAGGAACTGTTCGCCGACGACGCATGAGGCAGTCCGGGCGAGCCGGCACCGCGCTTGGCCCGCGGCACGAGCGGGCGCGGTGTCTCCGGTAGCGGGCCGATGAGCCGCGACGCAGCGCCTGCCAGCCGGCGCCCGGCGGGGGCCCCGGGGCGCGGGCGGGCGCGGTGTCCCGGGTGGCGGGCCGATGAGCCGCGACGCAGCGCCTGCCAGCCGGCGCCCGGTGGCGCCGGCCCTCGAAGAGATCCTGGGCCAGCCGTTGCCGGTGCTCGACGACGGCTACGTGCGGGTGGTGGACTACATGGGCAGCGACGCGGCCATCGTGCAGGCGGCGCGAGTCTCCTACGGCGCCGGCACCCGGCGGGTCAGCGAGGACCGCACCCTGATCCGCTACCTGATGCGGCACCGCCACACCACGCCGTTCGAGATGTGCGAGATCAAGCTGCACGTGCGCGTGCCAATGGACTGCTGGCGGCAGTGGATCCGCCATCGCACCGCCAATGTCAACGAGTACTCGACCCGCTACTCGGTGGCGATCGACGCCGCCAGCCGCACCGCGCCCGACCAGTGGCGCCTGCAAACGGCCGCCAACCGGCAGGGCTCCGAGGGGCGTATCGATCCCGAGGCCGGCGCCCGGCTGACCGCCGCCGAGGGAGACCTGCAGGAGCGTGCGCGCGCCGTCTACCAGGAGCGCCTGGATGCCGGGGTGGCACGCGAGCAGGCGCGCAAGGATCTGCCGCTGTCCACCTACACCGAGTCGTACTGGAAGATCGACCTGCACAACCTGCTGCATTTCCTGGGCCTGCGCGCCGACAGCCACGCCCAGGAGGAGATCCGCGCCTACGCCACCCTGATCGGCGAGCAGGTGGTGAGCCGCTGGGTGCCGCTCACCTGGGAGGCGTACCTCGACTACCGCGCCGGCGGCCTGCTGCTGACCCGCGCCGAACGCGACATCGCCGCCTGCCTGAATGCCGGCCGCCCGCAGGATGCGCTGCGCATCGCTGAGCAGGCGGGCTGGCTGCGCCGCCGCACCGACCCGTCGCAGGGCGCAACGGGCGCCGCACTCCTGCGCCGCAACCGGGAGCGCTCCGAGGCGGAGGCCAAGCTCGCCGCGCTGGGCCTGACCGCGCCCTGGCTCACCGCCCTGCCCTGACGAGCGCTGCAGGCGGCACCGGCGGCAACGGTGAACGGTCGCGGGCCGCGCCAGCCGCGCCAGCCGCGTAAACGGCGCATGAACGCCGGGAGCGCCGAGTAGAATTGCCGGGTGGCGGGCGGTACGTTCCCTTCGTGGCAGCCGTGGAAGTTACCGACGTACGCAAGGTCTACCCGCTCGGCAAGACGGAGGTGCACGCCGTAAAGGGCGTGAGCTTTACCGTTGAGGAGGGCGACTTCGTGTCGATCGCGGGGCCGTCCGGGTCCGGCAAGACGACAATCCTCAACATGATCGGCTGCATCGACTCCCCCACCACCGGCACCGTGCGAGTGATGGGCACCGACACCGCCGGCATGGCCGACCGCGCCGTGACCGACCTGCGCCACCAGGTGCTCGGCTTCATCTTCCAGTCGTTCAACCTGGTGCCGGTGCTGAACGTGACCGAGAACGTGGAGTTCCCGCTGCTGATCGGCAAGGCGCGGGTGCCGAAGGCGGAGCGGGCCGGCTGGGTGGCGCACCTGATCGATGCCGTGGGGCTGGACGAGCATCGCGCGCACCGGCCCGCCGAGCTGTCCGGCGGCCAGCGCCAGCGGGTGGCGATCGCCCGCGCCCTGGCCAACAAGCCGAGCATCGTGCTCGCCGACGAGCCCACCGCCAACCTCGACTCCGAGACCAGCGAGCAGATCATCGAGCTGATGAAGCGGATGAACGCCGAGTTCGGCACCACCTTCATCTTCTCCACCCACAAGCCCGCCATCGTCGCGATCGCCGACCACGTCATCCGCCTGCAGGACGGGCTGGTGACGGAGGAATTCAGGACCGCCGCGGAGCCGCCCGCGTGAGCATTGTCTGGCGCATCGCGATCCGCAATCTGCAGGAGCATCGCGCCAAGAGCCTGATTGTCGGCATCATCATCCTGATCGGCACCTTCGTGCTGGTGGTGGGAAACTCGCTGATGGACTCGGCCGCGGCCGGCATCCGGCGGTCGTTCATTGACAACTTCACCGGCCACCTGGTGCTCGCCGGCGTCACCGACGCGCCGGTGAGCCTGTTCGGCGTGCGCAGCACCGACTTTCTCAACAACCGCACGCCGCGGCTGGACGGCTACGACCGGCTCCTGCAGGCGGTGGAAGCGCACCCGGATATCGCCGCCTGGAGCCCGCAGGTCGGCGATGCGGCCACGGTGAACCTGGCCGGCCCGGACGGTACCACCGAGGGAGAGTCGTTCTCGCAGCTGTGGGGGATTGAGCCGGTCCGCTACCTGGCGGTGTTCCCGGACGCCGCCGAACTGGTCGCGGGGTCGTTCCTGGAGCCGGACCAGGTTGGGCTGCTGCTGTCGGAAGAGATCGCCGCCGACCTCGCCGAGTCGGCCGGGCGCGAGGTGCGGCCCGGAGACCGCGTGCTGCTGACCGCCACCACGCAGGCCGGCATCAAGGTGCGCGAGGTGCCGGTGACCGGCATCTTCCGGTTCCGCAACGCCCTGCCACAGCTCGATTTCGTGTCGCTGGTGGACATTACCACGCTGCGCACGCTCACCGGCATGACCGTGTCGGCGCCGGCGGAGCAGATCCTGACCGCCGAGCAGGTGGCCGGGCTCGGCACGGTGGACGAGGACGACCTGTTCGGGGGCGGTGGCGCGGGCGGCGGCGCCGGCAGCCTGGTGCAGGAGGTGGAGTCCGGTACGGCAGCGCCGGCTCCACTCGACCTAAGCGGGCGCGAGGCGACGGTGATCGATTCCGGCGCCTGGCACTTCCTGCTGTTGAAGCTGCACCGCCCCGGCGCGGCGGGCCGGGTGACGGCGGAGCTGGAGCAGGTCATCGCCGAGGCGGACCTGAACGCCCAGGTGCTCGGCTGGGTGGAGGCCGCGGCGCCGCTGTCGCAGCTCTCCGACGGCTTCAAGATCGTGTTCAACGTGGTGATCATCGTGATAGCCGTGGCCGCCGTGATCGTGATCATGAACACGCTGGTGATCTCGGTGACCGAGCGGATCAGCGAGATCGGCACCATGCGGGCGATCGGCGCGCGCAAGGGGTTCGTGCGGCGCATGATCGGCGCCGAGACGGTGACCCTGGCGTTCCTATTCGGGGCCGCCGGCGTCGTGCTCGCCCTGCTGCTGCTGGCGATCCTGGGCGCCACCGGGATCCGCGCCGGCAACCTGTTCCTGCGCATCCTGTTCGGGGGCGAGGTGCTGCGCCCGGCGGTGTCGGCAGGCTCGGTGGCGTTCTCGTTGCTCATGGTGGCGGCGATCGCCGTGCTGTCAAGCCTGTATCCGCTGGCGGTGGCGCTGCGCATATCGCCGCGGCAGGCGATGGGGGTCGACTGATGCTCGGGCAGCTCCGCATCGCCTTCCGCAACACCGGCCGGCAGAAGAAGCGCACCGCGCTGCTCGCCGGCGCGATTTCCTTCGGGGTCCTGGTGGTAACCGTGCTGAACGGGTTCACCGGCGGGGTGTCCCGCAACATCGAACGGGCGCTCACCGACCTGATCGGCGGTCACGTGTACATCAGCGGGACCGAGCTCACCGAATCGCGCCTGATCGTCAACGTGATCCGCGACTCGGTGGCGGACGGCTCGGCGGGCGGCGGCTCGGCTCTCGCGGATGCAGTCGCCGAGGTCGAAGGGCAGATCGCCGAGCTGAACCGGCGCAGCCGTACGCTCGGCACCCTGATATTCGGATCCAAGCAGGTCAACCAGATCATTGAGGGCGTGGACTGGGTCGGTGAGCCCGGGTTCTTGCCGAGCCTGTCGCTGACCGGCGGCGCGCTGCCCGGGCCGGAGGCGCGCAACGCGCTGATCCTGCCGGAGTCGGCGGCCGACCGGCTGCGGGTGGCGGTCGGCGACCAGGTACTGGCGCGCGTGGCCACGGTTACCGGCCAGCAGAACGTGGGCGAGTTCGTGCTCGCCGCCACCATCGAGGAGTCCGGGATTACCGCCTTCTCGTCGGCGTTCGTCCGCCTCGACTACCTCGCGGAGCTGATCGACACCGGCGCCGGCGAGTTCCAGCTCCTGCACTTGTACCTGCACGACCCGCGCCAGGCCGACCGCGTGGCGGAGGTGCTGCGCGCCCGGCTGCCGACCGCGCCGGAGGAGGAGCGCGTGCAGGAGGACGCCGGCGGCCCGCCCGGGACGCCGGGGGCGTTCGGGGGCGGCGTGAGCCGCCTGCCCGCCGACGAGGAACCGTGGGACGGCACCCGCTACGAGATCACCACTATCGACGACGTGATGGCGCAGGCCTCCGACCTGTTCCGGGTACTGGACATCGTCAGCCTGGTGGTGTTCGTGATCCTGCTGACCATCACCATGGTGGGCGTCGTGAACACGTTCCGGATGGTGCTGCTGGAGCGCATCCGGGAGATCGGCACCATGCGCGCCGTAGGCATGCAGCGCGGCGCGGTGCGCGCCATCTTCCTGATGGAGGCGGGCTTCATCGGGTTGCTCGGCGCGCTGTTCGGGCTGGTGCTGGCGGCCGCCGCCATGCTGATCCTGAGCCGGCTGACCCTGGACACCGACACACCGCTGCAGTTCTTTCTGGATGCCGGCCGGCTCACCTTTGCGGTGCCGCCGTTGTCGGTGGCCACCAACCTGGCCATCCTGCTGGCCCTGAGTCTGCTCGCGGCCTTCATCCCGGCCCGCCGCGCGGCGCGCGTACCCCCGTCCGTCGCGCTGCGCGGTTCGGCATGACCGGCGCGGCCACATGAGCAAGGAGGACGAAAGACCATGATTCGACGCTGCGCAACTGCGCTCTTGATGACAGCGGGGCTACTCTCCGCAACCGCCTCGTGGGCCGCCGACATCGATGTGCAGGCGCTGCTCGCGGAGATCGACCGCCAGCGCACTTTCGGCGACCAGGACTTTACCGCGGTGCTGACGCTGGTTTCGGAGGACCCCGAGGAGGGCGTGGAGCGCACCGTGGCGCAGCAGTTCCGGCGCGACACTGACGACGCGTTTCTGATCCTGATCCGCGATCCGGCGGTGCAGCGCGGCCAGGGCTACCTGCGGCAGGGCGATAACCTGTGGTTCTACGATCCGGACAGCCGCAAGTTCTCGCACACCTCGCTGAAGGAGGCGTTTCAGGACACCGACGCGCGCAACTCCGACTTCGGCGACGTCAAGTATGCCGAAGACTACACGGCGCGCACCATCGAGGAGGGGACGCTCGGCAAGTACGCCGTATACGTGCTCGACCTGCAGGCGACCAGCGACGAGGTGACCTATCCGTTCCTGAAGGCGTGGGTGACGCGGGAGGGCGGCCTGGTGCTGAAGACCGAGGACTACAGCCTGACCGAGCGGCTGATGCGCACGTCCTACTACCCGCGTTACGCGCGCGTCGGCAGTGCCGTGGTGCCGACCGAGATGATCTTCGTCGACGAACTGGTAGAGGGCAAGAAGACCCGCATCAGCATGACCGACCTGTCCGCCGCCGCGATCCCGGACTCGGTGTTTACCAAGGCATACGTGGAGCGGGCCAACCGATGACGGCGTGGATCGGCCGGCTGGCGGGGGTGATCCTGCTTGCGCTGATCGTGACCGGAGGCCCGGCGGGCGCGCAGGCGATCGACACCGACGAGGAGTCGCTGTTCGGCTCGCCCGATGAGGATGACGGCGGCGCGCGGGAGAGTCTCGACACCGCCGACCTGTTCGATGGCGAGGTGCTGGTCACCGAGCCGGAGGCTGCGGGCGAAGCTGCCGCCGTGCCGGCCGCTGCCGCCCCGCCGCCGGTGGAGATAGGCGGCTCGTACCGCTTCGCGCTGACCGGGGAAGCGGACTGGGCGTCGCTGGACGACCTGGCCGCAATGCCGCTGGAGCCGGACGCGCACCGCGCCACCGTGGACCTGGGCGCGACCGTGTTCCTGGACGCCCGCCCGGCGGACGACTTCCGCGTGTTCGGCAAGGTGGACCTGAGCTATCCGTTCAGCACCGATGAGGATGCGCAGCCGGCGCGCGAATTCGACGACATCGTTACGGTGAAGGAACTGTTCTCGGACTTCGCGATCGGCGACGCGCTGTTCCTGCGCGGCGGCAAGCACACGATTGCCTGGGGCGTCGGCTACTTCTTCAGCCCGGCCGACGTGCTCAACCTGACCGCCATCGATCCGGAAGATCCCGACGCCGAGCGCGAAGGACCGGTGTCGCTGCGCGCCAACCTGCCGATCGACTTCCACAACCTCTACCTGTACGCGATCGCCGACCCGATCGACGACGGCGGCGTGCAACTCGCCGCGGCGCCCAAGGCGGAGGTGGTGCTGGACGGCGCCGAGGTGGGCGCCGGCGCCTACTTCCACCCCGAACGGGTGCCGCGCGCCATGCTGACGCTGACCACCAGCCTGCTGGAGTTCGACCTGTTCGCGGAGCTGGAGGGCAGCCTCGGTTCCGACCGGCGCTTCGTGGAACGGGCCGCCCGTAGTGCCGGCAACCGTTTCGGGCTGCGCACGGTGCGCAACACCGAAGATCCGTTCGCGGCGGCTACCGGCGGGCTGCGCTACACCTACGCGCCGGAGGCCGGGGACTGGTCGGCCACCGTAGCCGGCCAATACCTGTGGAACGGCGAAGGCTACGAGGACGCTTCCCTGCTGCGCGACAACCGCGCCGGGGTGGCCGCGCTGCTGGCGGCGGGCGACCTGAGCTTCGCCGACCTGGTGTATTCGGGGCGCCACTACGCGGCGGCGTCCCTCAACGTGGCGCTCGGCCGCGGCGCGGACTGGTCGGCGGGCGTGTTCTGGCTGTCCAACCTGAGCGACGGCTCCGGGCAGGTCGCGCCCCAGGTCACGTTCCGCCCGCTCGACCAGCTCAGTTTGCGCGCTGCCGCTACCGCCACCTACGGCGACGACGGCGCCGAGATGACCCCGTTCGGCCGCCGCGTCGCCATCTCCCTCACCGCCTCCCCTCCTCCCCCCCCCCCCCCCCCGCCCCCGGCCGCTTCTGCCCCGCCCCGAGCCGGTGCGCCTACGGATCGGGCTCCGCGAGCAGCTCGCCGGCGTCGATGCGCGCGCGGGTGGCGGCCAGCGCTTTCCACAACTCGCCGGGATCCGGTTCGTAGCTGACGCCGGGGCGCAGGAAGTGCAGCGCGGCCGCCGGCATCTCCCCAACCGCCTGCTGCAGCGCGGCGGCGTACAGGGCGATCTGCCCCAGGTAGGGGGCGGCCGCCTGTTTGATCCGCCCGCGCCGCACGTCGTCGGTCTTGAAGTCGACCAGGTGCCAGCTGCCCGCATGCTCGTATGCCAGGTCGATGGTGCCGTGCACCGGGGCGCCGTCCCAGTACCAGCCGAACGGCAGCTCGAAGTGGGCGCGCGTATCCGGATGACGCAGCGTCCGGGCCAGGTCGCTGCCGTCGAGGTGGGCCAGCATCTGCTCCACGTCAACCGCGGCGCGCAGGATTGTCGCCTCGGCCGCGGACGGCTCGACCTGCCGCGCTACCTGAATCGCATCGGGCCGCACGCCCGAGGTGAACCAGATCCGGATCGCTTCGTGCGCGAGCGTGCCGCGCAGCAGGGCCAGCCCGTCACCGTGTCCGCTCGCCGCCACGTACCTCGGCGGCGGCCGCAATCCGGTAACCGGCGTGCTGGCACGCAGCGGGATCACCGCCGGACGCTCCACCAGCGGCGCGGCCACCGGCTCCTCGTCGGCCGCCGGCGGGACCGGAACGTCGGTGGGCACGGCGCGGCGCGCGATGGCGGCCACATCCACCGGCAGCGCGGGGCGCAGGTCCACGAGCGCCGAGTCGAGTCCCGCCAGGGTGTCGTTGCAGAGCCCGAGCCAGGTTCCGTCGCCGGCCTGGCCGTCGCCGCTCAGGTAGAGCCGGTCGGCGGCGCGGGTCGCCGCCACGTACAGCAGCCTGCGGTGCTCGGCGTCCTCGTCGTGCTGGTCGCGCTGCTGGAGGTAGCGGTGCATGCCCGGCTGGCGGCGCGGGTCGGAGGCGGTCGCCCCGGCGCCGGGACTCAGAGTCATGGAGATGCCGTCGGCGGCACGCCAGCGCACCGGTTCGGTAGAGCGCGGCGGACGCGCGTGCGCCTCCGGCACGAAGACGATCGGAAACTCGAGCCCCTTGGCGCCATGCACGGTCAGCACGCGCACGGCGTCGGTCTGATCGATCACCGCCAGGCCCTCGCGGTCGACCAACTCGTCGCGGCGCCGGCGCAGGTAACCGACCGCCTCGTCGATTGAACGGCCGCCGAGGGAGCGTAGGATGGCGACCAGCTTGCGGATGTTGGCGAGCGCCTGCTCGCCGCCGCGCAACGGCGCCCAGGAGGCCTCGAAGCCGGTCAGAACCAGGGCGCGCTCGACGATCGCGTCAACCGGGTCGATGGCCACCGTGCGGCGCAGATCGGCAAGCACCTCGGCGGCATGCGCACAACGCCGCCGCTCGTCGTCGGCGACGCTGGCTGGCGGGCGTTGCAGCACCCGCATCCAGTTGTGCTCGGCGGCGTGGCATGCCAGCAGCGTGCGGTCGTCAATCATGAACAGCGGCGAGCGCAGCGCGCCGACCAGGGCGATGAGGTCGTCCGGTTCGGCCAGCCATGCCAGCAGGTTGGTGAGGTCGCGAATCTCCTGGCGGGTAAAGAAACCGGCCCCGGCCGGCGTCACGTAGGGCACGTCGTGGCTCTCGAGGGCCTGCTCGAAGACGTGCACGTAGGCCAGCCGCCGCAACAGGACCGCGACGTCGCGGGCGGTTGCTGGCCGTTCGCGCCGCGATTCCGGATCGCACACCGCCGCGCCGCCGCGCAGCAGGCCGGCAATCTCGGCCGCCACCGCGTCCGCCTCCACGCGGCGGCACTCCAGGGCGCCGGCAGCGCTGTTCCGACCCTGCTTTTCCAGCGTAATAACGGTGAGGTGCGGCCCTTCGCGGCCGGCGGGTCCGCGTCCTGACATCCGCTGCATGCGCACGCCGCTGCCGTTGCCGCCACTCGCGAACAGCGGCCGGAACAGGGCGTTGCTCACCGACACCAATTCGTCGTGGGTGCGAAACGACTGTGTGAGCGCGTGCAGGGCGCCGCCGCTGCGCCGCAACTCGGCCTCGAACTGGGTAAAATGTGCCACGTTGCTGCCGCGAAACCGGTAGATGGACTGCTTGGCGTCGCCGACCAGGAAACGGTGCGGGCGCGCGGTGCCGCTCCCATCCGGGTCGGTGAGCAGGCGCACCAGGGCAATCTGCGTGTCGTTGACGTCCTGGAACTCGTCCACCATGACGTGGCGATACCGTGCGCGGCACGCCGCCGCGATTTTCCGGTGCTCGCGCAGCAGCCGGACCGCCTCGATCTCCAGATCGAGGTAATCGCAGGCGCCCAGGGCCGATTTGCGCAACCGGTACCGGCGGCAGGCGTCCATGAACAGGTCGTGCAACGCGGCGGTGGTACGCAACGCGAGGTCGTCGTCAGGCCCCCAGCGGGGCGCGTTCTGCAAACTCTTGGCAAGGTCTCGCAGGGCCCGGAGATCATCCTTGACCTGGGCCATGTCCTGCCAGCTCGCCTTTTTGCCCGGCCTGAGGTTGATCGCGCCGGCAGCGCTGACAATCGTGTCGATCAGGGCCGCGGCGTCCTGGCCTTCCCGCTCGCCCAGGGTGGCAAGCACGACCCCGACCTGTTGGGCAAGCTTGTCGTCCGGCGCCGCGCCGGCCGCCGCCCCCCCCCCCACCCCCCCCCGCGGCCCGCCCCCCAGCCGCTCAAGCTCGGGCAGGGCCGCGGCGACGGCCTCACGCTGTGCGCCGTCCAGGGCGCCCTTCACGTAAGCCGTCCACGCCGCCAGGCGAGCCGCCCGAGCGGCGCGGTCATCCTGGTGGCGGCCGCTGCCACCGCCGTCCCGCGCACCGGCGAGACTCCCGAATGCCTCGCGTACCTGGTCGCGCTGGTCGATCATGCGCGGTAGCTGCTCGGTCAGCCAGTACACGCTGATTTCGCTCACCGCCTCGGCGCGCCCGTCGCCCGCTCGGGCGCCCGCTTCAAGGTCATCCATGGCGGCGCCGATCCGCTCGTATTCGGCCTCGTCGTCGGGCAGGATT
>MPNH01000091.1 GCA_002238925.1 Spirochaetaceae bacterium bin103 | reverse complement strand
GATCGGATGGTGATGTTCGACGAGGGCAAGGTGGTGGAAATCGGCACCCCGAAGGAGGTGCTTGAACACCCTCGGCACGAGCGCACCAAGCAGTTCCTGGCGCAGATTCTTACCTGACCCGGCCTGAGGTCATCACGCGAGCCTGGCGAATGAAGCTGACGACGGAAGAGCGGCGCATGGGCGACGGCGAACGTGGTGGGGGTCACCAACTCGGCCAAGTTCGCCCACTACGCCCCGACCGGCATGCGGGTGGAGACCCTGTTCCGCTCCACCGCCGAGTGCGTGGAGGCGGCCGTGTCGGGAATCGTCGATGGCTGAGTTGAAGCCGGGCGTCGACCTTCCGTTCAGGATCTTCGCCGAGGGCCGGGCGCGCGGCGAGGCCGTGGTGTCGGCCGAGCCCATCAGCTTGGCGGGCGAGTTCGACGCTGCTACCGGCATCGTGGTAGGCCGGCGCAGTGCGCTGCGCGGCGAGTGCCTGACCGGAAGGATCCTGGTGTACCGTTCCGGGCGCGGCTCCAGTTCCACCTCCTCGATCCTGGCCGAGGCGCTGCGCCGCGGTACCGCGCCGGCGCCGATCGTCAACGTGTCGGTAGAGCACATCACCCGCTACCACGCATGAGCGCTCGCGAGGCGCGGCCAGGCCGCGTGCCGAACCATGACAGCCCAGGTAGCGCCCCAACCACGGCCTCGTCGGCCAGTCCGGGAGGGAACGGGTGACGTTGAAATTGAACCTTCTGCGCCGGGACCGCGCGGCCGAGGCGCGGGCGGTGACAGTCCGGCGCCTGGTAATCGCCGGCTGGACGGGGCGCGACGCCGCCGCCACCGAGGCACACATCGAGGAACTGGAAGCGATCGGCGTGCCGCGGCCGGCCGCCGTGCCCACCTTCTACCGTGCCGCGGCCGCGCTGCTCACCACCACCGCCGCCGCGATCCAGGTTCTGGGCACCGACTCCAGCGGCGAAGTCGAGCCGGTGCTGCTCGCCGCCGGCGCCGAGCTGTGGATCGGCGTGGGGTCGGACCATACCGACCGCGCCGCAGAGCGCGCCGGCGTGAGCCTGGCCAAGCAGCTGTGCGCCAAGCCGGTCGGAGGCAAATTCTGGCTGTTCAGCGAGGTGGCGGACCACTGGGACGACGTGATGCTGCGCTCCTGGGCGGTTGCCGGCGGCGAACGGCGGCTCTACCAGGAAGGCCCCGCCGCGGCCCTGCTACGGCCCGAGGAGCTGCTCGAGCGCTACCGGACGCAAGCGCCGGCCCCACCATCCCCCGAAACCGCGATGTTCTGCGGCACACTGCCGGTGATTGGCGCACTTGGCCACGCGGACCGGTTTGAGATGTGCCTCGACGACCCGGTCCTCGGGCGTTCCATCGACGCCGCCTATGCCGTGGAGGTGCTTCCAGTCGTCGCTTAGCGGGCCGCCGTCCCCGCCTCCGGCAGAGCAGCAGCAAGCCACGCTACCCTGCCAAGGGGCGGCCGTCGGCGGACCGGCTCGTCAATCGGTGCTCTCAGGAACCATCAGCCCGAGACCGGCCCCCTGCGGGTCGCTCACGGAGGCGATTCGTCCCACCGTGGCAATGTCGGTCGGCGGCATGTTGACGGCGCCACCCGCGGCGGTGACCGACGCCACCGAGGCGTCCACGTCGGCGACCTGGAAATACACGCTCCAGTGCGACGGGATCTGCATGGCGCGCAGCTCATCGGGCAGCGCCATGAGACCGGCGGCCGGCATGCCCGCCGCCATCAGGACCGTGTACTCGACGCCGTGCTCCATGGTCTGGCGTTCGCTCTGCACGCCAAGGAGCTCGGTGTAGAAGGTCGTGGCGGCTTCCGGGTCGGTAGTCATCAACTCGCACCACACCATGGCGCCAGGCTCGTACTTCACACCGGCACCGACGTGGTTGCGCGGCTGCCACAGTGCCACCGCGGCGCCGGCAGGGTCGCTGAGCACCGCCATGCGCCCCGACTCGAACACGTCGAACGGTTCCATCACCAGAGTGCCGCCGAGACCGCTGACCCGCCCGGCGGTGGCGTCGACATCCTCGACGGTCAGATGCACGCTCCAGTGCGGAGGAATGCCCATCTGCCGCTGCTCTTCCTGCTGCGTGCAGATGGCCGCGGCGTAGGAGCCGTCGAGGCTCGCCATGCTGTAGTGCTGCTGCCCGGCCTCGTCCATCGGCACGTCCTCGTAACTCCAGCCGAACAGCCCGCCGTAGAATGCCTTGGCCGCTGCCTGGTCGGTAGTGGCCAGGTCCACCCAGCAGGGTGCACCCGGTACATGTCGCTCAATCTTCATTTCAATTCACCTCTGCAGGAGCCCGGTTAGTCGGGACGCGGTTCGACGCCCGCCGGCGACCGCTGCGGCCAACCCGCTTCGGGGAGGCCGCTTCGGCCGGGCTCCGATGCCGCCGAAAGGTACCCACGCAGGCGCCCCGTGTCGATGGCCGCGCCAAGTAGTGCGGCCGTATGGTGCCGTCCGTGTGGCATGCGGCTGGCCACGCGTCTATCCTATACGCATGGGCTCGCCACCGCCGATCGTGTTCATCACCACCGACACGCAGGGGCGCGACATGGTGTCGGCATACGGACCGGCGCACTGGCATCGGCCGGGGGCGGCCGACGGCGCGGAGGTACAGCTTCCGGCCACGCCCAACATCGACCGGCTGGCAGCACGCGGCACGTTGTTCGACACCTGCATCGCCGCCTCGCCGCTATGCACGCCGGCGCGATCGGCGTGGTACACCGGGCTGCCGCCGAACCGCAACGGCGCCGTGTGCAACAACATCGCGCCTTCCCGAGCGGTCCCGATGCTGGGCGAGCTGCTCGCGCAGGCCGGCTATGCCACCCACCACGTCGGCAAGTGGCACCTGGACGCCGGCGGTTACGACGGTGCGGTGCGCGGCGGCGGCGGCTTTGCCGACGACACGTGGTACGACCTGCGCCGCTTCTACGAGGAGGTGGGCCGCGACGGCGCCAACCGCTTCGGCGGCTGGCTGCGCGGGCTGCAGGATGAGCGCTTCTGCTTCGCGCACCGCGTGGTGGACCGCGCCATCGGCCTGCTGCAGCGCCGCGATTCCGGCACGCCGCTGTTCTTGGCCGTGGAGCTGGACGAACCGCACGGCCCCTACATCTGCCCGCCGGCGTTCCAGGGCCGCTACGACCAGGATCGCCTGCCCCGCCCCGCTTCGTTCCCCGCCTGCCCGCACGACAAGCCGCGCCTGCAGCGCGACTACTCCGCCTGGCTGGCGGCCGCCCGCGCGGCACCCGGCGAGTACCCCGCCTACTACCACAAGTACTACGACTGCAACAGCTACGCGGACCACGAAATCGGGCGCCTGCTTGACGCGGTCGAGCGCTACTGTCCCGAAGCGCTGCTGATCTACACCTCCGACCACGGCGACCACCTCGGCGCCTTCGGCCTGTGCGCCAAGGGCCCGACCATGTACGACCACACGGTGGCGGTGCCGCTGGTGGTGGCCGGCCCCAGCCTGCCGGCGGCCAATCGCCTGGAATGTCTGACCAGCAGCCTTGATCTGTTTCCCACCGTGCTGGACGCGGCCGGCATTCTGGGCGAAGCCGGCGGCGCCGGTGCGGACGGCCGGCGGTTTCCACGCAGCGCTGGGTACAGCGGGCGGTCGCTGCTGCCCGTGCTGCGCGGCGGGCGCGCCGCCGCCGAGCACCGCAGCGCCGCGTTCAGCGAGTATCACCGGTTCGGAATCGGCCAGCACCAGGCCGGCGGCTGCTACCCGATCCGCTGCGTGCGCACCGCCGACTGGAAACTGGCGGTCAACCTGCTCGACGGCGACGAACTGTACGACCTGCACAACGATCCCGGCGAGACGGTGAACCTGATCGCCGCCGCCGAACACGCCGCCGTGCGCAACGAGTTGCACGACCTGCTGCTCGCCCACCTGGGCGAGACCGGCGACCTGCTCGCCGGCCCGGGCTGGGCGCGGCGGCCGTGGCGGGGCGGCGCTGCCGAGCGGCCCTTCGAGGGCTACTTCACCACCGGCTACCGCGACCGCTGGCCGTCCGGCTCATTCTTTACCTGGTGACGGACCGGGCTCCGCAACCGCGGAGCCGTACCTGCCGACCCGCCTCGCAGGGGGCCAGTTGCCGCACTGAAAAATCCACACGAAGTGAAGCTGTTGCCGCATCCAAAGATCCACAGGAACGAGGCGGCGGTAAAGGGGGTGGGGTGCGGGGAGGGGGTGACGATTCCTGTGGATAGTG
>MPNH01000037.1 GCA_002238925.1 Spirochaetaceae bacterium bin103 | reverse complement strand
GGTGCCAAGTTCGTCAGCTACTTCCATGTCACTCTTCCCGGCCGTGGTCTCCAGGATGATCCGCGCTCGCAAGGCCAGCGCCTGCGATGTCGTCGTTCGTCTTACCCAGCGCTGCAATTCCTGCAGTTGCTCATCAGACGGTTCTGGAATCTGCCGGGTGTGATGGTTCGCCACTTCGATCCTCCCTGGTACGGGCGAACCGTAGCACATTCCCGATCTACTGGTCAATGACTTACGATACGCTACACTAGATCCTCCTTATACGGATTTGTCTGGAATTGGTAGTTCAGCGCCAACGGCGCCTTCTCAAACTCGCTTCATGCATCTCTCAGCCGGTTAGCGACTACCCCTCCAATACCTCCCCGCAAATTTGGACTCAATTGGTGGGGTTCGTCAACTGTGTGTAGACAGATCAGGCGGCGGCCTCCAGGTGGACGCACCACGGCGCCCTCCTCAAGCACGACATCCACCGTGAATGATCCGACAGACTCCGTACGGTCCGGGGGGGCTGCGGGCAGACGCTGGCGCAACGTTGGATACATGCGCCACACCCGTATGCCGACCACGGCCGCCGCTTCGTAGATGCCGCGGCTTTCGATGAGCCGGATTGCGCGAGAGCGCCTTGGTCGCACTCGCGGCTTGCGTGGCGACGGCAGTCGCGTTCGCGAGCGGCGAGGAGGAGTCGGGGGCGCAGGGATCCGCAGCGGCGGAGATGATGTCCGAGTATGGCGACGTCTGGCAGTGGGACACGCTGGCCGACTTCGAGCGCGACACCGGCCAGGCGATCAGTTCGTTTGGCGAGGCCCCGATGCTGGCGGCCATGGTAGCGGCGGGCGATCTGCCCCCGGTCGAGGAACGCCTCCCCGACGAACCGCTCGTGTACAATGTGTTCGAAGGCATCGGCACCTACGGTGGCACGCTCAAGACGGCCTCGATCGGCACCGAGTACACCGAGGTGACGCCGATCCGCGGGCTGGTCGGCGCCGTGCAGACCGCCAACCGCGGTCCCGGAGAGTCGATCGACATCGTGCCCTACATCCACAAGGGATGGGAGATGTCGGACGACCAGAAGACCGTCACCTTGTACTTGCGGCGCGGCATGAAGTGGTCCGACGGTGCCCCCTACACCGCCGATGACGTGATGTTCTCGTTCGAGGACTTCCTGCTCATCGAGGAGTTCCCGTCCGGCTGGCGGCGCAACGGCTGGGGGCCGATGTCGCACGCCGAGAAGGTGGACGACTATACCGTGCGACTGCACTACTCCGACCCGTTCCCGACGCTGCCGGGCTGGTACGAGTTCTGGGGCGGCTGGCATCCCCACGCATATCCCAAGCACTACCTCTCCAAGTACCACGCCAAGTACAACGACAACGCCGACGCCCTGGCCAAGGAAGAAGGCTACGACAGTTGGGTGCAGGCGGTATGGCAAAAGCGCGGCGGTGGCGGCGACTTCCGGGTCGAGGACATGAACACGCCGAGCGTGAAGCCGTGGAACCACGAGGAGATCACCACCACCTACGTCCTCCACGTGCGCAATCCGTATCACTTCGCCATCGACCCGGCCGGCAACCAGCTCCCCTACCTTGACCGCCTGCGCGTGGAGACGGTGGCCGACTCCGAGACCCTCAACCTGAAGATAATTGGCGGCGAGCTGTCGATTGCCGCCCTCGGACTGGCGACTCCCGACTTTCCGCTGTTCAAGGAGAACGAGGAATCGGGTAACTACCAGACGCTGATGTGGCCGCGCGCCGCCGGCGCCGAGAGCTTCTACGCGTTCAACCTCACGCACCAGGATCCGGTCCAGCGCGAGGTGTTCCAGGACGTGCGCTTCCGGCAGGCGATGTCGCTTGCCATCAACCGCGATGAGATCAACAAGGTGCTGTTCTTCGGGCTCGCGACCCCGCGCCAGGCGGCGATGGATCCCGAGAACTCCTTCTACAAGGAGGAGTGGGCAACCCACTACGCGGAGTACGATCCCGATACCGCCAACCGATTGCTCGACGAAATGGGCCTTGAGCGTGGCAGCGACGGTTTCCGCCTGCGGCCCGACGGCGAGGTGCTGCACGCCCAGATACTGATTCCGCTGGAGTGGCCGATCCACGTGGCGATCGGCGAGCTGGTGGCCGAGTATTGGCAGGACGTGGGCGTGAAGGTGGACCCGCGCTCGTACAGCATCGACCTGGTGGGCGAGCGGCTGGGCAGCAACGACTATGACATTGCCGTGTGGTTCCTGCGCCGCACCAACGAGAGCAAGGGTTACCTGCCATCCAACAAGTTCACCTCCAACGACGGCCACTACGCGCCGCTGTGGTGGGCCTGGCACCATTCCGGCGGTGAGAGCGGCGAGGAGCCGCCCGATGAGTTCAAGGACTTCTTCAACCTCGCCGGCCAGTGGTACATCACGGCCGACAAGGCCGAGCGCGACCGCATCGCGACGCAGTTGTTCGACTTCGCGTCCGAGCAGATGCTGTTGATCGGCACGGTCGGTTACGCCCCTATTCCGGTCGTCGTGGGCAACGAGATGGGGAACGTCCCGCGTGACGTCCGGTACATCGGCGACGACGTGCAGTTTCTCCGCGACGTCAAGCCCGACCAGTGGTATCTCAAGCAGTAGTTCAGGCGATCATCGCTGCGAGAGGCCCGCATATGCGGGCCTCTCGCTTATAAGGGGGCTCGGTAGCAGCCAATGACCGCGTACGTGGTGCGCAGAGTGTTCTACATGCTGATCACCCTGACATTGGTGTCGGTGGTGGGGTTTGCCATCATACAGTTGCCGCCGGGGGACTTTCTGGACACCCACCTGCGCCAACTCGGGATCACCGGCGCTCAGCTCAGCGAGGAGGAACTGCAGGACATCCGCGCCTACTACGGCTTGGACAGCCCCGGCTACATGCAATACTTCGTGTGGGTCGGCAACATGTTGCGCGGCGACCTTGGCGAGTCGTACTCGTACCGGATCCCGGTCGGGGAACTGGTGGGGGAACGGCTGCCGCTCACGGTGCTGGTGTCGCTGCTGACCATCGTGGTCACCTTTCTGCTCGCCGTGCCGATCGGCATCTACTCGGCTACCCATCAATATTCACTCGGCGACTACACGGCCACCGTGTTCGGGTTCGTTGGACTGGCCACGCCCAACTTCATGCTCGCCCTGCTGTTGATGTGGATTTCGCTGAGCTGGTTCGGTTTCCCCATTACCGGCCTGTTCTCCTCCGAATACCTGGATCAGCCGTGGAGCGTGGCCAAGTTCCTGGACATGATGCTGCACCTGCCAGTTGCCATTCTGGTAGTGGCCACCGGCGGCACCGCGGGCCTGATTCGGGTGATGCGCGGTTCGCTGCTGGATGAACTGCAGAAACAGTACGTGATAACGGCGCGCTCGAAGGGGCTGGAGGAGGCTTCCCTGCTGTTCAAGTACCCGGTGCGCATCGCTCTGAACCCGATCATCAGCGGCATCGGCGGAGTGTTCCCGGAACTGGTCTCGGGCACGGTCATCACGGCCATAGTGCTCAACCTGCCGACCGTCGGCCCCTTGCTGTTCAATGCCCTTACCCAGGAAGACATGCAGCTCGCGGCGAGCATCGTGATGGTACTCTCCGTGCTCACCATCCTCGGCGTGTTCGTGTCCGACATGCTGCTGCTGTGGCTCGACCCGCGCATCCGCTTCGGTTCGGAAAAGGCCACGGCGTGAGCGACCGCGAGCCTCCGACCATCGACACGGGACTGTCCGCGATCGGGGTGGAGGCGGCAGAGCGATACTACCTCGCGTCGCAGTGGACGCTGATGCGGCGCCGCTTTACCCGCCACCGGCTGGCCATCATCGGACTTGCGGTGCTGGGTCTGCTCTACTTCGTGGCCCTGTTCGCCGAGTTCTTCGCCACCCAGGACATCTACCGGCGTGACTCCGACCACCTGTATGCCCCGCCGCAGCGCATCCGCTTCATGGGCGAAGACGGCATCTCGTTGCGCCCGTTCGTGTACCCGTGGCGCGTGGAACTGGACCTGGAGACGTTCCGCAACCGCTACGCCCCGGACACTTCGCGCAAGGCGTACCTGCGCTTCTTCGCGCGCGGCGACGAGTACGAGCTGTGGGGCCTGTTCCCGAGCCGTATACACCTGGTCGGGGTCGACGAAGGCACCACCTTGTTTCTATTCGGCGCCGACAAGTTCGGGCGCGACAACTACTCGCGAAGCCTGTACGCCGCCCGCACCTCGCTGTCGATCGGCCTGGTCGGGGTTGCCATCGCTTTCCTGCTCGGCTGTGCACTCGGCGGCGTATCCGGCTTCTTCGGCGGCGCCGCCGACATGGCGATTCAGCGCCTGATCGAGTTCATGCAGTCGATCCCCCAGATTCCGCTCTGGATGGCGCTGTCGGCGGCGGTGCCGCGCCAGTGGGGCCCACTGCAGGTGTACCTTTCGATCACCATCATTCTGTCGCTGGTAGGCTGGACCGGACTGGCCCGGGTGGTGCGCGGCAAGCTGCTGCAGTTGCGCGAGGAAGATTTCGTGATGGCGGCGCGAATTGCCGGCTCCACCGCGCCGAGCATTATCGTACGCCACCTGCTGCCCTCCTTCCTGAGCTTCCTGATCGTGTCGCTGACGCTGTCGATTCCCGGCATGATCCTGGGCGAGACGGCACTGAGCTTTCTCGGCCTGGGGTTGCGCCCGCCGACGGTGAGTTGGGGCGTGTTGTTGAAAGAAGCACAGAACGTTCGCACCATCGAGTTGCACCCGTGGATGATGATTCCCGGCCTGATGGTGATCGTCACCGTGCTGTGCTACAACTTCGTCGGCGACGGCCTGCGCGACGCCGCCGACCCCTACAAGAGCAATTAGAAACCGATGCATCTCATGACCGGGCCGCGAGTTCTCGGGCTGTCGCTGGTGCTGGGTGCCATATGCCCCACCCTGGCGCCGGCCCAACCAGAGGTTACCCACCGGGCGCAGCCCATGGCGGCGGGAACGGCGTGCAGCGGGGCCTTCGTGTCCCATGCCCTGCCCCACACCACCGTGTTCTCGCCGCAGCGCAAGCCGATCTTCGCCGGCGTCGGCTCGGCGCTCGGCCTGGGCGACCTGGACAACGACGGCGACATCGACATCGTGCTGGCCAACCTGGACGGACCGGGCAGCATCCTGTGGAACGGCGGCGCGCTCACGTTCACGCGCCAGGAGCTGGCCGTCGACAACGCGCGTGCGGTCAACATCGTGGACTTCGACGGCGACGGCTGGCAGGATCTGGTGTTGTCCCACCCCGGCAACCCGCCGAGCCTGTGGCTCAGCGCCGCCGGAGACGGTACGCGCACCTTCTTGCGCATCGAAGGCGGGCCCTGGCACGTGCTGAACGCGATCGCCCTGGCCGACGTGGACCGCGACGGCGACCTGGACTTGGTGGGGGCCAGCTACGACGCCGAAATCGCCGAGTTCTACGACGGCTTCGTGATCGGCAGCGGCGTGGCCTTCTACGAAAACGTGGACGGCAAGCTGACCGAGCGGGAGCTGGTGCGCCACGCGCAGGCGCTGGCGCTGCTGCTGACAGACCTGGACGGCGACGGACGGCTCGACATTCTGGTTGGCAACGACTTCGAACTGCCCGACTACGTGTTCCTGTGGACGCCCGACGGGTTCCGGCTGGACGACGTGCTGCCGCGCATGCCGCGCAACACGATGAGTCTCGATGCCGCCGACATCGACAACGACGGCAGCCTGGAGCTGTTCAGCGCCGACATGAAGCCCTATGCCGACGACGCCCCCACCCGCGAGGCGTGGCAGACGTTGAGCGAGAACTACGACGCGCTGCCCGCGGACGATCCGCAGATCGAGGAGAACATTCTGCTGGTGGGGAGCGTGGGCGAGGGCTTCGAAAACCGCGCCGTGGAGGGCGGCGTGGACGCCAGCGGGTGGAGCTGGTCGGCCAAGTTCGCCGACCTGGACCACGACGGGCTGCAGGACCTGTACGTGGTCAACGGCATGTACAGCAAAGACTCCTTCGGCCACCTGCCCGGCGCCGAGCTGATCGAACAGAACCAGGTATTTCGCAACCGGGGCGGCGGCAGCTTCCGCCGCGCTCCGGAGTGGGGCCTGGGCAGCACCGCCGGCGGGCGCGGCATGAGCATGGCCGACCTCGACGGCGACGGCGACCTGGACATCGTGGTGAACAACCTCGGTGCACCGGCGGAGTTGCTGGAGAACCGGCTGTGCGGCGGCGCGAGCCTGCAGGTGGACCTGCGCTGGCCGGCCAGCGGCAACACCCACGCCATCGGCTCACGTCTCACCCTGCATGCGTCGACCGGCTCCTACGTGCGGGAGATCCGCAGTTCCAGCGGTTTCCTGTCCGGCGACCCCAGCCGCGTCCACTTCGGCTTTCCCGACGGCGCCGCCCTGGACGGGCTGGAGATTACCTGGCCCGACGGCGCCCGCTCCACCCTGCCCGCCCCCGCCGCCAACAGCCTGCTCACCGTGCAACGAACAAGCCCGTAACACCGCGTTCTGGTATCACCGCATTTGACCGCCGCGCGTGTGCGCCCCTATCATGCGCCGGCTCGGGCGGAGGAAGCGTTGAGGCTGGCAGGCAAGGTAGCCCTGGTTACCGGGGCGGGAAATGGATTCGGCAAGGGGATCGCGGAGCTGTTCGCCGCGCAGGGAGCACGCGTGGTGGCGGCCGACATTGATGGCGGTGCGGCGGGCCAGGTAACAGCGGCGATTGCCGCCGATGGCGGAGATGCCGCGGCGGTAACCGGCGATGTGAGCCGAAGCCGGGACGTGGCGGCCATGGTGGCGGCCGCCGTGGACGGTTACGGGCGGCTGGATGTCGTGGTAAACAACGCCGGTACCACGCACCGCAACCGGCCAATGCTGGAGGTGGACGAGGACGAGTACCAGCGCGTGTTCGACGTCAACGTGAAGAGCGTCTACCTGAGTGCCCGCCACGCGGTGCCGGTGTTCCGCCGCCAGGGCAGCGGCGTGATGGTGAACATCGCCTCTACCGCCGGCGTGCGGCCACGGCCCGGCATTGTGTGGTACAGCGCAACCAAGGGCGCGGTAATCACCATGACCAAGGCGATGGCACTGGAGTTGGCGCCGGAGCGGATCCGCGTGGTGGCCGTGAACCCGGTGATCAGCGCGACCGCCCTGCTGCCGGCGTTCCTCCCTGGAGAGGACACGCCCGAAGCGCGCCGGAGGATGATCGATACCATACCGCTGGGCCGCATGAGCACGCCGCTCGACGTAGCCCGCGCATGCCTGTTCCTGGCCTCCGACGAAGCCGGACTCCTTACCGGCTGTTGCCTCGACGTGGACGGCGGCCGCTGCGTCTGAATTGTGTGCAAGGTATCAACCGTATTGACAGCGCGCCGGGCACGCGTCAACGTCGGCGAGCGGGCCTCGGCCCCGGAGAGGTGTGTGGTTGATTGCTGAGACGGTCGAACTGAACGGGGTGACCTACCGGGTCCCGGATGCTCCGGTAGCCGTGGTGTGCGTGGACGGCGGCGACCCGGAGTACTTCGCGGCGGCGCGGGCGGCCGGCTGCATTCCCACCGTATCCCGCTTCATGAGCGACGGTTTCAGCGCAACCGCGCACTGCACCATCCCCAGTTTCACCTGTCCCAACAACATTTCCATCGCCACCGGCGCGCCGCCCAACGTGCACGGCATTTCCGGCAACTTCTACCTCGACCGGGCGACCGGCGAGGCGGTGGTCATGACCGGCCCGGAGTTGATGCGCGCGCGCACGGTATTCGACGTGCTGTCGAAGGCCGGTGCGCGGACCGTGGTGGTAACCGCCAAGGACAAATTGCGCACTCAGCTCGGCAACGGCCTGGAGGTGGGCGCCGGCAACGTCTGCTTCTCCTCACAGCACGCCGACCGGTGCACGCTGGCCGAGAACGGCATCGCCGACGGACTCGGCTTCGTCGGGCAGCCGCTCCCCGACATGTACTCGGAAGAGCTGTCGCTGTTCGTGCTCGACGCCGGCATCCGGTTCCTGGAGCAGGATGATCCGCCGGTACTTCTGTACCTGTCGCTGACCGACTACGTCCAGCACAAGTACGCCCCGGACCACCCCGCGGCACTCGCGTTCTACGCGGCGCTCGACGACCGCTTCGCCCGCCTGTACGAGCTCGGCGCGACGGTCGCCCTGACCGCCGACCACGGCATGAAGGACAAGTGCGCGCAAGACGGCAGCTACCACATCGTCTACCTGCAAGACTTCCTGGACCAACGGTTTGGCACCGGCGGTACCCGGGTGATCTGCCCGATCACCGACGCCTTTGTCGGGCACCACGGGTCACTCGGCGGCTTCGTTCGGGTGTACTGCTTCGACGGCGTGCAGCCACGCGCCGTCGCCGACTTCATCCGCCCGCTCGAAGGCATCGAAATGGCACTCGAGCGCGAGGAAGCGGCGCAGCGGTTCGATCTCCCCGCCGACCTGGAGGGAGACGTGGCGGTGATCGCGACCGAGAATTACTGCGTCGGCATGGGGCGCGCCGATCACGACCTCGCCGACCTGCACGGCGAGCGGTTGCGCACCCACGGCGGCCTGTCCGAGCGCGATGTACCATTCATTGTCAGCCGGCCGCTCAACGCCGGCTACCGCGCGCGGGCGCGGTCGGAGCAGCTGATGAACCACCATGTGTTCGACTACGCCATAAACGGGATCGAGTGAGGGCTCGCTCCATGTCCTCCGCTCGCACCGCCCGTGCCGCCGTTTACGACGCTCCCAACACGCCATTCGTCATTCGCCGCTACCCCCTGCGCGATGTGCGACCCGGCGAGGTGCTGGTGCGGGTCACCATGTCGACCATCTGCCGCTCAGACATCCACTCCTATCACGGCCTTCGCCCCAACCCGTGTCCCGGCATTCTCGGCCACGAGATCATCGGCGTGATCGACCAGCTCGGCGCCGACATCACGGCCGATCTGCGCGGCGATCCGGTTGCGGTCGGCGACCGGATCACCTGGACCGAGTACTTCCACCACGGCGAGTCCTACTATCGCGACGTGCATGACATGCCGCAGAAATCGGCGGGAGTGAGGAAGTACGGCCACGACCTGGTTGCCGGCGATCCCCATTTCCTGGGCGGATTCGCGGAGTTCTGTTACGTACTGCCCGGCACCGGCATACTGAGGATTCCGGACCAGCTGAGCGATGAGGAGGCGACCCCGATCAACTGCGGCGTAGCTACCGTGGTCGCGATTACCGAGGCGGCGCGGGTCGGCATGGGCGACGTGGTGGCTGTGCAGGGCCTGGGGTTGCTGGGCCTGTACGCCTGCGCGATCGCCAAGAGCCGTGGGGCGCGGCGGGTGATCGGCCTGGACGCGGTTGCAGACCGCCTGGCGGCAGCCGGAAAGTTCGGCGCCGATGAGGTGATCGACGTGTCTGGCCGTGGCTCGCACGACGTGGTGGCGGCGGTGCGGGGGCTGGCGCCGCCCGATGGTGTCGACGCGGTGATCGAGGTATGCGGCGATGCGGCCGTGATCCCGGACGGCCTGGCAATGCTGCGCACCGGCGGCCGCTATACCCTCGGCGGCATCGTCACGCCCCACGCCGACGTCACCTTCGATGCCAACCTCCTGGTGAACAAGTGGATTACCCTGCGCGGTGTCCACAACTACCACCCGCGCCACCTGATACAGGCGCTGGATTTCGTCGCGGCCAACCGCGACCGGTTTCCCTTCGCCGAGATTGTCGACGCCACGTTCACGCTCGACCAGCTCGACGAGGCATTTCGCCGTGCCGCGGAGCGCACCGTGCTGCGCGCCGCGGTCGTTCCGTGACGCCGGATGGCTGACATGGCGGCATCAACGACGGCGGCTCCCGACCTGGCATTCGAGCCACGGGGACTGTTTATCGGCGGCGACTGGGTCGCCGCCCACTCCGAACGCATCATCACCAGCATCAACCCGTCCAACGGCGAGGTGCTCGGTGCGGTGCCGCTGGCGGATGAGCGCGACGTGGACCGGGCGGTAGCCGCGGCGCGGGCCGCCTTTCCGGCCTGGGCGGCGCTGCCGGTGACGCGCCGTGCCGAGTACCTGTGCCGGCTCGCCGATGCCGTCGAGCGGAACGCCGACCACCTGGCGCTGATGGACGCCGTGGACAGCGGCAACGCGATCTCCGGCATGCGCGGTGACATGGATTGGACCGCGGATGCGCTGCGCTACTATGCCGGCCTGGTTACCGAGATCAAGGGCGAGACGATGTCGCGCGAGCAGGGCCACCTCAACGTGACCCTGCGCCAGCCGTACGGCGTCGTCGCCAGGATCAACCCGTTCAACCATCCGTTCCGGTTCTGCGCCGAGAAGGCGGCCGCGGCCCTCGCCGCCGGCAATACCGTGGTAATCAAGGGACCGGAGCAGGCACCGCTGTCGAGCCTGAGGCTGGGCGAGCTGTGCGCGGAGGTCTTTCCGCCGGGCGTCGTGAACATCGTGACCGGCGACGGCGGCACCGGATCCGCCCTGGTGCGCCATCGCGACGTGGCGCGGGTCGGATTCGTCGGCTCGGTGGAGACCGGACGCATCGTGGCCCGGCAGGCAGCCGAGGGCCTGAAGGAGGTCACCCTGGAGCTCGGCGGCAAAAACCCGATCGTCATTTTCCCCGACGCCGACCCCGCGCAGGCGGCGGCACAGGCAGTGGCGGCAATGAACATGAACCGCCAGGGCCAGTCCTGCTCCTCCACCTCGCGCGTGCTGGTGCACCGGTCGCTGCACGAGCAGGTACGCGCCGAGCTGGTCAGGGCCGCCGCCGCAATCCCGATCGGTCTGCCCTGGCTGGACGGCGCCGAAATGGGACCGATCGTGTCGCGGCCACAGTTCGAGCGAGTACTCGGTTACATCGAGTCCGGCCAAGCACAAGGCGCCAGGCTGCTGACCGGCGGCGGTCGGCCGGCCGCCCCGGAGTTGGCCAACGGCTTCTTTGTCGAGCCCACCGTATTCGACCGCGTGCAGCCGGAAATGCGCATCGGCAGCGAGGAAATCTTCGGGCCGGTAATGTCGGTCATGAGCTGGTCCGACTTCGACGAGATGATCGAGGTCGCCAACGGCGTGATGTACGGGCTGACGGCGTCGCTGGTAACCAACGACTTCGGCGCCGCCATGCGCGCGGCCGAGCGGCTGGAGGCGGGCTACGTGTGGATCAACTCCGCGGGCCGCTACCTGGGCGCACCCTACGGCGGCTGGAAGCAGAGCGGCATCGGCAAGGAGGAGTCGTTCGAAGAGCTGCTGAGTTTTACGCGCGTCAAGAACATCAACATGCGCTGGTAGCGGGCCGCGGCACGCGGTCTGACGGGACGCCAAGGACGCGGTATGATGCCGGCATGGCGACGCAAACGGTCAGCGCCGAGCGCGCGAATGCAGGCGTGGAACGCGCGCAGTTCGATCGCGACGGGTTCTCGATATTCCGCAACGTGCTGGACGCGGCGCTCATCGACCGCCTGCGCGAGGCCAGCGATGCGAGCCTGGCCGTGCAGGACGCACAGCACTTTGCCGAGCAGGTGGCCACCGGCAGCATGATCCTGGTAAACGGCCCGTTCATTGAGCGCTACCCGGTGTTCGCCGAGCTCATCGCCCATCCCGGGGTTCTGGGGGCGCTGGCGCGGCTCGGATTTCACGACCCGAAGTTCGGCCACGGGCGGGTGATCAGCAAGCCGCCGCACAGCCCGCCACTGTTCTGGCACGAGGACGGCCGCTTCTGGGACGACCCGGTGAGCTACACACCGGTCCCGATCCAGGCGTTCCTGATGTTCTACCTGACCGACACCACGCCCGAGAACGGCTGCCTGCGGGTGATTCCCGGCTCCCACCTGAAGCGCCACCCACTGCACGACCTGGTGCCGGAGTCGCACACGCACGACAACCGGCAGTACCACCACCCGGACGGCAACCCGGCGTTCGCACGCTACGACGACGAGGTAGACGTACCACTGCGCGCCGGCGACTTCGTGGCCGGGTACGGCACCGTGTTTCACGCCGCCCACGCCAACGCCAGCGACCGCCGCCGCACCTGCCTCACCATGTGGTACTACCCGGCGTTCCCGGACCTTCCCGAGCGGACGCAGGCATCGGTGGCGGCGGTCGAGCACGGCCTGCGACTCAGCGCCGCCGCACCGCCCGAACTCGCCGCACTGCTGCGGCCGCTCGACATTGTTTACGAAGGCGGCGCCGAACCGATCCCGACCAACTGGACCTCCCGCCTGCGGTAATCGGTGGCGCGCCCGCCGGTCCCCTACCCGTCGGCGTGCTGGTGGCGGTGGTGGACGTCGGAAACATGCGGGTGCTCATGTTCCACCGCGTCGTGCCGGTGCCGGTGCACGTGGGCAATCCAGGCGGGAAGCCCGGGGTGCTGGTGCAGGTGGTGGCCGTCGTTGTGGCGGTGCCAGTGCTCGTGCTCCTGGGCCGGGTGGCGGTGGCGATGGGCATGGCCTTCGCGCATCAGCACCAGCAGGCCCAGCACCAGGACCGCGGTGGCCGCGATCTGAATGGCGCCGAACGGCTCGCCGAGCACGACCACGGCAAGCAGCACGCCGAAAAACGGCGCGGCCGAGAACACCAGCTGCGCACGGGTGGCGCCGATGTTCTGGGCCGAGGCAATATACAGCACGATGCTCGCGCCGTAGGCGAGGGCGCCAAGCACCAGCGCGGCCACGGCGGTGCCGGCGGTGGCCTGCCAGGTGGCAACGCCCAGCCCGATGGCGAGGTTGGTGGCGCCGGCCACCAGCCCCTTCCACAGCGTGGTCTCCTGCGGGGTCAGCCCGTCGATCAGTGAGGTAAAGTGATTGTCGAAGCCCCAGCAGACGCAGGCCAGCGCCACCAGCAGCCCGGGCAGCAGCCCGGCGGACTGCTCCTCCCACGACAGCAGGGCCGCGGCGGCCACCACCAGCCCCGCACCCATCCAGGCGCGGCCGGTCAGCTGGTCGCGGAACAGCACCACGCCCAGCACGGCGGTAGCGACCAGCTCCAGGTTGAGCCACAGTGATACCGACGCGGCCGCGGCCAGCCGCAGCCCCAGCAGCAACAGCACCGGCCCTGCCATGCCGCCCAGCACCACCGCCCCGGCCAGCCGTAGCTGGTTGGCGCGGTCCAGGCGCGCGAGCCGCTGCCCTACCCGCCTGCCCCCCCCGCCGGGCCGAGCGGTGGCGGGTGGGCGCGGCCGGGGCGCGGGAGCCGCTGCACTCCCCGCCTGCGAATCGCAAACGGGCTCACCCCCAGCGCCGCACCCAGGTAGAGCAGCCCCGCCAGCTGGAACGGGCTTACCTGGTCCAGCAGCAACTTGCTCAACGGCGTCGACGCCCCGAACAACAGCGCCGAAACCAGGGCCATGGCTACCCAGAACGTCATCCCGCGGTCACGCTACCACGCACAGCGTCGGCGCGCAGAGCGTCGGCGCTCCGTCCGCCGCCGATCACGGCTCGGCCAGCTCAACAATCCGCGTGCCGGCAGTCGTTGCACAGGCCGTACAGGGTTATTTCGTGCCCTTCGGCGAGGAAGCCGTCGGGAGCGAGAGACTCGACGCCGCGCAGGCAACCGCCCACCTCCCACAGTGCGTTGCATCCACGGCACAGGAAGTGGTGGTGGTGCGGCTTTTCGGCACGCTCATAGCGGGGCCGCGGGGCGGGGACCCCGACCCCGCGCAACCAGCCCGGCGTCTCCCAGTGGCCGGGGGGGGGGGGGACGGCAGGCCGGGAACCTCGACCGTGCGCAACCAGCCGGACTTCTCCAGGTCGCGGATGGCGCGGTACACGGTGGCGATGCCGAGTTGGGGCAGGTGCTCGCGGGCCGCCTCGTACAGCTCGGTGGGGCTCAGCGGACGGTCGTACGATTCGATGACCGCCTGAATCGTATCACGCTGCCGGGTTTGCCGCTCCATGGCCCTCCTCGCTTGGCGCGGCTCGCAGGGCACGATCCAGCGCCGAGATGATCAGGAACACGACCACGCACACCAGGGCGATGGCCGCCCCCGATGCTACGCTCAGGTGGTAGGAAATGTACAGGCCGACCACGCCCGAGAACATGCCGATTGCGGCTGCGACCAGGACTGCGTGATGGAACCGGCGCACCACCTGCAACGCCGCGGCGGCCGGCGCAACCATCAGGGTCACCACCAGCGCGATGCCGATGGTCTGCAGCGCCACGGCGATGGCCAGCGCCATCAGCACGAACTGTAGCGCGGTGAGCATCCGGCTGTTCAGGCGCAGTGCCGCCGCGAACACGCGGTCGAAGGTGACCAGGACCATTTCCTTGTAGAACAGGGCCACGACCACGACGATGATCGCCACGACCACGCCGATGCGGATCAGGTCGGTGCGGCTCACGCTCAGCACGTTGCCGAACAGGAAGTGCACCAGGTCCACGGCGAAGCTGCGCACGGTGGAGATGATCACGATGCCGAGCGCAAACATGCCGGAGTACACCACCCCGACCGCGGCGTCCTCGCTTATGCGGAACCGCCGGACCAGCGCAGACATGCCCAGCGCGGTAAGGATCGCCGTGCCCGTTGCCCACCAGAACAGGCGGTCGCGGGACAGCCCGCCAACCAGGTAGCCGACCGCGATCCCCGGCACCAGCGAGTGGGCGAGCGCGCTGCCGATGTAGGACATGCCCCGCAGCACGGCGAAGGTACCGACCAGCGCACACGCCGCGGCGACCATGGTCACCGCCAACAGCGCGCGCACCACGAACGGGTAGCCGAGCGGAACGATCAGCAGCTCGTTCACGGCAGAGCGCGCATTCGGACCGGGCCGGCAACTCCCACCGGGACGCCGTGGTCGCAGTGACTGTCCGGCAGCGCGTACTGCTTGCCGTCGGCGTCGATGCGGCGCAGGTTGCTGCCATACGCCTCGGCGAGCCGCTCGGCCACCAGCACCTCGGACGCAGGCCCGTATCCGATCAGCCGCCGATTCATCAGCGCCACGCGCCCGATGCGCTCCGCCACGCCGAGGTCATGGGTGGCGAGCATGACAGTCACGGTGTTTCCCAACGAGCCCAGGGTCGCCTCGAGCTGGCGGTGGGCGTCGGCGTCGAGCCCGACGAACGGCTCATCGAGCATCAACAGTTCCGCCTGTTGGGCGAGCGCGCGAGCGATGAACATCCGTTGCCGCTGACCGCCCGAGAGTTCGGCGATCTGGCGGCGCCGCAGCGGCGAGATAGCAACACGCTCCATGGCCGCGGCGACGATGGCCCGGTCGGCGCGGCGCAGGTATCGGAAGTACCCGACGCGGGCGATACGGCCCATCGCCACCACGTCCTCGACCGTGGCCGGAAACCGCCAGTTGAGGTCGGCGTTCTGCTCGATGTAGGCGATGCAGACGTGCCGGCCGGGATCGCTGCCGTAGATCCGGACGCGGCCGGCGGCGGGCCGGTGGACGCCCGCCAACACCTTGAACAGCGTGCTCTTGCCCGCGCCGTTGGGACCGACTACCGCGATGCGCTGACCGGCATGCACTCGCATCGACACCGCTTCGATGGCGATGCGGCCGTCGTAGCCGGCGGACACCGAGTCGACCTCGAGCAGTGCGGTCCCGGGCGCGTGGGGAGACTCTCGGCCGCTGATTCGCATCGCTTCCGGAGCCTACCCCATTTCCGCGCTCAACGAAAACGATTCCCCGTTATCACCGGTTATCACCGGCTGTCACCGTGCTACCAACACGGTCACCCGTGGTTACTCGCTCAGTGCGGCGACGATACGCTCCACGTTGGTGCGCATGAACTCCAGGTAGCTGGCCGCCGGCCCGTCCGGCTCGCTCAGGGAGCCGGTATACACGGCAACCACCTCGATCCCGAGGTCGTCGGCGACCACCCGCGCCACCTGCGGATTCACGGTCGTGCCCACGAAGATTGCCGGTATCGCGTGCTCGGAGATTGCTTCGCGCAGGTCTGCAAGGTGGCGCGCGGACGGCTCGGACACCGTGCTGAATCCCGGGATGATGGCGTCCAGGACCGTGAACCCGTAGCGGTCGGCAAAGTACCCGAACACTTCGTGGTCGGTTACCAGGATACGCCGGTCGTGCGGAACGGTTGCTACCTGATCCCGAATCCACGCGTCCAGCCCGTCCAGTTCGCCGACGAAGGTGTCTGCGCGCCGGGCGTAGTCCGCACCGTGCTCGGGATCGATCTCGGCGAGCGCTTCGGCTATTTCGGCGGCCCACACGGCGACCAGCGTCGGATCCATCCACACGTGCGCGTCGAACTCGCCGTGATCGTGGTCTTCCTCGTCGTCGTCGTGGCCTTCCTCATCGTCGTCATGGTCTTCCTCATCGTCGTCGTGGTCTTCCTCGTCGTCGTCGTGGTCTTCCTCGTCGCCGTCGTGGTCTTCCTCGTCGTCGTCGTGGCCATGTTCGTCTTCGTGTTCCTCCTCGTCATCGCCGTCCATCATCCGCCGCAGAGACAGATGCGCAGACAGATCGACGATCAGGCGCGGCGCGGCGCTGGCGATCAGGTCGCCGAGAAAGTCGGCTTCCAGCCCGGCGCCGTTGATAAACACCACATCCGCGTCCGCTACCTGCCGCGCGTCGCGGGGGGTCGCCCGAAACGCATGCGGATCGGCGTCGAGTGGCAGCATCACGTACAGGGACAAGCGGTCTCCACCGACCGTGGCGACGATGTCGCCGACGATATTGGTGGTGGCGACTGCCGCGATGCCATCGGTGTCCGCCGACTCCCTGCTTGGCTCACCCCAGGCGAGCGTGCCTGCCAACAGAACGATCAGGGCAACGAGCGCCCTCGTAATGCAACGATACATGCGCCGATATTAACGATAATGCGTTATCGTAGTCAATATCAGGCTAGGTGGAGGGCAGCATGCGGGCGGCAGCCATCCCGGCAGCGGTGGCCAACAGGCAACCGCCCACGTTCAAGCCGGCATTGGCGAGCAGTGCCTGCCACCGGCCGGTTTGCCAGAGCTGAACCGATTCGTAGCTGAACGCCGAGAACGTGGTAAAGGCGCCAAGGAAACCGGCCATCACCAGGAGCCGAACCGCACCGGAAGCCAGCAGCCTGCTGCCAGCCGCGCCCGCCAGGAACCCGATCGCCAGCGACCCGATCACGTTCACCGCCAGGGTACCGGCGGGAAACTGCTCCACGCGTGCGCCGATCCAGCCGGACAGCAGAAACCGTCCGAGCGCCCCGAAGAAGCCGCCGATCCCCACCAGCACCCCGTCGCGCAGCAGGTCGCTCATCCACCCTCCCTGTTGTGCTGCCAGGCCAAACCGGTCAGCGCGGAGCTGACGCGCCACAGGTCGGTGGCCAGGCGCGTGTCGCCGGTCGCGGCGGCAGGACGGGTCTGCCTCCGATTGACAAAGTAGCAGCCGCTGACGCTGGCCACTTCCGGCGCCAGCGCAAGGTGCACCGGGGTGCGGGCGCCGTCCGCGACCGGGGCGCCGCCGCCGAAGTTCACGTGCAGCAGCTTGGTGTCGATAACGCCCGGATGGAGGAAGTTGGCGGTGACCGCGGCAGGATCGAGGCGGCGCGCCAACTCGCAGGTGAACAGCGCATTGGCGAGCTTGGAGTTGGAGTACGCCTGCCAGCCGTCGAAACCATCTTCCATCTGCAGATCGTCAAAGTCGATGCGCCCGCTGGTGTGCACCCCCGAGCTGACGTTGACGATGCGCGCCGGCGCGCTGTCGCGAAGCCGGTCAAGCAGCAGGTTGGTCAGCAGGAACGGGGCCAGGTGGTTGACGGCGAACGTGCTCTCGTAACCGTCCTTCGTGGTGCGGCGCCGCCGCACGGCGATGCCGGCGTTATTCACCAGCACGTCGAGCCGCGGGCTGGTGCGCAGGACCTGCGCCGCCAGCGCCCGCACCTCCTCCAGGGACCCGAAGTCGCCGGCCACCGCGGTTACGTTGCGGTTGCCGGTGGCCGCCGCGATCTCCCGCACCGCCGCATCCGCGCGCCGTGCGTTGCGCCCGTGCACGATCACCGCGCAGCCGCGTTCAGCCAGTTCCCGCGCCGTGGCAAGGCCGATCCCGTCGGTGCTGCCGGTTACCAGTATGATTTTCGCGGTGTGGCTCCGTGCGGCTACGTGTATGGCGTGCGTCACAGCACCGCGTTCAGGTCGAGCGCGGCGTAGAATACGTCGACCCGATCCTCGTACAGGATGTGCAGGGTGCGGCCGTCCGGATCCAGTTCGGCATCCGGATACGCGCCCACGCCCGGATCGAGAATGACAATGCGCGAGAAGTCGTCTCCGCCGTTGTAGGAGACGTGCAGGGCGAGCGGGCTGCGCTGGGCCCTGCCGGGCAGCGACTGCATCACCGCGTTGGGATTGTTGAGAGCGATCACCACGCCGTTCGGCAGGGCGCGGACATGGCAGCGGGACGAGGGATTGGGCATGTTGGTCGGCTGCCACGCGCTCCAGGTCACGCCGCCGTCGGTCGACTTCGCGCTGTGGATCAGGCCCCAGCTATTGCGGATGAAGAATCGCAGCGTGCCGTCCGCGTTGGCGATCACCGCGGGTTCCCAGAGCGTGACGTCCGGCGGCCCGTAGCCGCTGCGGGTCATGTGCGGCGTGCGTCCGACGAGTTGCCAGCTCGTGCCGCGATCGCGGGTGATGAGCGCGCCGGCTTGGGTGAACCCCTCGTGATACGGGTTCAGCCGCCGCGGTCCGGTGCGGATGGCGATGGGGGCGAGATACGAACCGTCTGCCAGAGCAATCGTCTTGTTGTTGAGCATGAAGTCCGGACCGTCCGGCAGCACCTGCGCCGGCGCCGACCACGCCAGTTGGATGTCGGCGAGGTCGGCGCAGGTCATGTGGAAGTAGCTCCAGTCTCCGGTAGCGCGGAACTGGTCGTGGTGACCGTAGGTGAGATGGGTGATGCCGAGATCGTCGCGCCAGGCCATGGGGTCGCCGGCGCGCAGGTCGCCGGGCGGATCGGAAACCACCGTGGGCGGTTCCCAGGCCGCACCGCCGTCGAACGAACGGCTCAGCACCACGTGGTTGTCCGGATGCGGTTCCTTGTATCCGCCGGTGTACCAGGACGCCAGGATGGTCGAACCGTCGGTGGTGATGGTCCCGCAGCCGTTCCAGGGATGGTCGCGGTCGTGGCGGAAAATGATGCGACGATCCAGAAGATGGGCTGCATTGCTCATGGCCGCAGCCTATCACACCCGTGGCCGCGCCGAGCGACTGCACACGGACTTGACATTAGTTCGATGTTTCGCGAAATATATAAATATGGTGATCGAGGCCGACATTCCGCTCGCCGTCGAGGAGGCTGCGTCCACGTTTGCGGCCCTTGGATCCGAGCAGCGTCTTACCGTGTTGAATACGCTGGTGCGGGCCGGACCGGAGGGCCTTCCCATCGGGGAACTGGGTGAGCGCAGCGGGGTCACCGGCTCCACCCTGACGCACCACGTGCGCATCCTCACCCAGGCCGGGTTGTTGCACCGGGTCAAGCGCGGACGTTCCATTATCTGCGCGGCGGTGGCATTTCCACGCGTGCAGGCGCTGTCCGCCTATCTGCTGTCGGAGTGCTGCACCGATAGTTCCCATCCACACGAGTCCCATCCTCACGGGAGAGGCCCCCATGAGTAGTTCAGGTCAGGCCACGCAACCGGTCACCGTGCTGCCCGAAGTCAAGGCGGGGCCGGGTTGCTGCGCGACTTCGGCGGCGCGGCCCTCGCAGTCGCTGCGCCGGCTGTGGCGGCGGATCGACAAGGCGTGGCTGGCGATTGCGCTGATCCCGCCGCTGCTGGCGATCCTGGACCCGGGGCAGGTGTTGCCGGCCCTGCGGTTCGCCGGCGAGTCGATATTGCAAACCGCGATATTCATTGGCGCGGCGGTACTCGCGGTGGCCTGGCTGAAGGCGACCGGCGCCGAGGCGCTGTTGAGCAGGGCGTTCACGGGGTCGGAGTTGCACATGATCGCCATGGGAGCGCTGGTCGGCGGACTGGCCCCGTTCTGCTCCTGCGAGGTGATTCCGTTCATCGCCGCCCTGCTGGCAGTGGGGGCGCCGCTGTCGGCGGTGATGGCATTCTGGCTGGCATCCCCGCTGATGGATCCGGCAATGTTCCTGGTTACCGCCGGTACGCTCGGCACCGGATTCGCCGCTGCCAAGGCGGTGGCGGCGGTAGGATTGGGGCTGACTGGCGGCCTGCTGGTTAAGGCATGCGCCGGCAGCCGGCTGTTCGCCGACCCGCTCAAGGCGCACACCCCGGTGGGCGCGTGCGACTCCGGATGCGCCGCCGGAGACTGCGGGAATACGTTTCTCGGTCGCCCGCGGTGGGCGTTCTGGCGCGAGCAGGAGCGTCTGTTCGCGTTTCGCGACACCGCGCTGAAAAATGCGCTGTTCCTGGGCAAGTGGCTGCTGCTCGCCTACCTCGTGCAGGCGTTGATGCTGGAGTACGTGCCGGCGGAAGTGATCGCCTCGCTTCTCGGCGGCGACGGACTCGGTCCGATCGTGCTGGCGGCGGTCGTCGGTGCTCCGGCGTATTTGAACGGGTATGCTACCGTCCCGCTGGTCGATGCATTGCTGGAACAGGGTATGTCGAATGGCGCCGCGATGTCGTTCGTCCTCGCTGGCGGCGTGAGCTGCATACCGGCGGCGATCGCGGTTTGGGCCCTGGTCAAGCGGCGGGTATTCGCCGCCTATCTCGGCATCGCCCTGGTCGGCTCCATCATCGCCGGGCTTGCCTGGAACGCCATCGCCTGAACTTCGCTCTCCGGCGCGGCGGCCTCGTAGCAAGGCACTGGTCGCCGGAACCCGGTTCTCGTCATGGGTCAGCAACCCGCGTGCACGCCGGCGCGCTTCAGCACGGCGTGCAGCAAGACGTTGGCCCCGGCGATGCAGTCCTCACGGGTGGCATTTTCCTGCTCGCTGTGGCTGACGCCGCCTTCGCACGGGATGAAGATCATGGCGGTCGGTAGGCGCGCCGCCAAGTGGCAGGCATCGTGGCCGGCGCCGGATACCATCTCCCGCCACGACAGTCCCTGAGCCGCCGCGGCACCGCGCACCGCCGCGACACACCCAGGATCGAAGCGCAGCGGCGGCTGGTTGGCGATTTCGCGCAGGTCCAGCTCCAGGTTGTCGGCGGCGCAAATCGATGCTGCCTCCGTCTCGAGAGCGTCCTTCATCGCCGCCTGCCGCGTCTCGTCCTGATGGCGCAGGTCGACAGTGAACGCAACCCGGCCCGGAATGGTGTTGCGCGAGTTGGGATGCACTGCCAGCGAGCCTACGGTGGCGCTCGCTCCGGGCAGGTGGGCAAGGCCGATGCGGTTTACCGCCGCCACGATGCGCGCGGCACCGAGCAGCGCATCGCGCCGCTCCGCCATCGGCGTCGGGCCCGCATGCGCATCGTGCCCGGTCACCACCAAGTCGAACCAGCGTAGCCCGTTGGCGCCGGTCACCACGCCGATCGCCGTCCCCTCCCGTTCCAGGACCGGCCCTTGCTCAATGTGCAGTTCGAACCAGGAGTCCAGTTCCGTTACCGACACCAAGTCGTCGCCGCGGAAGCCGATACGCTCCAGCTCCGCCCCGAATGTACGCCCCTCGGTGTCGGCGGTGGCGTCCATGCGGGCGGCGTCGAAGCGGCCGGTGAACACGCCGGAGCCCATCATCGAGGGGGCGAAGCGGCAGCCCTCCTCGTTGGTCCACGACACCACCTCCAGGGGCCGCTCGGTTACCACGCCGTGGTCGTTGAGCGTGCGCACCACCTCCAGCGCGGCCAGCACGCCAAGCGCTCCGTCGAAGCGCCCGGCCGCCGGCTGGCTGTCGAGATGGCTGCCCGCCGCCACCGCCGGAGCAACGCCGCGGCGCCCGGCGCGGCGCGCGAAGATGTTGCCGGAGGCGTCGATCCGGACGCTGCAGCCGGCCTCCCGGCACCAGGAAATGAACAGGTCGCGGGCGGCGCGGTCGCCGTCGGTAAGCGCCTGCCGATTCACCCCGCCGGCCGGCGTGGCACCGATCTCCCCCATTCGCGACAGGCCGTCCCACAGCCGGCCGCCATCGATCCTCAGGTCGTTCACGGCCCCCAGTGTGCCACGACGGCGCGGCGCCAGCTACCGGGGCCGGAAACCCTGACAGTACCTGAGCTCAGCCGGGCACTGCTCTCAGCCGGCGAACTCCACGCCGTCGCGAGTCAGGTCGGCGATGGTCGCGCGCAACGCGGCGTCGAGAATCGCCACGACTTGCTCGATCTGATCCCGGGTGAGGATCAGCGCCGGGGACAACACCGAGAGGTTGCCGATCGGGCGCACAATCAAACCACGCTCCTGCGCCGCCCGGGCGATCCGGCGGCCGATGTCCACCGCCGCCGGGAACGGCGCCTTGCTGCGCCGGTCCTGCACGAGCTCCAGACACAGCATGAAGTGGCTGCCGCGCACATCGCCGACGATCGGATGCCGGCGCAGTGTCGACAACCGTTCGAGAAACAGCGGACCGAGGTCACGCACCCGTTCACATATGCGCTCCCGCTCCAGCAGCGCAATGTTGGCCAGCCCCACGGCGCAGGCGGCGGCGTGGCCGGAGTAGGTAAAGCCGTGTGCGAGCACGGCGCCGTCCGACCCCGTCCGCGCCAGCCCGTCGTACAGCCGGTCCGAGACGATTGTCGCCCCAAGCGGCAGATAGCCCGAGGTGATGCCCTTCGCGGTCACGAGCATGTCGGGCACCACGCCGAAACACGGCTCGCTCGCGAACATCTGCCCGAGCCGGCCGAACCCGGTTACCACTTCATCCGACACGTACAGAATGTCGTGCGCCGCGCACATCTCCTTCATGCGCCGGTGGTATCCGTGCGGCGCCACCAGTACGCCGCCGGCGCCCATGATCGGCTCGGCGAAGAAGCAGGCCACGTTGTGCGCTCCGAGTCTGGCCACCAAGCGCTCGAACTCGTCCACCAGGTAGTCGCAGTAGGCGCTCTCGTCGTCAATCCCGTCCGGCATACGGTAGCAGTTGGCCTCCGAAAGGTGATGCACCAAGCCGTCGGCGAACTGAAAACCGCGCTTGTCGCCCGTCTTTCCCGACAGGGTCGCCGCCAGGAACGTGCTGCCGTGATAGGCGTTGCGCCGTGAAATGAGGTAGCGCTTGGATGGCTTCCCGATGCGGTCATGGTAGAAGTGGGCAATGCGGGCGGCAGTGTCATTGGCGGTGGAGCCGCCGGTGCTGTAGAAAACGTGGTTGAGATCGCCCGGCGCCAGCTCGGCCAGCCTGGCGGCCAGCTCGGTGGCCGGCGGATTGGCCAGGTTGGTGAAGTAGGAGTACTGCGGGAGGCGCGCGAGCTGCTCGGTGGCGGCGTCGATCAGTTCCCGCCGGCCAAAGCCAACGTTGGCGAACCACAGCCCCCCGATACCGTCCAGGAAGCGCCGGCCGGTCGCATCCCACACGTAGGCGCCCTCCCCGCGTACCATGGTGGTGGAACCGGTTCGGGTCCACTCGGCAAAATCTGTCCACGGGTGGATACAGTGATCGAGATCCGCCCGGCGCAGCCGCGCCGCGTCAGTGTGCATGGTCCTCCTCGGGTGACGGCATCGACGTCCAAGGGCCGCCTCATGTGCCAACCTCGGCATTCAGCTTGGCGCGGCGGCATGCCGCGGTAAATGTCCCCAAGGGGACATTAACGGGCTCAAGGCGCCTCGGTACGGTTGCCGTTACCCGCTGGGTACGATTGTCGCTGTCGCAGTCGGTTGTCGGGCGCATCACGATACCTTGCTGGCGAAATCCGGTACTGCAGCGGGCCAACACAACCCACGGACGGGGAGGAACTACGATGCACGGAAAGAATTGGCTGGGATGTGCGCTCGCGCTGGTATTCGCGGCGGTGCACGCTTTGGGGTCGCCGGCGGACGAGGCGCACTCGTCCGAGGAACTCGTCCTCAACGTTTACAATTGGTCCGACTATATCGCGGAACACACGATCGCCGATTTCGAAGAGCGCACCGGGATCAAGGTAAACTACGATGTCTTCGACTCCAACGAGGTGCTCGAGGCGAAGCTGCTGGCCGGCAATAGCGGCTACGACGTGGTGGTTCCGGCCGCAAGCTTCCTGGAGCGCCAGATCACGGCAGACATCTTTGCCGCGCTCGACAAGGAGCGGTTCGAGAACTATGGCAACCTCGACGCCGCGATTCTCGAACGCGTAGCCGCTCACGATCCCGGCAACGAGCACGCCATCCCATACATGTGGGGCACCACCGGCTTCGGCTATAACGTCGCCAAGGTGCGCGAGATCCTGCCTGACGCCCCTACCGACAGTTGGCGCATGCTGTTCGATCCGGACGTGGTCGCAAAGCTGGCGTCCTGCGGCGTCACCGTGCTCGACGCCCCGACCGAAGTGTTCGCCAACCTGATGGGTTTTCTGGGGCGCGATCCGAACAGCGAGGAGCCCGCCGACCTTGAGGTTTTCACCGAGCACATGCTGCGGATCCGGCCGCACATCAGGTACTTCCACTCCTCCCAGAACATCAACGACCTCGCTAACGGTGAGATCTGTGTCGCCATGGGCTGGAGCGGTGACATGTTGATCGCACGCGACCGGGCAGCGGAAGCGGGTCAGGGCATTGAGATAGCCTACACCATCCCCCGGGAGGGAGCGGTGATCTGGTTCGACAACCTTGCAATACCGAATGACGCACCGCACCCGGACAACGCTCATCGGTTTCTGGATTATATGATGGAGCCGGAGGTAGCCGCGGCGATCTCGAACTACGTGTTCTACGCGAACGCCAACCACGCTTCGCTGCCCTACGTGGACGAGGAGGTGAAGAGCGATCCTGCAATCTATCCCTCGGCCGATGTCAAGGGAAACCTGTTCGCCGACCTGGCGGATTCGGCCGACTTTACGCGGCTTCTCACGCGGGCCTGGACTTCCGTGAAGACCGGCCGCTGATTCCGACGGGGCGGCGCCGGCCGCGGGCCGCCCGGCGGGGGCCGGCGCCGCCGCCCGGCGGCCGCCGCGGCCGCTCGGAGGTACGGTGGTGACCGAGGACAGCACGATGAACGACCCGCGCCCCCGCCTCGCCGCCGGAATTCGGCCCGCTCCTGACGAACCGGCACAACCCTACGTTCGTGCAGAGGGGGTGACCAGGAAATTCGGAGAGGTCGCCGCGGTCGACGACGTAACCCTGGAAATCTACCGTGGCGAGGTGTTTTGCCTGCTCGGCGGCTCGGGCTGCGGCAAGACCACGCTGCTGCGCATCCTCGCGGGCCTGGAGCCGGCGACCACCGGCAGGGTGCTGATCGACGGGGAGGACGTGACCGGCACCCCGCCCTTTCGGCGCCCGGTCAACATGATGTTCCAGTCCTACGCGCTGTTCCCGCATTTGTCGGTGCGCAACAACGTCGCCTTCGGCCTGCGGCAGGACGGCCTCCCGTCGCGGCAGATCAACCGCCGGGTCGCATCGATGCTCGAACTTGTCAAGCTCGGACCGTTCGCGCGCCGCAAGCCGCATCAGCTCTCCGGCGGCCAGCGCCAGCGTGTCGCGCTGGCGCGAGCGCTGGTCAAGCAGCCCAAGCTGCTGCTGCTCGACGAGCCGCTCGGTGCGCTGGATCGGCAGCTCCGCGAGGAGATGCAATTCGAGCTGATCAACATCCAACAGACGCTCGGCATCACCTTCGTCGTGGTAACCCACGATCAGGAGGAGGCCATGACGCTGTCCAGCCGGATCGGCGTGATGCACGCCGGCCGGATCGTCCAGACCGGGACCCCGACGCAGATCTACGAGTACCCGCGCTCGCGATTCGTGGCACAGTTCGTCGGTTCGGTGAACCTGTTCGAGGGCAGGGTTGAAGAGCGCGCACCGGACCACGTGCTGATCGCGTCCGAGAAGGCGGGCTGCACGCTCGCCGTCGAGCACGTCGCGCAAGTCGCCGTTGGCGCCCCGGTCGCGGTCGCGGTGCGCCCGGAGAAGCTGGTAATGGCGCACGAGCCGCCCGGCCACGAGTACAACCATATCCCGGCGATAGTCGACGAGGTAGCCTACCGGGGTGGACTCTCGATCTACAAGCTGCGTATAGCGACCGGGCACACGTTGCACCTTACGCAACCCAACCGGGACCGCGCGACCGTGCAGCGCCCTGCCGCGCACGATGCGGTGTTCGTATCGTGGCACCCGGCGAGCGGTGTGGTGCTCGACTCATGAGTGGCCGCGTGCCGAGCGGGCGCGCGCTGGTGATCGTCGGGCCGTACCTGTGGCTGCTGCTGTTTTTTCTGGCGCCGCTCGCTATCGTGCTGAAAATCGCATTTTCCGAGGCCTTGATTGCGCAGCCGCCCTATGCACCGTTGTTCGCCAGGAGCTCGGACGGTGCCCTGACGATCCAACTCAACTTCCACAACTTCCTGTTTCTGGTGCGCGACGATCTCTATTTTCGCGCGTACCTCAACTCGGCAAGAATCGCCCTGATCGCAACCCTGCTCTGCGTCGTGCTCGGCTACCCGGTCGCCTACGGCATCGCGCACGCGTCGCCGGCGGCCCGCAACGTACTGCTGATGCTGGTCATCCTGCCGTTCTGGACCTCGTTCCTGCTGCGCGTCTACGCCTGGATCGGGATCCTCAAGAACAACGGGCTGATCAACAACCTCCTGATGGCAGTTGGAATCATCGACCAGCCGCTGGTAATGATGCAAACCGACTTCGCCGTCTACCTCGGTATCGTCTACTCGTATCTGCCATTCATGATCCTGCCGCTGTACGCCAGGCTGCAGCGTCTGGACCATACCCTCTGGGAAGCAGCCGCCGACCTCGGCTGCCGGCCCCACAAGGCGTTTCTTACGGTCATCCTGCCGCTCTCGCTTCCCGGCGTGGTGGCCGGTTCGATGCTGGTGTTCATCCCTGCGGTAGGCGAATTCGTAATCCCGGCGCTGCTCGGCGGGCCGGACACCTTGATGATCGGACGGGTGCTTTGGGATGAGTTCTTCGCCAACCGCGACTGGCCGGTGGCCTCGGCGGTTGCGATTGCCGTGCTGATCCTGCTGGTGGCGCCGATCACCGTGCTGCAGTTCACCCACGGGCGGGAGGCGGAGCGTTGAGAACCGGCCGCTCCGCGTTCGTGATGGTGGCGATGGCGCTTTGCTTGGCCTTCCTCTACCTGCCGATCGTCTCGCTGGTCGTCTATTCGTTCAACGCATCGAAGCTGGTCACGGTATGGGGCGGGTTCTCTGCGCGGTGGTATGGGGAGTTGCTGCGCGATGCGCAGATTCTGCGCGCGGCGTGGTTGAGCCTGCGCATCGCGGTGGTGACCGCGACCGCCGCCGTGGTCCTCGGCACGCTGGCCGGCGTGGCGCTGGCACGCATGGGTCGCTTTCGCGGCAGGATCCTGTTCAGCGGTATGACCTCGGCGCCGCTGGTGATGCCGGAAGTGATCACCGGCCTGTCGCTGCTGCTGCTGTTCGTGGCGCTGGAAGACTTGATCGGGTGGCCGCGCGGCCGGGGTGTCACCACCATTACCATCGCCCACATCACCTTCTCCATGGCGTACGTGGCGGTGGTGATCCAGGCGCAACTCGCGAACCTCGACCCGTCGCTCGAGGAAGCGGCGCTCGACCTGGGAGCGCGTCCGGCGAAGGTGTTCCTCGTCATCACGGTACCGGTCATAGCTCCGGCGCTGGTGTCCGGCTGGCTGCTCTCCTTCACGCTGTCGCTGGACGATCTCATCATCGCCAGCTTCGTCGCCGGGCCGGGTTCGAGCACCCTTCCGATGGTCGTCTTTTCCAAGGTCCGCCTCGGCGTGAGCCCCGAAATCAACGCCCTCGCCACCTTGTTCGTTGTGGTGGTCTCCATCGGGGTCATCGCCGCGGGAGCCCTCACCAGCCGCGCACAACGGCGGCGCAGCCGCGATGCTCAAGGAGCGATCGCACCTCCCTTTGGATGACCGGCCACCCCGGTAGGCTGCTCGGCCGTGCAACAATGAATGCCGCCACCGGCGAAGTTGATGGCGCTCGGATCGATCTGCAGCACGGTTCGCCCCGGGTAGGCGGCCTCGAGCGTGGCAGCAACGGCGTCGTCCTTCTCGGCGTGGCCGTACTCGGGTGCGATGACCAGTCCGTTGGTCACCAGGTAGTTGGCGTAACTGGCCGCCTTCACCACGTGGATGGGACTGCCGTGCGGGAATGCCGGAACGTCGGCCGGGTAGTCGAGTTCGGCCAGCCACTGATACATGGGTTCGCCGGGCTCCAGCGCACGGTATTCGACCTCCGGCACGGGAAGCTGCACCACCGCGAACGGGTTGCCGCGCTGATCGGTCGCCTGCCTCAGGGTACGGGCGATTGCGGTGGAACAAGCGTAGTGAAGTGCCGCTAGCGGGTCGCGTGCCGCCTCCTCCGGGGTTGCCTGCGCCAGGATGATCTCGCGCGGCCCCGCGAACCTCACCAGTTCGTCCAGGTGACCACCGGTCGTCTGTGGTCCATAGAGCAGAATAGTGTCGCCGGCTGCGTCGCGGTAAGGGATCGGGCCCCAGGTCGAATGCAGGTCTACGCCCGGGCCGCTGTCAAGCCGGATGACGTTGGTGATGCCGAGCGCTTGCCGGTAACCGCGGTCCAGGCCGGTGTGCGCGGCGCCGGGATTGCGCGCGCCCTCCACGGTGCGGGACACCAGCATGGTGCCCTGCCCGTTGACGATTCTGTCTCCCCCTTCACTGACGAAATCGACCGCCGCCACCGCCTCCACGCCGAGATGGTCGGCGACCCGGTCGGGAACGCGGGACATGGCTACGGATACCGGATCCGATGCGGTCGCGTATCCCCACTGATTCTGCCGGAACCGCGCTATCTGCAACTGGTTCGCGCCGTTGCGCGTGAACGTCGGCCCGTAGTCCCGCAGCCAGATGTCCACCTGGTCGATGTGCACGAACTTGACGCGGAAGCCCGTGGCAAAGCCGTTCGCGGCCAGCCAGCGCCGGGCGTCCTGCTCTCCCGACCGGTCCGTGCACATGAGTTGCACGTCGATGCCGTGAGCGGCGAGCGTGGAAATGATCCTGGCAATCGGCGGCCGCGTATCGAGTTCGGCATCCTGGTACCACTGATCCTTGGGCCACCCCATCCAAACGGCCGCCTGAGGCTCGAAATCCGCTGGCATGACGTGGTCGTCGGTTCGGTCGAAATCCCGTGTCACCCGTTCGCCGACCATTCTCATTGACTATCTCCTTCCCGCACGACAGGGTATCGCGACGCTGCTCGAGGGAAAATGTCCCTCAGGAGACACTGTCCGCGCGCTGACTTACGAGCGCGGACACCGGGGCATAGCCGATGCCGCGCAAAAAGCGGGCGAACAGCGCGGACTGCGAAGTGATGTTCAGCTTGCGGTAGATGTTCTTGCGGTGGTTCTTGACCGTGCCCACGGCAATGGCGAGCTGCCAGGCGATCGACTTCGACGAGTGCCCCTTCAGGATCAGCGCCACAATCTCGCGTTCCCGTGCCGACAACGCCGCGAACCCGCTTTGCTGCAGCGTGTCGTCGAGCGTCACGAGGGCCCCGGCGGCAGCGGTGAACTGCTCCGCATCCCACTGGCGAGCGAGCAGAGCCTCGATCACCGCCATCCACGACTGCAGGCGCTGAAAGCTGCGGACGGAGAACGGCGCAGTGCGGGCGGCGCGTCCGAGCGACACGAAGATATGCGACTCGTCGCGGCGGGGCACGAAGATGCCCACCTCGTCGACCAGCCGGGTATCGGTGTAATAGGTAGAGAAGTACTCCGACTTGCGGAAGTGATCGGGTTGAATCTCCTGCAGCCTGATCACCCGGCGCTCGAGGCCGCCGGACAGGAAGTCATAAAACGGATCGAGCAGGTAGGCGCGGCGCAGGTAGGCGTCCACCACCGCCTCGTGCCGCTCCGGACGGATATCGTCGTACAGCAGCACGGGCGCGCGGCCCGGTGCGAGCAGCGTCACCAGACAAGAAGTGAACGGCAGCACGGCGTTCACGAAGCCGAGTATGGCCGCCGGTCCTTCCGCACGCCCGGCCTGCCGCGCAGCCCGCCCAAGCAGCGCAATTGACGCTTGGTCGAGAAGCGCGGACGGGATTGATCGTGCCGTCACGGTCACGAACCATCAGACGGCCCGGCACCCCCATCTGCAGACTCGACCGCCCGGGAAGCCAGCAGGCGTCCACCGAGGGTAGAGGGTGAGATTACCTGGTCGACGCCCAGCTTGCGCACCTTGTCGACGTTCTCCTCATCCTCGATGCGGACCAGAATCGCGAACCGCGCACCCGGCGTGTCGTCGCGCACATCCTTGGCATTGACCGCCGTCAGGGTGTTCATGGAGTCGGCGTCGTAGGTTGCGATCACCGCTTGCGCCGTGACGACGTTGGCGTCCAGCAGGGTTTCGCGCAGCGTGGGATCCCCTTCCAACACGTCGTGGCCCTTCGCGCGCAGGAGTTGCACTATCCGCTCACGGTCGTCGATGGTCACCACCGGCACGCCGCGATCGCGCAGCTCATCGACCACGCTCTGCGCCACCCCGCTCCAGCCGCACACCACGACGTGGTTGCTCATCCGTTGAAATCGCTTCACCAAGCTCATCACCCCCTTCATGCGCCCTTCGACGATGGGACCGAGTGTCACCGACAGCGCCGTTATGAACAGCGTCACGCCGATCAGAAACAGCGACACCACGAACCAGCGTGCATCGCTGCCGACCGGGTACATCTCGGCAACGTCGAAGTCGTAGCCAAGCGTGCTGTAAGCGAACAGCGCGAAGTACGCGGCGTCGGTCCAGCCGTCGATGCCGTGGAACTGGTCGCGCAGCAGGTAGGAACCGACAATGCCGTACGCCACGGCCAGCGCCACCGCGATCCCGGCTACCGCCTGTCCGTAGCTGATGCGCCGCGCGGCGCGCACCGAGAAGGTGCGGTGGAACGCGAGCAGCGCGGCGATCATCAGCAGCGTGAACGCCAGCGCGTAGATTCCCTGCCCGCCAATCCAATGCGGCCCGTTCGTTACCAGCACCGCCGCCAGCAGGAGCAGCGCGGCGATCCAGGCGCGGCGGCGGCGCTCCAGCAGCCCCTTGGCAAGCAGAATGAGGAGGATTCCAGTCAGGATCCGTGCCAAGCCGGACACCTCGTCTCCGCTGTCGTTGCGGATCAGGACGACTTCGGGCGCCACCAGGCGCCCCACACCAAGGGCCAATTGCAGCAGACCGTGGATGGCGATCACCAGCGCAAACCACATGGATGCGCGCGGCAGTCGAATGCGCCTGCGCTCGACGGCTTTGTCGCTTCGATCCATCGCCTGCACGTTACGCCGGATGCCGCCGGGTTCGCTACCGAGCGCGGCTGCGCCGGCTTTGGTCACGCGGCAGGTAGCGCCATCGATCGACCGTTTCGGTGCGCGCCTCCGGGGCAATCTGTCGCGTCGCACCCGTGGACACCGTTACATGGGCGGCTTCGGCGGCGCGTGCGCGGATGGCGGCCAGGACACCGGCGGCGGTCGCGGCGTCGCGGCACACCAGGAAACAGGCGCCGCCGCCGCCCGCGCCGCTGAGCTTGCCGCCCGTTGCACCGGCGGCACGGCCCGCGTGCAGCAGCCGCTCCTGGGCCGGGTCGCCCAAGCCGAGTTCGGAGAGCATTCGCTGCGCCTGATCCGCCACCGCGCCAAGCGCCGCCGCGGGGGGGCCCGGTGCGAACAGGATTGCCTTTGCCTCGATGCTGCACTGACCGAGGCGGCGCAGCGTTTCGCGGGTTGCAGAGTCTCCGCCGCGCACCCGTTGCCCCACCGCCTCGACGTGCGCTTTGGTGTCGCCGCGGCGCGGCACGGCGGCCACCACCAGGTGCAGCTCCGGGACCGACACCGGTTCGTAGGCCGGCAGCGCGCCGACGCCGCGCTGCCAGGTCAGGAATCCGACTCCCGGATAGGTGGCGAGGCCGGTGTCCGCCCCCGACGGCGTGCCGTGAAACACGCGCTCCCGTTCATGGGCGCCATGCCACACTGACGCGGCAGAGGGCGGAGGCGCGGCGGCGGTGATGGCACGTTCCGCGGCGACACACAAAGCGGCGCTGGATCCGAACCCGAGCGCGACCGGAATCTGCGAGCGCACTTCGACGACGGCAGGCAGGTGCACTGCGCTTGGCACGGCGCCAGGCGCTGCGCCAAGCGCTGCGGTGAGCGGCGCCGGCAGCGGCGGGAAGCGCTCGATGGGCGGGCCCGACGCCGAGTGGCTGATCGCGGCGACCGGCGCGATTGTCAGCTCCATCGTCCAGGGCAGACCGATGCCGAGGGCGGGATGGCCGTATACCGCCGCGTGCTCGCCGAACAGAAGCAATTTGCCGTGCGCGCGTCCGGTCAACTTGACAGGCACCGTCATCGCCATGCACCGCTGCGGCCCGACGCCCGCGTATGCCGCTCATTTCGCCACCCGCGGCCACGAGAACGAGTGCCCGGAGCGCGCCGGGCGGATGCTACTGCCGGGTGAGCCAGCGCATCCCTCCTTCTGCCTGACGCAGCGGCGATGCGTACGGCAGCGCGGGCGGCGGCGTACCCGCCGGCGCAGCGGCGATGCCCAGTTCGCCGCCCGCGCCAACCGGCTTGGCCACCCAGCCGCGCTCGCGAAACCGGTCCAGACGGTCACGAAGTCCAGTTGGTTCGACGGCCACGCCGATCCGTTCACCGAGCCAACGGGTCAACTCGCCGCCGGCCTCGATTGCCGTGCAGCACGCCTTCGCGCCGCCGGCTGCCAGAAACTGCTCGACCAGCGCGCGCGAGCGCTCGCGAAACCGGGCCGCCGGCCCCGGCTCGCGCTCTCGCCACTCCTCGTAGCGGGCCACGGCGCCCGGAGTAGCCAGGGGATCGGCCCCCTGCACCAGGTAGAGGTTCGGCAACGCGCGCGGGCGCCACGGGGTCACGACCGGCGCAGGTCCGCCGGCGAAGCGCACTACCCCACCCCACACCGAGGTCGCCACGTCGTAGCCGCTGCCGCGCCCGCCCTGGGCGGCCCGATGGGCGGCCAGCGCCGCTGCCAGCACGCGCCGCCGTGCGTCATCCCGGCCCGCGTCGCTGGCGGTAGCGTCCGGTGCAAGAGCGCGCGCGTCGCGGTGCCGGCCCGTCACCAGGAGGGCGGCCACCGCGACCGCCACGGCTGCACTCGACCCAAGACCCAGCTTCCCATGCGGCCCGGCAAAGTCGGAGGAGTCGACGGACATCGATCCCGTGGGCGGCCCGCACTCCGCTACCAGGGCGGCGAACAGCGGCGAATCGCAGCCCGCCGGTGTCCACGTAAATCGGCACGCGCCCATTTGGCCGGCGATGCGGGGCGGCCCGCCGGCATCGAACGTAGCGCGTACCTCGGGGTGCAGCGCCACCGCTACGCCCGGGGCGCCCGGCTCGGTGACGGCGTATTCGCCGAGCAGCAGCACGCTTCCCGGCACCGCCACGGTGCGCTCCTCAGCCAACGATGCAGGGCCCCGGACCGGGCGCCGTCTCGATCAGGTCGCCGGGAGCGAGCCCGGAGCCGGCAAGCAGGGCGTTGCGAATCCGGTCGACATCGCCTGCCAGACACGCAATCTTGACCTGCGGGCCGGCATCCATGGTCTCCCAAGCGTCAATGCCGTCATCGCGCAGCCCTTCCAGCACGTCCAGCACCTGCAGCGACCGGGCATGCAGGTAGTTGATCGGCGGATCGGCGGCGAACATGGTGCCGAACATGCGCAGGTAACTGAGCCGCATGAGCGGGCCGAGCCGGCCCAGATCGCGGGCTCGCACCGCCTCGAACGCCGCCCGGTAGGTGGCCGCCGCCGCGGCCACCCAGGCGCCGTAGTACGGCGAGGGCTCCGCAACGTGCATCATGGCGTCTCGTGACGGAAGAGGCTTTTGGCGGCGCGCGGCGGAGCGCCGGGGGGGTCCGGCGGGACCGCGCCAGCGCCGCCCTCCGCCCCCGCCTCGAGCACGCTGAACCCACCCCAGACGGCGCGCGCCGCCGACGCGGAACCGACCCGCGCCAGCGCCGACAGCCGGGAACGCTCTCTGTCCAAGCTCGCCACGCCGGCCATTTCACCGCACGCCACCGCCAGTGCCGCGAACAAGGACGCCGAGCTCGCCAGGCCCGCGCCACCGGGGAAGTTGTTGCGCGCCACCGCCCGGTACCGAGTCGTCACGCCCAGGACCGCGCGCGCGGCATCGAAGAACGCGCGATGCCGCTGTGCCGGTAGCCCGGTGCCATCGACCGTCAGGGAGTCGTCGCCGGCCGCCTCCTGTACACCAACCTCCGTATGGAGGCCGGTCACGGTCACCGCCAGGCTGGGCGTGGCCGGCAGGTTGCGCTGCGCGTTGCTCTTGCCCCAGTACTTGACCAACGCCAGCGACGGCGCCGCCTGTACCCGCACCATAACCGCGCTACCCACCGCTACGGGCAGCCGCCAAGCGCGGGGCTTTCGCCAGAGTCGAGCATTGGCCGCCATTCTGCCATCGCTGAACCGCTCTATTCAAACGTAGGTTCGCGCACCATCGTTAATCGCGGTCGTCTGACGCCTGTTGTTGTCGGTTTGGATGTGCCACGCGGTGGGTGCGTAGGAGTTGACGTGCGGTGGCGACGTCCATTCTGCCAGTATCCGCGAGCGCGGTGGCGATCTCGCGGACCTCCGCGCCACGGGCGCCGGCGTCGAAAGCCAGCCGCTCGGCGTGCAAGCGCATGTGGCCTTGCTGGATGCCCTCGGTGACCAGCGCCCGCAACGCGGCCAGATTTTGTGCCAACCCGACCGCGGCGCCGACGGCTGCCAGACGGCGGCTGTTCGGATTGCCGAGAATGCGCAGCGCGAAACGGCTGACCGGGTGAGCGCCAACGGCGCCGCCGACGGTACCGAGCGGCAGCGGGCACTCCAGCCGGCCGTGCAGCAAGCCGCCGGACATCCCGTAGCTGGTGAGCGGCGCATACCCGGCGCCCGAGGCCGCCCAGCCGTGGGCGGCCGCTTCCACTGCCCGGGTGTCGTTGCCGGTCGCCTGGGTGAGCGCGGCGATGCCGTTCAGCACTCCCTTGTTGTGGGTCACGGCGCGGTCGTGGTCGGCGGCGGCAATCGCGGCGGCGCGCACAATGCGCTGCGCCACTTCGGCGCCGGAGAAACCGCCGCGTCCCAGCCGCGAGCAGGGTACCTGCCCGGAAGCCCGGACCAGGGCACGCCGGCTGGCGTTGGTAACAATCGCCATCAGGGTGCGCCCGCCGGTGAGCCGCTCCAGCAGCGGGCGTACGGCTTCGCCCGCGGTGTTGACCTTGTTCGCCCCCATGGCATCGCGCACGTCGAGGTCGATCTCCACCTTGAGCACGTCCCCTACGCGTTGGCCGGTCAGCGACCGAAAGCCGCCACCGCGACGCACGAGGCTTGCGACTGCATCGTCCACCAGCGCAGCGATCTCGTCCCGCGCCGCGCGAACGGCATGCTCAGCGTCGTTGTGCGGCTGTTCGACAAAGAGCTGCACCGTGGCGATGGGAGGATCGGCCTCGGTACGGATGCCGGCACCGCCCTCCCCTTCCGACAGCAACCGCGCGCCGTAGCTGGCCGCGGCCACCACCGACGCCTCTTCGGTAGCGAGCGGCACCACCAGGTCCTGGCCGTCCACCCGGAAGCCGGTCGCCAATCCGACCGGCAGCGCAAACGTACCAATCGCATTCTCCACCAGCAGGTCGGCGACCGCGCTCGTTTCCGCATCGCCGCATAGGGCGGAAGGCAATTCGCAGCCCAAAGCGTCCGCCAACGCGGCACGCCGTTCGGCCAGCGGCAGGCGGCGGAAGCCGCGCGGCAGCACAATCGGCGTCACTTCCCGGCTCACCGGCTCATAGGGCGAAGGGAAACCGGCAACTCAGGTCGGCCTTGACGCTCGGATCGAACGCCGGCATGGAGCGGACGGCGCGAGATCAGGACGCCGCGAGGGCCGCCGGTACCGCCAGTTCGCCCTCCAGCGACAGCGGCCGCGCGTGCGTCACGTCCACGGCGGCATGGCTGCCGACCAGGCCGGCGCCCCCCGCGAACCGCACCGGAACGCGTCCCTCGGTGCGGCCGACCAACAGGCCGGGCTTCCGGTCTTCGGCCTCGACGAGCACTTCCACCGTGCGGCCTTCCCAGCACCGGTTGTGGCGCAGGGCGGTCTCCTGCAGCACGCCGGACAGCACCTGCAAGCGCCGCTTCTTCTCCGCCAGCGGTACGTCGTCCGGCCAGCGCGCCGCCGCCGCACCGGGCCGCGGCGAGTACATCGCGATGTAGGCCATGTCGAACGCGAACTCCTCCATCGCCAGCCGGGTGCGTTCGAATTGCTCCTCGGTCTCGCCGCAGAAACCCACGATGATGTCGGTGAACAGCGTCGCGGCGGGCAGGATGGCGCGGATGTTCTCGACCACCGCCCGGTACTGATCGAGGCGGTGGTTGCGGTTCATGCGGATCAGCACCTTGTCGTCCGCCGACTGCATCGGCAGGTGGATCTGCTTGGCCAGCGAGTCATGCGCGGCGATGGCCTCCAACACGGCCGGCGACATATCCGCCGGATGCGGCGACGTGAAGTATACCCACACCTTGTGTGCGGCAGCGTCGCACCGTGCCCCAACCTCGTCGAGCAGAGCGGCAAAGGTGGGCTCGGCGCCCGGCCGGTCGCGCCCGTAGGAGTTCACGTTCTGGCCCAGCAGGGTGATGTTGCGGTAGCCGCGCGCCAGCAGCCCCTCCACCTCGCGCAGCACGTCGGTCGCCGGCCGCGACACCTCGCGCCCGCGCGTGTAGGGCACGGCGCAGAACGTGCAGAACTTGTCGCAGCCGTTCTGGATCGGGACAAATGCAGCGTGCTCCGACCCGTAGCGCGGCGTGATACCCCAGAACTGGTCGGTATGACCCAGCGTCACCGAGCGGCCCGGCTGCACGGCGGCGTCGATGGCCGCGGGCGTGACCACGCCGGAGGTGCGGATCATTTCCGGGAGCTGCGGCAGGTCGTCGATCCGGAACACCAGGTCGAACAGGCGCAGGAACTTCGCCTCGTCCTCCGGCAGGATGCAGCCGGACACGAAGGTGAGCAGCGGGCGCTGCGCCTTCCAGCGGTTCCACTCGTGGATGCGCCCGTACACGCGGTCGATCGCCTTCTGGCGCACCGAGCACGCCACCACGCCGAGCAGGTCGGCCTGCGCCTCGGAAGGCGCCTCGGCGAACCCGGCTCCCTCCAGCACCGACGCGATCCGTTCCGCGTCCGAGGTATTCATCTGGCAGCCCAGCGACAGCAACCGGTAGGTCATCGCGACCGGTAATGTACTGCGCAATCGAGTTTTTGGTAAGGCGTACCGTCTCGTACCCCTCGTACCGCGGACCCGCGCTCCTGCTCAACGGCGGCGTGGAACAAGACTGCGAATGCAGTACATTGCTGATCCGAAGCGGCTGATCCGAAGCGGGCAACGATGGCGAGCGATATCCTTGACACGATAGACCGGCTCAAGCAGGAACTCGATGCGCTGCATCCGCTGCCGCCGGAGGTGGCCGGGCAGGTGGAGCAGAAACTCAGGATCGAGTCCAACTACCACTCCAACGCGCTCGAAGGAAACACCCTCACGCTCGCAGAAACCCGGAGCCTGATCCTGCACGGTCTGACGGCGCGCGGCAAGCCGATGCGCGAACACCTCGATATCGAAGGCTACGACCGGGCCATCAAGGAGCTTGCGCGGATGGCCGGCGACCACCACCCGCTGAGCGAGTCCTTCATCTGCAACCTGCACCGCGTCCTGCTCAACGAGCCGTACGAAGAGGAAACAGCCGCGAGCGACGGTCGCAGCACACGCCGGGCCATCGCGGTCGGAGCATACAAGCGCTCGCCCAACAACATCGTTACCTCAACCGGCGAGACCTACTATTTCACGCCGCCGGAACAGGTGCCGCGGTTCATGCGCGAGCTGATCGACTGGTACTACCGGCAGGAAGCGAACGACGAGCATCCGATCGTTATCGCGGCCGTTTTCCACTACCGATTTGTACGCATCCACCCATTCGACGACGGCAACGGCCGCATCGCGCGCCTGTTGATGAATCGAATCCTGCTGCGGCACGGCTATCCGCTGGCCATCATCCGGAGCGACACCCGGGATCGCTACCTGCGGGAACTCGAACGAGCGGACCAGACCGAAGACCCCGCCGAATTCATCGACTACATGGCATCCTGTTGCGAGTATCCCCTCAACCTGTACCTGCGCGCGGCACGCGGAGAGCCGATCGACGACACCGACAACATCGACCGCGAGATCGCGTTGTTCCGGCAGGCGCTGGGCGACGGGAACGGGATACCCGAGCAGGTGGACCTGCAGCGTCACGTGGCCACCGTGGTGTTGCCGTTCTACACCTACTGCAGGGAGAAGTTCCGAGCGCTCACTCATGAAGTGTTCAGCCCGGGCCCGGATTCTCTACCGCAGGTCTCGGGACGGAACGCCAACGGGCGGCACTTTCGCCGCTCTCGCGTCACCGATGCCGGCCGGGTTCCCGAAACAGCGTCAGAGGTCGCCATCGAGTTCGGTTTTTCCGCGGTTGACTTTCAGAATACCGATTGGACGATTACCACGATCATCAAGAACACGTTCAGAAGACGGCAGTGCCACTGGGAACTGTCAACCTTCTACGTTTCGCCCGCGGCCAGGGATTTCTCGGCACGTTGCGAGGGCGACGAACGCGAGGAATTGCGCAGGACATTCAACCGGTTGTTGCGCGACATGATGCGGACGATGTCCCAGTGGGACTCGCAGTCGAACAAGTAACCTACTGCGCCAGCGATCCCTCTCCAAGACTGCGCACGAATTCGGTTGCGGGGAGGATGTCGATGCCGTCGTCGGTGCGGCGGGTACGTGCTTCCAGACAGACGACCATGCGCCGCCGCACGGCGGGATGCTCCTCTGCCAGGGTGCGCAGCCCGCGCAGATGATCGCGCGTGATGCGGGTGCTTGCCTTTGCTTCTATCGCGATCTCCATGTCGCCGAGTACGAAGTCCACTTCGATGCCGCTTGGCAATCGCCAGTAACGCAAACCGAGGTCCCACTCCCGGTGCTCGATGCAGGCGGACAACTCGTGGAACACCCAGTTTTCGAACGCCTTCCCGTATAGCGGAGCACCCAGCGTCAACTTTAATATATCATGATAAGTCGAAGTGGTGTATTAGCTACCGGATGTAGTAGCCGGACACTCGCCAGGCGTCGCGGTCCCACATCGCGGTGACGGTCTCCACGGCGCCCTTCTTGTTGGCGTAGGAGGCCGCGAAGCCGATCACCCAGTAGCGGCCGTCGGGGGCGCCGGGCAGCGTCTCGTGTTGCTCGGCCGTGGTAACGGAACGGGAGACCGGGGTGCCCATCGGATCGAGGGCACCCCGGAGTGCCTGAGCAAGCTGCTCCTCGGTCACGGCTCCGCGCATCAACTCCGCTGCACTCGACCAGCACCCCGGGTAGTCGCCGGCGTCGAGCCGTGCCATCCACTTCTGCGCTGCTCCCAGCGCCGCGTCTCGTTCACTCATCGACGCCCCTGGTCCGAGCCCGTCTCGTTCGCGCGCGCCGCACCGTCCACCGTCATGCCACGAAAGTATACCCCGATAACCGTACGCCGGCGAGCGGCGGCCCAGGCCTACCGGACTCCGCACGGATTCCCGAGATTCCGATCCTGGCGGTGGCCGCGGCAGGCCTTTGTGCGTACCTTCTTTACCGTTCGTTCCATTACTCCGACGTTCGCGCGGCAGTATGGACGGTCAATGTAAAAAAAGGTGACCTGATGCCGACTGAACAGAACAAGCTATACCTCTACGAGGCTCTGGAACTGCGCGCCGAATACGATGCGCGCATCAAGACGCTCCGAGACTGCCTGCCGGAGACGCGCCGGAACCGGGACCGCCTCGGCATGTACCGCAACGACGAGCAGCAGCTCCGCGCTGCCGACGACTTCGACGTGGCCGCGGTGCAGCAGTCGCTGCGCGCGCTGGAGCACAAACGGCGCAAGCTCAACAACGCCATCCAGCGCGCCAATTATGCTCACACCGTAAACGCCGGCGGCGAGACGCTCGACCTGAGCGAAGCCCTGGAGATGCGCAAGGGCCTGTCCGATCGCATCGCTGAGCTACACACCGCGACCGTGCAGTCCGCCTACGTGCGGGTGATCTACAAGGAAGACCGCGACATCGTGGAGCCCAACGACACCACGTTCACCGCCAGCATGGAGCAACTGGAGTCCGCCCGCCGAGCATTCCGGGATCTGAACCGCGCGCTGCGTGCGGCGGGTTTCACGGTGGTGGTCGACTTCGCGGACGAGTAGCAGCAAATCTGACAATCAAAAGCAGGAGACGGGGGAGTAGGTGCGAGTCTCCCGGTGACGGGAGCGTAGCCCAGTAGATCGGCAACTGCGACAGCCATACCTCATAGGTTTGAAACGCCTAGCTTTCCGGTGAAGCCCGGCAGCCCGGAAACACCTCAGCGGCACAGCAGGCACAGCCCCACAACGAAACAGCTTCATGACTCCGAGTCTCCTGCTCCTTTTTTCTTACCGTCTCGGCACGACGCGGCGAGGCCGGATTTCCGTGATGGGCCGAGCGGGATCCAGGTCCGAATCAGGACGGTGACCTCTTCTACCGCGCGGTAGCAGGACGCGCGAAACTTGGCCGGGAGACCGAGCATGGCGACCGCCTGCTCGAACTCGTCCTCGTCGAGGACCATCGGCTCCTCCCCGGCGCGGCGGACTACGTCCAACTCGTAGTCGATATAATGCATCGCGCCGTTGACGACCTCCGCCGGGCTGGCGATGTGGACGTAGATCTCCGACAGTGTGCCGGCGGCGTCATAGGATTCCAGCAGGTTGTAATGTCGATCGAACCAGTAGAAGGCCCGAATGTCGGCCTGCGAGGCCCAGCCTCCCTTCGGGCCGCCAACGGGGTTGCCGAGCCGGGAGAACGTGCGCACGCAGCGGCTGTCGACCGATTCGATCGTGCTCGTCCACCAACGCCGACGCGTGCCATCCAGGCTGAAAACGACCACGTTGACTGCATCGCCAGTTCGCATCGGTTCTGCCATGCTACCGCGTTTCGGCCGCCCAGGTACCGCGCCGTCCTACCCTTCTGCAGGCGCACGAAGGACGGATTGCGTCAGGCGATCATCCGCAGCAGCCAGTCGCGCTCCGCCGAACTGCAGAAAGACGCACGCACCGCAGCGCAGGTAAACTCGCGCAACTCCTCCCGCGAAAAGCCGAGTCTTGCGGCGATGGCGTACTCGCGCCCGATGGTGGTGCAGGCGCGCACAGGATCGTCGGTGCAGACAGCCACCTGAATGCCGCGCTCGACGAATCGGCGGATCGGGTGGTTCTCGTAGCCCTTCACTGCGCCGAGCACCACGTTGCTGGACAGCGAACACTCGATGGTGACACCGCGGTCGGCGATCCGGTCGAGCAGACGTGGGTCGGCGGCGGCGGCAAGGGCATGGCCGATACGCGTCAGGCCGGGTACGTCGAGCGCCTCTGCCAGGTGCAGCGCGCCAAACTCGCCGGCATGGGCTGAGATGCCCAATCCCGCGTCCCGCGCGCGCTCCGCCCAGCCGTGTACCACGGACCACTCCGCCGGCTGATCGTAAGGAACCGGCATGATGTTCAGCCCGGCCAGCCCGTGCCGGGCAGCCGCAAGGCAACGCGGCAGCACGTTGGTAGCCCAATCTTCGCTAACCGGCGCCACCACCAGCGGCACTGCATGGAATTGCCGGAAGCGTTCGCGCACCGCGGCAAGGGACGCGGCGAACCGGTCCGGGAAGTCGCCGCGCAGGATGGTGCGGGCGCCGAACATCACCTCGACCAGGAGGGCTCCGTCGGCCGCGGCCTCGAACAGCACCCGTTGGATCCGTGCCTCGAGGCAGCCCGCGCGGTCGTCGACCTCATCCACCCAGGAGCGGGGAAACGGCAGGTCGGGGATCCATGTCTCAAGGCGCGCCATTCCGGGCGGCAGGTCTCGCATCAGCGCACGCGCCTTGGCGTGCCAGTCGGTGCTCCGGCGGCCGGTGCGCTGCGCGATTACCTGCTCCAGGCGCGCGCCCGATTCGGCGTGCACGTGAATGTCCGCCTTCGGCAGCGCTGCGATCGCCGGAGATATCTCGATGTCCGCCAGCGGCGCTATCGTCGATCCCACTTCAGCCCGGCACGGATGCCGTGCCGTCCCGGTGCACGCGGGCGCCGAGGGAGGTCAGGGTGTAGCCGACATCATGGCTGATCGTGAGTCCGAGCGCCTTCAACTTGCGCACGTTGCGCTTGAACGGCGCGGTCTCCATCCCAAGCCGCGGCGCCAGGCATGAAGCCGCCACGCGCGGATATGCGTCGATGAGCGCAAGCGTGGCACCGGTCCAGGGCCCGGACCGGCTACGGGCGTCCATGTTGCGCAACCGGGTAGAAAGGCCGCGGAGCGCGTCTTCGGTAACGTCGGCAGATACATCGACCGCTACCGCGCGTGGGTCGTGCAGGTAGCGAAACCGAACCTCGAACACGGTGGCACAATCGTCGGCGTCCACCGGAATCAATTGCCGAATAAGACCGTCGCGCGACGCGAACCCGCAGCCCCGTGCGGCGGCCTCGGTGATCTCCGCGACCGGCATCTCGCGCACTTCGTCCACCTCCAGCACGCCGTCAGGGTCGAGCCGATACCGGTTGCCCACCTTCACCCGCACGCGCTGCCAGGCCCGGTAGGTGACCGTGATTGCGCCGCTCTTGATCGCCTGGTGAAACTCGCGCTTGAACAACACCGAATCAGTCCCCGGGGCAAGAGTAGCGCCTCGGCTCGTTCGCGTCGACACGCCGGGCTCCGCGATGGCAGCAGACCCATACAGGAAGCGCGAATGGTGCGAAAACAAACACCCGGCAAGCATACCATTCGTTCCAGTAATTCGTTACCCTGGTTGTGCACGATGTCGCCGTTCACGCAGAAGCGTTGTCCACACATGGCATTCCGCCTGCCCCCTATCCGTGCACTCACCGCCGTGGCGGCGGTCATGCTCGCCGCTCTATCTACCCCGGTCCACGCCCAGAACGGCGAATGGAATGGTACGGTTCAGGTATCGCCGTCCACGCTGGACATCGCACAGGGAGGGATCGGCACCTATCGCTTGCGGCTATCCATACCTCCTACCAGAAACTCGGAAAATGGAAGCGGATGGTGGATCAGGGTATACGTCGACGGCGACATCCGCATGGACAACTTCGAGGAACCCTACAAGGGTTTTTCGTGGATACCATCCGAGGGCTGGGAGTTCAAGGCACCTGCGTCAGGTCAGGACGACCAGAATTGGCTTGACACGAACTGGCGCGGCATAGCCATCACGGTCGCCGACGACGCCGTGGTCGGTACACAGGTGACGTTTACGCACGAGGTGTGGGATCACGAGAATAACTGCCCAGTGCACGCGGCCGCTCCCGTAACGGTACGAGTCGTTGCTGCAGGAACCACGACCGACAACAACGGCGGGGACGGCGGGGAGGGGGGGGAAGGCGGGGGGGGGGGGGGGGGGGGGGGGGGGGGGGGGGGCGGGGGGGGGGGGGGGGCGGCGGGGACGGTGGGAACGGCGGGGACGGTGGGAACGGCGGGGACGGTGGGAACGGCGGGGACGGTGGGGACGGTGGGAACGGCGGGGACGGTGGGAACGGCGGGAACGGTGGCGGCGATGGTAACGGCGGCACTCCGTCGACGCCCAGCCTGGCTATCGACGATGTGACCGTGGCCGAGGACGGCAGGCAGGCGGTGTTCACCGTGACCCTGAACCCGCATAACGATACCGCCGTCAGCGTCGCATACGCCACGGCGAACCGGACCGCGACCGCCGGTGAGGACTACGATGCCAATTCCGGGACACTCAACTTCCCGACCGGCGACACCACACGAACCATAGCGGTCACCATATTCGACGACAGCGACCCGGAAGCAGTCGAGGAGTTCGCCGTAACGTTGAGCAATCCGCAGAACGCGGCGCTGCTGGACGACCAGGGCACCGCAACCATCACCGACAATGACGGCGGCACCAGCGATCCCGAACTGCCACCGGGAGTACCTGCCCTGTCGATCAACAACGTGACGGTGAACGAGGATGCGGGCAGCGCGGTGTTCACCCTTGCGCTGAGCAATGCGAGCGACACACAGGTGGCCGTCTCCTACGCAACGGCCGACGTGTCCGCCACGGCGGGGTCGGACTACACCGCCGCCAGCGGCATCGTCGCGTTTCAGCCGGGCGAGACGAGGAAAAACGTATCGGTTGCGGTCCACGACGATGACGAGGAGGAAGGCCACGAGACGTTCGTCGTCCGGTTGAGCAACCCTCGCAACGCAACCCTGTTCGACGCCAGCGGCACGGCGACGATCAGAGACGACGAGTACGACGGCGTGAGGGTATCGTACGGCGCGGCTTTCTACACGGTCGCGGAAGGAGCATCGGTCAACGTCGAGGTGGTACTCAGCGCGGCGCCCGACAATTCGGTCACCGTCGCGATTATTCAGGTTCCCGGCCCGGGCGTCGGGCCGGACGACTACTCGGGCGTCCCGGCCAGCGTCCGTATCGACTCGGCGGAATCGAAAACGAGCTTCCAGTTCGTAGCGGCAACCGATCAGGAGGAGGACGACCGCGAGTTCGTCACGCTCGGCTTTGGCCCCCTGCCTTCGGGGGTGAGTGCCGGTACGCCCGTACAATCGTCGGTTACCATTGCAGACACACCGCCGCCAGTGACCGAGGTACCCCGGGACTGGCTGCGGCAATTTGGTCGTACGGCCGTGGCTGACGTGGCGGACGCGATCGACGAGCGCATGCGTTGCGCACGCGACCGCCGGCCCGGCGACACGGACGACGACGGCCGCTCGCGATGGCGGTGCACTCGGCAACCGGGCGCATCCTCGTTCGCGATCGACGGCCAGGTACTGGCCCGGCTGGCGGTCACGGCCGCGGATGCCGGGGTAGTAGCCGTCGCACGCCCGGATCCTCAACCGGCGGCAGCCGCCGACCTGGCAGTCGCATTGCCGCACGGCACCACGTTGCTCTCCGCGTCCGCGAAGCAGGACACCCCGTTGGCCATGAGTGTATGGGGCCGCGGAACCTACTCCCGATTCGATGGCGGCGGAGCGCTGGCCACGGGCGGCGACGTGTGGACCGCCACTCTCGGCGCGGACTTCGCGTTCCGGCAAGCCGTGGCCGGAGTTGCCCTGGCGCACAGCGAGGGCGAGGGAACCGCCTCGCAGGACGGCATCGAGACCGGCGTAACCTCCGTGTTGACCGGCCTGTACCCCTACTTGCGTGTTGGACTGAACGACCGTCTGTCGGTCTGGGGCACGGTCGGGGTAGGTGCCGGAACGGTGACTCACTCGTTGCCGGGCGCACCATCGCTGCGGGCCGGCATCGCGATGACGATGGCGGCCGCGGGCGGCCTTGCCGAGATCGTCGCCGCCGAGCGCGGCGGCCTCGCGGTGGCGATCAAGGCAGACGGCTTGCTGATGCAGATCGAGTCGAATGGATCAACCGCGGTTCCCGCCGCGCTGGTGGACGCCAGCCGGGTACGGCTGATTCTGGAGAGCGGCTACGAATTCGTGCTGCGGGACCGCCAGCGAATCGCGCCGTTCCTGGAAGTGGGCGGACGGCTCGACGGCACCGACTCGGGGGGCGACTCGGGATTCGGGTTCGAGGTCGCCGGCGGCATCCGCTACGCTCATCCGGGGTACCACTTGACCGCGGAGGTCTACTCGCGTGCCCTGCTGGCGCATGCCGCCGCCGGATTCAGAACGTGGAGCGCCTCGGGAACACTGCGCTATGATCCGCGCTCGGGTTCGGCACAAGGGCCTTATCTGACCATGACCTCGTCGCGGGGGTTCGAAGGGTTGGGCGGAAGTGCTGCGCCGGGCATTGCCGAGCTGACCGATGCGGCGGCGCCCGCAGCCGACGGCGCCGGTTGGGGAATCGAGACCGAGTTCGGATACGGAGTGCCAATTCCCGGCGGGGCGGCAACCGGCACTCCGTGGGCGGGACTTTCCCTGTGGCACGGCACGCCGGAATACCGGCTCGGATACCGCCTCGCATACCACACCGGCCTGCACCTGAGCCTCGCCGGCACGCCACGCGACGGCCGGCCCGGCGGCTCCGCCCCCGCCCTGCACCGGAGCCGGGCGCCCACGCTACGCGACGGCCGCCCGGTCGGCCAGCCTCCCGACTACCTGCTCACCCTGCTGCTTTCGATCCGCTAACGATCAGCCAGTTGCGCCGGCGGAGATCGGCGCGCTCACCCCACCCGGCACCGCCACCGGGGTGCCGTTCCTGCACACGACCGGAAAATGCGGACCGGCCTTGGCCATCGGCTCGCCCGCGGCCAGGTCGATGAACTCCCGCATCGGGTGGTCGCGGCCGGTGAACCGCGCCTCGCCGGTCATGAAGTGAATGGCCAGCGCCCGCCGCCGCCGCGGCGAGTCGTTCTGCGGCGACCCGTGCCAGGTCAGGGAATGGTGGAAGTGCACCTCGCCGCGCTTGACCGGGCGCGGTACCGCGGTGATGTCGCGGACCTCGGCGTCCGCCGGCGGCACGAACCCCTCGCCTATCCGTTCGAATTCCTCGGCGGTGCGCAGGTCGAGGGCGGCGAGGTACTCCTGCTGGCGGTTCCCCCACCGATGCGATCCGGGCACCATCCACATGCAGCCATTCTCCACGTCGGCATCGTCGAACGGCAGCCACGCCGACACCGGCGTCATCGGATCGATGCTCGGCCACAACGGCGCGTCCTGGTGCCAGCCGGTGGCGCCGCCCGCGTGAGCCGGCTTGTACTGCACCTGGTCGTGCCACACCTGCAGGTCGGCAAACCCGGTGAGCTGGCTGATGCCGCGCACTATGGCGGGATGGTAGATCAGCCGCTCGAACAGCGGCGACGCCTCCCAGATGTTGAGGATCTGCCACACTGGACGTTCCTTCTCGAAGGAGCGGTACAGCACCGGCCGCGGTTCGCCGTCGGCGAAACCGTCTGGGCCGATGGCTATGATACGGTCCAGTTCGTGCGACAGGTCGTCGAGCTCGGCATCGTCGAGCACACGCCCGGCGTTGAGGAATCCATCGCGCTGGAATGCGCTGATCTGTTCGGGGCTCAGACCCGGGTGGGCCGACGGCCCGGCATTGGTTGTTGGCATGGGTAACCCTCGGTAGCCGGAGTGTGCCGCCTCACGGTCCGCCCGTGCAAGACCCGGCATTGCGTCGGAACCGAAGTCGGCCGGCCGGCCGGCCGTTTCGGTTGACATGTCCAACGCGGAATTATCACTATTGAGAAAATTTGCGGAAAGGCTCCCTCACGAGCCGCACGACATCTGCCGTGCCGAGGGTGCAACACGGCCGCAATCATGGAGGATCTATGAATATACGATGGTTGATCGCCGTCGCGCTGTTAACGGTGCCGGCGTTCCTTTTTGCCGGTGGTGAAGAAGAGGAAGGCAGCAGCAGCGAAAGCACCGCCGTTATGGCCTCGTCCGGCAAGTACAGCGAGGCTCCCGAGCTGGCCGCCCTGGTGGCCGCCGGCGAGTTGCCGCCGGTCGAAGAGCGTCTGCCGCTCGAGCCGCGCGTGCTCAGCGCGGAGCGCAACGACATTCCCGCCAGCGACCTGAACTTCGAGGTCGGCAAATACGGCGGCATCCTGCGCTCGGTGCAGCCGAGCCCGACCTGGAACCCCGACATCTTCGTGATGAACGACGAGTCCCTGCTCGCCGCGCCCGGCATCCTGGCCGACGGCATCGGCGGTAACGTCGCATCGAACTTCGAGGTCACCCCCGACGGCCAGACCTTTACCCTCACCCTGCGCGAAGGCATCAAGTGGTCGGACGGCATGCCGGTGACCACCGAGGATGTCCGCTTCACCTACGAGGACTTCCTGCTCAACGAGAACCTGACCAAGGTGTTCCCGCGCTGGATGCGGTCGGCGAGCAAGTCGGACGGCGAACCGCTGAAGATCGACATCATTGACGACTACACCTTCAGCATCAGCTTTGCCGAACGCTACGACGGATTCCCCGCCTACCTGTCGATCGTGCAGTGGAAGGGCTACACCGAGTTCGTGAAGCCGGCCCACCACCTCAAGCAGTGGCACGCCGACTACACGCCGCTCGCCGATCTCGAAGACGAGATCGCCGAGGAAGGGCTCAGCAAGGGCGAGTGGTGGACGCTGTTCAACAACCGCGACGCCCGCAACTGGGACCTGACCCGGCCCAAGGCGCTGGACTTCCCGGTACTGAACCCGTGGATCCTGGTGGAGCAGAGCCCCACTACCGCGGTGTACGACCGCAACCCCTACTACTTCAAGGTGGACAGCGCCGGCCAGCAGCTCCCCTACATCAACGGCCTGCGCTCGCAGGTCGTGGCCGACGTGGAGATGTCCAACCTGAAGGTGCTGGCCGGCGAGGTGGACTTCCTGCGCGAGGACGCCACGCTCGACAAGCTGGACCTGTACAAGGAGAACGAGGAACGCGCCGGCTACGAGGTCGTGCTGCTCGACATGCACGTTACCCCGAGCGACCCGCGGCTCAACCTGACCTACGACGATCCGGTATGGCGCGAAGTCGTGAACGATGTGCGCTTCCGCAAGGCGCTGAGCGTGGCCATCAACCGCGACGAGATCATCGACGCCATCTACTTCGGCTTCGCCACGGCATCTACCTACGTGCCGTCGCAGTACGATCCCGAAATGGCCAACCGTCTGCTCGACGAAATGGGCCTGGACAAGCGCGACGACCAGGGCTTCCGCCTCGGTCCGGACGGCAAGACGTTCGAGATTCCGTTCGAGATCGCCATGCACGCCACCGACCAGGTGCCGGTGACCGAGATAATCGCCGAGCACTGGCAGGACGTCGGGATCAAGACCACGATGAAGACCATCGAGCCGGGCCTGCAGGCCACGCGGCGGAACGCCAACGAATTGAAGGCTGACCTGCTGTGGCACCACGGCCCCGAGTTGTGGTGGGGCGCCCTGTGGGACTTCGTGCCGAGCGCGTTCGGCCGCGCCTGGTTCACGTGGTTCAACACGGCGGGCGCCGAGGGCGAGGAGCCGCCCGACGACGTGAAGGCCTTCATGGCCGCCATGGACCGTTCCATCGCCCTGTCGGGCGCCGAGCGGGAAGCGGCGATCGAAGAGGTGCGCGAGCGGATGATGGAGAACGTCTACATCATCCTGAACGTCGAAGACGTGAAGTACCCGCTGATCGTCAACAAGAACCTCGGCAACGTGCCGACCGGCGGCTTCGCCATCGCCGCGAACTTCGCCGGCGAGCAGCTCTTCTACAAGAATTAGGCTGACACGCCTTTCCTGAATACGGGTGTCGGAGCCGCGCTCCGGCGCCCGTATTTCCTTGTTGGCGGTCTCATGCTCGAATACATCCTCCGGCGGACGCTCCAGATCATCCCCCTGATCGTGATCATCTCGGTGATCTCGTTCGGTATCATCGAACTGCCGCCCGGCGACTTCGTGACCATGCGCATCATCGAGCTGGAACAGACCGGCACCCGCGTCGACGAAGAGGAGATTGCCCGGCTTACGGAGCAATACGGGCTGGACAAGACGCTCGTGGAGCGCTACGCGCTGTGGGCCTGGAACATTATCAGCCGCGGCCACCTGGGACGCTCGTTCCAGTGGGAACAGCCGGTGACCCAGGTCATCGGCGAACGCATCGCGCTTACCATGTCGATCTCGCTCATGACGCTGGTGTTCATCTGGATCGTGGCGATCCCGATCGGCATCTACGCGGCCACCCACCAGTACTCGCTCGGCGACTACATATTCACCTTTTTCGGATTCATCGGCATCTCGGTGCCGGGGTTTCTGCTCGCCCTCGTGGTGATGTACCTGGCGTTCACGCAACTCGGCATCAGCGTGACGGGACTGTTCTCGCCGGAGTATGCAGACGCGCCATGGAGCTTCGCCCGGCTGATGGACATGCTGCCGCGCCTGTGGGTGCCGATCGTCGTGATTGGGCTTACCGGCACCGCCAGCCTGATCCGGGTGATGCGCAGCATGCTGCTCGACGAGTTGCGCAAGCAGTACGTGGTAACGGCGCGCGCCAAGGGCGTGGCCGAGCGTACGCTGCTGTTCAAGTACCCGGTGCGCATCGCCATCAACCCGCTGATCAGTACGATCGGCTGGCTGCTGCCGTTTATCGTATCGGGTGAGGCGCTGGTGTCGATCGTGTTGAACCTGCCCACGACCGGCCCGGTGCTGCTGCGCGCGCTGTTGTTCCAGGACATGTACCTGGCCGGCAGTCTGGTGATGATTCTCAGCATCCTCACCGTGGTCGGCACCCTGATCTCGGATCTGCTGCTCGCATGGGTCGATCCACGCATCCGCTACCAGGGAGCGACCAAGTGAGTACCGTCGAGGCGGCCGGGCAGAGCACCCAGGAGACCGCGGCCGCCGAGCGCTACTACCTCGCCTCCCAGTGGCAATTGGTGTGGTGGAAGTTCCGCAAGCACAAGATGGCACTGGTAGCCGGCATCGTGCTGGGAGTCATGTACTTCATCGCCGCGTTCTGCGAGTTTCTGAGCCCCTATCTGCCCGGCACCCGCTTTCCCGAATACCTGTATGCGCCACCGCAACGGGTGCGGCTGCTGGCGAGCGGCGAAGCGTTCGGCCCGCACGTCTACGGCCTGGTGCGCGGGCGCGACCCGGAAACATTCCGGCGCACCTTTACCGTCGACACCGAGCAGCGTTTTGACGTGCGCTTCTTCGTGCGCGCCGAAGAGTATCGGCTGTGGGGGTTGTTCAAGAGCAACATCCACCTGTTCGGATCGGACGAGGGTCCGGTGATGCTGTTCGGAGCCGACCGCCTCGGGCGCGACGTGTTCACCCGCATTCTGTACGGGGCACGCATCTCGCTGTCGGTCGGGCTGGTGGGGATATTCTTCACGTTCGTGTTCGGCATGGTTCTGGGCGGCCTGTCTGGCTACCTGGGCGGCGTCGTGGACACGATTATTCAGCGGCTGGTGGACCTGCTGATTTCGATTCCCACCATTCCGCTGTGGATGGCGCTGGCAGCGGCGCTGCCGCGCGACTGGCCGCCGGTGCGCATCTACTTCGGCATCGTGATCATCTTCTCGATGATCGGCTGGACCGGCCTGGCGCGGGTGATCCGCGGCAAGCTGCTGGCCCTGCGCGAGGAGGACTTCGTGATGGCGGGGCGCATTGCCGGCGCCAAGCAGGGCGCCATCATCGCCAAGCACCTGCTGCCCTCGTTCGCCAGCTACATCATCGTGTCGCTGACCCTGGCCATTCCGCAGACCATCCTGGGCGAAACTGCGCTGAGCTTCCTTGGCCTCGGGCTGCAGCCGCCGGTGGTAAGCTGGGGCGTGCTGCTGCAGGATGCCCAGAATGTGCAGGCGATTGCCCACTACGGCTGGTTGCTGATTCCCTGCCTGTTCGTGATCGTCACCGTGCTTATGTTCAACTTTCTCGGCGACGGGTTGCGCGACGCCGCCGATCCCTACACGCGCTAGTTACCCCACCGAAGGAGGACCGCCGAGAGATGCAACGATTCGCATTTGCCATGAAGCTCCTGCCCGGCTTTGAGGCGGAATACAAGAAACGGCACGACGAAATCTGGCCCGAACTCGCCAAAGAGCTGACGGATGCCGGCGTCAGCGACTACTCGATCTACCTTGACCCGGAGTCGCTGACTCTGTTCGCGGTGCAGAAGCTGAGCCCGGGCAACACCGCGGACACGCTGCCGCAGCGTGCCATCGTCAAGAAGTGGTGGGCCTACATGGCCGACATCATGGAAACCAACCCCGACAACTCACCGGTAATCCGCGAGCTGCCGGAACTGTTTCACCTCGACTGACCCCGCCATAACCCATAAAGAAGGCCCACTATGTCACTCACCGTTGTTGATCTCGCTGCCGACCACCGCGGCGCCTCCCCGTTCGTGGCCACCCCAAAGCCGCGCCTGTCCTGGCGCGTCACCAGCACAACGCCGAACTGGTACCAGGCTTCCTACGAGATCGAAATCTCCGGCGACCTGGAGTACCGCGGCAGACCGGTCGCGTCGGGCGACTCGGTGCTGGTGCCGTGGCCTGCGGCGCCGCTTGCCTCACACCAGAGCGTGGCCTGCCGGGTGCGGGTCACCGGAAAAGACGGGGCGGTCAGCGAGTGGAGCGAGCCGCTGGCGATCCATGCACCGTTGCTGGACACCGGCAACTGGTCGGCGCGGTTCATTTCCCCCGCCGCCGCGAGCGCTGCGACCGAGTCGGAGCCCTGCCCCTACTTCCGGCGCGAATTCGCGCTCGAGCAGCCGTGGCGGCGGGCGGTGCTGTCGGTGACCGCCCTCGGCGTGTACCAGGTAGAGATCAACGGCCGGCGCGTCGGCGATGAGGAGCTAGCGCCGGGTTGGACCAGCTACCGCAACCGGCTGCGGTTCGCCAGCCACGATGTGACCGCTCTGCTGCGCGGCGGCGGCAACGCCATCGGCGCCATCGTGGGCGACGGCTGGGCGCGCGGACGCCTCGGGTTCAGCGGCGCGCGCAACCTGTATAGCGACCGGCAGGCGCTGCTGGCGCAGCTCGACATCACCCTTGCGGACGGATCAGTGCGGACCGTGGCCACCAACGGCGACTGGCACTCCGGCGTAGGGCCCGAGCGCGGTTCCGACCTGTACGACGGCGAGACCTACGATGCGCGGCGCGAGTTGGGCGGCTGGTCGCAGCCCGGCTACGACGCCGGCGGCTGGCAGCCGGTCGAGGTAATCGATCATGACCTGGCAACCCTCACGCCCGCGGCCGTGCCGCCGGTGCGGGCGGTGCAGGAAGTGGCGCCGCTGTCGATTCAGCGCGCTCCCTCCGGGGAGACGCTGGTGGACTTCGGCCAGAACCTGGTGGGCCGGGTGCGCATCCACCTGACCGCGGGCGCGGGCACTGAAGTGACCGTGCGCCACGCCGAGGTGCTGGAGAACGGCGAACTGGGCGTACGCCCGCTGCGCTCCGCCCAGGCCACCGACCGCTACATCGCCCGCGGCGGCGGCCCCGAGGTGTGGGAGCCGCGCTTCACCTTCCACGGCTTCCGCTACGTCGGGGTGAGCGGCTGGCCCGGCGAATTGCGGCGCGGCGACGTCACCGCCGTGGTGCTGCATTCGGACATGGTGCGCACCGGCTGGTTCGAGTGCTCGGATGCGCGCGTCAACCAGCTCCACCAGAACATCGTGTGGGGGATGCGCGGCAACTTCCTGGACGTGCCCACCGACTGCCCGCAACGCGACGAGCGGCTGGGCTGGACCGGCGACATTCAGGTGTTCGCGGCCACCGCTACCCTGCTCTACGACACCGCCGCGCTGCTGAACTCCTGGCTGCAGGACCTGGCCGCCGAGCAGGAACCGAACGGCAACGTACCGTTCGTCATCCCCTCGGTCCTGCCGTCGAGTTTCACCGCCGCCGGTTGGGGCGACGCCGCCACCGTGGTGCCGATGACCCTGAGCGAGCGCTACGGCGACCTGGAGGTGCTGCGCCGCCAGTACCCCTCCATGAAGGCGTGGGTCGAGCACGTAAAGGGCATCTGCGACGACCGCCGGGTGTGGGGAGACGGCTTCCAGTTTGGCGATTGGGTGGACCCGAAGTCGCCGCCCGATGCGCCGGGCGACGCCCAGACCGACTCGTCGCTGGTGGGTACGGCGTGGTTCGCACGCTCCGCCCAGATCGTCGCCGAGGCTGCCGACCTGCTCGGCGAACCGGACGATGCCGCCGCATACCGCACGCTCGCCGCCGAGGTGGCCGCCGGCTTCCGCGCCGAGTTTGTGGCCCCGAATGGACGCGTGGTAAACGACAGCCAGACCGCCCACCTGCTGGCGCTGGCATTCGACCTGGTCACCCCCGAGCAGCGCCCGGCCACCGCGTGCCGGCTCCGCAGGCTGATCGAGAAGGAAGGCCACCGGCTCTCCACCGGCTTCCTGGGCACGCCCTGGCTGTGCGAGGTGCTGACCCGCATCGACGACGACGACATGGCCTACCGGCTGCTGCTGCAGACCGAGCTGCCGTCATGGCTGTACCCCATCACCATGGGCGCCACCACCATTTGGGAACGCTGGGACGCGATGCTGCCCGACGGCTCCATCAACCCGGGCGAGATGACCTCGTTCAACCACTACGCCTACGGCGCCGTGGGCGCCTGGCTGTACGAACGCATGGCCGGGCTGCGCCAGCACCACGCCGAGCGCGGCTGGCGGCGGCTCGTGGTGGAGCCGCACCCCGGCGGCGGCATGCGATACGCAAAGGCGGCGGTCGACACCCCTTACGGCCGCGCCGAGTCGAGCTGGCGGATCGACCACCACGACGGCGACGCTCCGTCCACCTTCACGCTGCGCGCCGTGGTGCCCGCCAACACCACCGCCGAATTGTGGCTACCGGGCGCTACCGAGGCTGTCGAGGCCGGCTCGGGCACCCACGAACTGTCCGTCGAGCTGAGCGACGCCCAGCGACGCCGCTACCTGCCGAGCCGCGAAGGCGCACGCCTGCACCTCGATTCGGCGCTGGCGGAGGTGGTCGCCGACCCGGCGGCACGGCAAGTCCTGGTCCGCCGGCGCGCCTTCGGCGTGCTGATCCGTATCCAGGGCGACCGGATTCCCGACATGTCGCTGCGCGACGCCCTGCAGTCGGGCCGGCGCCCGGCCAGCCCCAAGCAACTCGACGCCATCGAACAGGACCTCATCCGCCTGTAACTCAACCTGCAACGTGCGCCGTGGAAAGGCGCTATCCCTCAGCGGGTGGGAATCCCGCCCGGCAACTGTCGCTCCAGCCGGAAGCAGTCGGAGCGGTGCAAGGAGGTAACGAATTGAACTGAAGCACTCCGATGAAGAAG
>MPNH01000090.1 GCA_002238925.1 Spirochaetaceae bacterium bin103 | reverse complement strand
TCTTCCCGGCCGTGGTCTCCAGGATGATCCGCGCTCGCAAGGCCAGCGCCTGCGATGTCGTCGTTCGTCTTACCCAGCGCTGCAATTCCTGCAGTTGCTCATCAGACGGTTCTGGAATCTGCCGGGTGTGATGGTTCGCCACTTCGATCCTCCCTGGTACGGGCGAACCGTAGCACATTCCCGATCTACTGGTCAATGACTTACGATACGCTACACTAGCGTCTGGCGATACCGGATCGGGAAGTACCGCATCTTCTACACCGTCGAGGAGGACCACCGGATGGTATCGATGGTAACGATCGAGCACCGCAAGGACGCGTACCGATAGGTGCAAGGCCGGCAGAAAAGAGTCCGCCGGCATGCACGACGGCCGCGTCTCGCTACAAGTCGTAGAGGCCCGGGAACAGTTCCGCCAGTGCGCGGTTCTGGCCGCGGATGAAAACCGGGATGCGCTCGAGCGGGGCGTCCGCGTCGATGGTCTCGCCGCCGGCGTGCACGCGGTCGCCGTTCCAGGCGTCGGTCCAGTCGGTGCCCGCCGGCAGGTAGACGCGGCGCTCGCGGCCGCGGTACTCGGTGATTGGCGCCACCAGCAGGTCGGGGCCGAACAGGAACTGGTCCTCCACCGCGGCGGCTTGTTGGTCGTCCGGGAAGTCGAAGAACAGCGGGCGCATCGGCGGGATGCCGCGCTCGGACGCCACCTTCATCTGGGCGAGCACGTAGGGGCGCAGCCGCTCGCGCAGCATGATGGCGGCGCGGATGTGGCGGTAGGTGTCGCCGCCATCGCCGCCGTCGCCGCCGATGTTCCACGGCTCGTTGTTGGCACGGTGGCCGTGGGTGCGAAAGATCGGCGTGAACACCCCGTACTGATACCAGCGCACCACCAGCTCGCGGAACTCGTCGTCCTGCTCCGCCGGCGTGACGAAGCCGCCGATCTCGGCGGCGCCCCAGGGAATCCCGGCCATCGCCAGGTTCAGCCCCGCCATCAGGTACTCGCGCAGATGGGCGAACGAGGAGGCGATGTCGTGCGCCGCCGGCGAGGCGCCGTAGCGCTGCGAGCCGGCCCAGGAGCTGCGGCAGATGGTCACCACTTCCGGTTCGCCGGCCGCGTGCAGACCGTCGTGAACGGTCTTCTGGTGCGCCACCGGGTAGAAGCAGTTGGCCTCCACGCCCGGGCCGGCGTGGTAGTGCACCTTGTCGTAGTCCGCGATGTGGCTGAGGTCGTCGCACGGGTCGAGCCAGAACGTCTTGATTCCGAGGTCCACGTAGTTGCGCTTCCAGCGTTGCCACAGGAATTGCGCGGCCTCCGGGTGGGTGGGATCGTACTGCAGCGAGCGCCCGCGCGGCCGGTCGGCGGGATGGCCCGGCTTCGCCGCCGGCGGGTCGGCCGGCCACCACGCCTCCGCGCCGCCGGGCCCCTTCACGTACAGGCCCCGGCGGTGGAGCTCGGCAAAGTTGTCGCTGCTCTCCTCCACCATCACCCAGGGAGAGATCATGATGCGGGCGCCCATGTCGTCGATCTCGCGCACCATGGCGGGCGGGTCGGGCCAGAACTCCGGGTCGAGCTGCCAGTCGCCCCAATGGCGCCAATGCCGGTAGTCGATTACCAACACCGACAGCGGCAGGCCGAGCCGCCGGAACTCGCGCGCCGCGGCCAGAAACTCCTTCTGGGTCCGATAGCGCAGCTTGCACATCCAGAAGCCGGCCGCCCACTCCGGCAGCATCGGCGCGTGCCCGGTGACGCCGGCGTAGTTGCCCATGATGTCGGCACAGTTGTCGCCGGCGTTGACGTAGTAGTCGAGCTGGCGGCAGCCGCGCGACACCCAGCGGGTCATGTTGTTGCCGAACTCCACCCGCCCGAGCGACGGGTTGTTCCACAGCAGGCCGTAGCCTTCGCTGGACACCAGGAACGGCACCACGTGCTTGCAGTGGCGCTGGTACAGGTCGATTACGCACCCCTTCAGGTCGAGGCTGCCGGTGGCGTTGAGGCCCATGCCGTACAGCCGCTCCCCCGGCCGCGCGGCGAAGTGATGCTCGGTATTGTACAGCCCCTCCTCGCCGGCGCCGGTGCGCGGCTGGAAGATGCGTGCGCCGGGATCGTGGCAGCCCACCACGTAGTCGTGCTCGGCCAGGATCGGCACCGGTTCGGCTTCGGAGCTGTCGTCACCACCGGGATGGCGAAAGAACTCCAGGCGGGCGGTCGCCCGGCCGCGCGCCACGCCGCTCAGCCGAGCCGAGATTCTCCCGTTGCGAACGGTCGCCTCGGTGTCACCGACCGTCACCTCGGCCACACCCCCGCCGGCGACCGGCTCGGTCAGCGCCCAGGCGGTGTCCAGGATGCGCGGCCCCACGGTTACCCTTACCCGAAGGCCATCCGGTCCCCACGGCACAATCGAAAGGAGCTCCACCTGCTGCTCCGCGAAGGCGCTTGCCTGCCAAGGCCCGCACGTGTGCAGCAGGCCGCCCCCCGCACGCGTGATCCGATCCCGTATCTGCGTCATGTCACACGACTATCGGCATGCTTCACACGTGTGCAGCAGGCCGCCCCCCGCGCGCGTGATCCGATCCCGTATCTGCGTCATGTCACACGACTATCGGCATGCTTCAACCGCGTGTCGACGACGCGCAGCGGCCGACTCACCTACCCACAATCTCGAGCGCTTGTCTGATGAGCGGCATGCTCCGCGTCACGTCCTCGGCATCCCTTACGCTTATCGCCACCCCACCATCATACTTCGATCCGACAAAATACTTCCACTGCGTTGCATCCTGGGCGATACCGTTCAGGTCTTCAATCTCATTGAACTCTGGAGCGAGGACAAGCAAGAGGCGACCTGCACGTGGCAGCACCTCCAAGAAGAAACTTCCGGCATGGTAACTGATCGAGTTCCCCTCTGCCACTGAGGTGGTCCCTAAAAACTGGACAGGTGCTTAAGGTAGAATCCTGGCCAGGAGGAGGGCCAACGAGATGGCGACGAAGAGGCGTCGATTCACAGCGGAGTTCAAGGCGCGAGTGGCGATGGAGGCACTGCGCGGGGACCGCACGATCCAGGAGATCGCGGCCAAGCACCAAGTGCATCCGAGCCGGGTATCCGGCTGGAAGCGGCAAGCTCAGGATGGCCTGAAGGAGGTGTTCGCCCGCGGCACCAACCACCGCCAGGGCGACCATGAGGCGGTCGTCCACGACCTGCACGCGAAGATCGGCGAGTTGACCGTGGAGCGCGATTTTTTGTCACGCGGGCTCGGGAGTTGACCGGACCACAGCGACGCATGATGGTCACCCGCGATTACCCGAGCCTGAGCGTGAGCCGACAGTGCCGGCTGCTGGAATTGAGCCGCTCCACGCTGTACTACCGACCGGCGGCCCACAGCGCGCAGACCCTGGCGTTCTACCGCAAGCCGCGCACCACGGTCGCGAACCCGGGCCACCGAGTGTACCCGTATTTGCTGAGAGGGCTTACGATTGAGCGACCGAATCACGCGTGGTGTTCCGACATCACCTACATCCCGGTGCGGGGTGGGTTCCTGTACCTGGTGGTGATCATGGACTGGGCAAGCCGGCGGGTGCTGGCGTGGCGGCTGAGCAACACGATGGACACCAAGTTCTGCCTGGAGGCGTTGACCGACGCGCTGGAGCACTTCGGCGGTGCTGAGATCTTCAACACCGACAGTGAGAATCATATTAGTAGCCGGTTGCTCTCTGATGGCCTGTCCCGAACACGGATCGAGCCGGTCGGAAGGTGAGGGCCGGCCGCTCCGGCGGCCTGCCTCTCACTCAGATCGACCTTGTGTCATTCCCTGGACCTGTCGGCCATTGGGAGCTGCCGGTCGAGGTTCCGACCTCAACCGCCCTCGTGACCTGATGAGAGCGTGCCCAAAGCGTCCCGTCACTGTCGTGTCCGAGTTCGGGCGAGATCGGTACCGACTCCTATTCTACCGAAGGAGCCGATATGCCAATCATGTCCTTGGAAACCGGTGCTGTCGTTGCCGGTATCGACACTCATCAAGACCTGCATTGGGCCGCGGTCGTGGACCATACGGGGCACGTACTCGGCACCGAGGCATTCTCGACGACCCGCTCCGGCTATCGCGCGATGCTCGTGTGGCTGCGCTCGAAGGGCAACGTCTGCCGGGTCGGTGTCGAATCCACCGGCAGCTACGGTGCGGGCATCACCCGCCATCTGGCCCTGGCAGGTATCCCGGTGCTTGAGGTCACGGGTCCTGATCTGGAGTCCCGGCGCCGCCACGGTAAGGACGACTCGATCGATGCCGTGGCCGCTGCACACGCTGCGCTCTGGGGCCAGCGCGTTCAGGTAGCCAAGGACCGTGACGGTGCAGTCGAAGCTACTCAGCACTGCAGCACGAGCGCATGTGCGACGCTCTCGTAGCGCCGCGCGTGTGCCGCCTGGCGCGAATCACCTGTGCCGCGTTGCGAGCGCAGGCCTTCGCATTCGCAAATCAACAGCCGGACGGCGGGCTCCAGTGCTACGCGACGCGCCCGAGCCGTACCGTAGGGGCACCGAAAAGTGGTCAAGTCGGCCTTGCGCCAGTTAATGCATGTATGTATCCTCAATCATCTGGTGTGGTCTGGACAGCTGCGCCAGCGATGCTCTCCCTAAAGGGGGTGGACAATGGGCCATACACTACAACAGCGACAGCGCAAAAGGACTACG
>MPNH01000036.1 GCA_002238925.1 Spirochaetaceae bacterium bin103 | reverse complement strand
CCCGCCAGCGCAGCGTGTTGGCGCCGGGCCGAAGCGTGTGCGCCGCTGATTTCAGTTCCTGTACGCGGTCGGCGGCGTCGTAGAACAGTGCGTAGACCGCGACCGCCGGGGCCGTGCCGGCGGCGGTGGCCGAGGGCGGCGCCTGCAAACGGACGCTGACTTCCTGGGTGGCATACAGCGTTGGGCTGGCATGGGTGGAGAAGTTGTCCGCCACCTCGTCGAAGTCCAGGAACACCGGCGTCGAGACCCGCGCCGGGGCGGCGGCAGCCAGGTCCCGGTAATGCAGCAGGACGCCCGGGGCATCGCTGCCGGCCACGCGCACCGCCGCGGCCCCGGCGGGCGCGTGCGGGCAGGGCGCAAAGCCTTGCCGGGCGCCGGGCAGTTCGAACCCGAAGCGCGGATGCGGTGCCGGCGCGGCGCCGGCCAGCAGGATGCGGCGGGTCTCCTGGACGGCGTCGCTGACGCAGCGGCCGCCCTCGGCGGTGACCACCAGCAGGCGGTCGGCGACCGGGTCGCGCAGCTCGGCGGGGATGGCCGCCAGCCCCAGCCGCACGCCATTCAGGCAACCCACGCTACCGGCGTTGCAGTCGGTGTCGTAGCCGGCGGAGGCGGCGATGGTCACCGCCCGGCGGAAGTCGTCGCCGCCGAGCAACAACGCCACCAGTACCATCGCGTGGTTGGTCAGGATCGGACAGGGCCCGGGAAACACGCCGTAGCCGTAGCGCGGATCGAGCCATGCCCGCACCCGCCGCCAGTCGCGCTCGCGGCTGCAGACGGCGCGCACGTCGTCCAGCAGGCGGCGGAGCTGATCACCGCACGCGAACGGCTCGGCGGCGGCCAGGAGCTGCGCCAGCGCCCGGTGCTCGAATGCCAGCGCCTGCAGGGCGCCCAGGTAGGCGGCGCAGTCGAGCGCCACGCCGTCGTGGCTCACCGACGCCGCCGCGCGGATCAGCGCGGCGGCCTGCTCCGGGTCACCGGGCGACATCAGCGCCAGCGGATCGGTGAAGATCTGGGCGCCGATCTGGCTGCAGAGCATCGCCCCGTTGAGCGCGCGGCTGCCACTGTGCGGCGCCCGGTATCCTGCCTTGAGGCGCAGGTACGCGGTGTGCTCGGTGGAGCGGCCAAACCCGCCCCACCACAGGATGGTCTTGTCCTCGATGATGGTGTTGAGCCAGGTGTCGCCGAAATCCGCCGCCGTGACGGTGCACGCGGCGCCGGCGTCCTCCAGCGTCCGGAAGAAGCCGAAGCTGCCGGACAGGTCGTCGTCCGCCACCACCAGCGGCAGCCCCAATGCCTCGTGCACGTAGCCGTCCACCTCGCCGAACCGCTCCCGGATCGCCTCGTACGCCCAGCCCTCCACCGGCCGCCCCAGGTACACGCCGATCATCTTGCCGAGCACGCCTGCGTAGGTCGCCGCCGCGACGCTGCTCTGCTCAGCCGCCATCTGCTCCACCGCGCCCCGCCGCCGGCGGCGGCTGGCCCACCCGGAAGCCGGACGCCAGGTAGCCGCCCTCCTCCACCAGGAAGCCGGCGCCGCCGCTGGCGTACTCGCCGTCGTGCGCCGTGACCAGCACTTGCCTGTCCACGGTGAAGCACAGCTCATCGCCCGCCACCGTCAGAGCCACCGGCAGCGGCTGATCGGACGGGGCGGCATATCGACAGCGCGCCAGCACCCGCGGCGCGCCGTCGCGGCGCTTGACCAGCCGTGCCTCGCCGGCGCACAGCACCGCCCCGTAGTAGCGGCGGTGGCCGCGCGCCCGCGCCACCAGCCCCGCCGTGCGCTGGTGCACCAGGGTCAACTCCGAACTCACGGTGTAGTTGTCCCAGTCGCGCGTGCCGATGGTGAGCACGCCGTTGTCGCCGGGATGCGAGATGGAGAAGGTGGTGGTGTAGTCGGGCGCCAGGTTGCGTGCCGAGCTGAGGAACGCCTTCAGCCACGGCGTATTGGTGGTCCAGGGAGTCAGATCGGGCGACAGTTCATCGGCGCGCCCCATCGCGAAGCACTCCGGCGCACCGTGCCAATCGAGGTGGCGCAGGACGAACTCGCCGTCGAGCCGCTGCGCGGCGGTCAGCTCGATGCCCAGTTCGTAGATCGGCAGGCCGCCGCAATCCGGCACTCGCCAACGCAGCCGGTTGGCGCCCGGTTGCAGCGCGACAGGCTCGCCGTAGCGGACGTTCAGCGAGCCGTCTCCCCGGTAATGGCGCACGAAAAAGCGCCAGCTCGGCTGCCGCCCGGCGCCGCACTCCACCAGTGCCCGCACCGTCTGCGTGCCGTACAACGTCGGGCTCGCCAGCACGTCGAAGTAGCTGGTGTCACGCATGCCGCTCGGCTCGGGAGCGAAGCAGGTCTGCACGCGCAGCCGTCCCCAGCGCCCGGGCGCCAACCGCTCGTAGGCAATGACCAGGCCGGCGCCGGCGTTGCGCAAACCGGTGACCGCCTGCAGGTGGCGCGGTTCCCGGTCGACCTGAAAGCCCTGCACGGCGCCGGGAAACTCGAACCCGAAGCGCGGCTGCCGCTCCGGCTCCGCCTCCCCGCGCAGCACGGCCGCCGCGCGCAGAATCCGTCTCGTCTCCAGCACCGCGTCGGTAATGCACTCGCCGCCGTCGGCGCTGACCGCGTACAGCCGGTCGGCCACCGGAGCGCGCAGATCGACCCCGGCGGACAACGCCGCCAACCCCAGCCGTACACCGTTCAGGCAGCCGACGTTGCCGGTGTTGCAGTCGGTGTCCCAGCCCGCGCTCGCCGCGATGCTCAGGCTGCACGCGAAGTCGCCGCCGCCGAGCAGCAGCGCCATCAGCACCGACAGGTGGTTGGTCACCATCGGACAGTTGCCGGGGTAGCGGTGGTAGCCGTGCTCGCGTTCGATCCAGTCGCGCACCTCGCGCCAGTGGCCGGCCGCGGCGCAACGCTCGCGCACCGCCGCCACCAGCCCGCGCAGCTCCTCGTTGGCAACGAAACCCAGCCCCCGCTCCAGCAGGCGTCCGGCATCCGCCTCGCAGAATGCCAGCGCCTCCAGCACCGCCACCAACACGGCACAGTCGACCGCGATGCCGTCGTGGCTCACCGACGCAGCGGCGCGCGCCAGCCGCGCGGCCCGCTCGGGCGCGCCCGGATTGGCCAGCGCCCACCCGTCAATGAAGATCTGCGCGCCGATCTGCTCCGCCATCGCCCTGCCGTTGAGCGCTATCGAGCCGCTCGCCGGCGCCGGCTGCCCCTGGTTCAGGCGCAGCCAGGCGGTGTGCTCGGTGGAGCGGCTCATCCCGCCCCACCACAGGATGGTCTTGTCCTCGATGATGTAGTTGAGCCAGGTATCGCCGATCCGGCGCGCGCTCAGTTCCGCATCGTAGCCGTGATCCTCCAGGGCGCGAAAGAACACAAAGGTGCCGGACAGGTCGTCGTCGGGCACGATCAGCGGCATGCCGACCTCGTGGTGGACGTAGTTGGCGATGGTCCCGAACCGCTCCCGGATCGCCTCGTACGACCAACCCTCCACGGCGCGCCCCAGGTAGACGCCGATCAGCTTGCCGAGCACCCCGGCGTACACGCGTTCCCGGATCTCATCGCTCAACTGCGCCATGCCGCGGCATCCTATCCCTTGAGCGCGCCGCTGATCAGCCCTTCGATGAAGTAGCGCTGCACCAGCACGAAAAACAGCAGCGGCGGGACGATCATCAGCAGGGTGCCGGCCATCATCACGCTCATGTTGTCGGTAAAGGTGCCGTTCATCGACAGCAGCCCGAGGGTGGCGGTGATGCTCTCCTGGCCGAGGAAGGTGCGCGTGATCAGGAACTCGTTCCACGCCTGCAGGCCGACGATCACCGCCACCGTGATCAGGCCGGGGCGCACCGGCGGTATCAGCACCGACCACAGCACGCGCACGGTGTTGGCGCCGTCGATCCGCGCCGCCTCCTCGAGCTGCTCCGGCACCGCCAGGAAAAAGGCGCGCATCAGGAACACCGCCAGCGGCATGTTCAGCGCCGCCAGCACCACCCCTACCCCGTACAGGCTGCCGAGCAAGCCAAGCACGCGGGCGAAGAAGTAGTAGAGCGGGAACAGGAACAACTGGATCGGAACGGTCATCGCCAGCATGAAGTAGATGGTGACCGCCCGCCAGTGGCGCACCCGGCGCCGGGCCAGCACATAGCCGGCCAGCGTTGCGCAGACCAGCACCGTTACCACCGCCGTACCGCTGAGCAGCGCGCTGTTCACGAAGCCGCGCGAGAACTGCCCGTAACGCCACGCCAACTCGAAGTTGTCCCAGTGAGGTTCGCCCGGGACGGCGAGTGGACTGCGCACCACCTCGCGGTGCGTCTTGAGCGTGTTGATCGCCACCAGCGCGAGCGGCGCCAGCGCCGTGAACGCGAAGAAGATCAACACCAGGTGGGAGCCCAGCGGCCCGAGCAGCCGCCGCAGGCGGGACACGCCGGCAGCGGCCGGCGCCAACCTCCGGGTAGCCGAAGCGCTTGTGCGCCGAGGTGTCATGCGCTGCCGCTCATGCGCTTACCTCGCGCCGGCTCATCCACACGTAGAACATCGATGCCGCCAGGCCGAAAAAGCTCATCACCAGCCCGGTGGCCGCCGCCTTGCCGTACTGCAGCGCGTTGAACGCCAGCGTGTAGGCGTAGGTGCTGAGCATCTCCGAGCCATGCGCCGGCCCGCCGCCGGTCATGATGTAGACGTACTCGAAGGTCAGAAACGAGAAGATGGTGATGATCACGAACATCAGCAGCACGGTGGGCAGAATGGTCGGCAGGTAGATGAAGCGGAACAGCTGCAGCACCCCCGCTCCCTCCACCGTGGCCGCCTCCACCAGCTCCTGCGGTGTCTGGCGCAGCGCGGCCAGGTAGATCACGGTCAGGAATCCCCAGTAGTGCCAGATGTCGACCATGGCCACGAAGTAGAGCGCCGTGTCGGGGCTGCCGAGCGGCGAACGCAGCGGCGCCAGCGGCGAGTCGCGCGGGAACAGGTGGCGCACGTGGCGCAGCAGGCCGGACACCGGGTTGAGGATGATGTTCAGCCACAGGATGGCGTTGGTCACCGGCGCCAGCACGTAGGGGCCGAGATAGATCATCTGGTAGACCGTGCGCGTGCGGCCGCGCTTCAAGAGCAGCATAGCGGTAAGCAGGCCGATGCCGACCGGCACGGTCAGGAACAGCAGGGTCCAGCGGATGTTGTTGCCGAGCGCCTGCCAGAACACGCGGTCGGCGAAGATCTTCTCGAAGTTGACCGTGCCGATCCAGTTCATGCTCAGCGACACGCCGTTCCAGTCGGTGAACGCCACGTAAGCGGTCATCAGGCCGGGCGCCAGCACCACCGCCACGCTCAGCAGCACGGCGGGCGCGAGCAACAGGTAGTATTGGAACGACCAGCGGCGCATTGGCGGTCAGTCAGCGGTCAGTCGGGAAGCGCCGCGGCCGGCCGCGCCGGCCCGGGCGACACGAGTCGCCTGCCCGGGACGGCGGGACAGCCGCGGATGAAGTACGAAGCGAACGTCGATCAGCCGCCCTTGGCGACCGGCGGCGGCACCGGGGCGACCAGGCCGGCGGCCTTGTCTTCCTCGTACGCCGTTTGCACGTTGGCCAGGAACTCCTCCACGGTGAGCTTGCCGAGCCACACAGAATCGATGTCGAAGAACGCAGTCTGCGTGGCCGGCGGGAAGAAGGTGGAGGGCGAATAGCCGAAGTTGCCGGCATTCACCGCCGCAATGGCGTCCTGAATGGCGCTCAGGAACCCGTGCGACAACCCGCTGAAGTCAGCCAGGTTGATGTCGAGCGCGCTGATCGGCACGCCCCAGTAGCCGGGCCAGCCCTCGGTCATGCCGACCAGGAACTCCTGCGTCATCATGCGGTCGATGATCTCGCCCACCGCGTCCTGTACCTCGGGCGGGGAGTAGGCGTTGATCGACAGCGAGGCGGTGGTGCCGAGCAGGAAGATCGGCGACGGCAGCCCGGCGCGGCTCGGCAGCGGGAAGAAGCCGAGGTTGTCCAGGTTGCCGTCCTCCTCGGAGTAGAAGCTGGTGGCGAACTGGAACACCAGCGACGGCCCGAAGAAGAACGGCGCGTCGTTCGACTCCAGCAGCGACACCGCGTCCAGGAAATAGAGGTTGAAGTAGTCCTACCCGGCCAGGTAGTCGGCCTGGAACCACTCCGCGCTCTTCTGCATCGCGCCGGCTATCGCATCGTCGGTCCACAGGATAGCGCCGGTAATCGCATCGTAGGTGACCTGCGGTCCCGCCCAGTGGGTCAGGAACATCTTGGTGTAGTTCTCGTTCACCGGACGCCAGCCCTTGTTGCCGGTTACCGAAGCGTACAGGCCCTGGTCGAGGGCGTCGTCCATGATCGCTTCCAGCTCCGCGAAGGTGGTCGGGATCTGCCAACCGTTCTCCTCGAACAGCACCTTGTTGTAGAACACGCCCATGGTATTGAGCGAGTTGGGCAGCGCATACAGGTCGCCGTCGACCGTCCCCGACTCGTAGATCGGCTTCAGGATCCGGTCGCGCCAGCCATACTTCTCCGCGTAGGGCTCCATGGAGGCCAGATGCCCTGCCGCGGCGAACGGGCGCACGAATGCCGGGCCCGACCCATACACCAGGTCGGGGCCGCCGCCGGCCGGCAGCACCGAGGCGATGACGCTGTCCACGTCGTTGCGGAACTCCATTACCAGCTCGAACTTGTCCTGCGACGCATTGTGGGGGTCGACCAGCACGGCACGGATCACGTCCTGCAGGTGCGGGCCGGCGCCCCACATCCAGAACTGAGTGCTAATCGCGAGGCTGTCGCGTCGGCAGGGCGGGCAGGCGGTACACGCGGCGGGCGGTGCCGCTGAACAGGGCGTCCTTTTCGGCGTCCGAGAAGTCGGCGACCATCAGCTTGAACGCGTTGTAGAGGTCGCGGTAGGTGACGGATACCCGGTCCACCGGGAAGTTGCTCTCGAACATGCAGCGCTCCGGCCCGAAGCAGTCGATAGCGTGCAGGTAATAGGGGCGCTGGGCCGCCGCCAGCTCCTCCGCGGTGGCGCGTATGCCGCGCTCCGTCCACGGGAACCCATTGTCCCACATCGCCAGGCCGCCGAGCTTGGCGACCACGTTCGGACAGGCGGCCGCGGCGGCCAGGTTGCGGTTCAATTGTGCGTAGATCTCGGCGCGCTGCGATTGGAAGCGGCCGACGCCGACCGGGGTGCCGAAGTGGTCCAGCACCATCACCGTGTCGGGCACGGCGCGGGCCAGGGCGATGAACTCCGCCATCTGGTCGTGGTAGTGCCAGCTCTCGTAGGGCAGTCCGCGGCGGCCGAGCAGCCGGACGCCGGCCCGGAACTCCTGGTCCTGAGCCAGGCCCGCCGGCGCGGGTCCGGGGGCATGCTCGGTACCGGGGCGGTGATTGCCGCGGGCCAGTCCATGCCGAATGCCGCAGAAACGCCCTTCTCCGGCGGCCTCGTGAGCGTCGAGCACCTCGTCGAGCGCACTGCCGAGCCGCAGGTCGGCGTGAGCAACGATGCCGGCGATTTCCGGCCCCGGCCCGGCCTGCGACTGCCGCGCGATCCGCGCCACCCACTCCGTCTCTCCCACCGGCCGCAGGTGGTCCGCACCGCCAGCGCGGTAGCGCGCGCCGCACTGCAGGTACACCGTCTGCACCACGTTGTGTCCGGTACACAGGTCGGCGTACAGATCGCGCAGCCGGTAGCCGTCCGGGCCGCCGCCGCTGCCGGGCCAATCCGCCGGCATCCGCGCGTGCGGCCACAGGTGGTGATGCGCCTCCACGATCTCGCGGCCGGGATCAACGATCGCTCCGCTTCCTCCGGTCTCTTGCATGGGAGACAGATACCGAAAATCCGCCCCGACCGCATAGCCGGCTCGCCACACGTACCAGCGCGGCCCGTCCAGGTGCGCCGCCGCCAACCGCCGACCGGCGGCAACCGCCGGTTACCCACTGTTGGCACGACCAGGCGGGACGTGGTCAGATTGGCGCGTGACAAGCGTAAACGCGCCGCCGCGACCGGCGGGAGCCGGTGCAGGTCCAGTGCGTGCCACACGATTGCTGGACCGGCCGATCATCACGCCCGATCTCGACCCGTCGATTGGGAGCAACATTCAGGGGCCGTCGATCATCCGCGTACCGGACTGGGCCGGAAATGCCCTCGCGCGTTACTACCTCTACTTCGCCGACCACAAGGGCCGCTTCATCCGGCTGGCGTACGCCGACGAGGTGACCGGGCCGTGGCGCATCCACCGCCCGGGGGCGTTACGGCTCGAAGACTCCCACTTCCTCACCCGGCCTCCGGAGTTGGACCGGGAGGAGGAACGACAACTTCTGGCGCGCTACGCCAGGCGCGGCGTGCGCCTGCCGCACGACCCGCTGCAAGAGGCGACCACGCCGCACATCGCCTCGCCGGAGGTGATCGTCGACCACGAGCGGCGCGTGATCCGCATGTATTTCCACGGCCTGGAAGCGGCGGCCAGTCAGGCCACGCGAGTCGGGGAATCCGCCAATGGGCTCCACTTCGTCGTGAGCCAGCCCCTCGTCGCACCGTCCTACCTGCGCATCTTCTCCTGGGCAGGGCACACCTACGCGCTCACCATGCCGGGGCAGCTGCACCGAGCCACCGGCGGCGGCGTGAGCCGGTTCGAGCCGGGGCCGCGGCTGTTCAACCCGAACATGCGCCACAACGCGCCCCTGGTGCGCGACGGGGTGCTGCACGTGTTCTGGACGCAGGTCGGGGACGCGCCTGAGCGGATCCTGCTGAGCACCATCGACCTCGCCGGCGACTGGCGTTCGTGGCGGGAGTCGGAGCCGGTGGAGATTCTGCGCCCCGAGCGGGCGTGGGAGGGCGCCGCGGCGCCGGTGCAGCCGTCGCTGCGCAGCACCGCCTACGGGACCGTCAACCAGCTTCGCGACCCGGCCATCCTGGAGGATGAAGGCCGCACCTACCTGCTGTACGCCGTCGCCGGCGAGAGCGGCATTGCGCTGGCGGAGCTGCGTTTCGGGTGATTTGCGGTGGCGTTGGTTTGCCGCGCAGGATCGGAACCGGATAAGGTGAAGCATGGCCAACACAGACACCATTCGCGTCGGTTTTATCGGTGCCGGCGGCATCGTCCTGCTGCGTCACATACCGGGGCTCAAGAAGATCGACGGGGTAACGCTGGCGAGCGTCTGCAACCGCAGCCGCGCTTCGTCCGAGAAGATCGCGCGTGAGCACGGCATCGAGACGATCTACGACGACTGGCGCGAGTTGGTGAACGCGGGCGACACCGACGCCGTGTTCGTCGGCACCTGGCCCTACCTGCACTGTCCGGCCACCCTGGCCGCGCTGGCGGCGGGCAAGCACGTGTTCACGCAGGCGCGGATGGCGATGAACGCCTCCGAGGCGCGCAAGATGCTGGCCGCCGCACGCCGCAACCCGCACCTGGTCACCCAGATCTGTCCGGCGCCGCACACCCTGGCGGTGGACCGCACCGTGCGCCGCCTGATCGCCGAAGGCTACCTCGGCGACCTGCTGGCCATCGAAATCTGCGATGGGGGCGCGTTCATCGACCGTGACGCGCCCCTGCACTGGCGCAACGACGAGTCGCTGAGCGGCATGAACATCATGACCATGGGCATGCTGTACGAGACCATCCTCAAGTGGGTCGGGCCGGCCACCCGCATCACCGCCCTGGCGAGCACCTTCGTCAAGGCGCGCCGGGTAGACGACGGCAGCCTGCGCGCCACCACCATCCCCGACCACCTGGTGGTGCTCGGCGAGCTGGCCTGCGGCGCCCAACTCACCCTGCAAACCTCGTCGGTAATGGGCCACGGCTGGAGCGGCGTAACCGCGTACGGCAGCGAGGCGACGCTGCGCTACAAGCTGTTCGACGACAAGCTGTACGCTGCGCGCCGCGGCGACCAGGGCGACGACCCGTTCAAGCCCATCGACATCCCCGCCGCGGAGTTCGGCCGCTGGCGCGCCGAGGAGGAGTTCGTAAGCGCCATCCGCGGCCAGGAACAGGTCTCCCACATCAACTTCGTCGACGGCGTCCGCTACATGGAATTCTCGGAGGCGGTGCACCGCAGCCTGCGCGAGCAGCGCACCGTAGCCGTTCCGTTCCAGTAGCCGCGGGCAGCGAGGGGCGCTATCCCCTGGCGGGATCGAGCACCAGCCGGACGCCGCGCAGGATGTCGGCCATGCGTTCCGTGCCCAGCCGTCCGATCCGTTCTGCACCACGACGAATGTCAACCAACTCTGGCCGAGCCGGCCGGGCCTGTGCCCGACCCCACGGGCGCGGAGCAGCGCGAGCCCTACCAACCAAGGCGCACCCGTCAACTGCCCGAGAGTTCAGCGAATCGCCTGAGCCCCGAACACGAACCACCGTACTCGGCGGCCGTCGAGCACGTGGACTAGTACGCGCAGCGTGTCAGCGACAGCCGACATGGGCCGCGCGGTCCAGGAGCGCGCGTACTCGCCGATGGGTGGCGAGGTCGGACCGGCGAGTCTCCTCGTCCGGCCAGCCGGGCCGGGCAGCCCGCGCCGCCTCGTAGAGTTGGACGGCGAGTTGCACCTTGCGCGCGACCGGCAAGCATACCCGCTCCCTGCGAGCCAGCCGAGCGGGTGCGGCCCAGTCGCGGTGAGCGTATGCCCTGAGATCGGCATCGTCGAGAAGCCGCACCTTCACCCTCCGGGAATGATAATCCCAGTATCGCGCGCGCTAGTCCAGCCACGCAACACCGCAACGGACGGTAGTGCATCATTCTGAATTCTTGCCCGCTATGCCCGCGGACGCGAGTTTGACGGCAGTTCAGGCGTGTGCTAGCCTGCCGGGATGGCGGTACGGGTTTCATATGCATGCGATGGTGCGAAGCCACGCCAGCCATCCCGCCACTTCAGCTCGCGCTGTCCGCGGACCACAACGCTGCGCCGCGGCCTCGTCGACCTCGCCCGCGGCCCGCCCGCCCGTCCCACGCAATTCTTGACTACTCGACACCGAGGGTGCCGCATCTTGATTTCTGGTCACCTGCGAACGCCGGCGTACCGTGAGAGTGAACGCCGGGCGGTACTGAATCAGCACTCTCTCAAGAGAAACAAGGTTTCGGAGGAAACCGAATGATACGAAATTGCAGACTTCCGGTTGCCGCACTGCTCGGGTTGGTCCTGGCCGCAACCGGCCTGTGGGCGAGCCCGGCCAGCGAGGAGGCACCGGCCGCGGCTATGGAGAAGGAGATGGTGCTCGACCCCACCACCGGCGAAATGATCAGCGCACCGGAGTACGGCGGCACCATCACCAGTCTGTTCCACCCCGGTTGGCAGACCGAGCATGCCGACATGTGGCACTTCCGCTCTGTCATCCACCCCACCAAGATCGTCCTGGAGAGAATGGGCGGCGGTGACTGGGGACTGCCCAGAGACGAATTCGCCTTCGCCGGCGCCATTCCGAATCTACCGCAATACACCGGCAAGCTGGCCGAGAGCTGGGAACAGCCCGACGCCACGACGATTGTGCTCAACATCCGCAAGGGGGTGAAGTGGCACGACAAGGAACCGGTGAACGGCCGCGAACTGGTCGCCGACGACGTCGTGTTCAACTTCAACCGCAACCTGGGGCTGGGCGAGTTCGCCGCGGATGGACCGAGCCCGGTGATCAGCGTGCTCGGTACGCTGCCGGTCGAATCGATCACGGCAACCGACAGCCACACGGTCGTGTTCACGTTGCAGCAGCCGATGCTCGCCGCGCTGTACCACATCGTCGGCGACATCTACGGCAATCAGTACCCGCCCGAAGTGATCAGGCAGGACGGCGACGCCAAGGATTGGAACAAGCTGATAGGCACCGGGCCGTTCATGTTCACCGAGAGGGTGGCAGACGTTTCCTTTACCTATACCAAGCACCCGGACTATTGGGGCTTCGACGAGAAGTTTCCGGACAACCGCCTGCCCTACGTCGACGAGTTCAGGGCCCTGATCATGCCGGACGAATCGACGCGCCTGGCGGCGCTGCGCTCGGGCCAGCTCGACGTGCTCGGTGGTCCCGCCGCGTTTGCGCTCTCACCCGGCCCCGCGACCGAGGGTCTGACGCGAACCAACCCGGAGCTCAAACAGTTTTCCTACCAGAATCGCAGCCAGAATTCCGCCGCCTTCAACCTGAAAGCGCCGCCGTTCGACGACGTTCGCGTGCGCCGGGCGATGCAGATGGCCCTGGACCTGGAAACGGTGGCCGCCACCTACTTCAAGGGCTATGCAGATCCCACACCTCGCGGCGTGGTCGGCATCGCCAACACCGGGTACGCGTTCCCGGTTGCGGAGTGGTCCGACGAGATCAGGGGATACTACAACTACGACCCGAAAGGTGCGGAACGGCTGCTCGATGACGCCGGATATCCACGCGGCGCCGACGGCGTCAGGCTCAAGACCGTATTCAACGCCCATCCTTCCCCCGCGGCAACCGATCAGGGCTTTGTCGCGATAATGCTCCAGTTTTGGGATGCCATTGGCGTCGACGTGGAACTCGAAGTCGTGGATGGCGCGGCATTCGGCCCGATGATCCAGGGTGCCGACTACGAAGGTATCATCTGGTTCATCACCGGCTGGAACCGGCCGCTTCCCGTGACCACCATCGGCTGGCAGGCCACGGGTGCGTACAACAACGCCACCGGACACAGCGTGGAGGAGTATGACGCGATGATTGCCGCCGTGGGATCGGCGACGACGGTCGAGGAGGAGCGGCAGTTGATCCTGGAGGCGGATCGGTACCTGGTCGAGAACCACCTGTACCTGTGGGGTCCGATCATGCCGCAGGTTGCGGTAACGCAGCCGTGGATGGTCGGCTACAACGGCGAAAACAACCTGGGCGACGTTGACAGCTACGCGATCTTCGCCCGCCTGTGGATCGACCACGCGACCAAGGAGTCGATGGGGCATTGAGCAGAGCTGCCCTGAGATCGTGAGCCCACCCCGCTCGGCACGCTCCGGGCGGGTGGGCTTTGCCGGCGTCACATGAGAGCGTACATCATCCGGCGGGTGCTGCTCGTCATCCCCACGCTGTTCATCCTGAGCGTCCTGATCTTTCTGTCGGTGCGCTTCCTGCCCGGCGACGCGATCGACGTCATGCTGGACAAGGCCGGCTGGATCGGCGCGGTCAACGTGGACCGGGCGGCGCTGGAGCAGATGCTCGGACTGGACCGGCCCGCCTACGTGCAGTACGGACGCTGGATCGGCGGCATCGTGCTGCGCGGCACGCTCGGCGAGTCGCTGTGGGGCGGTGAGGCCATCGAGAGCAAGATCATCGAGCGCCTGCCGGTAACGCTGGAGCTCGGCTTCCTGGCAATCGTGATCGGGCTGCTGATCGCGCTGCCGGTGGGCGTCTACTCGGCAATTCGGCAGGACACGGTCGGCGACTACGCCGGCCGGACGGTGGCCGTGATCGGCTTGGCCATGCCCAACTTCTGGCTCGGGGTGATGGTATTGCTGTACCCGGTGATCTGGTGGGGCTGGTCGCCGCCGATCGAGCTGATCCGCTTCACCGACGACCCGCTGGGCAACCTCGGCATGTTCCTGGTGCCGAGCTTCATTCTCGGTACCGCGATGGCGGCCAGCACCATGCGCATGACGCGCACCATGATGCTGGAGGTGCTGCGCCAGGACTACGTCCGCACCGCCTGGGCCAAGGGCCTGAGCGAGCGCCTGGTCGTGGTCAGGCACGCGATGAAGAATGCGTTCATTCCGGTGGTGACCCTGGTCGGCCTGCAACTTCCCCTCCTGGTAGGCGGCTCGGTGATCATGGAGAACATCTTCGTGCTGCCGGGGTTGGGGCGGGTGCTGCTGACCGCGCTTACCGACCGTGACTACCCGGTCGTGATGGGAGTGAACCTGTGCTTCGGCGCGGTGGTGCTGGGGGTGAACCTGCTGATCGACCTGGCCTATCCCTACCTGGACCCGCGGGTCCGCTACCGATAAGGGGGTGCGCATGGCGAAATCGGCGAACGCGCAGCGTCACTGGCTGGTCGATCTCCTGGTCCGGCTGGTCAAGACCAAGCCGCTTGGAACCGTGTGCGGGGTCGTCGTGCTGGCACTGATCCTGGTCGCGGTGTTCGCCGACGTGCTGGCGCCCTATCCATACGACGAAATTCGCCTGATGGAGATCCTGGAGCCGCCGTCGGCACGCCATCTGCTGGGCACCGACAACGTGGGACGCGACTTCCTGAGCCGCATCATCCACGGCGCCCGGGTGTCGCTGCTGGTCGGCCTGGCGGCCACCACCATCAGTGTAGTGGTGGCGGTCCTGGTGGGCGGCGTCACCGGATTCCTGGGCGGCAAGCTGGACCTGGTGGTGCAGCGGTTCGTGGATGCTTGGATCGCCTTTCCGGGACTGCTGTTGCTGCTCACCCTGATGTCGGTCCTGGGCCGCGGCGTGCTGCAGATCATCCTGGTGCTCGGCATCTCGGGCGGCATCGGCAGCGGCTCACGGGTGGTGCGATCGGCCGTGATCGGCATCAAGGAGAACGTCTACTTCGAAGCGGGAGACGCGATCGGCTCCACCACGTGGCGCATGCTGACCCGCCACGTGCTGCCCAACATCGCGCCGCCGATCATCATCGTGTTCAGCATCAGCATCGGCGGTTACATCCTGAGCGCGGCGGCGCTCAGCTTCCTCGGCTTCGGCCTGCCTCCCGACGTCCCGGACTGGGGCGGCATGCTGAGCCGCGAGGGGCGCACCTACATGGAGGCGGCGCCGCGGCTGGCGCTGTGGCCGGGCCTGTCCCTGACGCTGGTCGTGTACAGCCTGAACATGTTCGGCGACGCCCTGCGCGACCTGCTCGACCCCCGGCTCCGGGGCAGCGACCGGTAACCCCGAGACAGCGTGTCCGGGCAAGAGGTCATGACTTCATGACTGATTTCCGGTTGACCTGAAAATACTCATGAAGATATTCTCGTACACCTGAAAATAGTCATGGCATCGTCCAAGCTACCGAAGACGCCCAGATACCTCGCCGACGCCGTGACCGCGGACCTCGCGGAGCGCATGGTGTTCGTCGGTGGTCCGCGCCAAGTGGGCAAGACGACGTTCGCCCTGTCGCTGTTGGAGAACGGCGGCGACGAGTCGTCGCCGGCCTACCTGAACTGGGACTATCTCGCCGACCGCGAGACGATTCTCGCCGCGCGATTGCCCCCGCGGCAGCCGCTCCTCATTTTCGACGAGATCCACAAGTACGCGGCGTGGCGCGGCCTGATCAAGGGACTCCACGACAAGCACCGGTCGTCGGTCTCATTCCTGGTCACCGGGTCTGCCCGCCTCGACTACTACCGCAAGGGTGGCGACTCCCTGCAGGGACGCTACCACTACTACCGCCTGCATCCGTTCACCCTCATGGAGAGCGGTCGGCCCCGTGCAGCGGACACGGTCGCGCATCTCCTCCGGTTCGGCGGCTTCCCGGAGCCGTTTCTGCGCGGCGAAGAGCGCTTCCACCGCCGCTGGCTGCGCGAGCACGCGGCGCGGGTGGTGCATGAGGACCTGCGCGATCTGGAACAGGTGCGCGAGGTGTCGCGGCTGGATCTGCTGCTCGCGCACCTGCCCGCCTGTGTGGGATCGCCGCTCTCGGTCAACCGTCTGCGCATCCTCCTGCAGGCGTCGCACGAAAGCGTCGAGCGCTGGATCGCCGCGTTCGAACGGCTGTACCTCTGCTACCGGCTGGCGCCGTTCGGGACACCGCGCATCAGAGCGGTGCGCAAGGAACAGAAGCTCTACTTCTGGGACTGGTCGCGCGTGGCTGATCCCGGGGCGCGCTTCGAGAACATGGTGGCCGGACATCTGCTGAAGTACTGCCATCTGGTCGAGGACACCGAAGGCTACGCCATGGAACTGCGGTTTCTGCGCGATACCGACGGACGCGAGATCGACTTCGTCGTGCTCCGCGACGGCCGCCCCGAGTTCGCGGTCGAATGCAAGAGCGGCGGACGCAGGGCCTCACCGGCCTGCCGCTACGTACGCGAGCGCAGCGTCATTCCGCGCTTCTACCAGGTGCACCTGGGCTCGCCCGACTTCGGCGACGCAGATTCCGACACCCGCGTCCTGCCATTCGCGACGTTCTGCACCGAACTGGCGCTGCCGTAGCCATCTCCGCTGCCGGGCCGTCGATGTCGTAGCTGCCGTGGCCGGCGGACACCGCCCTGGCGAACAGGTCGTCACAGTAGGCGCGCAGCGCCGCCACCTCTGCGAGGTGTGTCCCGCCCGGCCACCCGCAGGCTGTCGGTCAGCGCAGGCGAACGGCGGCAGCAGCGCGGAGAAGGCGCTACGTCGAGGGCTCCGGCGGCGTAGCCGGTCCGTAGCCGTGGCGCACCATTCGGCCGTCGGTTGCAACTCCAACGCGCGCTTGACGGCTTGGCAGAGCAGGTCCACGATGTCCCCAGCCGCGCAGATCGCGCCCTACGACTACGACCGAGGCCGGGTGCAGGACCGGATGCAGGGTCCATCGGCCGCGCACCTGCTGGGCACCGACCACGTCGGCCGCGACTTTCTGAGCCGCCTCATCATCGGTGCGCGCCTGTCGATCACCGTCGGGCTGGCGGCGACGGTGTTGAACCTCATCGTCGCGCTGCTGATCGGCGGCACCACTGGCTTCATCGGCGGGCGGGTCGACATCTACGCGCAGCGGTTCGTCGATGCGTGGATGTCGTTTCCCGGGTTGCTGTTGCTGCTCACCATCATGTCGATCGCCGGCCGCGGCGTGGTGCAGATCATCGTCGTGCTCGGGGTGGCCGGCGGCATTCCCGCGTCGCGGGTGGTGCGCGGCGCGGTGATTGGGGTCAAGGAGAATGCCTACTTCCAGGCCGCGCAGGCGACCGGCGCCCGCACGCTGCGCACGCTCGTCCGTCACGTGCTGCCCAACATCGCCGCGCCGCTGATCGTCGTGTTCAGCATCAACGTCGGCAGCGTGATCATCGCCGAGGCGTCGCTGAGCTTCCTCGGCTTTGGCCTGCCGGCGAACATTCCGAGCTGGGGCGGCATGCTGAGCCGCGAGGGCCGCCAGTACATGGAGATTGCCCCGCGGCTGGCGCTGTGGCCCGGCCTGTGCCTGACGGTGACGGTCTACGCCCTCAACCTGTTCGGCGACGCCGTGCGCGACCTGCTCGACCCGCGCCTGCGCGGCGCCGCCGGCCGCTACGGAGGCGGGCGCCGCCGCAGCGTACGCCCGCACCGTTCATGAGTCTTGCGCAGGAGTGGGGCGCGCGCCGCCGCGGCGAGTGGCGGCGGTGGTGCGGTATGGTGCGGCGCTGCTGTTGACAAGTACGGCGAAACGGAGACACTCGGAATCAATGCGCTTCTTCAACACGGCTGGACCGATGCGCCCGCAGAAACACTACTGCGTGCCGCCGTTGAGTCGGTTGAACTTGGACGATCTGCTCACGCTGATTCGGAACGAACGCTACTTCGTGCTGCACGCACCGCGGCAGACCGGCAAGACCTCCGCCCTGCTGGCGCTGCGCGACCTGCTGAACGGTGGCGCTCACGGCGACTACCGCTGCGTCTATGTGAACGTCGAGCCGGGCCAGGCGGCGCGCGAAGACATGACCCAAGCGATGCGCGCCATCCTCAGCGAACTGGAACTGGAGGCCGAGGCGACCCTCGACGACCCGTTGCCGGCGCGCATATGGCCCGACCTGTTGGAACGCGCCGGCGCCGCGGGCGTGCTGCGCCAGGTGTTGACGCGCTGGTCGCTGGCGGACCCCACGCCGCTGGTGTTGCTGATCGACGAGATCGACACGCTGATCGGAGACACGCTGATCGCCGTGCTGCGGCAGTTGCGCGCCGGTTACGCGCACCGCCCGCTGCGTTTCCCGCAGAGCGTGATCCTGTGCGGCGTGCGCGACGTACGCGACTACCGCATCCACTCGTCCGCCAAAAAGACGGTCGTCACCGGCGGCAGCACCTTCAACATCAAGGCCGAGTCGCTGCGCATCGGCGACTTCACGGAGGCCGAGACGCGGGCGCTGTTGGGCCAGCACACCGCAGAGAGCGGGCAGCAGTTTGCCGAGCAGGCGCTGCGGGCGGTTTGGTGCCTGACCGCCGGGCAGCCGTGGCTGGTGAACTCCCTCGCCCAACAGGCCTGCTTTCGGAACCAGGACGGGCGCGACCGCAGCCGCACGATCACCGCCGAGGCGATCCACGACGCGCGCGAGCAACTCATCCTGCGCCGCGAGACGCACGTTGAACAACTCACCGACAAGCTGCAGGAGGAGCGGGTGCGGCGGGTGATAGGACCGCTGCTGAGCGGCAGCGCGGCGGCCGCAACCATGCGCCCGGACGACCTGCAATACGTGCGCGACCTTGGCCTGGTTGCACGCGACGACCCGATCCGCATCGCCAACCCGCTCTACCGGGAGGTGATCCCGCGCGACCTGACCTGGACCACCCAGGCCGGCTTCGCGCACGATCCGGCCTGGTACGTGGACGCCGACGGCAGCCTGAACCTGACCCGGCTGCTGGCGGAGTTCCAAGAGTTCTTCCGCGAGCACTCCGAGCACTGGATCGAACGGTTTCAGTACCGGGAGGCCGGGCCGCAGTTGCTGCTGCAGGCGTTTCTGCAGCGTATCGTCAACTCGGGCGATCGGGTGGAGCGCGAGTACGGGTTGGGGCGGATGCGCACCGACCTGCTGATCATCTGGCCGGCCGGCGCGCCGGCGGAGCGGACGCGGCGGATGGTAATCGAGTGCAAGCTGCTGCGCGGCAGCGTGGAGGAGACGATCCGTACCGGGCTGGAGCAGACGCGCGCCTACCTGGACCGGTGCGGTGCCGCCGAGGGGCACCTGGTCATCTTCGACCGGACCGAAGGCAAGCCGTGGCGCGACAAGCTGTTTCGCCGCGAGCGGACCGACGGCAGTGCCCCGGTTACGGTGTGGGGGATGTAGACAATCAGGTTTGCCGATGCCGGCGCAAGGGCGCTATGCTGGCGCGAGGAGGACGGAGCTGAGAGGCATGGGGTTGGTGAACGCCGAAATCGAACTCTCGAATCCGCGGGACTCCTCGATCCGGCCGATGAGAGTGAACAGTTTGGTGGATACCGGTGCTCTGCATCCCGAAGCACGTCGCTCTGCAACTCGGTCTCGACGAACTCTACCAGCGCGAAGTAACGACTGCTGACGGCGGTAAGCACCTCGTGCCGTATGTGGGCCCGGTGTCGCTCACGTTCGAGAACCGCGGCTGTTTCACTGGAGCGTTGGTGCTTGGCGACCGCGTGCTGCTCGGCGCCGTGCCCATGGAGGACATGGACGTGCTGGTGTCGCCGGCAACGCAGAAGCTTATCGTCAACCCTGCCAGTCCCAACATCGCAACGTCGATTGTAATGCGGCTGTGGTAGCGATCCGGCGCCCTCACACTTGGTAAGCGGACTGCAAGGCGCGCTCCATGGAAGCGATTTCCTGATTTGACAGATACGTGGAATATCAGTGTAGAGCGGAGGCAGTCAAGCGCTACCGAAGTCCGCGAGAGAACGCGGGCAGCACCTCTTCGTTCAGCCGCTGATACACCGCGGGGTGCTGCGGGATCCCCGCGAAACAGAACTCCTCAACTCCGGCAGCGATGAAATCACCGCACTTGTCGATGACGCGCTGCACCGACCCGATCGGCTTCCAGTCGTCAGCGGCGCGCAGTTTCTTGGCGTTCTGCTCATCGTCCATGAGGCGCAGAGGGATGTGGACGGTGCGCGAAATTTCGCCCGGATCGCGACCGACCGCCTCGCAGTGGCGGTCGAGCACCGCGCATTCCTGCTTGAATTCTTCCGGGCTGGAGATGACGTTCATGATGTCGCCATACTGAGCGAGGGTCTTCAAGGTCCGTCTGCGGCCCTTGCCGCCGACCATGATTGGAATGGCGTCTTGCCGCCTGCGCCCGCGCGGCCCGGCGCCGCGGTAGTGGTTGGGTACGAACGGCGCCTCCGTCAGCCGATAATACTTGCCTTCGTAGTTGACCAACTCCTGCGGGCCGGCGTGAAACAGCATCCGGATCAGTTGACAGGCTTCCTCCAGGCGATCGGACCGCTCCTTCAACGAAGGGAAGTCCCAGCCGTAGGCTTCGTGCTCGCGGACGTGCCAGCCCGCGCCGATGCCGAGGATGGCGCGGCCCTTGGAGACTTCGTCCAGAGTCACCGCCATTTTCGCCAGCAGCGCCGGGTTGCGGTAGGTGTTCCCGGTAACCAGAGCGCCCAGCTCAAGTCTGGTGGTGACCGCCGCCATGCTGCCGAGCAGCATCCAGCCCTCCAGATTCGGCCGCAACTCTACCGCCCGGCCGCCCAGAGGGGGAACGAAATGGTCATAGACGTAAGCGCTGGTCCAGGTTCCCGCCTCCATCACCCGCAGTACCGACGTGATCTCGTCCCACGACGTGCCGACATTGTACAACTGCGCTCCAAACATGGTCAGACGCTATCGCCGCTCTGCCGCCACGTCAACCAACCCGCTACCTGCTGATCCGCTCCCGGCGAGGGCCAGGCGAGAGCCGGTACTAACTTGCCGAACCGCCAAAGAGTGCACTACACTATGCCATATGGCAACTGTTGCCCCTGCGCTGCATGACACTCGCCGCAGCCCGACCACTGCAATCAGCGACGCCGAGACCGGTGCCCTGCTACGCGCGTTCTTCAATCTGATGCGGCGTTGGGCGCTCAACGACCGGCAGGGGCGAATCCTCCTGGGAGAGCCGGCCGCGCGCACCTACGCGCGCTGGAAAGCCGGGCAAGTCGAGCTGCCGCGCATTTCACGCGACACCCGTGAGCGGCTGTCCATACTGATGGGCATTCACAAGAGCCTGCGCTACCTGTTTCCCGATCCGTCACGCGGCTACCACTGGCTGCGCAAGCCCAACCAAGCGTTCGGCGGCCAACCGGCATTGCACCGGCTGCTGGCCGGATCGATCCCGGATCTTGCCGCCGTACGCGCTTATCTCGACGCACAACGCAGCGGTTGGTAATCCCACCGGTCAGCCGCGTCCGCTGGCCGCGGGCCGTTCGCCTGGTTCGGTCGATATATCCCCCGATCGCCCTGTTCGAGGACATTGCCGATCCGGCCGACTGGGAATTGGTCGCCGCTGCCGAAGCCAAGACCAACCCGCGGGTACGCGACGAAATCGGCGCCATCCACCTGGTACCGGCGGCGCGGCGCGTGTCCGGACCCGGCGCCAGTTGGGCGATGGCCCCGTTCTGCCACGCATCGCGCGACCGGCCGAGCCGGTTCAGTGACGGAAGCTACGGCGTGTACTACGCGGGAGACCGCTTCGCGGTTGCGCTGGCGGAGACGATGTTCCACTTCGAGCGCTTCATGGCGGCGACCAATGAGGATCCGGCCACGGCCGATTTCCGTGAGCTGCTCAGCCGTATAGACGCCGACCTGCACGACCTGCGCGACACGGCGGCGTGCGAAGCCGCACTCGACGCGGATGACTACGCTGCCGCGCAGTCGTTGGCGCGCGAACTGCGCTGGAATCATGCCAGCAACGGCCTCGTCTATCCGAGCGTGCGCTACACCCCGCACTCCGGCGGTGCGGCGATGGCCGCCTTCTGGCCCGATGTGGCTGGCCTTCCGGTCCCTGGCCGGCACCTCTGCTATCGCTGGGACGGCCGTCGGGTGGATGCATGGTTGGTGTACGGCGAAGCCGACTGGCGCCCCCGGTGACCGGCTGCCCCGCTCCCGGTCACGGCGACCAGCACTGCACTACTTCTTGACCGCTCCGGGGATCATGTGCCTTTCGCGGCTATTCCCTTTGCGACGCGCTCGTACACCGCGGCCATCGCCTCGATGAACGAGGTATTGCGGGGCCAGAACTCGGGATAGTCGCCCTCGCGGCGCAGCAGCAGGGCGGACACCGGCGGCGCCTGGCCCTCCGCCGTCACCTCCCGCGGCAGCGGCCTGCCGCGCCAGAACGCGCGCAGGTCGGCGGCGGGGGTATCGCTGCCGCTCACCGCCACCGCCGGATAGCGCGGCTCCCGCACAGCGGCCGCGAGATCGGGGTCACCCGCGCCGGCATCGCCGACCAATGCCGCACCGAATTCGGACTGCGAAACGGCCTGCCGGAGCTGCCGGCGATCCATGCCGCGCAACTCGAACAGCAACAGGGGATCGCGGTCGAGCAGCGCGGCGACATGGAAGTACACGCCCGCCACGTGCTTGCACGGGTTGGCCCAGTCGGGACACGAACAGGACGAGCGAATCTCCTTGCCGGTGCGCGGCAGCAGCTTGACGCCCGACCCGGCGAACGCCTTCTCGATGGTGGGCGGCACCTCGCCCAGAATCAGATGCGTCACCCAGTCCGCATTGGATCCCAATCGCTTGACAATCGTTTTCCAGCGCGCCGCGGCGACCTTCTCGAACTCGATCTTCACGGCGTAGTAAGGGGTCTCGTAGACGCCAAAATGGCGATTGATGTTGCCGACCATCGTGGCCTCGATCTTGCCCTGCCGGATCGCGAACTCCTTCCGTCTGTACGCCGCGGCGTAGCCTCGACCGCGCGCCAGCCGGCCCGCGTCCATGCAGCCCTCCAGGGCGTTCAGGAACTCCTCACCCCACCAGGTCTTGCTCTGCCCTGCCATGCGCCGCCCTCCCCGTCAGCCTACCACCGCGTCGCCGCGGTCCAGCGCGATCAACTCGCGAAAGGCGTCGTTGTCCAGATTCGCCAGCCACGACTCGCCGCCGCCCACGATATCTTCCGCCAGCTTCTTCTTGGACTCGATCAGCTCGTCGATGCGTTCCTCGAGCGTGCCCATGGTCACCATCTTGTGGACGAACACGCTGTTGCGCTGGCCGATGCGGTAGGCGCGGTCGGTGGCCTGGTTCTCGACCGCCGGATTCCACCAGCGATCGAAGTGAATGACGTGATTCGCCCGCGTCAGCGTGATTCCGGTGCCGCCGGCACGCAACGACAGCACGAAGATCGCCGGCTCGGTATCGGGATCCTGAAACTCCTCCACCATGTGCTCGCGCCGTGCCCGCGGCGTGCCGCCATGCAGGTAGTACACGCCGCCGCCGTAGCGCCGGCGGAACAATGCTTCCAGCGACTTGCCGATTTCCGTGAACTGGGTGAATACCAGCACCGATTCGCGCTCGGCGTCGATCTCGTCGAGCATCTCGCACACGCGCGCGAGCTTGTGCGAACGCGTCTCGGTGAACTCGCTGGCATCCTGGAGAAACTGTGCCGGATGGTTGCAGATCTGCTTCAAGCGCAGCAGCGTGGACAGCATCAGCCCCTGGCGCCCGCTGTCGTCGGCCTCCTTCAGCTTCGCTTCCAGGTCGCGGACCACCGCTTCATACAGGGTGGCTTGCTCGGGCGTCAGGTTGCAGTAGGAGTTCTGTTCCACCTTGTCGGGCAGATCCTTGATGATCGCCCGGTCGGTCTTCATGCGGCGCAGGATGAACGGCCGCACCAGGCTGCGCAGCCGCTCGGTCGCGGCACGACTGCGGTCGCGCATGATTGGCCGCTCCACGTTCTTGCGAAACTCGGCCATGGTGCCCAGGAAGCCGGGATTGAGCACGCTGAACAGCGACCACAGGTCCATGAGCCGGTTCTCGACGGGAGTGCCGGTCAGGGCGATGCGGCGCGGCGCCGGGATCGCGCGGACCGCCTTGGTCACGGCCGCCGTGGGGTTCTTGACGTTCTGGGACTCGTCCACGACCAGGCGCCACCAGCGCACCTTCTGCAGGACCGCGGCGTCCAGCCGGGCGACTCCGAACGAGGCGACGACAATGTCGATACCGCGAATCGCTGCCTCGAACGCCTCCCTGGTCCTGACTCGCTGCGGCCCGTGGTGGAGGCAGGTGGCGAGCGCCGGCGCGAAACGCCTCGCTTCACGCTGCCAGTTGCCGATTACCGAAGTCGGAGCGATCAGCAGCGTGGGGCCGGCATCCGGGTTGCGCGCCTTGTCCTCCAGGACCGCCGCCAGCACTTGGATGGTCTTGCCCAGCCCCATGTCGTCGGCCAGGCATGCTCCGAAGCCGAGGCGCTCCAGGTATGCCAGCCAGGAGAAGCCGCGCACCTGGTAGCCGCGCAACTCGCCGGCGAACCCGGCGGGCTGGTCGAGCATTTCCAGGGCGCCGGTGCCGCGCAGCGCGGCGAGCATGCGGCCGACGGCGCCTTCGCAGACTACTTCGAGGTCGTCGGAACCCGCCTCGGCGCGCAACAGATCGGCCACCGTCATGGTCTGCGCGCCGGCATCGGCTGCCCAGTGCTCTTCCAGGCGCGCTACCTCGTCGCCGCGCAGCTCCATCCACTGCCCGCGCAGCCGGACCAGGCCTTCCTTTGCCGCAACGACGCTTTGCCACTCGCTGCGGGTAATCGGCTCGCCGTCCAGGACCACTTGCGCATCGAACGCGAGCAGCGTGTCGAAACCCAATATTGCCGGCGACTCGGTTCCGGCCGCGGTTGCGCCGCCGGCAGCCGTTGCACCCGGCGAGTTGCGCGTCGTCAAGCGCAGCCGCAGGCGCCGCTGGCCGGTCACGGTCCACCACGCCGGCACGATTACCCGGAATCCGGCTCCTTGCAGGATCGGGGCCTGCTGGCGCAGGAATTCGAGCGCCGCGGCGCGATCGAGGACCACTTCCGCGGGAGCCTCGCTGTCCATGCCTGCCCACAGCCTGGGGTAGATGCGCGCCGCCTGGCCCAGTTGCAACAGCACCTCGCGCACGCTGCGCGGCGCCGGCCGCTCGGAGTTGCCGGCTCCCCAGAAGTCGGCAAGCGGAACGAGCAGCGACGGATCGCGGCGCGATGACAGCAGCCATTCGAGGCGCCAGGTGTCGGGCGACCCGTCCTGCGCGTCGGTCAACCGGAAGCAGACCCGTTCATCCGCACCGAGCGCCGACTGCCGCATGCGGTCGCGCCAGCGCCGCCATTGCACCCAGGTGTGCTCACCGATAGAGGCCTGGTGATCAGGTGCGGACGGGCGAGCGGGCACAGCCGGCGGCAGGGCGTGCACCAGAAACGACCCCTGGACGCTCTTCAGCGCCGTCTGCGTAAACCGCGTGCCGCCGACCAACCGGTGCAGCTGCACTGCCAGGAAGTGACGCAGAAGCGCGCGCGGCTCGTGCAACTCGGGCAGCGCTGCCTCCTCAGGCTGCGCTGCCTCTTCGGGCCGCGCTCCGTTCTGTTGCGGCGCCGCCGCCCACAGTGCCCGGCACGCACCCGGCATGGCGCGTGCGAATGGCTCCACAATGTTCTCCTCGGCGGTGGCGGCGAATTCCCAGCCCGCTTCGAACCGCACGGCATTCTTGCCGGCCGTCTTGCGGCGCTTGCCGCGCGCCGGCTGGGCCCGCGGAGCCTCCGGTTGCGCCGCGAAGATTGCCGGCAGATACTCGTGGTGGCGAACGGACCGCTCGAAGCTCGCGGCCAAGCGGCTCCAGAAACGCAAATCGTCCCCGATACGGATACCCTGCGCCGCATCGTTGCGCGGCGTCGCGTGCGCGAGCTGACCGAGCGCGCGGAGCATGGCAAGCGGGTTCGCAACTTCTGCAACGTCCACCCGCCACGCCGCCCAGCACGTAACCGGGGCAATCTCCTCATCCAGTTCCGCCTGCAACTCCAGCGAAGGCGCGGGCCGCACGCCGTCGCCGGGTAGTACGGCCCAAGCCGAATCGCGCGTGGTCGCCACACCGGCCGCTTCGAACAGGTACGGCCACGCCTCCACGAGCGCGTCCGCGAGCTGCTCCCGGCGCAGGTGAAACGGATGCTCACCGGCGCGCCGCCGGCGCACTCCATGCACGGTTTCCGCCCACACCAGGAACCGGCCGCCCGCCTCGCCGGGCACCCATCCGCCGTGCAGGACACACCCCGCCGATGCCTCCGCAGCCGCCGCCGGCGCCTCGGCACGCGATGCTCTCATCACCCTCCATACCCTCGTTGACCCAGCAAATCCTGTCTACACCGGCTTGGTGTCATTCGACCACCGCCAATGTGCGGCAGCCCGCCTGGCAGGTTTGGCCGTGATCGAGCCCTGATCACCCCGGGAAATGAAGGGATGAAAGGCTCGCGGGCCGCGACACCGGGAGCCGCTTCCGGTACGGTGGGGTCCGAGGAGCACAGCGTGCAGATAGAGGATATACGGCGCGTAGGGGTTGCCGGGGGCGGCACCATGGGATTCGGCATCGCCGTCAACTTCGCACTGGCGGGCTACCCGACGGTGGTGTACGACCTGACGTACGAGGTGCTGGAGCGGACGCTCGCCAATGTGCGAGCGGCGCTGGAGCTGTTCGTGGAGGAGGGACTGGTCACCAGGCAACAGGCCGACGAGGCCGGCGCCCGGATCACTACCACCACCGACCTCGAACGGCTGGCCGCGCACAGCGACTTCATCACCGAGGCGACCGTGGAGCGGCTGGCCGACAAGCAGGAGGTGTTCGGGGGCCTTGGGCGGCTGTTCGGCGCCTTGGGCCGGCTCTGCGCGCCGGGCTGCATCGTGGTCAGCAACACCTCCCGCCTGCAGCTCAGCGACATCGCCGTGCACTTCGAGCACAAGGACCGGACCGGGCTGACCCACTACTTTGTGCCGCCGCACATCGTGCCCGGCGTGGAGGTGGCGAAGGGCCCCGGCACCAGCGACCAGACCTACGAGATCATGTGCCGCCTGATGCGGCGCACCGCGAGGATACCGATTCCGATCCGGCGCGAACTGCCCGGCTACCTGATCAACCGCCTCACGGCCGCCCTGTCGCGCGAGGCGCTGCGTCTGTGGGCCGAGGGAGTGGCTACCGCCGAGGACATCGAACTCGGCGTGAAGAGCACCATCGGCTTCCGCATGCCGTTCCACGGCCCGTTCGGCCACTACGACTTCTCCGGCACATGGCGATGGCCCGACGACCCCGCCGCCGACCGCAGGCCGCTGCCGGAGCCAAGCGAAGAGGTCCGCGCCAAAATCCAGGCGCGCATGGCCGAGCACCGCCCCTGGTTCCACGACCCGGACCGCATTGCCGAAGCCGCGGCCGTCCGCGACCGCGAATTCGTCCGCCGCCGCAAGGCCCTCTACGGCATCCCTCGCTACGGCCCGCCAGCCGCCCGCAACGATCCCTGAGACCCATGGCGCGGCTGCCATCGAGCGCACCCGCGGACGGCCCGGCGCCGGCACCCGCGGACGCTGCGCCAACGCCACGCCCGCCACGCACGTATGGCGTTGACTCCACGACGCCAAAGCGCTACGGTGCCGTGGTGTCTGTGTCCAAGCGAACTACGATCTATTTCGACCACCACCTTTACCGTGCACTGAAACTGAAGGCGGTAGAGATCGAGCGATCGGTATCCGACTTGGTCAACGAGGCCGTTCGCCTCCGGCTAGCCGAGGACGCGGAGGACCTTGCAGCCTTCGACGACCGAGCGGATGAGCCCAACCTCAAGTTCGAGGAGGTCCTGAAGGATCTGAAGCGCAGTGGAAAGATATGAGCTGCGCATCAAGCCCTCCGCAGTAAAGGAACTCAACACTATTCGATCCAAGAAAGACCGCCAACGCATCGCCCGGCGGATAGGCGAACTCGGTAACGACCCCCGGCCGACAGCGTGCGAGAAGCTGTCAGGGCAATCCAGATATCGCGTTCGCCAGGGAGACTACCGGGTGGTGTACGAAGTCGACGACCGACGACGAGTCGTGGCGATCGTCAAGGTAGGCCATCGCAGAGACGTGTACCGCTGACCATGGCGAAGGGAACTCAACGAAGACAGCGCGGCCATTTCGAAGTGGCGGACAGCCAGCGATCCCGGCGGATCGGAATCGCCGGCCTCCGTCAATCGGGGGTTCAGTTTTTCCAGAACAGTTGCTGTACTTCGTTGTGCAGGCCGCCGGACCACTCGGCCGACAGCGGGTACTCCTTGACCACGTTGCCGAGGTTGTTCTTGGCGATCACCGGCTGCGGCACCATGCCGACGGTGCCGATGATGTACAGCTTCTCCGCCCACAGGTCGTAGATCTTCTGCGACAGTTCGGTGTACTCCGGTGACAGGAGTAGGCGCGCGCCAGGTCGGGCACTACCGAACCGTCCCCGGTCATCTCCAGGAAGCGGGCGCAACACTCCTCTCGTTGTCATCGATCTCCTCCTTGCTACGCGCCCAACTCCCGGTCAAGCAAGCGCCGAGTGTCGTGACATGACGGTGCGTGTCGGTGCGTGTGGCGAATATTGATACGCAGCCCGATCTTGTGGCATACTGACTCCATGGCTGACCGGCAGACCAGGAACGTCTCCCTGCCCCCACACCAGGACGCCTTCGTGGACGCGCTACTGTCGGCGGGACGCTATAGAACCGCCAGCGAAGTGGTCCGGGAGGGACTGCGTTTGCTCGAGCAGAGCGAGCATCGCCGCCTCTTGGAGAAGTGGATCTACGACGGACTCACCGAACAGGAAGAGGAGCAGCTTCCCGCCGATCTGAAGGCGAGCGCGCGGGCTCACTTCCGCGGCTTGGTTGACGCGGCGATGCAGGACGTCGAGCACGGCCGCGTTACCGACGGCCCCGCCGCGATGCGGCGCTTACGCATGCAACTCGAGGCACGGTCGGATTGACGGCCGGCTACCAGCTCACCGAAACCGCGGAAGCTGAGCTCGCCCGCCTCCTGCGCACGGACCACTGACGTCGATGGCGTTCGTCTATGAAGGGTCGAAGACCGGGGAGATATCGTTTCCGATGGGAGGGATCGGCAGCGGCTGTATCGGCTTGGCCGGGGACGGACGCTTGGTCGACTGGGAGATATTCAACCGGCCCAACAAGGGTAGCGCCAACGGCTACACCCACTTTGCCGTCAAGGCGGAGCGAGACGGCGAGGTGCTTGATGCGCGGGTGTTGCAGGGCGATCTGCTGCCGCCTTATACCGGCAGCCTGAAGGCGGGCGCCGGCAGCACGCCGTTCGGATCGGGGCCGCCGCGCAGCTTCCTTTCCGCGGCGCCGCACTTCCGCACGGCGAGCTTTCGCGGCGAGTTTCCTGTCGCCACGCTTACGCTGAATGACGACGCCTTCCCCGGTGCCGTGGCCGTTACCGCATTCAACCCCTTCATTCCGTTGAACGAGGACGACTCCAGCATCCCGGCGGCGTTCTTCGAGGTCGAAATCCACAATCCTCAAGACGCGGCGCTGACCTATACCGTTTGCCTGTCGGTCAACAACCCGGTGCCGGGAGCCGCCAAGGTCAACCGCTTTCAGCGGATCGACGGGCTGTCCATGATCGGGATGCGGGCGCGCGGTGCGGGAGCGGATGGCCCGGCGGCGGGAGACATGACCGTTGCCACCGACGCACCCGACGTCAGCTGCCAGGAGTACTGGCGCCGGGCCGCCTACAAGGGCATCTGGGTCGATGACGTGACCGCCTACTGGCGCGACCTGTCGGCGCCGGGCAGGTTGGCGAACCGGGACTACGAGGAGGAGATCCACGCCCGCGGCGCGAGCCTGCGCAGCGCCCACTGCCTGCTGGCGGCGCATCTGCAGGTGGATGCGCATTCGACCGGGCGGGCGCGATTCGTGCTGGCCTGGAACTTTCCCGTCTACACCAACTACTGGAATCCGGCGCCGAGCGATCCGGGCAGCGATCCTGCGAACGGGAGCCCGGCGGGCAACAGTTGGCGAAATTACTACGCCACGCTGTGGAAGGACTCGCAAGAGGCGGCGCATTACGCGTTATCGAACTGGGACCGGCTGTACCGGGAGACCGTGTCGTTCAAGGAAGCGCTGTTCTCTTCGACGCTGCCGGCAGCCGTGGTCGATGCCGTGTCCGCGAACCTGTCGGTGCTCAAGAGCCCGACCATGCTGCGTCTGCAGGACGGCACCTTGTACGGCTTCGAGGGCTGCCACCCCGACGAGATATGCTGCGAGGGGAGCTGCACCCACGTGTGGAACTACGCGTACGCGCTGCCGTTCCTGTTCCCGCGGCTGGAACGCGGCATGCGCGACGCCGACTACCGCTACAACCTGCGCGACGACGGCGGCATGAGCTTTCGCCTTCAGCTCCCCCTCGGGCGCGGACGGTCATCGTTCCGGCCGTGCGCCGACGGCCAGTTCGGCGGCATCGTCAAGGTGTACCGGGATTGGAAGATCTCCGGGGACAGCGATTGGCTGGCCCGGCTGTGGCCGGCCGTCAAGAAGAGCATGGCGTTTGCCTGGTCGCCGGACAACCGCGACCGCTGGGACCGCGATCGCGACGGCGTGCTGGAGGGCCGGCAGCACCACACCCTCGACACCGAGCTGTTCGGCCCCAACTCCTGGCTTACCGGCTTCTACCTGGCAGCCCTGAAGGCGGCCGCGGAGATGGCCGAGCACCTGGAGGATGCGGATGCCGCAGCCGAGTACCGCTCCTTGTTCCACAGCGGGAAACGCTGGGTGGATGCCCACTTGTTCAACGGCGAGTACTACCACCAGCTCATCGACCTGGCCAACAAGGACATCCTGGAGGAGCTGATCGATAACGATGCCACCGTGGTCGACGCCGGCACCGGCCGCACCGCCGCCCGCCGCGACTGGGACGAGTACTGGGACGCGGCCGGCGGGCAGATCAACTACCAGGTCGCAGAGGGCTGCGGCATCGACCAGGTGGTCGCCCAGTGGCATGCCAACATCGCCGGGCTCGGCGAGATATTCGATCCGCAGCAGAGGCGCACGGCGCTGCGCTCGGTGTTTCGCTACAACTTCGTCCGACAGATGCGGCACACCTTCAACCCGCGCCGCGTGTTCAGCCTGAACGACGAGTCCGGCATGCTGACCTGCTCCTACCCGCGCGGGCGGCCGAACTCCGTTATCCCGTTCGCCGAGGAGACGATGAGCGGCTTCGAGTACCAGGCCGCCGGCCACATGATTCAGGAAGGGCTGGTCGACGAGGGAATCGCCGTCGTGGAGGCGATCCGCGCCCGCTACGACGGCGAGAAGCGCAACCCGTGGAACGAAATGGAGTGCGGCAGCAACTACGCCCGCGCCATGTCCTCCTACGCGCTGCTGCCCGTTCTCAGCGGCTTCGAGTTCGACATGACGACGGGCGAAATCGGCTTCCATCCCATGCAAGACCGCCCGGCGCATCGCTTCTTCTGGTGCCTGCAGTCCGCGTGGGGAACGGTGCAATTGAACGTGGACCGGATGGTCCTGTCAGTGCATTTTGGATCGATTGCCTTGCAACGCTTCAACGCCGGCCCGCTGCTCGAACCAGGCGCGATTGCCGCGACACTGGACGGCCGGGCGCTGCCGAACACCCGGCGGCAGCAGTCGGTGATTCTTGCCGAGCCGGCTCGCCTGGAAGCGGGCAGTGTGCTGCGCCTGGAACTCAGGCCATGAGCGTGTGGACGATGAACCGGCGCAGGGCGGGGAAGTCGGCGTCGCGGGCGGCGTGCACTTGCGGCAGGTGCCCCCAGCGGAAGTTGTCGCGGATGTCGACCACGGTCTGCCCGCGGGTCAGCTCGCCGCGCGTCTCCACGTCGCAGTGCAGCGCAACCGTCTCGATCAGATCGGGCCGCGCCGCCGCCGCGATGGCGCAGGAATCGATCAGTACACAATAACTGGCGAAGCCGCGCCCGGTCACGAAATCGAGCATGCTGCAGGCGACCCGGGCCTCGGCGCGGCCGCAGGCGCGCAGATCCTGTTCGTCCGCCGCGGTCAGCAGCAGGCCGCGGTGCGTGGCCACGTCGAGCCCCACCGCGACCAGCTCGAAGCCCCCGTGCAGTACCTGGCGGGCGGCCTCCGGGTCGACGTAGAAGTTCCACTCGCTCACCGGGTTGTCGCCGGTGGCGTTGAGGGCTGCCTCGCGCTGCAGCCCGAAGGCGCCGCCGAGCACGATCAGGCGTTTGACGAGCTGCGCCAGGCGCGGCTCCATGCGCAGCGCCAGCGCGATGTTGGTGAGCGGGCCGAGCGCCACCACGGTGAGCGGGTCGCCCTGTTCGGCGTGGCGGCGCGCGTGTTCCACCAGCAGGTTGGGCGCGTAGGCGGTGGCCGGCGGCAGCGGGGCGGCGGGCAAACCGGTCTCGCCGAGCCCGTCGGCACCATGCGAAAATGGGTCGTGCGCCAGCTCCCGTACCAGCGGATGCGGTCCACCACGGCCGGTGCACACGCCCGTTGGGCCGGTCGCGGGCACTTTCATCAATTGCAGGATGGTATGGATGTTGCGGTAGCAGCGCTCGGCCGGCAGGTTGCCGGACACGCTGGTCACGGCGCACAAGCGCAGATTCGCCGTCTTGAGCGCGACGATCAGCGCCAGAGCGTCGTCCATGCCCGGGTCGCAATCAATGAACAAGGCGGTGGATTCGGCGGTATGCTTGGCGTCGATGGCTGGTTCCTCGTTGTTCTTTTTGGCGGTTGTTCTATTGTGCGGCTGCGCGGCTGTGCGGTCGCGCGCCCATGATGCTGAATCCGGTACCGAGTGAACAGGGACGGCGGTGACGCGGTGCGGCGCGTCGACTACGTGGTGCTCTCCCACGTGATCGTGGATGACCTGCGCTTCGCAGCCGGCGGCGAGCGGCGCGGCGTACTCGGCGGCGCCGGCACCTACGCTGCCGCGGGCCTGCGGCTGGCCGCGCGCAACGTCGGCATCGCCTGCGGTGTCGGAGACGACTTTGCCGGCTCCACCCACGACGCCTGGTTCGGCGCCAACGGCATCGACACCGCCGGCCTGGAACCGCGCGGCTGCCGGACGCCGCGCAGCACCGTGGTCTACCACGGCGAGGACACCCGCACCGAATCACCCGTGTTCGGCGAGCAGCACTTCACACGCATGAGGCCGCGCATCGACCGCCTGCCCGCCGCCTACCGGGCGGCCCGCGGATACTACGTGTTCCGCGATCACGACGCCGCGTTCTGGCGCGAGGCCGCGGCCCTGCGCGCCGCCACCGGAGCGGTGGTGCTGTGGGAACTGCACGCGGCCGCCGCCGCCACCGCGCGGTGGCCGGCGGTCGCTGCCCGCTTGGCCAACGTGGACGTGGTGTCTCTCAACCTGGCCGAGGGCCGCCGCCTGTGCACGACGCAGGGAGAGTGGACGCCGCTCGATATCCAGACGCCTCCCGGGGTGCCGACGCCGACGCGTCCGGAGGCGCCAATCGCGGAGGCACGGGAAATCGCCGCCCGCCTGCTGACGACCGGTGTCGGCGGCGTTGCATTGCGGCTCGGCGCGCACGCGCGCCTCCGACCGCCCCCCCCGCGTGGTGACGACCGGGGTCGGCGGCGTTGCATCGCGGCTCGGCCCGCACGGCGCACTGCCCGCCCGCCCGCCCGCCGAATTCCGGTACATACAGGCCTCCCCGGCCGCGGTGGTCGACGCGACCGGCGCCGGCAACGCGTTTGGCGGCGCGCTGCTGGCGGCGGTCGCCGCCGGCGAGGACTGGCTGCGCGCCGGCTGCGGCGCAGCCGCCGCCGCAGCGCTGATGCTGACGCAGCATGGGCCGCCGCCCCGCCTGGACGCCTGCCGCAGCGAGTGGCGGCGGCGCCGCGATGCGCTGCTGGCCCGCCTGCGAGATGGCGCGCCGCGCGGCGCCGGGCCGCTTGGCAGTGCACCGGGCCCTGACCAGGCCCGCCGCGGTTCCCCGGTCGGCGCGCTGCCATCGGACGCGACGCCCGCCCGCGGTATGGCACGCCCGTGCCGCGCATCCGGCGACGGCGGCGAATTCGGCAGTGGTGCGCTTCCTCGCGGCGACTCCGGCGCCGGAGTGGCGCCTGGACGCGCACTCCGTTGCGGGATTTCGGGTGGCGGCGTCCCGAACCGAGCGGCTCCCGCTCGCGGGAGGGCTCGGCGTGGCAGTGCACTCGGCGTCGGCGAGGCCGGCAGCGGTGCACGCGGCGCCAGCGATGGCGCATTCGGACTCGCCACGCGCGCGGGTGCAAAGCCATGAGTACGCCCGCAGCCGGCGCCGGCAACGCGATGCGCGCCCAGGTGTTCAGCTTGCCCGAATTGCTCGCCGGTCAGTACGAGGCCCTCGAAGCGGCCACCCGCACCCTGCTGCCGACGCCGGCGATCTTCGCCCTGCGCGAGGTGATCCTTACCGGCTGCGGCGACTCGCAGATCGCCGGCCAACTGGTGCGCGCGGCATGGGTGCGGCTCACCGGCATCCCGTGCCGGGCGCTAACCGCGATGCAGGCGGCCCGCTTCGAACCCGAGTTGCCAGGCGCCCGCCATCCGCATACCCCGCTGGTGATCGCCGTCAGCTCGTCCGGGGACGTGGCACGCACGGTGGAGGCGGCGCAGCAGTGGCGGCGGCGCGGCGCCATCACGGTCGCGCTGACCGCGAACCCGGACAGCCGCTTGGCGCACGCCGCCGAACGGTGTCTGCCGATCACGCTGCCGCCGTTCGCGGCGGCGCCCGGCGTGCGCTCGTTCTTCCTGTGCGCGGCCGCGCTCTACCTGCTCGCCGTGCGCATCGGCGAGGTGCGCGGCCGCTTCCACCAGACGGAAACGGACCGCCTGCGCACCGGTATACTCCGTTCCGCCGACCTGCTCGCGCGCATGCTGCCCGCGGTCGAGCCGCAGCTGGCCGAACTGGCACGGAAGTGGCGCGGTCACCGGCGCTACGAGCTCCTGGCCGGCGGCCCGGCCCGTGCCGCGGCCGCTTACGGACGGGCGAAGCTGCTGGAGGCAACCGGCGTGCCCGCAATCGACCAAGACGTGGAGGAGTGGGTGCACCTCGACTACTTCTCCGGCGACCCGGAGGCATGCGCCACGCTCGTGTTGTGCCCGTCCCCAGCGCGCGACCACAGCCGGGTGCGTGAGATCGAGCCGCTCCTGCAGCATCTCGGCCGCCCCTACCGGATTCTGACCAGCCCCGACCTGTCCGGCGAATTACGGCACGCTGTCGCGCTGACCACCGGTGACGACGACCTCCTCTCCACCCTCCCCTATGCCGCCGCCCTGGCGCTGTTCGCCGCCTGGCTCAGCGCCGAACAGGGCGCCGAGTATGGCCGCGGCGCGCGCGGCCGCTGGCGCGACTGCCGCGACGGCGCCACCACCCGGCACTCGCAACTACTCCCGATCAAGGAAGACTGACACCATGCACATTCACCGCTTTCGCACCACCGGCAACGGCCCGCACGAGGTAACCGACGCCCTGCACGCCGCGGTGGCGGCCAGCGGGCTACGCTCCGGCGTGCTGGTCGCCACCATTCCGCACACCACCGCCGGCCTTACCGTGCTGTCGTTCCCGGACCCGCTCGGGCTGGAGGACGTGGCCGACGAGCTGAACCGGCTGGTGCCGACGCGGATCGACTTCAAGCATCAGCACGACACCCCGCAGGACGCCGCCGGCCACATCAAGTCGGCGCTGACCGGCGTCTCGCTGAGCCTGATCATCGACGGCGGCGCGCTGCAGCTCGGCCACTCGCAGGCGGTCTACTTCATGGAATTCGACGGCCCGCGCGACCGCCAGCTCTACCTGCAACCGGTGCCGGCGACCGCCCCGCGCAAGGAGGATGCGGACGATGTCTGAGGCGGTGGACAAGCTCTACCGGCAGTACGAGTATGCCGCCAACGTGCCGCGCCGCGGCCTGTTGATCGACGGCAAGCCGGCGCTGACCGGCATCGACCCGAGCCGCATCGGCGACTACGTGATCGTGACCGTGCGCGACCCGCTGTGCGCCTACGACGAGGACGGCAAAGCAGGTTGCCGGCAGCCTGCGCGACGCCGAATTGGTGGCGCGCACCGGCATGTTCACCACCTACAGCGGCTGGTACGAAGACGCCCACGTCAGCGTGGTCAGCGGCGGCAGCGGCTCACCTGAAGCGGAGCTGATCCTGCACGAGTTCCTGGAGCACACCGGTGCCAGTGCCTACCTGCGCCTGGGCGGTTCCGGCGGCATGCACGAATCGGTGCGCCCGGGCGACGTGGTGATTAGCCAGGGGGTGGTGCGCGACGAAGGCATGACCCGCGGCTACGTCGAACCCTCCTACCCGGCCGTCGCCAGCCCCGAGATCGTGCTCGCCCTCGCGCAGGCCGGCGAAGACCTCGGCGTCCGCTACCACGTCGGCATTACCCGCTCCAGCGACAGCGATTTCTGCGGCGTCGGGCGCCCGTCAGTGGGCGGCTACCTGCAGCCGCGCCACCTGGAAGTGCTCGACTACTACCGCCGCGCCGGGGTACTCAGCGGCGACCGTGAGTCGGCGGCGCTGGTCACCCTGCCGCTGCTGTTCGGCAAGCGCGGCGGCTCGATCTGCTCGGTGGCCGACAACATGGTAACCGGCGAGAAATTCCGCGCCGGCGCCGGCCACGACGCCGCGCAGCAGGTCGCCCTGCTCGGGCTCGCCATCCTGGCGCGCATGGACCGCGCCAAGGCGGATGCCGGCCAACGCTGCTGGACCCCGGCGCTGCGCGGACGATAGCGCGCAGAAGTGCCGCTCCCGCCGGGCATGACCGGCCGGGCGCTCGGCCGTGAACGCCAAGGCTTGCGGTGTGGAGGCAGTGTGATACAACACTGGGCATGACTCATGTAACCGCGGCGGGTTCCACCCGGCCGTTTACCGGGACGCCGTCGCAGGTGGTGGTGGAACAGCTCGCCGCCCTCGGCGTCCGCTACGTATTCAACAACACCGGCTCGCACGAGGCGGCGTTCTTCGACGCGTTGTACGGCCACGCCGGAATCCACGGCATCCTGGGGCTGCACGAAGGCGTGGTGACGTCGATGGCGGGCGGCTACGCCCAGGTGGGGCCGCGGCCGGCGGTGATGCTCGCACACCTGGACGCCGGTCTCGGCCAGTCGCTCGGCCAGATGCTGAACGTGTGGAATGCGAAGCTGCCGGTGGTGACCCTGACCTACGCGGCCGACACCGGCAGCGCGGTGGACAAGCGCGGCTGGGGGCACCACATCGACCACAGCTTCGGCCCCACCTACCTGTCGGCTCCCTACGTGAAGGCGAGCTGGGCAGTCATCGACCCGGCCGGGCTGGCGCACGCGGTGTACCGCGCGGTGCTCACCGCCATGACGCCGCCGGTCGGACCGGTGCACCTGGCGATCTACGAGGACGCCATCGGCATGCAGCCGATCGAGGCCGCCATCATCGAGGGGCCGCTGCCGGAGCTGCGCGCCGGCTACCCGAGCGACGCCGAGGTCGAGGCGGTGATGCGGGCGCTCGCAGGTGCGCAGCGCCCGCTGCTGTACGTGGGCGACGGCATCTGGAAGAGCGGTGGCGCGCCCCCGGCTGCTGTGGGGGGGCGACGGCATGGGGAAGGCCGCCGCCGCGCCCCTGCTGGACGCGTTCGCCGCCCGGGTCGGCGCCCGAGTTGCCGACGGCGACCAGTTCAACCGCGCGGTGCAGCCCAACCATCCGCTGCACGGCAAGGACCTGGCGGCGCTCGATCCCGATTTCGTGCTGGCGATCGGCGTGCGGCAGCACAGCTTCTCGCGCGCGCAGGCGGCCTACCGCAAGTTTCCCCACGCGCGGGTGGTGGCGGTCGGCCCGGACGTCGAGAACTTCACCAACATGGAGGGGCTGAGTGCGGCGGTGGTGGCCGACGAGGCGCGCATGCTCGAACGCCTGGAGGCGTGGCTGGATGCCGGATCGGGCGCGGCCGGCGCGGCGACCGCGACCGCGTTCGCCGAACGGCGTGAACGTGCCTTGCAGGCGGCGGAAGAAGAACGCTCACGGAGGCATGCGACGCGCCAGACAGAGCCGGCGCCGGACGGGGCCGTGCGCGCCTGGGTGCTGGCGGACGAGATCCACAAAGCGGCCGAGGCGGCCGGCGGCGCCCATGTCACCATGGAGAACTTCGCCCTGTGGGCGTGGATGGGCGGCATCCAGCCGCCGGGGCGCTCCGAGTACATCCCGCAGGCGGGCGGTTCCGAGGGCTACGGCATGGGCGCCGCGCTCGGCGTCAAGCTGGCGGCGCCCGACGTGCCGGTGATCGGCGTGGTCGGCGACGGCTCGGTGTTGTACGCGGACACCGCGTTCTGGACCGCCGCCCATCATCGCGTGCCGGTGCTTTACGTGGTGCCCAACAACTGCGGCTACGGGGTCGTCGCCGGCAGCTTCGTTCGGGTTGCTTCCGAGGGCGCGATGGGCGCGGCCGGCGAGTGGCCGGGGGTGGTGCTCGACGGCATCGACCTGGTCGGGGTCGCCCGGGCGTATGGTGTGGAAGGACGCGACATCCGCTCGGAGGCGGAGTTGCCGGACGCGCTGCGGGCGGGCCTGGAGATGGTCCAGCGAGAGCGCCGGCCCTACCTGCTGAACGTCCACCTCCCGTCGGTGCTGCCGGAAGGGGGGCGCCAGGCCGCTCCCTTCCAGCTCGCGTAGCGGGCGGCCTACCCGAGTTCGATGCCGAGTTTGGCGGCGGCTTCGTTCATCTGCTGCCAGGTGGGTTCGTCCACGTATACGCCGCCGGCTTCCCGTTGCCGGCGGGTGCGCGTCTCGGGCTCGCCCGGCAGCAGGATCTCGTCGAATCCGTCCATCAGGGTGGAGCTCTTCAGCCAGTCGACGAACGCCCCGGTGTTGCGCTTGAAGTCGTCGGGGGCAATGAACGCCGCGATGTCGATTGCCATCATGAACACGCCGTTGCCCCAGCGCGTCTGACCGTCGCGGCTGTACCCGGCCCCGCCAAGGGCGCCGGACAGCACTTCGACCAGGATCGACAGCGCGAAGCCCTTGTGCGCGCTGTCGCCGCCGAACGGCAGGATGGCGCCGCGCGGCGGGCCGTAGAACTGTTCGGGGTCGGTAATCGGGCGGCCGTCGGCGCCGAGCGCCCAGCCGTCCGGCATCGGCTCGCCAAGGTTGCGCTTCATCTTGATCTTGCCCTCGGCCACCACGCTGGAGGTCATGTCGACGACAATCGGCAGCTCGCTGCCGGTCGGTACGCCGAGCGCGATCGGATTGGGCGACATGCGCGGCTCGGCGCCGCCGAACGGCACCTGCAGCAGCCCGCCGCCGTGGTTGTTGCAGGTTACCAGGCCGATCATGTCGCTGGCCGCGGCCGTCTCCACGTACTCGCCGAGGCGACCGATGTGGCCGCAGTTGAACACCTCGACCACCCCTACGGAGGCCTGCCTCGCCTTGTCGATGGCCAGTGCCATGGCCTGGGTGGCGACCGTCTGGCCGTAGCCCCACTTGCCGTCGACCACGGCAGAGGCGGGGGCGTCTCGCCCCCCCTCGCTCGTGGTGCCCGCCCCCCAACCGCCCCCCTCCCCGCGCCCGGGGGGCGCGCTCCGCGCGCCACTGCGATGGTGCCGCCCGCCACGAAGCCGCCCCTTTCCAGGTACTGGGGCAGGCGCGTGACGCCGTGGGAATCATGGCCCATGAGGTTGGAGAGCACCAGCGATCCGGCGATGTGCCGGGCCTCGTCGTCGGGCACGCCCGACGCTGCAAGCAGGCGCTGCGCGTGGGTTGTCAGTTGATCGGGAGAAAAAGTCGGCATGTCAGTGCCGGCATGGTAGCAGACCGCGGCCGCGAAGACGAGACGACGCGCGCCCGCGAGCGCCCGCGTATTGCCCGGCTCGCTTGTCACCGCGCCGGTGGTACGGTATAGTGCTGGCATGGGGAGTTTCGGCGGCAGCGCGGCGTGGCGGCGACCATTGGTCGCGTTGGCGCTGGTAACGTTGCTTCCTGCGACACTGATGGCGGCCATCCCGGAGACAGGAACCGAGGCGCCCGAATTCGAGTTGCCGAGCGCGGCCGGCGACACCCATACCCTGAGCGCTACCCTTGAAGAGGGCGCGGTGGTGCTGGTGTTCTACCGCGCCTTCTGGTGAACGTACTGCCGGCGTCAGCTCGTCGAGCTGAGTGAACAGTACGAGGAGATCACCGAACTCGGAGCGGAGGTGCTTGCAATCAGCACCGACGACCTTTCAGGTGCGCAATCGATCGTCGGCAAGGTCGGCATCGAGTTCCCGGTGCTCTACAACAGCGACACCGGGGTGGTGGACGCCTACGGGGTGTACAACCTGCGCGGCGACAATCTTGCCGCCCCCGCCACGTTCATCATCGATACCGGGGGTATCGTGCGCTGGTCGCACGTCAGCCGCCGCACCAGCGATCGCCCGGACACGTCCGACATCATCGAACAACTCGAGAACCTGAGCGGGTAGCCGAGCCGGCACGTGCCGGACGGCGCGGCAGGTTGCATGTGCTATGCTGCGGCCATGGCCACCTCTGAATCACCGCTCGCCGGGCGCGACTGGAACGGCATCGTCGCCTATCCCGATCCTGCCGTACAGGTGCACGACCCGCGCTTCGCCAAGTTAAGGATTGGCAACGCCGCCGTGGAACGGTTGTACACCGGCGCACGCTGGGCGGAGGGCCCGGTGTGGTTCGGCGACCACGGCTGCCTGCTGTTCAGCGACATCCCCAACAACCGCATCCTGCGCTACGACGCCGCCAGCGGCCGGACCAGCGAGTTCCGCCGGCCCTCCAACAACACCAACGGCAACTTCCGCGACTGCCAGGGGCGGCTGATTTCGTGCGAGCATGACAGCCGCCGCGTCACCCGCACCGAGCACGACGGCTCGCTTACCGTGCTGATCGACCAGTTCGACGGCAAGCCGCTGAACGGGCCCAACGACCTGTGCACCCACCCCGACGGCTCGATCTGGTTTACCGACCCCGGCTACGGCACCCTGTACCAGTACGAAGGCCACTGGGCAGAGCATGAGCTGCCGGCGCGCGTTTACCGCCTCGACCCCGCTACCGGCGAGGCCACGGTGGCGGTGGACGACATGGTGATGCCCAACGGCATCTGCTTCACGCCCGACTTCACCGGGCTGTACGTGGTGGAGACCGGCTTCTCGCACCATCCCGGCACCCCGCGGGTAATCTACCGCTACGACGTGGCCGACACCCGGGCACGCGGCCAGCGGGTGTTCGTGGACATGAGCCCCGGCAACTCCGACGGGCTGCGGGTGGACATCTACGGCAACGTGTGGGCGGGCGCCGCCGGGGGTGAGGGCATCGACGGCGTGCATTGTTTCTCCCCGGAGGGCGAGTTGATCGGCCAGATCCACCTGCCGGAGAGGTGCGCCAACCTGTGCTTCGGCGGCGCCAAGAAGAACCGCCTGTTCATGGCCGCCAGCCAGTCGCTGTACGCCGTCTACGTGGAAACGGTCGGCGCGCAGAGCCCGTAAGCAGTGGCCCGTTTTTTGGCGTTCACGTGGTACGTTGCACCCGTTGCACCTTGCCCGCGGCGGCGCTTGGCCCTATAGTGCATTGGGCTGGGCAGCCACGCTGAGTCCGCTCAAGGAGTAAGCAATATGTCAGGGTCGAACGGCACCTCAACCGTCGGAATTCGCGAGCGGGAGCGGCCGCACACACCGCTCGAGCGGGCGATGCCGGTTCCCGCCTACGATGCGGAACGGTTCGAACAGGTGGGCTTCCTGACCGCCATGACCCTCACCCTGCTCGGCAACTACGCGCAGACCGGTCACTTCGGCGGCCCGCTGGCCTATACGCCGTACAACATCGCGCTCCACCTGGCGGGCCCCGGCGCCGGCGGCCTGAGCTACGACTACCGCCAACCCAAGCTGCCGTTTGCCGACCGCTTCCTGCTCGCCGGCGGGCACAACATCCCCACCGCCTACGCGCTGTGGATGATCATGGGCGAAGCGCTCGCGCGCCGCCACGCAGCCACCGGTGATGACCGCTACTACGCGGACCCCAAGCTCGGGCTCCTGTCGATCGACTGCCTCGGGTTCCGGCGCGGCGCCGGCGCCCTGGCCACCCTGCTCGCCGATCATGGCCTGACCGACCACCCGATGTTCGCCCAGGCCGGGCTGCGCGGCATCCGCGCCCTGGCCGGCCATTCCGAGACCACCGACGTGACCAACGACGTGAACGGCGGCCCGTCCGGCATCGGCATTGGCAGCGCCGCCGGCAAGGCGGCGTTCTGGGACTTCGCCGGCGCGCCATCCTCGCTGAAGGTGATGGCGCTGGAGGGGGAATTCGCGATGACCGCCGGCCATGCCCAGGAGCTCAAGACCCAGGCGGTGGCCCAGCAGGTGGGCAAGCGGCTGCGCATCCTGCTGTCCTACAACAACGCCGGCATCGACGACAGCCTGCAGGGCGGCGTGGTGCCGGACGGCATGAACGGGTACGACATCGCCGAACAGTGGGCCTCCTACGGGTGGAACGTGCTGTCGCTCGACGACGCCAACTCCTACGACGACATCCTCGCCGCGTTTCAGACCATGGAACGGTGGGATCCGGACGACCGGCGCCCGATGATCGTGGTCGGCCGCACCACCAAGGGCTGGTGGCCGGCCGCCGTCAACGGCACCATTCCCGGCTACGGCGAGCAACTGGTCGGCTATCACAGCCATCCCTACGAGATGAAGATGAACGTGCCGTACTTCGTCGCGCTGGCGGAAACCTTCGAACAGCGCTTCGGAGTGGCATTCTCGGGCATCCGCGACGGCGCCGTCGACGACCCGCGCGAGCGGCTGATCCAGTTCAAGACCAACATCGACGTGGCGATGTCCGCCCTGGACAAGGACGGCCTCGGCGACTGGCTGGCAGACCGCGTGCTGGAGATTGCCGATACCGTGCCGCGCGAACTGCCGCTGCGCATCGACACGGCCATCGACCCGTTCCAGGATCCGCGCCTGCAGGTGGCGGAACTGCCGTCCGAGCCCGCCACCGTCACGGTGACCCACCCCACCAGCGGCGAGGCGTCTGAGGCCACCGTCAACCTGTTCAAGAAGCCGGGGGAGGTGGCCGGTACGCGGCGCGCCATCTCCGAGGTGATCAAGTGGATGAACTACGTCACCGGCAACCGCTTCCTGACCGTGGCCGCCGATCTGTCGGGATCGATCAATGTCGAGAGCGGCTCGCTCACCGGCCACTACGACCCGGTGCGCAACCCGGCGGGCACCCGCTTCAAGGCCGCCATCCAGGAGGCGTGCAACACGCTCACCGCCATCGGCCTGGTGAGCCAGAGCGGCTCGCCCAATCCCAACGTTCACGGCGGCGTGTGGGCACTGAGCGGCAGCTACGGCGCGTTTACCCCGCTGATGTACCTGCCGGCGCGCGTGTGGAGCCAGCAGAACCAGGACAGCCCGTTCCGGGTCGGCGTGCTGAACATCCTCGCCGGCCACTCCGGCCCCGAAACCGCCGCCGACGCCCGCACCCACTTCGGCATCTTCGCGCCGCAGGTGTGGCGCCTGTTCCCGAAGGGCCAGGCGATCGTGCTCAGCTTCTGGGACTACAACGACGTGGCGCCCGGCTACTTCGCCGCCGCCGAGATCGCCGCCCGCGAGGCGGAGGTCGGCATCATCGTGATCGAGGTGGCGCGCCCCGACTTTCCGGTGGCGGACCGCTCGGGCTTCGCCGACAGCGACCGCGACGCGGCCGCCAAGGGCTTTTACGTGATCCGCGACTACGCCGCCGGCCGTCCGCGCCACGGCTACGTGCTGGTGCAGGGGTCGAGTTCCACCTTCAACCTGGTGCAGGCGATACCGCGGCTCGAGGAAGCCGGGATCAACGTGAAGATCGTGGCCGCGGTCAGCGAAGAGCTGTTCGACCGCCAACCGCAGGCGTATCGCGACGCCGTGCTGCCGGCCCACGCGCGTGCCGACATGATGGTGGTAAGCACCGGGACGCAACGCATGTGGCCGTTGCGCGACGTCGGCCCGCTGGTAACCGAATACTCGCTGACCTCGGATTGGCACCAGCGCTGGCTCACCGGCGGCAGCGAAGCCGACGTGATCGCCGAGGCGCACCTGGACACCGAGTCGATCATCGCCGGCGTACAGCGGTTCGCGGCCGACCGAGCGCAACGCCTCGACCACCAGCGCCGGCTCCTCGCCGCGCTCGACCCCGCGTAAACGGCGCCGCACAAACTGAATCTCGGAGTAACCGAAATGAGCAACATGAGCCGCCCCCGCACCCCGCGCCGCATCTCCCGCCTCGGCACCGAGACGGCGTTCGCCGTGTCCGGCGATGCGGCCGCCTGGGCGGCGCAGGGGCACCGCGTCTATCCCTTCCACCTCGGCGACATGAACATCCGCACGCCGCTGAACATCATCCGCTCCGCGTACTCGGCGATGATCGACGGCAGGACGTTCTACACGCCGGCCGGCGGCGTTCCGCAACTGCGCGCGGCGCTCGCCGAGTCGCTGAGTACGGAACGCGGGGTGGATTACCATGCCGCCAACGTATCCGTGCAACCGGGCGGCAAACCGTGCATCGGCAAGTTCCTGATGGCGGTAATGGAGAACGGCGACGGCGTGCTGTACCCCAATCCCGGCTACCCGATCTACGAGTCGCAGGTCGACTTCCTCGGCGGCCGCGGCCAGCCCTACACCTACACCCTCGACGAGGGTCGGTTCCGTATCGACCGCGACTCCGTGCAGCGCGCCGTGGACGACACCACGCGGGTGCTGATCGTCAATGCGCAACACAACCCGACCGGCGCCGACGCCAGCGAGGAAGAGCTGGAGTGGCTCGCCGGGCTGGCGTGCGAGCGCGATCTGTGGGTGCTGTCGGACGACCCCTACATCGACATCCGCTACGCCGGCAAGAGCCACACCATCGTCGAGTTCGAAGGCATGGCCGAGCGTACGGTGATCGGCTATACCTTCTCCAAGAAGTACGCCATGACCGGCTGGCGGCTCGGCGCCGCGGTGGGGCCGGAGCCGGTGGTCGACATCATCACCAAGATCAACACCAACGACGAGTCGTGCACCAACCAGTTCGTGCAACTGGCCGGGGTGGAGGCGCTGCAGGGCGATCAGAACGGCTCGCTGCACATCGTGAACACACTGCAAGGCCGCCGCGACCGCATCGTCGAACTGTTGAGCGATATAAATGGGGTCACGGTGCCGGCTTCGGATGCTACCTTCTACCTGTTCCCGGACGTTACCGACGTCTACCGGCGCCACGGCTTCCGCATCGGCAACGACGAGGACATGCAGGCGTTTCGCACCACTACCATGCACGAGACCGGCGTGTCGTTCTGCGCGCGCACCCACTTCGGGCGGTCGCTGCCCGGCGAGGAACGGGTATACGTGCGCTTTGCCTACTCCGGGATCGACGAGAAGGATGCCGAGGAGGGCCTGACGGCGCTCAAGACATACTGGGAACAGTAGGTCCAGCATACTGGGAACAGTAGCGGACGCATTGTTGCCGGGTGCATACCGGCCTTGCTAACTTGCCACGTGCAGCACGCAACGAGAACCGATCTCCTGGAGCGCGACCAGCGCCACCTGATACACCCCATTCACAGCCGCAGCGTTCACGCCCAAGGCCACGTGTGGGTGCGCGGCCACGGCGCCGTGATGGAAGATGCCGACGGCACCGAGTACCTCGACGGACTGTCGGGGCTGTGGAACGTGGTGGCCGGCCACGGGCGCACCGAGCTGGCCGAGGCCGCCGCGGCGCAGATGAGCACGCTCGCCTACTGCTCCGCCTATGCGGGGAGTTCCAGCCCCGCCGCCATCGACCTGGCGGAACGGCTGGCAGGCATCACCTATCCGTCGATCAACCGGTTTTTCTTCACCTCCGGCGGCGGCGAATCGAGCGAGACCTCGTTCAAGCTGGCGCGCTCCTACTGGAAGCTGCGCGGCAAGCCGCACAAGACCAAGGTGATCTCGCGCCAGTGGGGCTATCATGGCGTGACGCTGGCCGCCATGAGCGCCACCGGCATCGCCACCTATTGGCCGGCGTTTGAGCCGCGCGTGCCGGGCTTCAGCCACATACCTTCTCCCTACCCCTACCGTTACGAGGCGCCGGCCGGCGTGAGCCAGGGGATCGCGGCGGCCGACGAGCTGGAGCAGGCGATCCTGCGTGAAGGCGCCGACACGGTGGCGATGTTCCTGGCCGAGCCGGTGCAGGGCGCCGGCGGCGTAATTCCGCCGCAGGACGACTACTTTCCGCGCATTCGCGAGATTTGCGACCGCTACGACGTGCTGCTGGTGGCGGACGAGGTGATTACCGGCTTCGGGCGCACCGGCAAGCTGTTCGCCCTGGACCACTGGGGCGTGCAGCCGGACCTGATGCAGTTCGCCAAGGCGGTGACGTCAGGCTACTTCCCATTCGGCGGCGTGGGCGTGAACGACCAGGTCGCCGAGGTGCTGGACGATGCCTCCGGCCCCTGGATGCACGCCTACACCTACAGCGCCCACCCGACCGGCTGCGCGGTCGCGCTGCGCACCATCGACATCATCCTGGACGAGGACTTCCCGGGCCAGGCGGCGGTCAAGGGCGACCGGCTGCTGGCCGGACTGACCGATGCGCTCGCCGGGCACCCGCACGTCGGCGACGTGCGCGGCAAGGGACTGATGTGCGCGGTCGAGATCGTGCAGGACAAGGCCACCAAGGAGGAGTTCCCGGCCACCGACAACGTCGGCAACCAGGTGCACGCCGCCACCCAGGCGCGCGGCCTGTTCAGCCGCGTGCGCGGCGACGTGTACCTGCTCGCGCCGCCGGTGGTCACCACCGAAGCACAACTCGACCGCATGGTGGAAACCGTGCGCGACGCCGTGCACGAGGTGCTGCCCGCGTAGCCGACCCGCTACAGGTACTTGACGTCCTCCAGGTAGGCGTACGCGGTGAGCGGCGCCGCGGCGAGCAGGCCGCCGTCCACCGGCAGCACCACTCCCGAGACCCAGCGCGCTTCGTCACTGGCCAGAAACACGGCCGCCCAGGCGATGTCCCACGCGGTACCCTCGGTGCCGAGGGGGCCGGCGCGGCGGCGCAGATCGCGGGTGCGTTCCGGGAACCCGCCGGTAAACGCGGCGTGCAGGTGCCCCGGTGCGATGCAGTTGGCGCGGATCCCCTCGCGCCCGTGGTACACCGCGGTGGTCTTGGTCAGCATGTGCAACGCACCCTTGGCGATCCCGTACGGGGTGTTGGTCATCATGCCGGCGGTAAGGCCGTCGATCGACGACACGTTGATAATCGATCCGCCGCCCGCCGCCGCCATGTGCGGGATGGCGTGTTTGCTTGAATAGACGGCGCTCTTCAGGTTGACGTCCAGGCTGCGCTCCAGAACCGCCTCGTCCAGACCGCTCACCGTGCCGCCGACGCTGCCTATGCCGCAGTTGTTCATGAGCACGTGCAGGGCGCCGAACCGCTCGACCGCGGCCGCGGCCATGGCGGCGCACTGGTCGCTCTTGGAAACGTCTGCAGCGAACGCCTCTGCCGCGCCGCCCTCGCCGCGGATTTCCGCCACGGTCCGCTCCGCGTTGTCCTGGTGCAGGTCGGCCACCAGCACCCGCGCTCCCTCGCGCGCCATCGCCACAGCGCTCGCGCGCCCGGTACCCAGCTCGCTTCCTTCACGAGATCCGCCGCCGGTGACGATCGCCACCTTGCCAGCCAGCCGGCCATTGCCGTTGTTTGACTCCATTGCCGCCCGAGCATGCCGGATTCCCGGCGCTTCGGGTAGTGGCGCCGCGCGGCGCCGCACGCAGCGCCGGCGCGCGCCGGTGCGTCAGCGGCCCCGGTCGATGCGCAGCAGGCAGGCGGTGGCGGCACTTGCGCCGGCCCACTCGCCGTCGATGCTCAGCACCGCCATGGCGCAGGTCTGCAGGGCGACGAATTTCCTCGACAGGCCGGTGGCCAGATCGCTGAACGTGGGATTGTGCCCTACCACCATTACCCGCTGCAGCGCCTCGTCCAGCCCGCGGACCATGGTCAGCACGGCTTCCGCCTCCGCCAGGTAGATGCCGTCGCGGCGCACGATACGCTGCTCCGGCAACCCGGCGGCCTGCGCCCACAGTGCGGCGGTCTGCACCGCGCGCGCCGCGGTGCTGGTAATTACCAGGTCGGGCAGTTCGCCGCCATCGCCGCCGCCGGCATAACGGGCGCCCAGGGCCGCCGCCTCACGCCGCCCGCGACCGGTCAGCTTGCGGTCGCGGTCGCGCAGCCCCGCCTCCGGGAGACCCGCCTTGGCGTGGCGCAGCAGATACAGGGTTCTGGACATGGGCTCTACTCCTCCTGCCGCTCGGCCGACACACGGACGCTGCCGCGGGCGCCGCACCACACGGTACCACGCCGGCGAGCGCCGTGTTGCCCGGAAACGCTACAGGGGTGCGACGTCGACGTCCCAGTACTCGACGCGCCCCCGCCCCGGTCGCCCCGAAACCGCGCGGGGGCGCCCCCCCGCGCTCCCCCGTCGCCGCCCCCCCCCTCCTCGCCGATCAGCGCCCCCGCCCCGCCGCACAACGCATCGTCGGTTGCCTCGATCGCGGGACCGCCGTCCACCGACCCGCGAATGGTGGAGCCATCCACTTCCAGGGTAAGCCGGTGCTGTTCGTCGAGCGCACCGGCCAGCGGCGTCTCGCCGAGCACCACGGTCTCGTTGACGTGCCGGATCAGCCGCACCACGCCGTCGCCGCCGATCAGCAGCGCATAGTAGCGCCGCATGCCGCCGGCGCGGGCGCCGATGCCGCCGGCCTTGGCCATGTGGATGCGCATCGTGGCGGTGACCCGATAATCAGTCCAGCTCTCGTTGCCCTGGAACGCCAGTCCGACGCCTTCGTTCTGGATCAGGCGCATCGGTTCCGCCCAGTCCTTGGGCCAGAACGTGGAGGCGCCGTTCACCCAGGCGCGCCCCCACCACGGCAACGCCCGGTTCCTGCGACGCTCCTTCACCGCGCCGCTCGGGCGCGACAGGCTGGCGCGCGGGGCGCCGTCCCAGGTCAGCCAGTCGAGGTACAGGGTGCCGGACACCGCCGCGCCGCCGGCTGCAGCGGACACCGCGGCCACGCCGACCCGGGCCACCGGATGGCCGTTGGTGGCGGGCATCTCCCACTCCAGCTCGGCGCCGCCACCGGGTGTCAGCTCCACCGGATCGGAGGCGACTTTCTCGGTGTCATCGACGCTGCGCACCACCTTGGCCCACAGCCGGCAGGCCAGCGGGCCGGTCGCCGCGGCGTCCAGGTCTACCCGGGCGCGGATGCGCTGCCCCGGGTGCAGGGTCGGCGAAGCCAGGAGCTGGTAGCCGCCCACCTTGTCCGCGTCCATGGGAATGAAGGTGGCGGTGGACGCCTTGGCGCCCTTGGCCGCATCGGCGCCCTCGAACCGCACCGCCAGCCGGCCGCCGTCGTTGGCCACCTCGGTGGCCGCACCGCCCGGCTCGAACCCCTGCACGGAGCCCGGCAGCGAGAAGTGGTAGCGAGCCCCCTGCTTGGGCGCAATCGGGTCCAGCCCCTGCAGGCCGCGGCCCAGGTTGATCAAGCGGTACGACTGCTGCACGGCGTCGGTGATGCAGCGCCCGCCGTCGGCGGTGGGCAGGTAGAGCCGGTCGGCCACCGGCCCGCGCCACTTGCCGACACCGGCGCCGTTGCCGTCTCCGTTCGCCGGGGCGGCATCGATCGCCTGCAGACCGCCGCGGATGCCGAGCAGGCAGCCGACGTTGCCGGAGTTGCAGTCGGTGTCCCAGCCGCAGGTGTTGGCGATCATCAGGGAGTGGCCGAAGTCGCCGCCGCCGGCCAGCAGGGCCAGGATGATGATCGCGTGGTTCGGGACCATGTGGCAGTTGCCGCCGTACTTGTCGTAGCCGTAACTGCCCTGGATGCGCGCGAAGCTCTTGCGCCAGTCGTCGCCGTCGGCGGCGTGCCACTCGCGCAGGTCGGCGATCAGGCGCGCTATGACCGAATCGGCGGGAATGAAACGCACCCCGGTGTCCAGCAGGGTGTCCATGTTCGACTCCGTGAACGCCGCCGCCTCCATCGCCGCCAGCACCTGGGCGCCGTACACCGCCTCGCCGTCATGGCTCACGCTGCCCGCCTTGCCGGCCAGCGACGCGGCCAGCTCCGGGTCGCCCGGCGCCACCATCGCCCAGCCGTCAATGAAAATCTGGGCGCCGATCTGCTCCGCCACCACCTTGCTGTTGAGGGCGATGGAACCGCTGCGCGGCGCCTCTACGCCGTGCTTGAGGCGCAGGTAGGCGGTGTGTTCGGTGGAGTTGCCCAGGCCGCCCCACCACAGCACGGTGCGCTCCTCGATCAGGTAGTTGAGCCAGGTGCGCCCGATATCGGCGGCACTGACGTCGGCCCCGCCGGCGTAGTCCTCGAGCGCACGTATGAAGGTGAACGTCCCCGAGATGTCGTCGTCGGTGACGATCAGCGGCACGCCGAGGCGCTCGTGCACGTAGTCGGTAATCTCGCCGAGGTCGCGCTCGATGCGCGCGAACTCCCAGCCCTCGAACGGGCGACCCAGGTAGACGCCGATAATCTTGCCCAACACGCCCGCGTAGACGCGTTCCGCATAGTCTTTTTGTAGCTGCATTACGGCGGGCATCCTACGGTTTGCCCCCGCCTCCTGCAATATGGCAATCCCGCACGCACTGGTGATTTGCCGCGCGGTGATTCTGCCGGTAGGATTGGCGGAACGCCGCACGCAAGGAGAGCCGCCGTGGCAACCCCAACCCCCACCGCACCCGCTGCGATCGACGGCCCGCCATTGGTCAACGGCGCACCGGAACGCGAGCCGAGTTTCGCCTACACCGACCTGCGCGGCATCGGCCGGGTCGACATCGACGAACTGCTCGACTACGTGCACGACAGCGCGCGCGAGTTTCCGAGCTACCTGCGGCTGTACGAGAAGTACCTCAAGCAGCGCTGGGACGTGACCGAGCTCGATTTCGCCACCGACGCCCGCGACTGGAACGAACGCATGTCGGCGGAGGAGCGGGAGACGTTCCTGAAGATGGCATCCGGGTTCCACCACGGCGAGCGCCAGGTCACCGTGTGTCTCGGACCGCTGCTCATGGGTATCCCCGAAGACTACAAGATCTTTCTGGCCAGCCACCTTGAGGACGAGGCGCGCCACACCATCTTCTTCGACCGCTTCTACCGCGAGGTGGTAGGCATGCCCGGCGACACCATCATGGACCTGCTCGACGAGTCCTACCCATTCGTCGGCGACGGCTTCGTCGGGCCGTTCGGGCTGCTCGCCTACCTCACCGACGACCTGCGCCGCAACCCTTACGACCAGCACCTGCTGATGCAGTACGCGGTGACCTACATGCTGTGGATCGAGGGCGTGCTGGCGCTGTCGTCGATGAAGGTCACGCTCGGGTTCGCGCGCGACCGCAGGGTGCTGCCCGCCTACTACGCCGGCTTCACCGCCACCTGCCGCGACGAGGCGCGCCACGTGCAGGCCGGCCTGCGCTTCATCCGCGAACTGCTGAACGACGATCCGGGCCTGGTACGCGACCTGCACGAGACCATGCGCACCCTGCTGACGTTCGCCAACACCGGCAGCATGCGCGTAGACCTCGGAGTACTCGGCTGGTCGGCGGAGCGCGAGAAGGCGTTCCGCGGCCGCCAGCTCCGCAAGAAGCTCAACCTGGTCGGGGTCGCCCTGCCGGCCGACGTCGAGGAGATGATCGACGAGATGGACCCGGTGATGGCCGGCGGCTGATGGCGGCGCTCCCGTTCTTCTCCGCCGACTGGGCACAGGCGGCGCGCACCGAGATCAACGAGGGCCCTGACCCGGCCACCGTGGAGCGCAAGGTGGAGGGATTCTGGAACTGGATCGAGCGGGCGCGGGCCAACGTCAACTGCACGCTCGGCCTGGCGGTGCGCGACCTGCCCGACGGCAGCCCGGACGCCATCGTGCTGGAGCTGGAGCACGGCGCCTGCACCGCAGTCTTCCTGACCACGCGGGCGGAGGCGGAGCCGCGCTGCACCTACCTGCTGGCCGGCGACCTCGCCGCCTGGCGCGACGTGATGGACGGCTACGACATGGGCCGCTCGATCATGTACCGCAAGCTGCTCCTGGAACACGGCGACGTGCTGGTGTTCTTCCGCACCATCTACTACTGGACCGAAACCCTCGCCTGCCTGCAGCGCATCCCCACCGCCTTCCCCGTCGTCACGGCGGACCAATTGAGCAGGCGGGCATGATGATCGAAGACTTCGACATCGCCGTGGCGGCGGTCGCCCGCGCTCACGGAGCGGAATTGATCACCGCCAACCTCGCCCACGTGGAGGATGTTGCGCCCGTTGTCTTCCCAACCTGTTCACTTACGTGCACATGTATTCCCAACGCCGTAGAGTTCATTCAGGCACAAGCGGGAGGGACAGGGTAATGCGAACGGTGACGTTCACCGATGCAAGAAACGGTCTGAAGTCAGTCCTCGACGGCGTGGCGGACGACGCCGACATCGCCATTATCACGCGCCGGGACGCCGAGGACGCGGTGGTGATGTCGCTGGACTACTACAACAGTCTGATGGAGACGGTGCACCTGCTGAAGTCGCCGGCCAACGCCGCCCACCTCGCCGAGTCGATCGAGCAATACCGCGCCGGCAAGGCGTTCCAACGGGATACGGTCATCGATCAGCAGTGACCCGCAATCTGGCCGGGTTCTGGTCAAGGCGCATCGACGAGACCAACCGCCTGGTCTACGCCGTCGACGACAGCCACGTTACCGTTATCTAGTGCCGCTACCACTACCTGCGTTGAGGTGGACACCGGTGACGGGACGCAGGCGAGGATGACAGCGGCGCCCTACTCTGCGACGATGGCGAACGTGCGCACGTTCAACACTACAGGTCCGGTAGTGGCGGCGGACCACTACCGCATCCCACCTCTGGAACGGATCGATCTCGACACGGTGCTCGGCCTGATCCGGGACAAGAAGTACTTCGTGCTGCACGCGCCGCGGCAGACCGGCAAGACCTCGGCGCTGCTGGAGCTGCGCGACCTGCTGAACGACGGCGGGCACGGCGACTTCCGTTGCGTGTACGCCAACGTCGAGGCGGGCCAGGCGATGCGCGACAACGTGACGGAAGGGATGCGCACCGTCCTGTCCCAGTTCGCTCTCAGGGCGAGCCTGACGCTGGGCGACGACACGCTGCAGCGCGTCTGCAACGAGGCGATGAGCAGCGCCGGACCGGGTGGCGCCCTGAGCCTGACGCTGAGCCGCTGGGCCGCGGCCGACCGCAAACCGCTCGTGCTGCTGATCGACGAGATCGACGCGCTGGTGGGCGACACCTTGCTATCGGTGTTGCGGCAACTGCGCAGCGGCTACGACCAACGCCCGGCCGCCTTCCCGCACAGCATCATCCTGTGCGGGGTGCGCGACGTGCGCGACTACCGCATCCACTCGTCCGCCGAGGACCGCATGGTGCTTGGCGGCAGCGCGTTCAACATCAAGTCCGAGTCGCTGCGCCTGGGCAACTTCTCGGAGCTGGAGATACGGGCATTACTGGCGCAGCACACCGCGGCAACCGGGCAGGCGTTCACGGAGGACGCGCTGGCGTTGATTCGCACGCGCACCGGCGGCCAGCCGTGGCTGGTGAACGCGCTGTGCTACGACGCCTGCTTCCGTCACCCGCCGGGGCGAGACCGCACGCGTGCGATCACGGCTCACGCCATCCTGGCGGCACAGGAGCGGCTGATCCTGCGCCGCGACACGCACATCGACGACTTGGCGCACAAGCTGCGCGAGGAGCGCGTGCGACGCGTGGTGGAGCCGATTCTGACCGGCGCCGATCGGCGGGAGTGGTCGACCGAGGACGTTGCTTACGCCTGCGACCTGGGGCTGGTGGCGCAGGACGCCGCCGGCACGCCGCGCATCGCCAACCCGATCTACGCGGAGGTGGTGCCGCGCCATCTGAACTACGCGGTGCAGGCAGGGCTGCCGCAACAGGAGGCGTGGTACGTGGACGCGGACGGCAGGCTGGACGTCGCGGGGCTGCTCGCGGCGTTCCAGGAGTTCTTCCGCAAGCACTCCGAGCACTCGGTGCAGCGCTTCGAGCAATATCACGAGGCCGGCCCGCAGTTGCTGCTGCAGGCGCACCTGCAGCGCATTGTGAACGGCGGCGGACGGATTGAGCGGGAGTACGCGCTCGGGCGCGGACGCACCGACCTGCTGATCGTGTGGCCGGGGCGCGGGCGCGAGCGCCGCTTCGTGGTGGAGTGCAAGGTGCTGCGCAAGGGGCTGGAGCGGACCATCGCCGAGGGGGTCGAGCAGACCCGCGGCTACGCCGACCGCTGCGCGGCCGAGGCAGGACACCTGGTCGTGTTCGACCGCGCGCCGGACCGACCCTGGGCGGAGAAGATCTTCCGCCGCGCACCGTCGGGAGCCGGCGTGCCTGTCACCGTCTGGGGAATGTAACGAAGCCGCGCCACGATCCCATCACGGGTTGCGGCAACGGGATCGGTTGAGAATCGTGTTCCCGAGTCGTACACACGAGCTGTCGCACGTCGGCCCGAATGAAAGTTGCGCCGCAACGCGTCCTTGACCAGTGTTGGAGGTGTGATACGCTGGTGGTTGGGACTCGGATGGATGCGGATTCTGCGTGACCAGGCAACCCGGCCCTGCCGCCGGCTGACGCCAGCGACGCCACCGGCGCCCCCCCTGTACCCTTTAGAAAGTAGATAGTTCGATAGTTCGTCAAGGACTGCTAGAATCCCTGGCGGGCGAGGCAACCTGCCGGGAGCACCTTGGCCCCCCGTGTGCCTAGAGAGCACCTGGGGGGGACGTGTGCCCCGGTAGGAGAGCCGCGATGGATACCCAGTGAGGAGTCGTGCCAAGGCGCGGGGTGGGCAGGATCACCAGAGGCCGGGAGCACCAGTACAGGGGCGGAAACGACATCGTGGCAGCCGAGCTACACAAACTCGGGGGTGACGGAATGTCAACCGAACAGTGGTTCGTGGGAGTCGACTGGGCGACCGAACAGCATCAGATCTGCGTGCTGGAAGGAGACGGCAAGGTAGTCGGGGAGCGCCAGGTGGCGCACAGCGGCGACGGCATCGCCGAGTTGTGCACATGGTTGGACAAGCTGTCCGGCGGGGACCTGGAGAGCGTGCACGCGGCGATCGAAATGCCGCATGGAGCGGTGGTGGAGATGCTGCTAGAGCGCAAGGTGCAGGTGTACGCGATCAATCCCAAGCAACTGGATCGATTTCGGGACCGGTTTACGGCGGCCGGGGCCAAGGACGACCGGCGCGACGCGCGGGTGTTGGCGGACTCGCTGCGCACCGACCGGCGCAGTTTTCGACATCTGCAGGTGGAGGAGCCGGAGCTGATCGAGTTGCGGGAATGGTCGCGCATGAGGGAGGAGTTTAAGCAGGACCGCAACCGGCTGATCAATCGCATGCGCGAACAACTGCGCCGCTACTACCCGCAAATGCTGGAGTTGGGCGGAGATCTGGGAGCCGGCTGGGTCCTGGAGCTGTGGGAGAAGGCGCCGACGCCGGCGGAGGCAGCGAAGATCCGCAAGGCGTCGATTGCGGCGATCCTGAAGAGGAACCGCATCCGGCGCCACGATGCCGCTGGAGTGCTGCGCATCTTGCGGCAGCAGCCGCTGCAGGTGAGCCGGGACAACGGCCGCGGCGAAGGCGCACATCGAGAGCGTCATTACCCGGCTGCGACCGGTGACCGAGTTGATCGACCAGGCGCACGCTCGTCTGGACGAACTGATCGCGGAGATCGTGGGCAACGACGACTCGGCAGAAATAGAAGAGCAGCGTGACGTCTCCATCCTGCGCTCCATGCCCGGAATCGGTCAGATCGTGCTCGCCACGCTGCTCGCAGAGGCCACACAGGCCCTGACAGCCCGAGACTACCACACGTTGCGCATCCTGACCGGAGTAGCGCCGGTGACCCGGCGGTCGGGGAAGAGCCGCGTGGTAACGATGCGACGTGCGTGCAACAAGCGTCTGCGCGACGCGATGTATCACTGGGCGCGGGTGCAATCCAGCACGATGCGGTCAGCCGGGAGCGGTATG
>MPNH01000035.1 GCA_002238925.1 Spirochaetaceae bacterium bin103 | reverse complement strand
CCTCCACCCCGCCCCACGTGTCAGGCGACTTGCCGAAGCTCCAATCGTTCCCGCTCGCTTCGTGCAGCCGCTCATACATCCCGCGCGCTACCGGCGTGACGTTCCAGCCTATGTCGATCACCGCATATACGACGGTGGCGAAAATGTACCTCAGTGCCATATCCCGCCGAGCGTAGTACCCCCCGCTTCCTGTGGCAACTTCCCATCGGGGCGACCACTGTGTGGTACCCCAGGGTCCGTCGTCCGGCCTCCATCAACCGGTGCCGGACCGCCACCACTGTGCGAGCGGCAGCGGAGGCGGGATCCTGCCGTGAGCGCGGTACAACTGGAGCTGTTCGCCTCCGACGGTATTTCACTGGCTGAGCACGCCGCGGTCCATGCGCGCTACCGATGACCGCCCGCGGGCGCCGGCGGCGCTTCCGGCATCGTGGCTTCCAGCATCGTGACTGTCGCCAGCGCGCGTCACGGGCGGAGGTGTGTGACGGCAGTTACCGCCGGCGATCTTCCGAAACCGGCTCCCACTTGCCGCCGACCAGGGAGACCAAATGGCCGTTCCCCTCGCTGCCCACGATCTCAGCCACGGTTCCGTTCCAGACGCTCCCGTTCTCGGTCACCACCAGCAGCCGGGCTCCCGGCGATACCCTCGTATCCGTCGCCGCGCCCCACTGCCGTTGCCGCTCAGATCCAACCTCACGGTAGACCTCTCGGGGCCGCGCACAGACAACTCCGTCCAGCAGGGCGGCAGCACTGCTCTCCCGGGAGGCCGTACGTGACGCCGTACGCGCCTGCACCAACGCCATGCGAAGTCGTGCACCGCAACCGCAGCGCACCTCCTCACGCAGATCGCTCGGCAGCCGCGGCGCACTACCGCATACCGGGCAGCTCAACCGGGGGCGCGGCAGTTTGCGGCGTCTCACTCAACCCACTCCGAATTCAAACACGCGGCTTCCCGTGTGCCGTTGGGACGCGATGCGCCTAGATCAGATTCGCTGCCGCCCGCACCGGGATCAGCGCCTCAATCAGCATGATGCCTCTCAAATCGGAACATCGCGTCACCAGCCTCGTTCCCCCAGAATACCGTCTGCCCGTTATGTCGTCATCAAATCGATATCGGCTCCGTCGGGCCAAGCTCCGTTCCGTTCGACAGGTGCACTTCCACCCCGCACACACTGTCCAGCGTCCGGTCTTCCCGCCCGCGCGGCGCTACTCTACCGGCAGATGCGCCACCACCCCCGCGTGGTCCGAGGGCCACTGCCCTGTAGCCAGGCGGTCTTCCGGCTTGTCCCCCACGGTCGCGGTGCGGATCGATGCCGACTCCCTCAGCTTCACTCCCTTCACGAAGATCTGGTCGATTCGCATGTACAGCTCACTCATCTCGTTCCTCAGGTCCGCTGCCTGACAACACGTGTTGCCGCTTCCCGCTGCGTCCTGCTGCCAAGCGTCCATATACCCCGCGGCCAGCAGAAGCTGATACGCCGGTCCGTCCGGCGCCGGCGTGTTGAAGTCTCCCAGCAGGATCACCGGCAGCTCCTCTTCGCTCAGGCTGTCCACCAGTTCCCGTGCCTGGGCACCTCGAATCGCTTGCATCGCCTGCTTCTGTGCTTCCGGGAGCGCTTCCAGCGTCGTCTCCAGGTGGGTGTTCACCACCCGGTACGTCACACCACCCACCGTCGCGTCGACCGCCGCATACCCTCTCTTTACCTTGAAGTCCCCCCCTGGGATCGGAAGCTGCAGGGGAAGCAGCGTCGTGTAGGTTGCGCTCGCCGTTCGCGCCATCTCGACATCGCTACGCGCCAGGATCAGATCGTAGTCCGTCACACCTGAGCCAAACAGATTGATCGATGCATTCTCGATCACAGCGGCGACCTTGTAGTTCAGGCCCTCCGCCTCCAGGGCGCTCATCAGGATCTCGCGGAAGTTCAACTCCGGGTTCGCCTGGTGGCGGATCACGGATACTTCCTGCAGTCCGATGAAATGGGGACGCTCTTCCTTGACCGCCTTAGCTATCGCGGCGAGCCGGCCGGGGACATTGGACGCCACCACACTATTGTACATCCCGTCGACTACGGCGAGAAGCTGCGCCGGGTCCGTGACGGCGAACAGTCCCGCCAGCTCGGTCCCAATGTACAGGTTGTACGTCATCACGGTGAGGTCGGACGGCGGCCGTTCGGCCATCCCACCGCATCCGGCCAGAACTACGGCCATCGCCGTAAGCGAAACTATGATCGCGATCTTCACCCTCGTCATGTATATCTCCACTTTGACTCCCGGCGTGGTGGTGGCGGATGCTCGCGGGCACTCTGCGAATGCGTATCGCCCATCGGTACCATGCCGTTCCGAGCAAGAGGGACCGTACTCGAATATCCTCCATCAGAGAATAGGCGGACCGGTACCGGGTCCTCGTTCAGGATGGGCTCGCGGAGTAATCGATCTATTATTTATCTGGTAGTAAATTATGTTCCAATGGGGATGGAGGTGGACAACAGCCCGGCGCGGTCACAAGCCAGTCGCTGCGCCGCTGTGTCCCTAGCGGCACCAGTTCCGTCTACGTCAGACCGTCCCTGAACATCCCAAGTAGTCCGCCCACGCCTGCATCAATCTGCGCCGCCGCTCGAACAGGTCGGAGCGCATGTAGGCGCCTTCGACACCCGCGACAACATGCGCGAGCGCAGCCTCGGCCAATTCTCTCGATTCGTCGTTCTCCGCGCACCAGGACCGGAACGACGTACGGAATCCGTGCATCGTGGCGTCGATGCCCAACCCATCCAAGAGCGATCTTGTCGTCACGCTACTTAGTCCCTTTCCGGTCGGCGAGGGAAACAGCAGGCCCGAGCCATCCGACAGTCTCTGCGCTTCCGTCAGCAGATCAAGCGCCCGCGTCGACAGCGGTACCCGATGCTCACGCCCCGACTTCATTCTCTCGGCCGGTACCGTCCAGACCCCGGCCTGGAGATCTACCTCGCTCCAGGTCGCCAGCCGGGCCTCTCCGGATCGTGTCGCCGTCAAAATTGTGTATTCCAACAGCAGCTTGGTTGCTGGCCATGCGTTGGACGCCCGAATCTTGGCAAGCGCGCCAGCTACATACCGATGATGAAGCGCTCGCCGGTGTCGCCTCACGGCGGTGCCGTTCTTCGGCAGCGCCTCCGATATCGCCTCCCCGGCCGGATTGTCGCTCCGATGGCCAGCCCCGATCGACCACCGCATCACCGCGCCGATCCGATGCCGCAGCCGCCGGGCCGTCTCCTGCCTCCCATCATTCCAGATCGGCGTGAGTACGGACAGCACGTCGGCACTGGTAACGTCGCTGATCGGCTTGCCCCCGATCACGGGCGAGACCAACCGCCGGAACGATGAGCGCCAGACATCGGCCGTCAACGGATTACGCCACGTGGCGGCGCGCATCTCGATCACGATCTCGGCCGCCTTGCCGAAGGTCGGGATGGTGGATCGCATCCGCGGGTCACGGCCCTGGTAGACGGCGCGTGCGTTCTCAAGCGCAGCATCCCGCGCTTCAGCCAGGGTGACGACCGGGAACGGGCCGAGCCCGATGTTGCATGGCTTGCCGTTGATGCGGAGCCTCTGACTCCATGACTTCGCCCAGCCGCCGTGCGCGCGTGGCTTCACGAGAAGGCTCAAGCCGTGCCCACCGTGGCCGTCGCCGAAGCGCCCCGGTCGGTTGACGGTACGGACGAAGGATGCGCTGAGCCTCTTCGGTCGTGCGTGTCTCATGGACGCAGCGTCGAGCTGTGAGGACCGTGATTGGTTATCACTAACGAGAGCACCATTTGGGTGAAATTATGCAAAAATCGGCGAAACGTCAAGACACAGACAGTTCACCTCAAGTGCACTTTATATATGGACTTATCGGAACACCACGGTACAATTCGAAACACTAATATCGTAGCCTGTTCGACTACGCGGTGCGCGAACTTGGCTACACCGCGGCCGCCGCCTGGCGGAGGATCAAGGCGATGCAGCTGTGCACTGATGTCGGCGCGGCGGGCGATCTGCTGCGGGACGGGTCGCTGAACTTGAGCAACGCGGCGCAACTGCAGAATCTGTTTGAGCGCAGCGACCGAAACGAGCGCAAACGGGCCGGTCCGCCGGGCAGCGATGGGGACAAGGACGGCTCCGGTGAGGCGGCTCGGGACGCGCGTCCGTCAGGCAAATCGGCGTCGTCCGCGCCGGCGGGGGCCGGGGGGCGCGGGGCGGGCGGGCGGGCCGGGGTGGGTGGGACGGGGGCGCGGCCGGTGTTGGATGCGGCGGCGCGGGAGAAGCTGGTGCGGCAGGCGGCGGGCAAGAGCACGCGCGAAGTACAGCAGATGCTGGCAGAGGTGGACCCTGAGTTGGCCCAGCCGAACGACCGGATGCGCGCGCTCGGCACTGGGCGCTGGGAGTTGAAGGCGGCGATCGACGCGGAGTGCCGGCATGGGCTGGAGAAGCTGCAGATGTTGCTGTCGCACGCCGACCCGCACCTGACGCTGGGCGGGCTAGTGGCGCGGCTGGTGCGGGACGGCCTGGACCGCTACGACCCGGAGCGGCCACGGCGTACGCGGCGCACCGGCGGCCGCGGCTCGGTGAACGCCGCGCGCAAGCCGGTGCGGCGCGATACGGATGCGGCGCAGCGGAGCGCCGCCGGCGCGCTCGGGGGCAATGTGGAACGCCGGAGTGAAGTTGAGCGGGAAGACGAATCGTCGGTGGCGGTACGGAATGGCGCTGCCCCTCCTTCGGCGGCGAACCGGCATACGGAAGCCGAGCACGGCGGCGCGAAGTCGGCGCCGCTACGGGAAACTGTCCGCCGCACCAATTCGGCGGCGAATCGGCATACGGAGGCCGAGCGCGGCAGCGCGAATCCAGCGGCAGTGCGGGAGATCGTCCGGCGCACCAATTCGGCGGCGCAGCGCAACTCGGAGGTTGAACGCGGCAACGCGGAGTCAGCGCCAGCTCGGGAGATCGTCCGCCGCTCCGCTTCGGCGCCGAAGCGGGCCTCGGAGGCCGGGCGCGGCAACGCGGAGTCAGCACCAGTGCGGGAGATCGTCCGCCGCACCAATTCGACGGCGCAGCGCAACTCGGAGGTTGAACGCGGCAACGCGGAGTCAGCGGCAGCTCGGGGGATTGTCCGCCGCTCCGCTTCGGCGCCGGCGCCGGGGGGGGGTTTCCCCCCCGCCCCCGCGGGGGCGCGGAGGGGGGCCTGGGTGGCCGGGCGCGGCAACGCGGAGTCAGCGCCAGCGCGGGGGATTGTCCGCCACTCCGATTCGGCGCCGAAGCGGGCTGGCCCGGATGCGGACGCGCATGTCGAGGACGCGAAGCACGCTGGTGGAACCGCCACTTGGGCGGCGGGACGCCGTCGCGAGACGCAGCACGCGTGTGCGGCAACGACGGGGAGGCGCGGCAGCGGCGGTCGGGCTGCTTCGCCGCCGAAGCGGCAAGGGCGCGCCGCCGGCGATGGCCGCGACGAGGGAAAGTGCGGTGTTCCGGGCCGTGCAACCAGCGCGGCGCGGCCACCGATGGGGGACCGCCATCGGGTCGCAGGTTCGGCGGCAAACCGGCTTGGGCACCGCGCCGGGTATGGTGCGGCGGGGGCGGGGGGGGGGCCGCCGGCCCCTGGGCGGGCGCGCCCCCCGCGCGGCTGGTTTTGTGGCGTGGCTGGGGCACCGCGCCGGGTATGGTGCGGCGGGGCCGGCGGAGCGCTCGCCGGCTCTGGAGCGGCACCTCACCGCGTTGAGTTGCTTTGGCGCGTTGCCGGAGTCCCGGTCCCGGTACATCCCGGTAGCCGTGAAGCGGGAGGTGTGGCGGCGCGACCAGGGCTGTTGCAGCTATGTCGACCGGCACAGCGGCCGGCGCTGCGGCTCCCGCTTTCGGCTGGAGATCGACCACATCGTTCCGTTCGCACTCGGCGGCGGGGCGGAGCCCGGGAACTTGAGACTTTAATGCGGAGTCCGGGATAATGCGGAGTAGATGGCGCGGCGTGGATGATAAAGAGGGATTCAAGCAGGTGTAGGGGGTAGTTGGAGTAGCCGATACTTCGCATTATCGCGCTCCTTCAAGCAAGGAGGCATCCATGCTTGAAGACCATCTGAAATCGGCGACCACTTGTCGCCGACTCCGTTCTGGACCCGCGGGCGGCCACATCGACGACTTTGCAGATTGGCTGCAGGACCGCGGCTCTCCGCCGAACTCGCGCAGTCTCACGCTGCGCAGTATGGCGGCATGGACGGACTGGCTCACCGAGAAGTCGTTCACTGCCGTCGACTTGGTGGCGGGATACGAGGCGTGCCGTACGGAGCTGTCCGAGCACGGTCGAGTTCGCTATCAGCGGGGTCCCAACGTAAACTCGATGGCGGCCGCTCAGGCGCTGATCCGGTTCCTGCGGGAGCGGGGCGTACTGGCGGCTGCTGAGCAACCGATGGCGCCGCACGAGCGCTGGCCACTGTTGAAGCGATTTCGGGATTGGATGATTGAACGACAGGGCGTGGCGGCTGTCACGATGGAAGGCTCCAGCGCTACGTGGTCGATTTCATCGTTAGTTGTGGAGTTGATCCGTCGAGCTATAGCGCCACGTCGGTGCGAGACTTCATGCTACGACGGTGTGCTGGCCACAAGGTAGCCACGGCGCAAGGGATCGCAACGGCGATGCGCGCCTTCCTGCGGTTCCTCGCCGCCACCGGGCAATGCTCGGAGGGGCTGATCCATGCGGTGCCGCGGATCGCGTCCTACCAACTCGCCTCCACGCCTCGGTTCCTCGAGCCTGACGATCTGGAGAAGGTAATCGACGCCGTCAGCGATCAGGATGCCGTGGGAGCCAGGGATCGGGCGGTAGTCCTCCTGCTCGCTCGGTTGGGCCTGCGCGCCAGCGAGGTCGCCGAACTGAGTTTCGATGCCATCGACTGGCAGAACGGGCGCATCGCTGTGTGCGGCAATGGTGGGTACCAACACTGGCTGCCGCTTCCGCAGCAGGTTGGCGACGCCATCGTCACCTATCTGCGCCGTGGAAGACCGCCGTTGCCGGTGCCACAGGTGTTCATCTCTGCGCTGGCGCCGCGGCGCCCGATGACTCGGCTCGCCGTATCCGGTGTCGTGGACAGGACGCTTCGTCGAGCAGGGGTCAAGGCGCCTCAGCACGGTGCACACCTCCTGCGCCACTCGGCGGCGACCGCCATGTTGCGCAACGGGGTGTCCCTGGCCGGCATCGCCAGTGTTCTGAGACACCGCGATCCGCGAGCCACCGCGCACTACGCCAAGATAGATTTCGACCTGCTGGGCGAGATCGTCCAGCCGTGGCCCCAGACGACGACATGCTGAGTGACCACGTAGACCGCTATCTCGCACTGCGGCGAACCCTCGGCTACAAGCTCCACGACACCGGCCGCAATCTGCAAGCATTCGCAGCCTTCGCCGGCGACAAGGGCGACACCCACATCCGCGCCGCCACCGCCGTGCAGTGGGCGGCGCAGGCGTCTACACCGCACGCGCGCGCGGTTCGACTTCACGATGTCGTCGTGCTGGCCCGCTTCCTGTTCGCCGAGGACGCCACCCACGAGATCCCCCCAGCTCGCCACTTCCATGTCCGCGTGGTCCGCCAGCCGCCCTACATCTATACGCCGACCGAGATCGGGCAACTACTGGCGGCGGCGCGCCGTCTGCCGTGCTCCTACGCGCTGCGTCGGTCCGTCTATGCGACCCTGATCGGACTCATCGCCGCCACCGGCCTGCGCGTCTCGGAGGCGCTCGACCTGCGTTTCGACGACCTGCTTCCCAACTCTGTCCTGTGCATCCGCCGAACCAAGTTCGCCAAGAGCCGCCTGGTGCCGTTGCATCCGACGACGGTCGAAGCGTTGACTGAGTACCTGCACGAGCGGCAGAGCGTCGCCATCGCCGACGACCACCTGTTCGTGTCGGCTCACCACCGGCGCATCCCGACACCTACGGCCAGTGGCACCTTCCAGCGGGTGGTCAGGCTTGCCGGCATCGCTGTTGGCCGCCAGCGCCGTCCGCGGATGGTGGATCTGCGCCACACTTTTGCCACTAGATCCCTGCAACGCTGTGCGGTGCGGCGCGAATCAGTGGCGCGTCACCTGGTCGCGCTCTCCACCTATCTCGGGCACACCAACGTCGTCCACACCTACTGGTATCTGGAGGCGACTCCCGAATTGATGGCCGACATCGCCACGACCGGCGAGAACTTCGTTTCCGGGAGGTTGGCATGACTCCCATCGCACCACTGATTACCCACTTCCTGCGTGACTACCTTCCCGTGGAGCGCGGCTTCAGCCCGCATACCTGCGAGAGCTACGCCTATGCCTTCCGTTTGTTGTTCACTTTCGCCGCCGGACGCCTCGGCATCACACCGTCGGCGCTTCATCTTGAACATCTCGATGCCCCGCTCATCGTCGCGTTCCTTACCCACTTCGAGGTCGATCGTGGCGGCAGCCCGGCCAGCCGCAACGTCCGACTGGCGGCCGTGAAAGCCTTCATGCGCTACGTCGAATTCCGTCATCCGGCTGCGTTGGAACAAGCCAGACAGATCCGCGCCATCCCCTCCAAGCGCCATGATCATCCGCTCGTCCGCCACCTGACTATGGACGAGGTCAACGCGATTCTGGACGCTCCGGATATCACCACTCGGTTCGGCGTCCGCGACCGCGCCATGCTCCATCTCTGCTTCGCTGCTGCTCTGCGCGTGTCCGAACTGGTGACGGCGCAGCTGCCAGATCTGTCGCTGCGCGGAACCGCGAGTCTCCGCGTCCATGGCAAGGGCCGCCGTGAACGCTGTCTCCCGCTGTGGAAACAAACCGTCGCTGACCTCCGGGCTTGGCTCGCTGTCCGCGGCGAGAACCCGGCGCGGGAGGTGTTCCTGAACGCCACCGACAGGCCGATGAGCCGCGCCGGATTCGAGTACATCCTGGACAAGCATGTGCGGACCGCCGCGACCGCCTGTCCTTCGCTGGCGGGACGTTCGATCTCACCTCACCAACTCCGCCACAGCTGCGCCCTCACCATGCTGCAGGCTACCGGAGACATCCGCAAGGTGGCGCTGTGGCTGGGGCACGCCGACGTGCGCACCACCGAGGTCTACCTGCGCGTCGATCCCACTGACAAGCTGGAGGCCGTCGAAGCCGTGCTCCCGCCGCAACTCCGCCGCGGGCGATTCAAGGCTCCCGACGAACTGATCTCCTCGCTTCTGGCCCCGGGATAATGCGCAGCGATCCACGCCTCAACAGCCCTTCCCGCAAGGATTTCAGTCATGTCGCTCCGCATTACCCCGGACTCCGCATTACAGAGCTAATGCGGTGCACCGCATTAGCTCTCCGTTGCAGTGCTCATCACAGGTACCGTCATGCTCAGCGCCATCCATAGGAATCCCCGCCTTCGTGTGCACGGTCCGACTCGGATCTCAGGTTGATCTGAGCGGAACGGGGCGCTACCGGTTGGTTGAGTTACGTGGCGGGACGATTCGGTTCGCCTGCAACTGAAGGTCGGGCAGTGCGGTGGGAGCCAGGGAGTCGCCCGGCAGAAAGCGGTGCATGATGCGGTAGCCGTTGGGGCCGGGCTCACTGTGGGACTCGATTTCGTCGTGCTGCAGATCGACGATCCACACCTCTCGGATTCCGGACTCGGCGTACAGCGGCAACTTGGTTTCGTGATCGTACCTCAGCGAGGAATCGGAGACTTCGATGAGCAGGAGAATGTCGTCCGGCTGGGGGCGGCGCGAGGCGTAGCGGTCCTCCCGGTAGGCCAGCAGCATCACGTCGGGTTCCGGCTCGGAGAGGTTGGAGGCGGCCATGGAATTCTGCACGTGTACGAGGGCGCGTCCGGCCAAACGCTCGGTGTTGAACGCTTCGTTCAACCGCAGCACGCAGGAACTGTGGCGAATGCCCGCGGGCGAAATGACGATGATCTCTCCTTCAATCAGCTCGACACGCTCGTCGGGGCGCAACACACCCATCCTGCCCATGGCGTGGTAGTCCTCGCGGGTAAACAGCCTCCGCGCCCTCCCGGTAACCGAAGCGGCCTCGGTCCGCGTCGCGATCATGTGCATGATAGTACCACGACGTTGAGGCTGGGGCGACCCGCCAGCAAGCGCGCGACGTGCCGGCACCCAAGGCCCCGATCGTTCGACCATGCCGGTCGAGCCAACGCGAGTATCATGCGCCGCGGAAGTTGGGGCGGCGTTTCTCCATGAAGGCGCGGCGGCCTTCCTTGTAATCTTCGCTGTCGAAGCAGGCGTTGACCAGCTCGCGGAGTTTGGCGAGGTCGCGCTCGCCGGGATCGCGTTCGAACTCGCCCACGGCGGCCTTGCACAGGCGCACGGTCAACGGCGCGTTGGCCGAGACCAGGCCGGCGTACTCGCGCACGCGTGCCTCGAGCGCGTCGTCGTCGACCACAAAATTGATCAGGCCCACGCGGAGCGCTTCTTCCGCGTCCAGGAATCGCGCGCTGAACAGGATGTCGCGCGCAACGCTCGGTCCGACCAGGCGGGCCAGGGCCGCGATACCGCCGTATCCGTAGCCGAGTCCGAGCTTGGCGGCCGGGATGCCGAACTGCGATCCGGGCGTCGCGAAGCGCACATCGGCCGCGAGCGCGGTGGCCAGACCGCCGCCGATGCAGTAGCCCTGGATCATGGCGATCAACGGCTTGTCGAGCCTGCCGAGCCAGCGATTGGCCGCGGCGGAGACGTTCTCGTAGTGCTCGCGCTGCTCGGCGGTGGCGCGTTTCGATTCGAACTCGGAGATGTCGGCGCCCGATACGAACGCCTTGCCGCCCGCCCCGCGCAGAACCACGACACGCACGGCGTCGTCGTTCTGGAAACTTTCCAGAATCGTGCCCTGCGCTTCCCACATCTCCAGCGAGACGGCGTTGCGCCGCGCGGGATTGTTATAGGTTACCCAGCCGATGCCGCCGTCCACCTCCGCGAGCATCTTGTCGGTCTTCAGTTCCATCTGGCGCCTCCCCATTTCAAACGGCTCCCGCCGCGATCAGTCTGTCGATTTCCCGGGCGTCGTAGCCGAAATCGCGCAGCACCTCTCTCCGGTTCTGGCCCGGATCGGGCGCCGCGTGGTGGAACTCGCCGCCGTGCGGGAACAGCGACAGGTTGATCGGCGAGCGGATCAGCTCCACGTCGCCCAATTCCCTGTGGTGCGCCACCTTGGTCATGCGCAGGTGCCTGGCCTGCGGATCCTCGAACGCCTCGCCGATGTCATAGATCGGCCCGCAGGGTACGCCCACCGCGTTCAACTTCTCCACCAGCTCGGCCGTCGTGAACGTGCGCGTCACCTCGTTCACTTTCTCGTTGAGCTCCGCCCGGTGCTTGCGGCGCCCTCCATCGTCGGCAAACGCGGGATTGCCGAGAATGTGTTCCGCGCCGGTCGCCTTGCACAGGTTCCGGAACATCTTCGCGGAGTTCGCCGCGACGTTGACCAATCCGTCCTTCGACTCGAATGTGCCCATTGGCACGTACACGGGGTGATCGTTGCCCTGTTGCTTCGCCACGTCGCGGTTCATCGTGTAGCGGGCGCCCTGAAAGTCGATCTTGCACAGCATCGACTCCAGCAGTGACGTGTGCACCCACTGCCCCTCGCCGGTGCGCTCCCGGTGCAGCAATGCAAGCAGAATGCCCTGGCCGAGAAACATGCCCGCCGAGGTGTCGCTGATCGCGATGCCCGCGCGCACCGGCCCCTGTCCCTGATGCCCGGTCACTGACATGAGGCCGCAGGTGCCCTGCACGATCTGATCGACGCCGGGCCGGTCGCGGTACGGGCCCGACTGCCCGAATCCCGAGATGCTCGCGTAGATGATCTTCGGGTTCGCCTTGCGCACGGATTCGTAATCGACACCGAGGCGATGCTTGACATCGGCACGAAAATTCTCGGCGACCACGTCCGCCTTCTTCACCAGGTGCATGAACAGCTTGTTGCCGTCCGGATTCTTCAGGTCGATCGTCAAGCCGCGCTTGTTGCGGTGCATGTTCTGCTCGTCGGGTTCGTGGCGCGCACCGGTGACCTTGGCAGGCGTGCGGCCCTGTCCCGGCGGCGGCTCGATCTTGATGACGTTCGCGCCCCAGTCCGCGAGCAGGCGCACGGCCGTGGGCCCGGCGCGGGCGATGGTGAGATCGAGCACGGTGTATTTCGACAGAGGCAGCATGGTCGCTCCGTGACAGGGAATTCGTGGACAGGGGATTGAGCCGCGACGGATTCGAACCGTCGACCCACAGCTTAAAAGGCTGTTGCTCTACCGACTGAGCTAGCGGCCCCGGTGGAACGAAAGTGTAGGCAGCGGCGGCCCCGAAGTAAACCTCGGCTGCCCCGCGGGGGTCAGTCCGCGGGGGGAGTGCAGCGCGCATCGAGCTGGCTGCGCACGCTGCTCAAGGCGTCCTCCAGCCGCGCCCGCATCTCGGCGGTGTAGGGATTGTAGCGCTGCAGGTCGACGAACAGCTGCATCGAATCGTTGCAGGTCTGCTCCACGATTTCGCGCAGCTTCTGGTAGCCGACGGTGGCGATCTCGGATCGCTGCAGCCCCATTTCTGCCAGCACCCGCCCGAGGTAGTGGGCCACGCCCTGGGTGAATGCCGCCTCGTGATCGTGCTCGTCGGCGGTCATGGTCATGACGCGCAGCCCCATCGCCGAGAATCGGTGGCGCCACTCCTGCAGGGCGGCGGCGGAGATGCGCACCGGACACAGGATCATCGGCAGGCCTTTGATACCGCCGCGCGCCGAGTCCGGACCGAACATCGGATGGGTGGCGAGAATCTGCATCGTGGGCGGCAGGCGCTGCTCCATGACGCGGGCCGCCACGCCCTTGATCGAACAGGTGTCCATCACCAGCGTACGCGGTTGCAGCCGCGGCGCGATACGGTCGACCACCTCCTCGAAGGCGGAGATGGCGACGCACAGGATCACCACCGGACACTGCAGTACCTGCCGCTCGGAAACCATGCGCACGCCGGCGGGCGGGCGGTGGAGGCGGCGCGAGTATGCGCACACCGGGAAGTGGCGCGCCAACTGGGCGGCCCAGAACACCCCGAAGCGCCCCAGGCCGTAGATGCCTAATTGCACGTGGCGGATCATACGAAAAGACCTGCGCCGGTCGCAACATCCGGCGCGCCGCGCTATGATGGCCGCGCCATGAGGATCGCGATTGTCGGTTACGGACGCATGGGCCGTGAAACCGAACGGCTCGCCGGCGCCGCCGGCCATGACATCGTCGCCCGCATCGACCCGCACGTGGCGGAGGCCGACGCCGGTGCGCTAAGCGCCGATATTGCCGCCGCGGCCGACGTGGCGATCGAGTTCGGCGCCGCCGAGGCGGTGGTGGACAACGCGCGCCGCTACGCGCAATACGGCTTGGCCGCCGCGGTCGGCACCACCGGCTGGGGCGACCGCCTGGACGAGGTGAGCACCATCGTGGCCGGCGGCGGCAGCGGCTACCTGCACGCGAGCAACTTCTCGCTCGGTGTACAGTTGTTCCTGCGCTTGGCGGCACGTGCAACGGCACTGCTGGACCCGTTCGACGACTATGACATCGCCATCTTCGAACGCCACCACCGCCGCAAGGCGGACTCCCCGTCGGGAACCGCCCTGACCATCGCGAACGCGGTGCTCGGGGCAAGTTCGCGCAAGCGGCGGGTGGCAACCGAGCGGCTCGACCGCCCGATCGACGCCGACGAACTACACGTGGCGTCGGTGCGCGGCGGCGAGGAGCCGGGCACCCACACGCTGTTGTGGGACTCGGCCGACGACACCATCGAACTGACCCACCGGGCGCGCGGGCGCGCCAACTTGGCCGCCGGTGCGTTGCGCGCAGCCGAGTGGCTTTCCGCGGGCGGCGGGCGGCGCGGCATGTATGGAATCGACGACCTGATCGATGATATGTTGGCCTGACCGATGTTTGAAGGAACCTTTACCGCCCTGGTGACGCCGTTTACCGCTACCGGCGAGCTGGACCGCGACACCCTCAGGAAGCTGGTCGACCGCCAGATCGACGCCGGCATCACCGGCCTGGTGCCGGTCGGCACCACCGGTGAGAGTCCGACCCTGACCGACGAGGAACACCACGAAGTGATCCGCGTGGTGGTGGACCAGTGTGCCGGCCGCGTCCCCGTGATCGCCGGCTGCGGATCGAACAACACCGTCGAAGCGCTCGAGCACACCAGGTTCGCCAAGGAGGTTGGCGCCGAGGCCAGCCTGCACGTGGCCGGCTACTACAACAAGCCGTCGGCGACCGGCTTCCTGCGCCACTTCCAGTTGCTCGCCGACTCGGTGGACCTGCCGCTGATCGTCTACAACATCCCCGGACGCGTCGGCAAGAACATCGACAACGAGACCATGCTCACGCTCGCCGAGCACCCCAACATCGTCGGCGTCAAGGAGGCGAGCGGCGACATCGACCAGATGATGGACCTGATTCTGCGCCGCCCGCCCGGCTTTACCGTGCTGAGCGGCGACGACGCGATCACGCTGCCGCTGATGGCGCTCGGCGGCAACGGGATCATCTCGGTGACCAGCAACCTGCTGCCGGGCAAGATGGTGGAGCTGGTGCAGCACATGCTGAACGGCGACACCGCCGCAGCGCGCGCCGTGCACTACGAGATTCTGCCGGTAATCAACGCCCTGATGGGCCTGGACACCAACCCGATCCCGGTGAAGGGAGCGATGCACGCGGCCGGGCTGCTGGAGGAAACCTACCGCCTGCCGATGACGCCGCTGACCGACGCCGCCAAGCAGGAGTTGCGGCGCGTGCTGAAGGAACACGGCGTCATTTAGACTCCGGCTCCCCTTCCTCCTCTTCGGGTGCGCCGAGCGGCGCTTGCGGCGGCACCGCGGCCCCCGATCCGACCAGCGCGTTGGCGAGCCGCACGACGGTGGCCGGCGACAGTTCCTCGGCGCGGCTCCCGGCATCCACGCCGGCGGCTTCGACCGCGTCCAGGAGGTCCGCCTTGCTGAGACCGAAGCCGCCCTGGGCGAGCAGGTTGTTGCGCAGCGTCTTGCGGCGCGCCTGGAACGAGGCCCGAATCAAAGCGAACAGCACGTCCCGATTGCGCACGCGGCGCGCGGCGCCGCCGGGGCGCAGCCCAATCACGGTGGACGTGACCTCCGGGGCCGGGTAGAACGTGCCTGGCGCCAGTTCACCGTGCGAACGCACCTCGCTCAGGCACTGGCAGAGCACGGAGAACGACGAATAGTTGCGCGAACCCGCCGGCGCCACGATGCGGTCGGCCAACTCCTTCTGCACCGTGAACACGGCATGCGCGGGCAGCGCGCCATGCTCCACGAGCGCGGCGATGATGGCTGACGCACTGCGGTACGGCAGGTTGCCGACGATCCGGTGCGGGGCTCCGTGGTCGTCTTTCGCCTGCTGCCAGGTGCGCAGAAAGTCTCCCGCCACGATATCTACGTGAGCGTGATCGCCGAACTCGCCGCCCAGGTGGCGGATCAGGCCGTAATCGATTTCGAACAGGATCAACCGGGCGCAGCGCGGCACCAGTTCGGTGGTGAGGGCGCCGAGGCCGGGGCCGATTTCCCACACCGTCTCGCCATCCCCGATCTCCAGGGTCTCGATCAGCTTCCGCCGGGTGCGCGGGTTGACCATGAAATTCTGTCCCCACCGCTTCTTGGGTTCCACGGTGAGCCGGTCCAACTCGGCACGAACCTCGGCCGGTGAGTTGTGGTTCACCAGCGCACTCCCGGTGCGTACCCGAACAGACTATTGAGCATGGTAAGTGCAATATACAACAGGTTCAGCGGGACGCGGGTAACCGGGTCGAGTGCGCCGCCGGTGAGCGCCGACAGCGCCACGGCGCCGATGCCGGCCCACAGGAACAGCGCCGTGCACGGCACCAGCACCAGTCCCGACACCACGCCCACCGGATGCGCCCGCCCGAACGTCGCGAGCACCAGAGGCAGGGTCGCCAACTGCGCCCCGACCGCCATGCCGCACACCCCGCGCGCCCCCGGCGGCAGGAGCGCGGGCAGGCGGCGGGCCAGCGGCGGTCCGATCAGCAGGATTCCGAGCAGCGCGGCATAGGAAAGCTGAAAGGAGAGTTCATGCACCGAGCGCGGGTCGGTGGCGACAATTACCAGGGCGGACAGGGCGAGCACGTTCACGGAGCCGGGGTGGCGGCCGGCGGCGGCGGCCAGCCGCGCCAGCGCAAGCATGGTGGTGGCACGCGCCAGCGACGGGCGCGCGCCGGCCAGTTCCACGTACAGGAACACCGCGCCTACCCCGAGCAGCACGGCAGCCGCCGCCCAGCCCCGCTGCCAGCGCGGCGCAACCGCCATCCCGGCCAGCGCCAGGCCGCGCCCGGCGGACACGGCAAGCAGGTATACCAGTCCGACGTGAAGCCCCGACAGAGCCAGCAGGTGGAGCGCGCCGGCGCGCCGGAAGCCGGCGACCTGTTCCGCCGTGAGGTGGTGCCGGTCGCCGAGCAGCACGGCGGCAAGGAGGGCTGCCGACGGCCGTCCCAGATTGAGTATGAGCCGCTCCAGGCGGTAGCGCACCACGGCGCGGCCCGCCGCCCAGTACGATGCGTATGCGCCGAGACGCACCTCCCCCGCCCGCCCGCGCACCGGGTCCCCTCCGAACAGTACGACCGCGCGCACGGCAACCTTCCGGCCGCGATAGGCGCGTTCGGCGGCCTCGGCCGGGAGCGTAATCCGCGCCACGAAACGAGCGGACGCGCGCGCGTCGAGACGCTCCGAACCGACCTGCCGGACGGCAATGCGATAGGACACGCCGGCGTTGCGCAGCGATGCATCCTCGAGCAGCACGCCATGCAATTCGTCAATCTGGTCCATCGGCAGGCCGGCACCGGCACCGGCGCCGGCCAGGCGCTCGCCGAGCTCGGCGCCGCCGGCCAGCACGCACCCGGCCGCGGCAGCCAGCACCAGCCGCCGGATCACGCCGCCGCCGGCCAGCGCCAGCGCGGCCGCGGCGAAGCAGAACGCCGGGACGCCAAGGAGCAGCGCCTGACCGGGGTTCAGGGCGGCAGGCAGGAGACGGTCGGCCGCCAACAGGTACGGTACGCTGGCGCCCGCCGCGGCGATCGCGGGGGTGAGCCGGATGGGACGAGCCCGTGCTTCATCAGCCACGCTACAACCAACGCCGCCGGAACGCTGGCGCTTCAACCGGGCGCCGGTCGGATCTGTCCGCTATGATGGCGCCCATGGCCGCCTTGCCCGGAACCGGGACCGACAGCCGGCACGCCGCCGGACGACGCGGAGCGGGTGGATTACGCGCGCCGGGAGCGGCGCAACGCAGTGCGGTCGGCGCCCTCGCGCGCCTGGGCGCGGTCTACCTGTTGCTTTCGCTGCCGGCGTTTCTGGCACCGCTGCCACGCTCGTTGGCCGCGGGCACCCTGCTGGCAGCGCTGCAGGCCGCTGCGATGCTGCTGATCGTTCGCTGCGACGCTGGCCGCGAGGCGGTCGACTGGCGGCTGCGGGGCCGGGACGCCGGCGAGGCGTTGCTGATCGCGACCGCGATGGTTGCCGCCCTGGCGGCCGTGAGTGCGCTGCTGAACCTCCTGCCGGAATCGCTCGGGGGCGTGCTGCGCAGCGGCCACCGCTGGCGGCTGGAGCATGCCGGCGAGGTTCCGCTCGCGGCCGCCTTCGTGGTGGCCGGAGCATACCGCGAAGAGTCGTACTTCCGGGCCTACTTCGTAACCACCCTGCAGGGGGCGGGAGCGCCGGCATGGCTGGCGACGCTCGGCTCCGCGCTGCTGTTCGGCGCCGGCCATCTCTACCAGGGCTGGGGCGCCGCCGCGTTCGCCGTGCTGATGGGTGTCGTTCTGGTTCGGTTATTTCGACAGCGCCCCTCCTTGCATCGCGTGGTGCTGGCGCACGCCTTGTTCAACGGCCTGGTGCTGGCGGCCACCCTGCTCCCGCCCGGAACCTTGTTGCAGGCGTAGCCGTCCGGTTACCATCCGCACGATGGGAAGTGACGGCGCCTTCGCCCGGTTGCGTCGGCCGGGATCGTCGTGGCCGGCGCGGCTGGTCCTGCTGGCGCTCGCCGCCGGACTCGCGGCCAGCCCCGGACACGCGTTCGGGCGCCGCGAACGGCAACAACCGGCTCCGGATCCGGCATCGCATGCGCAGCCGGCGCCGGCGGCCGACCTCTCCCCCTCCGGCGGCGATGCCACGGCCGAACGCGGACTGACCGACACGATGCAGGATCTCGGCTTCCAACTGCCGAGCCGGGCGGTGCAGGCGGTGGACTTCGACCTGGCCGACCTTGCCGGTGAGATCCATTCCTTGCAGAACTACCGCGGCTCGGTGGTGTTCCTGAACTTCTGGGCCACGTGGTGCGGGCCGTGCCGCACCGAAATGCCCGACCTGCAGGAACTGCACGACGAACTCGGCGACCAGGCCAACTTCGCCATGCTGGCGATCAACCTTCAGGAGGATGCCGCACAGGTGCGCAGCTTCGCCGGCGAACTGGAGCTGTCATTCCAGATCCTGCTCGACAGCAGCGGCGAGATATCGGCGGCGTACGGTGCGCGCACCCTGCCGATGAGCTACATCATCGGCCAGGATGGTTCGATTCTGGCCCGCATCATCGGCGTCCGCGAGTGGTCGGCCCCGGAGTTCGCCGACCTGTTTCGCGCCCTGGCCAAGAGTGCACCGGAATCGCCGTGAACCGCACGAGTGTGGCTGAGTGTTGGCTGGTCATCTTTACACGGTCCGGCATTGCGTGTACCAATTGAGGCGAGCATCTCCGTGATTACGACACGGTGACACGTTTGTATGGAGCAACCAACCACGAGTAGCAATTCGGTCGACCTGTTTCAGAAGGTGCACAGCATGGCCGCGCAGCGGGCAGCCAAGATCAAGGCGATCGGATTCTACCCCTACTACACCGCCATTCAGGAAAACCACGGTTCGCGCGTCATGATCGATGGGCGCGAGTTGATCATGATCGGTTCCAACAACTACCTCGGCCTGTCGTGGGATGAGCGCGTCATCGAGGCGGCGATCGAAGCCACGCGGCGCTACGGTACGAGCTGTTCCGGATCGCGCTTCCTGAACGGCACCCTGCGTCTTCACGAGGAGCTGGAAACGGCGCTGGCCGATTTTGTGGGCAAGCCGGCGGCGCTCTCCTTCACCACCGGCTATCAGACCAACCTCGGTGCGATTCAGGCGCTTTCGGGACGCCATGACCACGTATTCTCCGACCGCCTCAACCATGGCTCTTTGGTGGATGGCATGCTGCTGGCCGCCGGCACCACCGGCGGCACCCGCATTCATCGTTACCACCACAACGACCTTGCCGAGCTGGAACGGCTGCTGAAATCCGCGGACAACGACGGCGGCAAGCTGATCGTCACCGACGGCGTGTTCTCGATGGAGGGCGACATCGCCCCACTGCCGGAAATCGGCGCCTTGGCGCGCCGTTACGGCGCCCGCGTCTACCTTGACGAAGCGCACTCGCTCGGCGTCATCGGCGCCACCGGCCGCGGGACTCAGGAACACTTCGACTGCTACGACACCGCCGACGTGCTGATGTGCACGTTCTCCAAGTCATTCGGCGCCGTGGGCGGCTTCATCGCCGCGGAGGCGGACGTGGTGGACCACATCAAGCACCATGCCCGCTCCTTCATCTTCAGCGCCAGCATGCCGCCGGGAACCATCGCCGCGGTTTCCGCCGCACTGCGCATCATGAAGGAGGAGCCGCATCACGTGCAGCGTCTGCAGGCAATCGGCCAGCGCATGATCGGCGAGTTCAAGCGGCTCGGATTCAACGTCGGCGAGGCGCAAACGCCGATCGTGCCGCTCATCATCGGCGACGACCTGCTGATGTTCCGGTTCTACCGGGCGCTGATGGAGCATGGCGTGTATGCCAACCCGGTCGTGGCTCCCGCGGTCCCGCCCGGGCGAGCGCTCATTCGTACTTCTTTCATGGCGATCCACAGCGACGACGAACTGGATCAGGCCCTGGAAGTGTGCGCAGCGCAGGGCCGCGCCCTGGGCATCATATAACCCGCCATGCGGCCGATTACCGACCTCATACCCCATCGTTCGCCGTTCCTGCTCGTTGACCGGCTGTCCCACGCCGGCGACGACGAAATCGTCGGCTACAAGCGCTTCGACCCGGACGACCCGTTCTTCGCCGGCCACTTCCCCGGTTTCCCGGTGGTGCCGGGCGTGCTGCTGGTCGAATGCATGGCGCAGTGCGGCGGCGCCGGCGTGGCGGCCGCGCGCGAGCCGGTGCCGGGCAACGGTGAGGAACCGGAGCGCGCATTCCTGGCCAGCGTCGAGAAGGCGAAGTTCCGCCGCCCGGTGCGCCCGGGCGAAGAGGTTCGCATCGTGGTCGTCACCAAGCGCCGCACCGCCGTCGCCATACGGCAGAGCGGCAAGGTGTACGTCGGAGAGGAACTGGCAGCCGAAGCAGAGTGGCTGTGTCTACGAGGAGCGTAACCATGTCAGGTACCCTTTCACAGCGTTTGCAAAGCGTTTGCGAACAGCACGCCAACGGCACCGCACTGCTGAGCAGGAGCGGCGGCGGCGAGTTCCAACCCACCACGTTCAGTCAACTGTGGTCCGAGGTTGCCGCCGTGGCCGCCGGCCTGGCAGCCCACGGCGTGGCGCGCGGCGACCACGTGGGGCTGATCTGCGATACCCGCAAGGAATGGCTGTTGTTCGACCTCGCGGTACTGGGACTGGGCGCGGTTGACGTGCCGCGCGGCAGCGACTCGACGGCGGACGAGATCGCCTACATCCTGGAGCATGCCGACTGCGCGGTGGCCGCGGTCGAGAACGCCGCGCAACTTGCCAAGGTGGGCGGCATCAAGGACCGGCTGCCGAAACTGGAGCGCGCCATCGTGCTCGACAGCACCGGCCTCGACAACGCCGCGCGGGACCAGGCCGCGCGCCGCGGCCTCGAAGTAACCACCCTGGACAGCGTGGTGCGCGCCGGCAACGAGGGCGGCCGGGCGGAGGCACTGCTGAAGGCGGAGCTGGCCAAGGGCAAACCGGAAGACCTCGCCACCATCATCTACACCTCCGGCACCACCGGCGAACCGAAGGGCGTCATGCTTACGCACGCCAACTTCGTGTACCAGATCGACATGATCCCGGAGGCGGTGCCGCTCGGGCCCGGCGACCTGCTGCTGTCAGTGCTGCCGGTGTGGCACTCCTACGAACGCGTGTGCGAATACGCGGCGCTGTTCTCGGGTGCCGGGATCGCCTTCTCGAAGCCGATACGCGAGGTGATGCTGGCCGACCTGATCGACGCCAACCCGACCTACTTCCCGAGCGTGCCGCGGGTCTGGGAGGGCGTTCGCGCCGGCGTCTACCGCACCGTGGAGGCGGAGGGCGGCGTCAAGGCGGCGCTGTTCAAGTTCTTTGTCGCCGTGGGTGCCGCGCACAGCGCCATGTCGCGCCTGCTGCGTGGCCGGGTGGCGCGCTACCAGGTCAAGCCTCGCGCCCTGGATATCCTGGCCGCGGTGGTTCCGCTGGCCTTGCTGACGCCGCTGGCCCTGCTCGGCAAGGTGCTGGTATTCAAGAAGATAACCGCGCGCCTCGGCACCCGCTTCAAGGCCGGCATCTCCGGCGCCGGAGCGCTTCCCGGTTACGTTGACGACTTCTTCTCCGCCGCCGGCATCGTGGTGCTGGAGGGCTACGGTCTCACCGAGGCGGCGCCGCTGGTGTCGGTGCGCCCCTTCCACCACCCGGTAAGCGGAACCGTCGGTCCACCGATCTCCGGCACCGAGGTGAGAATCGTCAAGGAGGATGGCAGTTCTGCGCTGCCGGGCGAGCAGGGTGTGATCCACGTGCGCGGTCCGCAGGTCATGAACGGCTACTACAAGCGCGTCGGCGATACCGCCGCGGTGCTGTCCGGCGACGGCTGGCTGAACACCGGCGACCTCGGCACCCAGACCGTAAACGGGGAGATCAGCATCACCGGCCGCGCCAAGGATACCATCGTGCTGCTCGGCGGCGAGAATATCGAGCCGGAGCCGATCGAGGATCTTGTTCGCCAGTCCGAGTACGTCGAACACATCATGGTGGTGGGCCAGGATCAACGCCTGCTCGGCGCGCTGATCGTTCCGGCGTTGGAAGCGGTAAAGACATACGCCGCCGCCAACGGGATCGAAGGCGACGACCTGGCCACGCTGGCGGCCGCCGCGGAGATCAAGACCCTGATCCAGGGAGAGGTGCAGAGCCGGGTGAATGCCAAGAACGGCTTCAAGAGTTTCGAACGGATCGCCCGCATCGCGCTGATCGACAGCCCGTTCGAGATCGGCGACGAACTCACGCACACCCAGAAGATGCGCCGCCACGTGATTGCCGAACGGTACGCCGCCCAGATCGCCCGCCTGTTCGAGTGACCGGCGCAGGCAATCACCGCGGGCGCCGGCCGGTGGTGGTGTACCTCGCGGGCTTCCGCCAGCACGCCGGCAAGACGGTTACCAGCCTCGGCATCATTTCCCAGCTCAGAAAGCACTTCGACGCGCGCGAGATCGGCTACCTCAAGCCGGTCGGGCAGCAACTCGTGCGTGCCGCCGGCGGGATTACGGTCGACAAGGACGTGGAGTTGATCGGCGAGTTTGCCGGCCTGCCCGACCTGCCGCTCGAAAAGCTGTCGCCGGTACGGTTTTCCACCAACTTCACCCGCTCCTACCTCGATTCGAAGTACCGCACGCGGCTGACGCGCGCACTGTCGCTGGAGATCATGCGCTCGGTAGATCAACTCGCCGACCGGCGCATCATCATCGCCGAAGGCTCCGGCCACCCGGGCGTCGGCAGCGTGGTCGGACTGTCCAACGCCGCGGTCGGCAAACTGCTCGACGCACAGACCATATTCGTCTCGGGGGCCGGCATCGGGCGCGCGCTCGACACCATCGACGTCGATCTGACCTACTTCCTGTACCATGGGTGCCGGGTTAGCGGTCTGATCGTGAACAAGGTGATTCCGGACAAGGCCGCACAGGTGAAGCGTTACATCACCGAGGACCTGATCAACCAGCGCTACGCCGCCGCCAACGGTGCACCGCTGCACATTTTCGGCTACATGCCGACGATCCCGGACCTGCCGCACCCGTCGATGCGGGTAATTCTCGGCGCACTCCCGCACGTGGAGCCGCTCGGAGATCCGGAGACGATCGTCTGGCGGCGTCCGTGCGCGGCAATCAAGCTGGTATCACTGCCGGCGCAGCACCTGCAGTCGCAGCTTCGCCATTACGTGGGGCCGGGCGACGTGCTGATCCTCGGCGCCAGTTCCACGCCGCGCATCAGGCAGATTATCGAGTACCACGAGGATGTCCTGCACCGCGGCGGCGTCGGCGGCCTGATCCTGACCTGTGGCGAGACCGAGCAGCTCGAGCCGGCGGTGCGCAAGGAACTGATTCGCGCCAACCTGCCCGCGCTGTTTGTCAGCGAGGACTCGGCATCGACCGAGGAGCGCCTGTTCCGGCTCTACCAGAACACCAAGCTGCAGGTGTTCGACACCGGCAAGATCGCCGAGATCGAGCGGCTGTTCGAGGAGCACTTCGACACCGGACGTTTCATCGACGTGTTCCTGTCCTGACGCGCATGTACGCGACCCGGTTACTTTTGGAAGGCGGCCAGCACCGCCAGGGCGTCGCGTGCATCGGCGGCGGCTCGCAACCGGTTCAGTTGCACCGGGTCGCGCACCAGGGCGGCAATCGACGCCACCAGTTCCAGGTGCGGCTCCGGAGGCGACACCGGCGACAGCACGAGGAATATCACGTCGACGATGAACTGCAGGCCGGCGCCGAGATGCAGCGACTTTCCGGGAGCGAGTATACCGAGCGCCGCAACCGGCGCGGCGAGCTCGTCCAGCCGGGTGTGCACGATGCCGGCCCCATGGCCAACCAGGGTGGCCCGCAGCGACGCCTCTTCGGTGAGATGGTGCATGATACGGTCCGGGTCGCTGAGACCGGCGGAGGCTACCAGGGTTTCGACCAGCTGGCGCAACGCGTCATCGTCGCGATGAGCCCGCAACGGTACGAGGATCACCTCGGGAGCGAACACTCGTGCGAGATCCATTGTGCGGCTCCTCGAATTTGGTGAATTTTGGATCAGATTGGCAGGGTCGACCAGATGTTGGGAATTAGCCCCTAGGGGAATCGAACCCCTCTTTTGAGAATGAGAGTCTCATGTCCTAGCCGATAGACGAAGGGGCCATAGCCAAGAACACTGGTAACGTATGGTCCGGCGCCGCGATTAGTCAACCCCGGAGGCGGCCCGGAATCAGCCTCGGGCGCCGGTCTCCGACATTGCTCGCCGCTCGTAGAGGTCTTCAATCAGGCGCCGCGCATCGTCGCCGTGCGCTTGTCCGATCGAGCAGTGTCCGTCCAGGATCGCGCCGTCCTGAATGATCAGTTCGGGCGCCAGCAGGTCGCCCAGAACGCGTGCCGACGCCAGCAGCAACACCCGGTTCGCGGCGCTGATGTTGCCCACAACGACCCCCTCCACAACCACGACGTTGGCAACGATGTCGGTCTTCACGCGACCGCTCGAACCAACGTAAAGCTGCTCGACCTGCAGCGCCGGTCCCACGAAGCGGCCGTCGATGCGCAGATTCCCGTGTACCGCGCAATGGCCCTCGAATCGGGAGCCTTCGCCGATCGTGGTGTTGGCCGTGAAGTTGACCCGCATCGACCAGCAGGCTAATACGAAAGGCGCCTCATTGGCGACAACGTGTCAAGGAATGGTGCGAACGGCGTCGTAAAGGTCTTCCGCGCCGTCCGGCGGGGGGGCGCCGGTACCCCACACAACCTCCGACGCCACTTCAACACTGCTGCCCGGGTCCGCGTCGACCCCGGCGCGCAGGGCCTCCAGGGGGGGATCGTTCACCGACAGCAGCACGGTCTCTTCGAAGCCGGAACGATAGCCCCAGTTTCTGACCATCGCGAACGTTCCGTCGCGCGCCAGCGTCTCGAGCGCCGCGCCGGTCAACGATCCCACTTCCAGGTACACCACCTGCACCTCCGAGCGCTGCAGGGCAGCGAGGGATCGTTTCAGTGCCGCGCTGTCGGCCGACCGGTCGATGCGCCGCTCGGTCACGCGGGCGGCACCACCGGCGTTCGTCACGCCACGCCGGAAGGCGGCGACGTGGGCACGCTCCACGGATCCACCGGTGGCAAGGATGCCGATTCTGCCCTCCTGCTGGTCGGCCAAGTAAACAGCCAGGAGGCGTCCGGCGCGCTCCAGCGCGTCGTTGCGCAGGAACGACACCGAGGTGACGTTCGGCCCGCCCGCCGGCGTCGCGGCCTCCGCGGCGGCCTCACCGGTCCAGGTCAGCACCACGACGCGCAGGTCGGGGTGCGCGGCGGCCACCTCCTCGGCCTGCAGGGACAGCAGCGGAGTCAGAACCACGCCGGCATGGCGGCTGCGGGCAAGCCGCGCGTGCAGCGCATCCAGCGGCTCCTCGGCATCCAGGTGCGCAATGCTGAGCGCACGCCCGTCAGCAAGCACCGACGCGCGGAGTTCGGCTTCCAGTTCCGGATAGGCCTCGGTGACCGCGCGCCAGAATGGCGCCTCCAGCGCCACCAGGTAGGTGTCCTCGGTGTCCTGGCGGGCGCAACCGCCCGCCAGGATCAGGATCGGCATGACGCCGGCAACCGCCAGCACCACGCGCCGTGCCGGTCGGCGGCTACGCGGCGGTTTCGTCGGGGGCCTCCGCCGCCGAGTGTGCGAATACCAGCGGCAGGGTCATGGCCAACAGCGCCGCGCCGCCCACCGCCGCGAGTTCGGGTTGCTGCAGCGTGCCCGCGTAGGCAACGGCCGCGGTCGCACACGGTATGGCCGGCACGGCAACTACCCACCACCGCGTGCCGCGTGCCGCGCGCGCCAGCAGGTAGGCGGTACCCGATACCGCCGTCAGCCGCAGCATCGGCAGCAGCACCAGCCGGTACAGGCTTGGGTCGGCGTGATGAGCGAACTGGTCGAGAATGGCGTACACGCTGAAGAAGCCCCCGAGCGCTGCGACCAGCTTCACCGCGTGCAGCGGGGCCCGCTTACCTCCTCGGCCGCGGAACCAGTGAACGGCGAGGCTCGCCGCGGAAGCCGCGATCAGCGGCACGCCATGGTCGACGGCAAGCAGACGGGCAAACTGCAGCCGCGGCTCCACGCGAGGTGGAAAGGTGGCTGCCAGAAACTCGAACAGCGGGTAGCACGGCATGGCAAGCAACGCGGCGGCCGTGTAGGTATGCAGCAAATCCCAGCCGCCGCCACGCCCGCGGGCGTGCGCGTGGCCGGCAATGGCGAGCACGAACAACGGCGTGGCAAGGTAAGCGAACAGCGTCATCGGAGCGCGCGACGGCTACTCCCACTCTACCGTGGCGGGTGGTTTGCTCGACACGTCATACACCACGCGGCCCACGGCCGGAACCTCGTTGGTGATCCGGGCCGAGATTTCGAGCAACGCCGCCGTCTCGAACGGGAACACTTCCGCGGTCATGAAATCGTCGCTCACCACCGCCCGCAGCGCGACCACCTCGCCGTAGCGGCGGCTGTCCCCGGTCACCCCGACCGAGCGCACCGGCAGCAGCACCGCGAACGCCTGCGTAATTTGGTCGTACAGGCCGCGGCTGCGCAGCTCCTGCAGGTAGATCGCATCCACCGCACGCAGCAGGTCGCACCGCTCGCGGGTCACCTCGCCCAGTATGCGCACGGCCAGGCCGGGGCCGGGAAACGGGTGGCGCGCGATCACCTTCGCGGGCACCCCAAGCGCCTCACCCAAGCGCCGCACCTCGTCCTTGTAGAGCGATGCCAGCGGCTCCAGCAGCAGGCCGGCGTCGCGCCGCTCCGCGATCAGCGGCGCCGCCACATTGTGGTGCGACTTGATGACGTGCGCCTTGGCGCCCACACCCCTGCCCGACTCGATCAGGTCGGTGTACAGCGTGCCCTGAGCCAGGAATCCATCGCTGCACTCCTGCCTTACGGCGTCGCGCTGCACCTCGATGAACAGGTCGCCGATGATGCGCCGCTTGGTCTCCGGTTCGGTTGCGCCGGCGAGCGCGGCGTAGAACCGGTCGGCCGCGTCGACCACCTGCACGTGGCTGGCGCCGAGGCCGTGCAAGGTGGCGTGCACCTCCTCCGTCTCCTGCAGCCGCATCAGCCCGGTGTCGACATACAGCAGGTGCACCTGGTCGGCGGGCAGCGCCTTGAGCAGCAACGCCGCCACCACGGTGGAGTCGACGCCGCCGGAAATCATCAGCACGACCGGCTCGGCGCCCACGGCGGCGCGCACCTTTGCCACCGCGCGTTGCTCGAACGAGGTCAGGTCCCACTGCCGGCGGGCGCCGCAGATCGCGGTGGCGAAGTTGCCGAGAATGCGGCTTCCGTATTCGGTGTGCGATACCTCGGGATGGAACTGGATGCCGTACACCGGTGGCGCCGCTGCATCGACCGACTCGACCGCGGCCACGGCGCCGTATTCGGAGCCGGCCACCCGGCGATACCCGTCCGCGACCCGTTCGACCGCATCGCCGTGGCTCATCCAGGAGCGAAATGTTGCCGGGATGCCGGCGAACAGCGGCGACTCCCCCACCCGCTCGACGCGCGCCCGGCCATATTCGCTGACGTGCGTTGCCGACACCACGCCGCCGCCCCGGTGCATCATGTGCTGCATGCCGTAGCAGATGCCCAACACCGGAAGCCCGCGGCACAGCAGGTCGGGGTCGGGAGCGGGAGCGCCGGCGTCATGCACCGACGCAGGCGAACCCGAGAGTACGATACCGCGCACCTGGTCGAACGCATCGACCTCCGCCAACGGGATGTCGCCCGGCAGCACCCGGCTGTAGACGCCGCACTCGCGAATGCGGCGGGCAATGAGCTGGCACGTCTGGCCGCCGAAGTCGAGCACCAGGATGGTATCGATCGCCGGTTCAGGCATCGCCCCTCCCGGGCGCCCTCTCCAATCCGTCCATCAGGCCGCGGTAGCGTGCCGCAAGCGCCCGCGTCTTGGCCGCCGCCTGCCCGACGTAGCGTTCCGGATGCGAGAAGAAATCGAGCGCGGTAGTGGCGAAGCGCGCCTGCACGGCCCGTTCGAGGCATTCCCAGGTGGCCTGATCGGCGCGCGCGGCATCCAGCAGCCGCACGCCGCGCTTCTCGCACTCCAGCGTCAGGCGGCGCATCTGCTCGTGGGCATCGGCACTCCCGGAGGCGGCCAGCAACACGTACGCCGCCTCCGCCATCACCAGGTCGGAGGTGCCGTCGCGCAGCCGCTCGCTCATCCGGTCGCGGTTCACCTGCAAACCCTCGACGACACGCAGCAGCCGGTTGGCGGCGGCGGCGAACCCGGCCACGAACTCCGGCACGAACCGCGCCGACGCCGAATTGGTCAGGTCGCGCTGATGTTCGGACACCTGATCCAGGTAGAAGGTCAGGACGCGCGGCGCGAACGTCTTCCACAGGCTCTTGACGTGCTCGCAATTCCAGGGGTTGCGCTTCTGCGGCATGGTGGAGGATCCGACCTGGCGGCTGCCGAACGGCTCCCGCACTTCGTCGATCTCGGACCGCTGCAGCTGGCGCAGGTCGTCTGCCAGATTGGCCATGATGCCAAATGCGGTGCCCACCTCGAGGAGCGCCGCGAGCAGGTACTCCGGTTCCACGATCTGAGTCGAGCTCTCCGACGGCTTCAGGTCCAGCCGGCGCAGCACCGCCCGCTCCAGTTCCAGCGCATCGTCCACCAGCAGGCTGGTGGCGTTGTAGGCGCCGACGGCGCCGGAAAGCTTGCCGCGCAAGTCTCCGGCACGCCCCGAGATGCGCACGATAGCCTTGCCCAGCCGGGCGACATATTCCGCCATGGCAAGGCCGAACGTCACCGGGGAAGCATGCTGCCCGTGGGTACGGCCCACCTGGGCGGTATCCGCCTCCCGCTCGGCCAGGTCGATGAGCGCTCGTTCGAGCCGGATCAGGAGCGGTACGATCACGTTACGCAACGCGTCGCGGTAGCGCAGGGCGGTTGCGGTGTCGGTGATGTCGAAGGAGGTGGCGCCGACGTGCACCAGATGCCGCACGGAGGCCGGCAGTTCGCGCTGCAGCACGTTGACCAGGGCGCGCACGTTGTGTTCGGTGACCCGCTCCTCGGCGGCTACCGCGTCGGCGGTCACCCGCGCGGCGGCCGCACGGATGTCCCGCTCAAGCTGTTCGTCGCAGGAACATCCCGGCAGCCGGTGCAACAGTTCGATGAGCAGGGCAAGCTCGACGCGGACCGCGTAGCGCACACTTGCCTGTTCGTCGAGATGATCGGCGAGCGCTTCGAACAGGTCGCGATTGGCCAGCCAGTAACGGTGGTCGAGGGGCGAAATGGAGCGGAACCTGTCAGGCTTCTCCATGCCGCAATATGGCGTCCCGGCCTCGCGTTTGTAAAGCTGTGCGGTTGCGGTGACGCTGGCGCATGCGTACCCTCAGCCCGTGTCCAGCAAGGCTTTCGACCTGCTCAGCGCGTATCGGACCGGCCGAATCCCGCCGCGCGGCGGCTATGTCGTGTCGTCGTTCATGGTGGACGGCAGCGCTTACGTGCGCTTCGAGATCGTCGCCTATCGCGAAGCGCGCACGGTGCGGTTGTCCGGCGACGGACTGTCGATCGCCGCCGACGCCGGCAAGTTATACGTCCTGGTTGAACCGGTCGGCTACCCCGACAGCGCCACCGAACCGTGGCGCCGCGACGCCCGGCACCGGGTTCCGCACACCTTTGACGAATTGTCCACGGTAAGCGCGCGCAACCACTCGCGCATCATGGTAAGCAGCGCACCGGTGCTCGCCGCGGCGGTATTCACCATCGCGCCGCCGGGCGGCACCGACTTCTCGTTCCTGTTCCTGCCACGCCGGGAGGCACTCGACACCATTCACGCATTCCTGTGGCAGACGCTCCGCGACGAATGCCTGGTACCCTCGATCGCGGCGCGCCGGGCGGCGGAACTGGTTCGCTCACGTCTCGCCACCTGCCACGTCGGCGCCGCACCGTGGTAGTCCCGATTACCACGCTGAACGCCCGCGCAATGCGGCGCCGCCGGCGCCTCTGTTCGGCGGCGGCCGGCGCGCTGCCGGCACTCCTGCTGCTGCCGGCATTCCTGGTGCTGGCGGCTGGGTGCGGGCCCGGTACGCAAACCGGCCCGGAATCCGCCGCGCCCGTGGCGGACGGTCTGGCCAAGGCGCCGCCGCCGGCGGCGCCTGACGGCGGCGAGCGGCGCGCGCAGGCGCCGGGCACCACCGGCCCGCAGCCGGCGGCGCAGCCGGCGCCGCGCACGCTGCAACAACTGGTCGAAGGCAACGGCGCCGAGTCCTTCGAACAATTCCTGGCCGGACCGTGGTACCGCCACACGGCGCACGATGACGACGGGCCGGAGGCGCCGCCGGTCGAAATCATTCATTTCGAGCCGGAGCAGCGGAGCATCACGTTCTTCGATGGCGAAGTGCAGGAGATATACTCCTGGACCGGGTCCGACCTGCGCACCGCGTCACGGATCGCCCTCCAGACCCACAACACGCTGGTCACCTCGGTCGAGAAGACGATCATCGCCGACGTGACCGCGGACGACGAACTGAACCTCCAGGTATGGAGCAGTGACTCCGATGACGAGAGCGATCAGAACGGCACGTACCGGCGGCTCGACGAGGCCGCTCGCGGGGAGCTGGTCGATGCCGGCGCACCGCAGCCGGGTCTGGCGCAACTGCAGCTGATCGGGCTGTATCATGGCAGCGACGGGCAGACGATCCTGTTCGATGCACCGAGATTCACCTGGCAGCAGCAGGAGCGGCGGCTGACCGGCGGGTTTGCGGTCTACTCGGCAGGGCACCCGGTGATCGTGTTCAAGGTCGTATCGATGGCCGGCACCACCAGCGACGTTCGTACCTACGCGCTGGAATTCCGCGAGTATCGCGGCGCCGAACGCGTGCGGCGCTCACTCGTCCTGCATCCGGCCACGATCGAGATCACCGGGCTCACCGCCGTCGGCTCTGCCGCCCTGCATTTCGAACAGGTGGAACTGATAGATGCCGCGGACGCCGGCAGCGAGGGCTCCGAGCGTGGCCCCGCGCCGACCGGCCGCGGCTGACGCGGCCTGCTACCGCTGCCGCGGCTCCGGGGGCAGATAGGAGACGACATCGCGCCGGCTGATGTAGGCGGCGAATCCCGCGTTCTCGAGCCGAGTGAGCATTTGTTCACCCTTGCCGCGGGTCACGTTGCCGCCCACGCCAATGCGATGCACGATGGAGCCATCGCCGGTCCGGTAGGAGCGCGCCACCGCCGCAAATCCCGCACGGCGCAGCTTCATCTCCATGTCCAGCGCGTTGTCCGGATCAAGGTAGGCGCCGACCTGGACCACGAACGCCGCCGGATCCGGCAACGAGGCAACGCGCACCGCCGACGTGCGCGACGACTGCGCCGGCGCCGCGGAGGTGGACGCGCGGGCGGCGGCGACCGCCGTTGTCCGGGCCGGCTGCGACCGCCGGACGGTTTCGGCGCGCGTTTCGGCCGGCACGAACACCCGGTCGGTCGACAACTGCGCCCGCGTAGCCGGCTGCGCGGTGACCCGAATCACCGTGCCTGAGTCCGCGGCCGGTGCACGGGCCGGGGCGGCGGCGGTACGGCCGGGTAGCGCCACCACGCGAATCTTCGCACCGCTAGCGGCTTCGGTCGGCGGCGGCTGGTCGGCGGCCGGCTGCGAGCGGGTGGTTTGGGGGCTTGCCGTCCGGGTTTCAACGCGTGCCGCACCGCGGTCCGCCGGTTGCGGCGCAGCGCCGCCGCCCTGCCGGGCCAGACCTCCGCTGGACCGGGCGGACGGCGACGATTGGGTGGCGGTGGAGGTCACGCTGCCGGCGCGGCGGTTGTGCGGGTCCGCGGTCGCTGCCGGCGATGTGCTGCGCGCCGCGGGCACGTCCTCGGCACGCCGCGGTGGATCGGCGTCCGCGGCCGGCAGCCGCACCGGAACCAGCACTACCTCCTCCACCTCCTCCACGCGCGGTGTTTCCTCCGCGCGAGGTGTGCCGGCAGGAGTGGCGGCAGGCGGCGTGCGCGCCGCCACGCCGTCGGCCTGGCGCGGGCTCGATGCCGGTGCCGGCGCAGCCGGTGTGAGCACTTCCGGCGCCGGTGCGGCCGCCCGCGGCGCTGCCACCGCCGGTATCAGACAGGGCGCCGGGCATGCCAGCACGGCACCGCCGAGCAACATCGACGGGGACGGCAACACCACAACCGGAGGCAGGGCGGCGCCTCCCGCCAGCGGGCCGGCGCGCAACTCGGCCGCCGCCAGCGCGTACTCGGGACTGCGCGGAAACCGCCGTCCCAGCTCCTCCAGCGCGGCCGCCGCCTCCGCGGAACGTCCCGTGGCGCTCAGCAGTGCTACCAGTCCGTACCCGGCAACCGCGCCGTCGGCGCCGCCATCGGCGTGCTCATCCCGCGCAAACGCCTTGCGCAACGACTCCTCCAGAGCGATGTTATCGAGCCCCTGACCGGCGCGCGCCAGCCCGGCGTGCACCGCGATCGGTGCTTCCCAGGGGGACGACTCGCCGCCGATCTGACCGAGTTCCAGGAGCAGCAGCGCCTGCCGCCGGCCGGCGTCGGGAAGTCGTGACCGGCGCAGTTCGTTGAGCGCCTGTTCGACGCCGCCGCGCAACTCTGCCAAGTCAACCGGCACCGCGCGCAGCACGCCGACGCTTTCGGTGCCCAGGGCGTGTTCATACCGTCCGAGGACGGCGTCCACCGTGCGTTGCTCCGGCGCGGCGGTAACTACCTGCAGCACCAACGGGAACAGACGCGCATCGCCGGGGTGCTCGGCCAGCCAGCCGTCCAGCAACGTCAACGCGGCGTCCAATCGGCCGTTCGCCGCAAGCTCGGCGGCTGCATCGCCGGGCGGCTGCGCAGGGTGAGCGCCAGGCGCCGCCGCCGCCAGCGCGATTGCGATCAGGCCGGTTGCGAGCGGATTCCGCAGCCGTGACAGCCGCCAGCGGCCGTGGGGTGCGGGCAGGGCGGCGGGCGGCTGCGCAGGGTGAGCGCGAGGCGCCGCCGCCGCCAGCGCGATTGCGATCAGGCCGGTTGCGAGCGGATTCCGCAGCCGTGACAGCCGCCAGCGGCCGTGGGTTGCGGGCAGCGCGGCGGTCGACGCTTCCGAGTTAGCCACCACCGCCGGTGTCGCGGTCGCGCGCAAGGGCGTCGTCCGGGTCCTGTTCCTGATGCCGAGCGCCAAACGGCCACCGTCTGCGCCGGCGGGGCGCTTCCTCGGGCACCGGCTCGTCGCCGGGAACGTCAGCCCGCGGTGTGTCGTCCGGCAGCACGGGTTCGGCCTCCGCCGGCATTGGTTCCTCGGCTTCCGCCACTTCATCGTGGCCGCCACCGCGGTCGGGCGCGGCCGTACGCCGCCGCCCGCCCCTGAGCAGGGTCATCGGCACGACCAGAACGGCGCCGAGGATGAGCGCGATCAGGCTGGTGAGAAACACCGGCACGCCACGGAAGGTGTAAACCCCCAGCGACACGTCGGACCGGTTCTCAAGATTCAACGCCGAAAAGGCGGTCACCACGATCAACAATCCGATGACGCCGAACACTCTCCAAGGTAGCGGCAGGCGGTCTCTCACGGATTGATTATCGGCAGCTTTCAACGATGACCCGCGCACAAACGCTGCGAACGGGTTACATCCGGCGGCGCAGGTTCCGGATGAATTGGTACAGGTTGAACCCACCGAAGCCGAACAGGCCGACGCTGCCAAGGATCAGCAACGTCTTCAGCAGGCCGCCCAACACGGGCAGCAGACCCAACAGCGACCCGAGCACCAGCAGGGCAAGCCCCCCGCCGACACCACCAGCTGCGCGAACACCCTGTTGCGATACCTTCTCTCGCGGTACGATATCCGACATCCTCAGGCCCCCTCGCGTCCAAAGGTAGCGACCGGCGGCGGCGGCGTCCACAAGCATCCCCGCAACCCGGCGTACGGGCGTGCGGGGCGTGCGACCTTGTATTGCACGCGGAACGGCGATTCGGCTATGGTGCTGGCGACTCGCCGAGCGCGGGCAGCCACGGAATCCCAAAACAGGAAAGGGAGATGACAGCCAACACTCAAGCATCGCCCGCCGCACCGGGTTAAGCAAGCAATGGCAGCGAGGCAAGCGGCCGCGAACTGCACCATCGGCGCCGGTTCGATCTTCCACGGCAGGCTCCACGTATCCGGGACGATACGAATCGAAGGCAAGTTTCAGGGCGACATCCATACCGAAGGGGACGTGATCATCGGTCCCACTGGCCAAGCCAAGACCGACATCAACACTGGCAAGGTGGTGGTGGCCGGCACCTTCATCGGCAATATCCATGCCAGTGAAGAGGTGTACGTGGCGCAGACCGGCAAGGTGCTTGGCGGCATCACCACCCCCAAGCTCACCCTTGAGCCGGGCGTAGTGCACAGCGGAAACGTCACCATTACCCAGGACAAAGCCGAGAACGTGGTCGAGTCGGTTCGCAGCGCCTACGGCGCCGATGCCGAAGACGCGTTCACCGATGCTCCCGGCGATCCACTCCGGCTTGAGGGACCGCGGTGAGACGGCTCAAGAGCGACGCGGACATCGGGCGCATTCGGGAGTCCGCGGCCCTGGTCAAGGAGAGCCTCGGGCTGTTGCGCCGCAGCGTCCGCCCCGGCATCACCACCGCCGACCTCAACGAGATCGCGTCGCGGTTTCTTGCCTCGCGCGGCGCGCAACCGGCGTTCCTCGGCTACATGGACTACCCCGCCGCCATTTGCGTTTCCATTAACGACGAGGTGATTCACGGCATTCCGGGCAAGCGGCGGCTGCAAGATGGCGACATTGTCGGCGTGGACCTGGGGGTGGAGATCGATGGCTACTTCGCGGACGCGGCGCTCACCGTGCCGGTGGGCGAGATCCCCGACGAGGTGCGGCGGCTCCTGGAGGTAACCGAGGAGTGTCTGCGGCTGGGTATCGGGCAGGCGGTAGCGGGCAACCGCATCCGCGACATCTCCAATGCCATCTTCGAACACGCCCGCGAAGCCGGTTACGGTGTCGTACGCCAGTACTGCGGCCACGGCGTCGGCTTTGCCGTGCACGAGGATCCGCAGGTGCCGAACTATCCCGGCGGCGGCGAAAACCCCCGGCTCAAGCCCGGCATGGTGCTGGCGATCGAGCCGATGCTCAACCTGGGAACTTCCGAGACGTCGGTGCTCGACGACGGTTGGACCGTGGTTACCGGCGACGGGCGGGCGTCGGCCCACTTCGAGCACACCATCGCCATACTCAAGGACCGCACCGAAGTCCTCACCGCGTAGCGTCAGTCAACGCTTTCAACGCAGTCACGCACCCGGCCAGGTCACTCCCAGTCCCAAGTTCCGGTGTCCTTCACCGCGGTGGCAACCTTGATGCTCGACAGGCCGCCGCCGGCGGTACCGGCGAACACGAGGTCGCCGTGGCGGGCGAACATGGTGACGTGCGCCCGGTACAGTTGGCTGGTGCTGCGCGGCCCGCGCCGGACATCGGAGAGGTCCAGGTCCCGCACGCCAAACTGGTAGAAGCCGTAGCCTTCCGTGCCAATCAGCATCTGGTCCTCGATGTCGATGAACAGCGTCAGGGGTACCTCCTCGACGTCGTCGTCCGGTGGCTCGATCGTGCCAAGAAGTTCCAGGTTGTTGCTGTCCAGGCTGTAGATCTCGCCGGCGCGGTTGGCAAAGTAGCAATTGTCGGTTCCCAGACACCATATCCCGCGGTAATCGCTGTCCTCGGGGGCCCGCGCCTCACGCTGCAGGGGGTCATCGAGATTGCCTCCGAAGTACACCCGTTTGCCGACCGTGAGCCAGTACTTGCTGCCGTCGTGGAATGCGTCATACGGGCGTCCGCTTGCCGTTGCTTCCACCGGCAGTTCCACGCGGGAGAACTCCTGGCAACCATCGCGACTCACGAACAATCCGTCATTGTGGACAATCGCCAGAATCTCGCCGGCGCGGCCCGGAATCGCGAACACGCGCAGGATCTGCCCGGATATGCCGGTGGCCCGCTGCCAGCTCGGCGCCTTCGGATCGGCATCGGCATGATACACGCCGTTGTCCGTCCCCACGCACAGCGTGGCGTTGCGCTGCGCCATGCCGAGCACCGGCATCTCCACGGAACCCGACCGCGGTCGCCGTACTTCCTGCCAGCTGTCCCGCCCGATCGGCCGGCTCCACATTCCATGCGCGGCCACGTAGAAATAGCCGGCTACCTCCGCCGTTGCGCTCACGGTAAGATTGTCGTGGAGGTTCCGGTTGTCGCGTTCGCTCTCGGTGGCCAGCGTGTGGTAGATCCCCAGTACGTCGGGCTCGCAGGCCACGACCAACACCAACGCCAACACGCCCAGCAGGTGCCGGCCGGCGCGCCCCAGCCCCAGCCGCCTGGACCACATGCTTCGTTCCGCCATCAGAAGTGATACACCGCGGTCGCGGACGCACTGACGAAGTTGCCGAAAAAGTGCGGATCGCTGGCATCCGCCCACGGCGGTTCCCAAGAGAACCAGTACTCGAGCGTGGCGCCAAACGACCAGTCGGGGGTGGCGCGCCACAGAAATCCCGCTCCCGGTTGCAGGGCGAATGCCACCCGGGTGTTGTCCACCAAGCGCATCACCACGGCCCCCAATCCGGCGCTGATTGGAATCTCCATCTGCGGCAGGCTGATCACGTAGCCGCCGCGGACCAGGATCGGCACCATGTACCAGAGCGCGTCGTTGATGTCGACGGCCAGACCGCCGCCAAGTTCGGCGCCGATCGTGAACGACTCATTCAGGTAGACGTTCCAGTTGACGGCCGCCGAGCCCACCACCGACAGGTTGGCGGGCAGCACGTTGTTCCTGTCGCCGTCGGGGGTCTCCACCTCGTCGGTAGCCAGCAGGAACAGCGGCAGGGCAATTCCCAGCCGCATGGCCAGCGTGCTGTCCCCGAATCCATAGCGCGGCGCGACCAACGGTTCGCCGTCAGCCTCGCTCCCGACGCCGTCCTCACCCTGATCCTGAGCCAGCGCGGCGGTCGGCAAGGCCAGCCCACCAACCAGGACCAGCGCCCCAAGCGTGGTGGTACAGAGCCACCGGTACAAGCAAATCACCGCAGCTACCCTACCACCTGGCGCCCGGCACCGGCAACATCTAACCTCCAGCGGGTCGCGCGGCAACGGTGTCCGGCGTGGCGCCGACGCGCCGGTATATGCCGTCCAGTACGCCGTTGACGAATCGATAGGAATGCTCGCCGCCGAACTGCCCGGCCACCGCCACGCTCTCGTCGAGCGTCACCTCGGCCGGGATGTCGCGCTGGTGCAGCAGGCAGTAGGTGCCGACCCTCAGCACCGACAGGTCGATCCGGGACACGCGCTCAATGTCCCAGTGCTCCAGATGGCCGGCAATCTCCCGGTCGATTGCCGCCAGGTTCTCGATGCACCCGGCGACCAGCAACGAGGCAAACTCGAGCGTCGCCGGCGCCATGCCGCGCCGCCGCTCGGTGCCGATCCAGGAGTAATCGAACAACTCGGTCAGGGGCGCGCGTGATATCTCGAACCGGTACATGGTCTGCACGGCGATCGTGCGTGCCTCGCGCCGCTTGCCCATCAGCAACCGCCCACCCGCGCGCCGAGCCGCGCTACCACTGAAGATTCTCCTCGAAGATGCGCACCTCGGCCTCCTGGCGCAGATCGTCCAGGGTGGCCAGCAGCGCGGACTGGTATGCCTGCGTCTGCACGCTGTTCGCCAGCAGCACGCGGATCTGGTCGCGTACCGTGCTGTCCGAAAGCGGATTGACCGGATCGTCGAGGCCGAGGATGCGGGCCGTCAACTTGTCGACCACGCGCACGATGTGGAAACCGACGTTGGAGCGCAGCACCCCGCTGGTCTCGCCTTCGTCCATGCCGAACGGCGCCTCGAAGAACTCCCGCCCCAACAGCTGGCTGGTGGCTTGGTCGTCGCGCCGCAGGTAGGTACCGAACAGGCCGCCTGAGTCGTGCGACTCGGCATCCTCGGAATGGGTGCGCACCAGTTGATCGAAGCTGGCGCCGTTCATCAACTCGCGGTGCACCCGCTCCGCACGCTCGCGCACCGCCAGGCGCGCGGACGCCTCGTTGACATTGCGCGTATCGAAGAAGATGTGCTTGAACTGAACCATGTCCGGCTGCACGAACACGGTGGTCTTGTTCGCCTCGTAGAACTCCTCGACATCCGCCTCGTTGGGCAACTCGACGCTGCGCAATTCGTCGCCGCGCACGCGCGCCACGTAGCGCTGTTGAATGAGCGCCTTGCGAAGTTGCTCGCGGTACTCGTCCCAGGACAGGCCGGTCTCGCTGACCAGCGACCGGTACTCGGCGTCGGTGAGCGCGCGTCCCAGGTTCAGGCGGTGCCCCTCCTGGTCACGAAGCTGAGCGATGCGAGCGTCCACGTCGGCATCGCTCACCGTCACGCGTTCGCGCTCCGCGGCCTGGTCGAACAGCTGCTCGCCGACCAGGAGATCCAGGATGGCCGGACGCTGCTCGACCGGTACCGGCTGACCGGTGCGCAACTCCAGCAACTCGATCTGGGTGCGCAGTTCGCGCACGCCGATGACGGCAATCTTCTGAAGCCGTACGGTGGCTGCGGGGCGATCGATCGCCTGCGACGCGACGACGCCCGGAATCAGGACGCCCGGAATCAGACTGACGAGAATCAGAGCAAGACGGGTTGTGCGGCCGACCATGGTCCTCCGGAACGCAATATACCACGCGCCACGGTCGCAGGACGAACCGGTTGGCCAAGATGGCGTACGGACGGCAGGCTGCTACATGGTGACGAACTCGCGAAACCCGATCTTTTCCTTGAGTTTCTTCACGCCGGCAAGCTTGGTATCCAGGGACAGGCCCCGGCGCAGGTGCTCGGCAGCGCGGTCATTGTCGCCACTGCTGGAGTAGATCTCGGCAATCTTTTTGTGGAAGAACGCGGAGTCCTTGCGCGAAATCTCCAGGTCGATCAGATCCTCAATGTGGTCGATGACCACGTTCGCCGGAAGGCGCGGCACCATTCTGAAGCAGATCAGGGTGCGCAGCCGTTCCACTACCTCGTCGATGAAATGACGAAAGTAGGGACGCTCGCGTTCGTACAGGAAGAGCCGCCGATACAGGTCCGCCGACTTCACCAGGTCGCCACGCCGCTCGAATGCCTCCGCAAGGAGAAACGAACAGTCCATGAAATCCTCGTGGGACATGTACTTGCGCAGATCGATGTGGGCCATGAGGAGTTGCTCGTAAATCTCCAACGCCTCCTCGTCGTGGGAGTTCAGCAGATCATAGAAGATGAGTTTGGTTTGACTGACGTAGTCGTGCCGGCGCTGCCTGAGGAAGTCGCGGTAATCGAACGTGACGGTCCGGAACAGGCTGGCATGGGTGCGATCGTAGTTGGTGCGCCGCTGCGGATCGCTGAGCACCTCGTAGGCGTCGATAAGCGACCGCATGCGCTCGTCAGAACCAGCGAGTGCGGTGTCGGGATGAAGTTCCTTGGCACGGCGACGAAAAGAGCGTTTGATCTCGACGGCGCTGGCCCGCGGCGAAATACCGAGGATCTTGTAGTGGTTGGGAGACAAGGCACAACCCCATTGGCCGTGACGGGGACTGCCCCTCCCTGAACTGCCCGCCCGATAACCTGGCGGCCATTCCACCAAGCTATCGTCGCGAAGTTTAGGATACGCCGATCAGGCTGTCAACCCTATTGTGCCGCCGCGCGCCGCCGCCCCGGGGCATCGCGCCGGCGGCATCGCCACGGGCCTGTTGTCCACCGTCCGGTCCCGTGGTACAAGGGTGCACACGACTGCCTGACATGCTCGGATTTCTGATCAAGAAAGCGTTCTTCGATACTTGGGACAACCTGTTCCGGGTGCTGCTGCTCAACATTGGCTTCTACGCCCCGGTCGCGCTGCTCGTGTACGCACCGGTAATCGCCCCGGGCCTGGCGCTCACCCTGGCACTGCAAGTGGTTGCGCTGGCTTGTTTCTGCGTCTATACCGGCGGAGCGAGTGCGGTGGCGAGCGCGATTGCAGACTACCAGTCGCCCGGCTTCGCGTCGTTCTGGGATGCAATCCAGGACACCTACCAGACCACGCTGCTGTTTGCATTGGTCAATGGCGTCTACTTCGTGATCCTGCAGGTGGCGTTCCGCGTGTATGCCCAGGTGGACCAGGCGGTGCTCGGCATGATGGGCCAGATCATCCTGCTGTGGGTCACCGTCGGGTGGGTGCTGGCGGCGCAGTTCTTCTTTCCGATCCAGTCGCGGCTCGAGCGCACCCCGCGCAAGATGATCCGCAAGATGCTGCTCCTGTTCTTCGACAACACCGGGTTGATGCTGGTGCTCGCGGTCGGAGCGTTGGGCATTGTGGCGGTGTCGCTGTTCACGGGCGGCATTCTGCCGGGGCTCGGGGCCGTTCTGGTGTGGCACAACGTTGCGTTGAAACTGCGCCTCTACAAGTACGATTACCTGGAGGAGCACCCGGACGCCGACCGCAAGAAGATCCCCTGGGACGCCCTGCTGGTGGATGACCGCGACCGGGTCGGCAAGCGAACGCTGCGCGGAATGATTTTTCCCTGGAAGGAGTAGCACGCGGCGCAGCCCGGGGCGGGAGGCCAGGCTAGGCGACGTGCAGGCGGCGACCGACCTCCTGAGCTTCGACCTCGGAGTTGAGCACGCCTGAGTTCTTCAGGAACATGCCCTCCCCCTCCATCGCCTTCATGATCCGCTGCAAGGCTCGGTTGGCGCTGATCGGGGATTTGCCGACAAACGCGTAACAGCGCTTGCCGGAGATCATCCCGGCGTTCTTCAGGTAACGTGACACCACGTCCGGAATCTTGCCGGTAAAGGTGGTGATCGCCTCCCCGCCTATGGCAATGTAGCCGTAGATGGTAAGCTTGCTATTGACGTCGTGGCCGCCGTCGATCACATCGACCTGATGGCCCTGGGTCTCGATCCCCTTCGCCAGCGCCTGCGCAAGACCAAGCAGCCGTTTGCGATTCTTGCCCTCGAAGAATACTACCGCGATACGCATATGCAAGGAGCTGTTGGCACTTGAGCCAGTATAGGGAGCCGCCAAATGCGTGGTCAATGGGAATCCGGTACTTGGCCGTCGTGTTGGTCGCGGCCGCGGCGGTTGTGAGCTGCGCGAAATCGGAGGCGCCTGCGGGAACCGAATCCAAACCGGTCCTGGCGCTCCCGGAGAGCGTGGTGCTCGCCGAACACGCGCCGCCGTTCTACTCGTTGCAGGAGTCCGCGGACGGCGGCCAATGGATTGCCGTGTTCGCCGACGCGGCCGACCTCACCCTGCGTCTTGCGCGCGGCCCGCTGGCCGCGCCGCAGGCGGCCGTGGACGAGGTGGTAACCATCGACCGCATCGACCTGGTGCCGGGTATCAACCCCTACTTCGGCCGCCACGCCTACCTGCAGCACGCCGGACTCGAGCACCTGTTCTATGCCGACCAGGAACTCGCGGACGCGCGCGTCACGAAGTGGATCTACCGCTCGCTGGACAGCTCCGACCCGTGGACGGTCGACCTGCTGCCGGAGCCCTTTGTGCCGGTCGGCGTACTACCGGGCACCGGATCCGATTCGGAACATGCCGGGTTCACGCTGTTCGGCCTGCCTGGCGAACGGGCCGAACAGCCCGCGCTGGCGTACGAGGTGCGGCCCGCTCTGCTGGCCGAGCATTCCGCTCCAATCCATGCCGGCGACCGTTCGTTGCCGCCGGATGCCGCGCCGACCGGGGCTCCCGATGCGCCCGGCCCCGCGCTCAGCCCCTTCCATTGCGCGGGCCGGTACGGCTTCTCCCTGTTCGACGCGGCCGGATTGCTGGTTGTGGAAGATGGCCATGACGGGTTGCGGGTCGAGCTTCCCGGACGCCCGCCGGAGTTGCCGCCTCCGCCCCTGTCGGTGGCATGTAGCTCCAGGGAGCTACTGGTGGTGGCATACGCCCGTGACGACCGCACCGCGCAGGAAACCAGCGACGGCGCCGCCCGCGGGGCACACGAGATCGTTGCCGTAACGGTTGACCACAGCGGCGCCATCGGTCCCGAACGCAAGATTACGCTGGCCCGCGAGGTGCACGCACTGGCGGCGTTTCCGGACCAGGGCGAGGCCGATGCCACGCATCCGACGCTCACCGTTCTGTTCTCGGAACTCGCCCTGGGCGAGTCCGGCGACCCCGAATATCGCCTCTCCCTGGTGCTGCCGGGCGCCGAAGGTTCCTATCGGAAGCTGATCCTGGCACGCGGCGGTGAGCCGGTGCAGGAAGCGCGCGCGCTACGCGCGGGCGGCAGGATGGCGGTCTTGTACCGACGTGCGAACCAACTGCGGCTGTTGCTGGCCGACGTGGCGCCGCCGCCCGCGAACGCCGGGTCGCAGAGCGCGGGCGGCTGGTAAGGGGGCCGCCGCGCGGGAGCAGGGCCGGCGGCGTTCAGATCAGCGCGGCATGCGCCCGTGATGGCGGCGCGCAACAGCCAGGCGCACGGCAGAGTGGCGCAGTGCCTCGTGGGCACGCCCGAGTTCCAGATCGTCGGGGCCGCGCTCCATCAACTCGACCGCCCGCCGGTGAGCCTCTTCGGCCAGCGCCAGGTCGATTTCGTCGGCGTGTTCGGCGCGGTCGGCGAGCACCACCACGTGATCGGGCAGCACCTGCATCACGCCGCCGCCGATCGCCACGTATCGGTCGCTCTGTCCGTCGGCCCGGATAACCAGTTCGCCGTGCTCCAGGGCAGTCAGCATCGGCTGATGGTGCGGCAGAATGCCAACCACGCCATCCGAGCCCGGCGCAATTACCATACTCACCTGCTCGTCGAACAACTGGCGTTCGATGGTCAGAATCTCCAGGCGCAGGCGCCCGGCGGCCGCAGCGCTGGTGGTCTCCGGCGTCTCGGCGTGACCGGTCCCGCTCATGTCAGCTGGCCGCGGAGTCGGCGCGCTGTTCGCCGGCGCGCTCGATCACCTCGTCAAGCGAGCCGGCCATGTAGAACATCGGCTCCGGTATCTCGTCCACCTCACCGTCGAGCACGCGCCGGAAGCTGGACACCGTATCGGCTATGGGGACGTAACGGCCTTCGCGGCCGGTGAACTGCTGCGCCACGAACATTGGCTGTGAAAGGAATTGCTGAATCTTGCGCGCGCGGGTCACCACCAGGCGGTCGTCCTCGGAGAGTTCATCCACGCCGAGGATGGCAATGATGTCCTGCAGGTCGCGGTAGCGCTGTAGCACCTCCTGCACGCCGCGCGCCGTGTCGTAGTGCTCCTGCCCCACCACACGCGGCTCAAGGGCACGGCTGGTGGAGGCGAGAGGATCGACCGCGGGGTAGATGCCGAGTTCGGCGATCGACCGCTCCAGGGCCAGCGTGGCGTCGAGGTGCGCGAACGTGGCGACCGGCGCCGGGTCGGTGTAGTCGTCCGCCGGCACGTACACCGCCTGCATGCTGGTAATCGAGCCGCGCCGGGTGGAGGTGATGCGTTCCTGCAGCTCGCCCATCTCGGTGCCGAGCGTGGGTTGGTAGCCGACCGCGCTCGGCATCCTGCCGAGCAATGCCGATACCTCGGAACCGCTCATCACGAAACGAAATACGTTGTCGATGAACAGCAGCACGTCGCGCCCCTGGTCGCGGAAGTACTCCGCCATGGTAAGCCCGGTCAGCGCCGCCCGCAAGCGTACGCCTGGCGACTCGTTCATTTGCCCGAACACCATGCACAACTTGTCTATAACGCCCGCTTCCTGCATCTCGCCGTACAGCTGGGTGCCCTCGCGGGTGCGTTCGCCCACGCCGGCGAACACCGAGTAGCCGCCGTGCTCGCGCGCCAGCGAGGAGATCAACTCCTGGATAATGACGGTCTTGCCGACGCCGGCACCGCCGAACACCCCGGTCTTGCCGCCCTGGGTGAACGGCGCGATCAGGTCGACCACCTTGACGCCGGTCTCGAACACTTCGGTGCGGGTTACTTGGTCGGTAAACGCCGGCGCCGGACGGTGAATTGGGTAGTGCTCCTTCGCCTCCACCGGTCCGCGCTCGTCGACCGGCCGGCCGAGCACGTTGAAGATCCGGCCGAGGGTAGCCTCGCCCACCGGCACGGTGATCGGCGCGCCGGTGTTGATAACCCGCTGGCCGCGGCGCAACCCGTCGGTGGTGTCCATGGCCACGGTCCGCACCACCGACCCGGACAGGTGCTGCTGCACCTCCAGCACCAAGCTTTCGGCGGACTCGTCCTGGCCCGGTGAGACGATCTCCAGTGCGAAGCGGATCGCGGGCAGGTGCTCGGCCGGGAACTCCACGTCCACCACCGCCCCGACTACCTGAACGATGCGCCCGTCAGTGGGATTCGAACCGTTTCCGTCTGCCATTGACTCTGCCATTCATTCCTCTCTCACGAACTCAGCCGGCGGCTCTCAGCGCCTCGGCGCCGCCGGCAATGTCCAGCATCTCTTCGGTAATCGACTGCTGGCGCAGCTTGTTGTAGGTCATGGTGAGATCCTTCAACAGGTCGTTGGCGTTGTCGGTGGCGTTGCGCATCGCCACCATGCGCGCCGCGTGTTCGCTGGCCAGCGACTCCACGACCGCCTGGTAGATCTGCAGTTCCACGAAGCGGCGCACCACCTGCTCCAGCAGGTTCTCCATGGCGCGCTCGTAGCTGTAACCGCCCTCCAGCGGCGGCGGCGTGTCGCGCAGATAGCTGGCCATGATCGGGCGCTGCCGTTCGTCGCCGGCGGCGTCGGTCAACGCGTCCGGATGCAGCGGCAGGAGTTGCCGCACCCAGGGCTGCTGGCGCAGTACGTTGACGAAGTCGGTGTAACCGATATACACCGCGTCGCTGGCGCCGCTCAGGAAGCCGTCGGTGGCGAGCCGGGCGATCGGGGTCACGTCGCTCTCCCGCGGGCGATCCGGCAGGTCGCCGAACTCCGCCTCGATCGTGTAGCCCGCGCGCAACATGGCGTCCCGGCCCTTGCGCCCGACCGTGATCATGCGTTGCTCGGTACCCTCTTTGCTCTGCAGGAATTGCGTGGCGGTGCGCAGCATCGACGCATTGTAGCCACCAGCCAACCCGCGGTCGCCGGAAATCAGGATCAGGACCACGCTGCGCACCGGATCGCGGTCGGTCAGCAGCCCCGTCGGCACATCCACCACCGCCCGTTGCGCAACCAGCTGCGTGAGAACCTCCCACGCCTTGGCGGCATACGGACGCGACGCGGTGACCTGCTCCTGCGCCCGGCGCATGCGCGAAGCCGCCACCATCTCCATTGCCCTGGTTACCTGCGACAAGTTGCTGATGCTGCGAATGCGCGTGCGCAGTTCGCGGATTGTTGCCATCGGACTTGCCAGGCGCTAGGCCTGGTCCTCCTTCACCTCGTACCCGGCCTGCCGCGTATATTGCCGTACGGCGGCGGACAGACTCGTTTCGATTTCGTCGGTCAGTTGCAACTCGGAATCGATGCCGCGGATAATCGCCGGCTGCGTATCGGCGATATGCCCAATCAGGCCTTCCACGTAGCTGGCAATGGCGCTTGCCGGCACCCCATTTGCAAAGCCTTGGGTCAGTGCGAAGACGCCGATTACCTGGTGAGCCAGTCCCTGGGGCTGGTACTGCGGCTGCTTGAGCAGCTCGGTGAGGCGCTGCCCGCGTTCCAGTTGGCCGCGCGTGGTCTGGTCCAGGTCGGAGCCGAACTGCGCGAACGCGGCGAGCGCGTAGTATTGCGCCAGGTCCAGGCGCAGTTGCCCGGCCACCTGCTTCATCGCCTTGGTCTGGGCGTCGCCGCCGACCCGCGACACGGACAGGCCCACGTGCACGGCTGGCCGCTGGCCGGCGTAGAACAGGTCCGACTCCAGGTAGATCTGTCCGTCGGTAATCGAGATGACGTTGGTCGGGATGTACGCGCTGACGTCGCCGGCCAGGGTTTCGATGATCGGCAGAGCAGTGAGCGACCCGCCGCCGCGTGCCGGCGACAGCCGCGCGGCCCGTTCCAGCAGCCGCGAATGCAGGTAGAACACATCGCCGGGATACGCCTCGCGGCCGGGCGGCCGGCGCAGCAGCAGCGAAATCTGCCGGTAGGCCCATGCGTGCTTGCTCAGGTCGTCGTACACCAGCAGCACGTCCTTGCCCTGCTCCATGAAGTACTCGCCGATGGCGCAGCCGGCGTACGGGGCAACGTACTGCTGCGGCGCCGAATCGGCCGCTCCGGCCACCACCACGATGGTGTGCTCCATGGCGTCGTGTTCGCGCAGCGTGGCCACCACCTGGGCGACCTGGCCCTGCCGCTGGCCAATCGCCACGTACACGCAAATCAGATCCTTACCCTTCTGGTTGATTATGGTGTCGACGGCGAGCGCGGTCTTGCCGGTCTGGCGGTCGCCGATCACGAGCTGCCGCTGGCCGCGGCCGATCGGGGTCATCGAGTCTATCGCCTTGATGCCGGTCTGCACCGGGGTGTCCACGTTGACGCGTTCCACCACGCCGGGCGCCACCCGCTCAATCGGCATCGTGGTGGTGGCCTGGATCGGGCCCTGGCCATCCACCGGCACGCCGTTGGCGTCCACCACTCGCCCGATCAGCGCATCGCTGACCGGAATCGACGCGATGCGCCCGGTGCTCTTGACCAAAGCTCCTTCTTCGATGTGGGCGTATTCGCCCACGATTACGGCTCCCACCTCGTCCGGCTCGAGGTTGAGGGCAATGCCCTGCACGCCGCCCGGGAACTCCAGCAGTTCGGTGGCCATCACCCCCGACAGCCCGCTGAGGCGGGCAATCCCGTCGCCCACCGACAGCACGGTGCCGACCTCGCTGGCCTCCAGCGGTGCCTCGAAGCGTTCGATCTTCCGGCGGATCTCGCGGGTAATCCGGTCGAGCTTGAAACTCACTGCCTCGCGCCCATCAGACACAGCCGGCCGCCTGTCGATGCCCTGCATCGCTTGTCATCCTGCCTACCCTCCGCCGGCCAGGGCGCCGTCGATCGCCTCCAGCCTTGTCCTGACGCTGCCATCCACGATCCGGTCGCCGATGCGTACCACCGCGCCACCGACAATGGCGGGGTCGACGGCAAAGGAAACGCCAACATCGGCTCCGTGGGTCTGTTCCAGGGTGGCGACGAAGCGCCGCCGCTCGGCGTCGTCGAGCGGGTAGGCGGTGGTCACGATCGCCATGCGCGCCTGCGGACCGCCGCTCGCCATCGCGCCCAGCCAGTCGACAACCGCCGCCAACTGCCCCAGGTCGCCACGTTCCATCAGGGTAAACAGGAAGTTGCGGCAGTCTTCGCTCGCGGATGCGGGCAGCAGCTCCAGGAACTGCTGCCGGCGGCCTTCGAACGAGGCGCCCTTGTCGGTGAGCCGGGCGAGCAATTCCGGTTCGCCCTGCAACTTGCCATGAACGGCGCGCAGGGTTCCAATCCACGGTTCCACGGCAGCCGCGAACGCCGCCAGCGCGTAGCTGCGGGCGTCGGTCACCGGCCCTCCCCGCTGCCCAATTCGCTCACGAACCGGTCCACGAGGCGCCGTTGCGCCGCCTGATCGAGCGCCGCGCCCACCACCTTGCGGGAAATCGCCATGGCCAACTCGGCGGCCTGCCGTTCCAGCTCTGACGCCACCTGCCGGCGCTCCTGGTCTATTTCCTCGCGGGCGCGCGCCTTGATCTCGGCGGCCTCCTGTTCGGCGGCCTGCAGCACCTCGTGGCGCACCTGCTCGGCCTGCTGGGCCTGCCTGGCGACTTCCGCCTGTGCCGTTCCGCGCGCTTCGTCGAGCTCCCGTTCGAACCGGCCGCGCTGTTCGGCGGCGTCGGCAGCGGCGCGTTCGGCGGCATTCAGCCCCTCCGCGATGCGCTGCTTGCGGTTGTCGAGCATCTGCTTGACCGGCTTGTACAGCAGCACGCGAAGCAGTACCACCAGGATCACGAAGTTGACCGCGTACGCAATCAACCCGAACAGAGAAATGCCGAGAGCTTGCACGGTAGCCTCTCGACCTAAATCACGAACAGCAGGATCAGCGCTACCACCAACGCCAGGATGGCGAGGGCCTCGGCGAAGGCGATCGCCACGAACATGTTGGGAACGATCACCCCGCTCGCATCAGGGTTGCGGCCGAGCGCCTGCAGCGCCCCGCTGGCAATCAGGCCGATGCCGAAGCCCGGTCCGATCGCCCCCAGGCCGATCGCCAGACTCGCTGCCAGTAGTTTCATTGCCTCAGCGTCCATGCGTTTATACTCCTTGTCCGAATCTGTGTTGTGCCAATCTCTTGGCTGCGTCGAATGTCGTCATTTTGCTATTGGTATGCCACCGTCAGTGGTCGTCATGATGCACCGTCGCCAAGTGGAAGAAGGCCAGCGACAGCATGAAGAACACGAATGCCTGGATCAGTCCGACAAATAGCTCCAGTCCAAAGAACACCACCACCAGTACCAGCGATACCAGGCTGGTGATCACGATCAGAATCACCTCACCGGCAAAGATGTTGCCAAACAGGCGGAACGAAAAGGAGACCACCTTGGCGAACTCACTGAGGCCCTCGATGAAGCCGACGAAGATATCCACCAGCCCCATCAGGACGCCCTTGGTCTTCAGACTCCTGAAGCGTAGAAACTGCCCGATATAACCGACGCCGCGGCTCCAGAAACCGAACACCTGAACCAGGAACATGGTGATCAGCGCCAGGGTCAAGGTCAGGTTGAGGTCGCTGCTCGGGGCCCGCAACAGCGGCACGATAAGGAACTTGGCATGGTCCGCGTCGTGGGGGGCATCGCCGCCGTGGGCGGCATGGTCGGCGAGCACCTGTTCGGCGCTGCCGCGCAGAAACGTGATGTCCTCGGCCGCCAGCGAGCCGTGGTCGCTGGCGTGAATGATGCCAATGCTGCCCAGGGCCGGGCTCAGTATACCGAACCAGTTCGATACCAGCAGAAAGATGAAGATGGTGGTGCAGATCGGGAAAAAACGCGGCGCCCAGGTGCGCGTGGCAGTCTGGTTTACCAGGTTGTCGAGCCCCTCGACCAGCGCTTCGACCGCGTTTTGCAATCCGCCGGGCCGCTGTTTCAGGTTGCGTCCCACCACGAACGCCACCAACAGGATAGCGGCGCTGAGGATGAACGAGGTGAGCACGGCATTGGTAACCGGGCCGAGACCGATGGGTTCGGCGGCCACCTCGATGGCTGCCTGCGGCACCGGCATCAACAAGTTGCCGGCTACCAGGACCGCCACCCCGACCACGATCAGCAGAGCGATCTTCATCGCGGCCTACGAATCACCCGCCTTCGCTGGCGGCGGGCTCCGCGTCGTCGGCAGGTTCGCTCGCGGCATCGGCCGGCGGCTCGCCCGCCGGAGGAACCCGCGCGGCCGGCCGGCCCCTCGCCAGCGGAAGAACTCGCGTCGGCGGGCTCGCCCTCGTCAGCGGCCGGACTCGCGTCCACGGCCGCCGGCGCCTCCTCGGTGAGCAACTCGGGGACCGGCGTCTCTACCCACCAGTCGGTGCGTTCCACGCTCTGCATGCGTTCCGCGCGTGCCCGGCCGATCACGTTGCCGGCATCCGGGGTGCGATTCATCCATGCCAGGGTGAACGCCGCGGCCAGAAAAATCACCGCCAGAACGGAGGTGAGGCGGGTCATCACGTTGCCCGTTCGCGCCCCGAACGGAGTACCGGCCCCGCCGCCGAACATGGCGCCGATGCCGCCGCCCTGGTCGTCCTGAATGAGCACCACGGCCATCAACAACAGCGCGCTCACGACGAACACGACGAGGATGAGAATCGAGATTATTGCCATGACAATCGGAGGACCGTAACCGCGGAGACGGCTCGATCCGGGCCAACTATACTCAATTGCCGGGGCACGAATCAACGAGCGGCGACGATGCCGACGATGCGACGATGCGGATGAAACTGTCTGCCTGCAGCGATGCGCCGCCGACCAGCAGGCCATCCACCTCCGGACTGGCCAGCAGTTCCGCGGCATTGTCCGGCTTGACCGAGCCGCCGTACTGCACCACCAGGCCGGCGGCGGCCGCCGCCCCGGTCATGCCGGCGACCACGGCGCGCACTGCGCGGTGCATGGCGTCGGCGTCCGCCACCGACGCGGTGCGGCCGGTACCGATCGCCCACACCGGCTCGTAGGCTACCGTGACCGCGCGCAGGTCGGCGGCCGAGCAGGTGCCGAGCGCGGCACGCAACTGGCGCGCCACCACCGCTTCGGCGGCCCCTGCCTCGCGCTCGGCGAGCGTCTCGCCGACGCACAGCACCGCTTCCAGGCCGGCGGCCAGGACAGCCTGCAACTTGCGCGCGACGAGCGCGTCGTCCTCGCCGTACACGTGGCGTCGTTCCGAGTGCCCGACAATCACCACCCGCACGCCGAGCGCCGCCAGCATCGCGCACGACACCTCGCCGGTGTGCGCGCCGGATGCCTCCGGGCTCACGTTCTGGGCGCCCAGCACGATGGCCGAGCCGCGCAGTGCGTCCGCCACCGCCTGCAGGGCGGTGAACGGCGGCGCCACCATTACCCGGACGCCGCCGGTGTCGAGCCGTTCGCCAAGACGCGCGGCGAGCGCGGCCGCTTCGGTATGCGTGTAGTGCATCTTCCAGTTGCCGGCAATGAAGGTTTTGCGACTATCAGTTCCGTTGCTCATGTTTCCGTTTCACTCCCGTAGCGCGGCGACGCCGGGCAGCTCGCGGCCTTCCAGCAGTTCCAGGGAGGCGCCGCCGCCCGTTGACACGTGCGAGATCCGGTCGGCCACCCCGGCGGCGTTGAGCGCCGCAACCGAGTCGCCGCCGCCCACCACCGTGGTGCCGCCGCACGCGGCGACCGCTTCGGCCACGGCAAACGTGCCGGCCGCGAACGGCGCCACTTCGAATACGCCCATCGGCCCGTTCCACATCACGGTGCCGGCAGCCCCGACCGCCCCCCCTGCAAATCCGCCCACCGGCCCGTTCACCACCGCGGTGCCGCCAGCCGCGACGGCCGCCTTGAACGCCGCCACGGTGCGGGGGCCAATGTCGACGCCGACCCCGCCATCGACAATTTCCGCACCGGCGGTAACCGTGCGCGCGGCGTCCTCCGCCACCGCTTCGGCGGCGACGTGGTCGCAGGGCAGCAGGAAGCGCACGCCAAGTTGCTCGGCGCGACGCATCAGCGCGTCCGCGGTTACGTACAGGTCGGGCTCGACCAGCGAATTCCCTACCGCCGTCCCGCCGGCGGCCAGGAACGTGTAGGCCATGGCGCCGCCGATCAGCATGCTGTCCACCTTGGGCAGCAGGTGCTCGAATACCGCCACCTTGGACGACACCTTGGCGCCGCCCACGATCGCCACGAACGGCCGCCGCGGCGCGGCGAGCAGGTCGCCGAGCGCCGCCACCTCCCGTTCCATCAGCAGTCCGGCGGCGGACGGCAGGTACTCCGCCACGGTCGCCGTGGAGGCGTGCGCGCGGTGGGCGGCGCCGAATGCGTCGTTCACGTATGCGTCCGCCAGGCCGGCAAGCTGCCGGGCGAAGGCCGCATCGCCCGCTTCCTCGGCGGCGTGAAAGCGGAGATTCTCCAGCAGCAGCACGGCCCCCGGAGCCAGCGATGCGGCGCGGCGCTCCACCTCCGGCCCGACGCAGTCCGGGGCCATCTCGACTTCCCGTCCCAGCAGGTCCGCCAGGCGTGCGGCCACCGGCGCCAGGCTGAGCTCCGCCCGGCGCGCTCCCTTGGGCCGCCCGAGATGGCTCATCAGCACCACGCGCGCGCCGGGTTGTGCGAGGATGGCGCGAATGGTGGGCAGCGCGGCGCGGATGCGGGTATCGTCGGCAACCGCGCCCGCGGCGAGCGGCACGTTGAAGTCGACGCGAACCAGCACCCTGCGCCCGGCCAGGTCGAGCGCCTCCATTCCGCGAACGTCGTGCAATCTCTCCTCCTACTGTTCGGCCGCGGGCGGAGCCTCGCGGCGGATCACGATCTTGACGCTGCTGATGCGGTTGCCCTCCATCTGCTGAATGACGAAATCCGCATTCCGGTAGCGCTCCTTTTCGTACTTCACCGGGATCTTCCCGAACAGGTCGAACACGAACCCGCCAAGGGTCTCGAAGCTGTCCGCCGGAAGATCGAACCCGGCATGTTCGTTCAACTCGTTGAGGCTGACGCGCGCATCGCACAGGTAGATGCCCTCGCCAATCTTGAGAATCTCCTCCGCCTCGTCGTCGAATTCGTCCTGAATGTCGCCGACGATCTCCTCGATCACGTCTTCCATGCACACGATTCCCGACGTGCCGCCATATTCATCCACCACTACCGCGATGTGCACGCGGCGCAGTTGAAACTCGCGCAGAAGCTGGTCGATCTTCTTGATTTCCGGGACAAAGTAGGGCCGCCGCATGATGCGATCGAGCACCGCTTCCTCGGCCGGCTCGCCGGTCGGCGGCACCTGGGCAAGCAGCAGATCCTTGGCGTACACCACGCCCACGATGTTGTCCATGTTCTGGTGATACACCGGCAGCCGCGAGTGGCCGCTCTGCGCCACCAATTCCAGGAGTTTGTCCCCGGGCACATCGAGCGGAACCGAAATCACGTCCGGGCGCGGCACCATGATCTCCTTGACTGTACTTCGCGACAGCTCGACGACACCCTGGATCATCTCCTTGGCGGCGCCGTCGAGGTTGGCTAGGTCATCTTCGTCCTGATCTGCCCTGCCGAGCAGCTTTTCCAGGAAACCCATCGCGATCTCCTTATCCTACGGTGTGGTTTGACGCCGCGTCGCCGAGCAGGCGAAGCAGCGTCCGCTCCTGCAACGTCAACATTGGCTCGTGGTCGCGCGGCGGGTCCGCGTGGTCCATTCCCAAGAGGTGCAACATGCCATGCAACAGCAAGCGGCACAATTCCCGTTCCTCCGGCTCGCCGCGGGCGGCGGCCTGGCGGGCGGCAACGTCGGCGGCGATCACTACGTCGCCGGCCGGCGCCGGCGCGGCACTCGATTGCGCCGGCAAGGTACCCCGAACGGGGCCTTCGGGCCAGCCGCCGGCGCCGGTACCGGCGGCTCGGGAGTCGTGGTGTTGCGCGAACGACAGCACGTCGGTGGGCGCCGCGATCCCCCGGTAGCGTGCGTTGAGGGTGTGCATCAGGTCACTGTCACAGAGTAGCACCGAGACCTCCACGCGGTGGTCCAGGTGATGCAGGGCACGGCGTCCGAACCGCGCGAGCCGATCGGCCAGCGCGGCCCGAGCACCCGCGCAACCCGCCACGGCGCCGGGTTCCGCCCAGCGCACCTCCACGATCGCATCAGGCGCCGTCACGATGGCGCGTCCTGCCCCCGCCCGGCGTGCCGCCGCGCGGCTGGTCGGCTTCCTCGTACGCCCGCACGATCTTGCGGACCAGCTCGCTGCGCACCACATCCTCCTGGCCGAGGTGCACGAAGCGGATTTCGCGCACCGGCGACAGTACCGACATGATGTGGATCAGACCCGAATCGTGCCGGCGCGGCAGGTCGACCTGGGTGATGTCGCCGGTGATCACCGCCCGCGTACCCTCGCCGAGCCGGGTGAGGAACATCTTCATCTGCTCGCGGGTCGTGTTCTGCGCTTCATCGAGAATAACGTAGCTGTTGGCAAGGGTGCGGCCTCTCATGTAGGCAAGCGGGGCGATCTCGATTGCCCTGGTCTCTTCGAGGCGGCGCAGCGTATCGCCGGCGACCAGCGCATCCATGGCGTCGTACAGCGGACGCAGATAGGGGTTGATCTTCTGGGCAAGATCGCCCGGCAGGAAACCGAGGCTCTCGCCCGCCTCCACCACCGGGCGGGTAAGCACCAGCCGCCGCTTCTCGCGTCCGATCACCGCGCGAAGCGCCGCCGCCACCGCCAGGAACGTCTTGCCGGTGCCGGCCGGGCCCACCGCGACCACCAGTTCGTGCTGCTCGATGGCCGCCAGGTAGCGCGCCTGCATGGCGCTGCGCGCGTAGATTCGGCTGCCGCCGCCGGGAATGAGCACCGTAGCTTCCGCCGACGCGGCCGGCGCCGCCGTGGTAACCGCGTCGAGGGCGGCGGCGACCGCGAATCGATCGATTACGCGCCCGGCGGCAGCCTGCTCGCGCAGCCAGTCCAGCATCGCCGCGAAGCGGCGCTGCTGCTCCGCGTCCTCGCAATCGAGCAACAGTTGGTTGCCGCGGCTACGCACGGGCGATCCGAGCAGGCGCTCGAAAACGCGCAGATTACGGTCGTTGGGACCGCATAATTCGCGCAGGAAGTTGACATTATCGAGGGCGACCGCAGCCGGAGACGGCATGGCTCAACGAACGGGGGCGCCGGCGCTTGTCAGTGGACTGCCGGGGCCAACGGTCATGATCCGGTCACGCGCCGGGGGTCGCATTGTGCACTTTGACGCCAATACCAGTATCGGTGAGCGTGCTGCATCTCCCCCGGACCTGTCAAGACTCCACATCGGATTCGCCGAGAAAAATGGCGTCGTCATCGCCGCTCACCCGCCCGCGGATCTCGGGCACCGGGATCCACCGGACAAACACGGAGAACTGGGAGGCGAACTCCCGGAAGCCGCCGTCGCGGGCCACCGGACGGGCCGCGTACTCCACCGTCAGGTCCCAGTCCTGCAGGTGATGGACCGCGCTCAGGCTGATGCGGTCGACCTTGAAGTTGGACTGGCGGCGCTTGCTCTCGTCCCAGAACGACACCGACCACCACAGATCCTCGACCGGATTGCGGGTCGAGCAGGAGTCGTCTGCCCACGCGGCCACGTAGCAGTAGGTGCGGTTGTTGCTGGAAGCGGTCCGGAACGAGAGGTCGAGGAACTCGTGTACCGCCACGGTAAGCGCGGTGGTCAGCGTGAAGCGGCTGCTGCGCGGCTCGACAAAATCGAGTGTCCAGTTCGTGGCGGGGGCAAACCCTACCCTGATACGGTTACGCCACTCGTAGTGCGGGCCGAACGACGCGGAGTATCCGAGGCGCAGTTGGCGCGCCTCAAGCGAGTCATCCGGCTCCGGACGCAATGCAATCAGGGAGGCGCTCAGGCCGCCGAGCCGGACCGTGGTCTCCGACCGTTCGAACTGCGACCGGATGAGGTCAATGGCGATCCGTTCGCTGATCGAGAGCGGCGGGAACGGCGTAACCCTGACGCTCACCGCGAGCGGATCGGGGAGCATCTTCGGACACTCGCCGAGCGTCCGGTCGCCTTCTTGGCAGCGCGCCCGCAGCACCGCGCCGGCGCCCACCGGACCGGCGTCAAGGTCGAGTTGCGCACTGAGCAGGAGCGGGCGGGGCGGCAGATCGCCGGCCAGGGTGAGCCGCTGCGCGTGGTCGCCCAGCTGCCAGACGGCAGCGGTCTGCAGCCGATGGCGGGTAACGCCGGCGGCGTTCCACGCGCCGGTCCTGGTTCGATACGCCCGGCTTTCGGAGTTGTAGACCACGTTCAGCAGCCGCAGGTCGATGTCGTACGTGACGCTGGAGGCCTGCCAGGCGGAAAGGTGCCGCACCGGCCGCCACGTGAACCGGTTGGTGAGACTCAGGCTGGCCCGCGAACGCCGGCGGCTCTGCTCGACCAGCGCGTCCCAGGCGTCGTCGTCGACCAGGGCGGTGTGCCGTTGCGGCAGCAGCACGGTCAGGCTGTGCCGCAACCCGTGGTCGAAGCTGAACAGGCCGCCGTACAGGTCCAGACTCTGCGACACGTTACTGGCATGGTCCCCGCGCACGACCATCGACTCCAACGCGAAGTCGACGTCATCCGCCGACCGCCACCCATCGCTGCCATAGTTCGCCTCTACCGTAACGCCGGGATTCCACTGGTATCCGACGCGTGCCTTCGCCGTTGGCGTCAAGGCCGGGACCGGCTCCGCGGGCGGCGCGCGGTACTCGTCGT